>NZ_JBMEZZ010000003.1:0-615909 GCF_048822415.1 Klebsiella sp. C360
CCTGACCCGGAAAAAGTGGCGCCGGGATCCTGGCTCAAACTACAGAGCGCCTGCGGGGAGGGCAAATACGTTATTTGCATTTGCATAGTGAAAAGCTGGTTAATCAGTTGCGGTGGAAGAGAGGCCGGGAGGTTGTTTTATGGATTTGTGATCGGCAACACAAATGACTGCCTGCCAGGCGCTGCAAAAGATAAATTGCCAGGGTTGATTTTAATCAAAGTATGACCGCCTGCGATATGGCGGAAAAAGTCGCCCCCTCCGCCGCATAAGAAAAACAAGATTGTGAATTTAATGTTTCTTTGATGTAAATAATGCCTGCGCCTTTTTCCCGCCCGCCGCCGATAAAATGTGATGCCAAACCGACTTGCCGTTAATTAATGGCGTTGATTACGTCCGCTTTTTATTCTTTACAGCATTAATTTAATTTTCGCCTTTTTTATCGCCCTGACGGCGCGGGTCGAATAGCGTACAAAAGGCGTATTTTTTATCGCCATTTTACCGTCGATGTTATCGCCATCAATTATTTTTATCCCCGCATTCGGTTACGGCAATAAACGCGCAAACGACGTTCGCTATGATATTAATGCTTTGATTTTAAATGGATTATTCTGGGTGGCGAATCCTGCTAATCGGCCACGGCGGAGCCTTTGTGAGAGCTCTCACATAACCCGCTAATCGCGATTTGTTACACTTTCCGCCGTCAACAAAGGAATGAAAGCGAGACGTGATGAATACTTTTTCTCTGCCTAAAACTCAGCATCTGGTGGTTTTCCAGGAAGTGATCCGTAGCGGGTCTATCGGGGCCGGAGCAAAAGCGTTAGGACTCACACAGCCGGCGGTCAGTAAAATCATTGGCGACATGGAAAGCTATTTTGGCAGCGAATTAATCGTCCGGCGAAATACCGGCGTCTCGCTCACCGAGGCCGGGCAGGTATTTCTGAACTGGTCAGAGGCGATCACCCGTGAAATGAAAAATATGGTCAATGAAATGAATGCGTTGACCAACAGCACGGTGGTGGATGTCTCCTTTGGTTTTCCTTCGCTGGTGGGGTTTACCTTTATGTCGGAGATGGTGCATCAGTTCAAAATGACCTTCCCCAAGGCGCGGGTATCGATGTATGAGGCGCAGCTCTCTGCCTTCTTGCCGGCGATCCGCGACGGGCGCCTCGACTTCGCCATCGGGACGCTGAGCGATGAGATGAAGCTGCAGGACCTGCACGTCGAGCCGCTGTTTGAGTCTGAGTTTGTGCTGGTGGCGAACCGGGCGCGGATCGGCAACGGCACCGTCCGCCTGGCCTCGCTCCAGCACGAGCAGTGGGTGCTGCCGGAGACCAATATGGGCTACTACAGCGAACTGCTGACCACCCTGCAGCGCAGCGGCATCCGCCGTGAAAATATCGTCAATACCGATTCGGTGGTGACGATCTATAACCTGGTGCTCAATGCCGATTTTTTGACGGTCATTCCCTGCGACATGACCACGCCGTTCGGCTCGAGCCAGTTTGTCACCATCCCCATTAAAGAGGCCTTGCCGGTGGCGCGCTATGCGGCGGTGTGGTCGAAAAATTATCGGCTGAAAACCGCGGCGGCGTCGCTGGTGGAGATGGCGAAACAGTATTCATCGGGGCAGGGCAACCGCCACTGGCAGCCAATAGAAATTGGCTGACTGATATTGATTAAATAATCCAACAACCATCCTCGCTGTTGTCAGCAGGATGACGCCCGGTCATTGACTTTATATTAAGATACAGAGGCCATAATGCATATTACCTACGATCTTCCGGTATCCATTGACGATATTCTCGAAGCGAAGCAACGCCTGACAGGAAAAATATATAAAACGGGTATGCCGCGGTCGAATTATTTTAGCGAACGCTGCAAGGGTGAAATATTTCTTAAATTCGAAAATATGCAGCGCACGGGCTCATTTAAAATTCGCGGCGCCTTTAATAAGCTCTGCGGCTTAACCGCAGCGGAAAAACGCAAAGGGGTGGTGGCCTGCTCAGCGGGCAACCACGCCCAGGGCGTCTCGCTCTCCTGCGCCATGCTCGGCATTGACGGGAAAGTGGTGATGCCGAAAGGGGCGCCGAAATCGAAAGTCGCCGCCACCTGCGATTATTCGGCGGAGGTGGTGCTGCATGGCGATAATTTTAACGATACCCTCGCCAAAGCCAGCGATATTGTTGAACTTGAAGGCCGTATCTTTATTCCCCCCTATGACGATCCCCAGGTTATTGCCGGGCAGGGCACCATCGGTCTCGAAATATTAGAAGATCTGTATGACGTGGATAATGTCATTGTGCCGATTGGCGGCGGGGGCTTAATTGCCGGCATCGCGATTGCGATTAAATCCATTAACCCGACGATCCGCATTATCGGCGTGCAGTCGGAGAATGTTCACGGCATGGCCGCCTCCTGGTACGCCGGAGAGATCACCAGCCATCGCCACGCCGGCACCTTAGCCGATGGCTGCGATGTCGCCCGCCCGGGAAAACTGACCTATGAAATCGCCCGCCAGCTGGTGGATGACATCGTCCTCGTCAGCGAGGACGACATTCGCCAGAGCATGGTCGCCTTAATTCAGCGCAATAAAGTGATCACCGAAGGGGCCGGAGCGTTGGCCTGCGCCGCGTTATTAAGCGGCAAATTAGACAGCTATATCCAGAACCGCAAAACGGTCAGCCTGATTTCCGGCGGCAATATCGATCTCTCGCGGGTATCGCAAATTACCGGTTTTGTTGACGCTTAATTCAATACATAAGTGAGGACAGGATATGAGTACGACTGAGAGCATTGCATCCAGCCAGACAAGCCTTTCGTCCTGGCGTAAATCCGACACCACCTGGACCCTGGGCCTGTTTGGCACCGCCATCGGCGCCGGGGTGCTGTTTTTCCCCATCCGCGCCGGCTTCGGCGGGCTGATCCCGATCCTGGTGATGCTGGTGCTGGCCTATCCCATCGCCTTCTATTGCCACCGGGCGCTGGCGCGGCTGTGCCTGTCGGGGGCTAACCCCTCCGGCAATATCACCGAAACGGTGGAAGAGCATTTTGGCAAAACCGGCGGGGTGGTGATCACCTTTCTGTACTTCTTCGCCATCTGCCCGCTGCTGTGGATTTATGGCGTGACGATCACCAATACCTTCATGACCTTCTGGGAGAACCAGCTGCAGATGCCGGCCCTCAACCGCGGAGTGGTGGCGCTGCTCCTGCTGCTGCTGATGGCGTTTGTCATCTGGTTTGGCAAAGACCTGATGGTCAAGGTGATGAGCTATCTGGTGTGGCCGTTTATCGCCAGCCTGGTGGTGATCTCCCTGTCTCTGATCCCTTACTGGAATAGCGCGGTGATTGATCAGGTGAACCTCAGCGATATCGCCTTAACCGGTCACGACGGCATTCTGGTGACAGTGTGGCTGGGCATCTCCATTATGGTGTTCTCCTTTAACTTCTCGCCGATCGTCTCCTCGTTTGTGGTCTCCAAACGCGAAGAGTATGAAGCGCAGTTTGGCCGGGAGTATACCGAACACAAATGCTCGCAGATCATCTCCCGGGCCAGTATGCTGATGGTGGCGGTGGTGATGTTCTTCGCCTTCAGCTGCCTGTTTACCCTCTCGCCGCAGAACATGGCGGACGCCAAGGCGCAGAATATCCCGGTGCTCTCCTATCTGGCGAACCACTTTGCCTCGATGTCGGGCGCCAAATCCACCTTTGCCACCCTGCTGGAGTATGGCGCGTCGATCATCGCCCTGGTGGCCATCTTCAAATCGTTCTTCGGCCACTATCTCGGCACCCTCGAAGGGCTGAACGGTTTGATCCTGCGCTTCGGCTATAAAGGGGATAAAACCCGGGTCTCCAGCGGCAAGCTCAATACCCTGAGCATGGTGTTCATTATGGGCTCGACCTGGGTGGTGGCCTATGCCAACCCCAATATCCTCGACCTGATTGAGGCCATGGGCGCGCCGATTATCGCCTCGCTGCTGTGCCTGCTGCCGATGTACGCCATTCGTAAAGCGCCTTCGCTGGCCAAATACCGTGGCCGTCTCGATAACCTCTTTGTGACCGCCATTGGTCTGCTGACCATCCTCAATATCGTTTACAAACTGTTCTAATCCGGCTCAGGCCACGCGGAGTACAACATGACTGAATTTCCGGTAGTGCTGGTGATCAACTGCGGCTCGTCGTCGATCAAATTTTCCGTACTGGACGCCGCCAGCTGCGACTGCCTGCTCAACGGCGTAGCCGAGGGCATCAACGCGGACCAGGCGTCTCTCTCGCTCAACGGCGGCGAGCCGGTGGCGCTGGCGCCGCGCGGCTACGAAGGCGCCCTGCAGGCGATTGCCGGGGCATTAGCCCAACGCGATCTTATCGACAGCGTGGCCCTGATTGGCCACCGCGTCGCCCACGGCGGCGACCTCTTCACCGAGTCGGTCATTATCAGCGAGGAGGTTATCGACAATATTCGCCAGGTATCGTCCCTGGCCCCGCTGCATAACTACGCCAGCCTTAGCGGCATCGCCTCGGCGCAGCGGCTGTTCCCGGGGGTCATGCAGGTGGCGGTCTTTGATACCAGCTTTCACCAGACCCTGGCCCCGGAAGCCTTTCTCTATGGCCTGCCGTGGGAGTATTACCAGAACCTCGGGGTGCGCCGCTATGGCTTCCACGGAACATCCCACCGCTATGTCTCCCGGCGCGCCCTGGCGCTGCTCGGGTTGCCGGAGCAGGAGAGCGGCCTGGTGATCGCCCACCTGGGCAATGGCGCCTCGATCTGCGCGGTGCGCAACGGCCGCAGCGTGGACACCTCGATGGGTATGACGCCCCTGGAGGGGCTGATGATGGGCACCCGCAGCGGCGATGTCGACTTCGGCGCCATGGCGTGGATTGCCGCGGAAACCCGGCAGACCTTCAGCGACCTGGAGCGGGTGGCCAACACCGCCTCCGGCCTGCTGGGGATCTCCGGCCTTTCCTCCGACCTGCGGGTACTGGAGCAGGCCTGGCATGAGGGCCATGCCCGCGCCCGCCTGGCGATCAAAACCTTCGTCCATCGCATCGCCCGCCATATCGCCGGCCACGCCGCCGCGCTGCAGCGTCTCGACAGCATTATTTTCACCGGCGGGATTGGTGAAAACTCGGTGCTGATCCGTCGGCTGGTGAGCGAGCGGCTGGCGGTCTTTGGCCTTGAGATGGACGCTGCCCGCAACCAGCAGCCTAATTCGGCCGGCGAGCGCCTGATCTCCGCCGACGGCAGCCGGGTGCGCTGCGCGGTTATCCCCACCAATGAAGAGCGCATGATTGCCCTCGATGCGATCCGCTTAGGCCGGATCCACACCGCGGCGGCGCTGGCCTGATTTTTTTATTCTGTAGAGAGACGATGTTCATGAAAGTAGATATCGACACCCACGACGCACGATACGCCGACGCCTGGCAGGGCTTTCGCGGTACGGCGTGGCAAACGCAGATTAACGTTCGCGACTTTATTCAGCATAACTACACCCCTTACGAGGGCGATGAGTCCTTCCTCGCCGACGCGACGCCGGCCACCACCGCCCTCTGGGAGCAGGTGATGGCCGGGATCCGCGTCGAGAACGCCACCCATGCGCCGGTGGATTTCGACACCAATGTCGCCACCAGCATCACCGCCCACGCGGCGGGCTATATCAACCAGCCGCTGGAAAAGATCGTCGGCCTGCAAACGGACCGGCCGCTGAAGCGCGCCCTGCATCCCTTTGGCGGCATCAATATGATCAAAAGCGCCTTCGAGGCCTATGGCCGCGAAATGGACCCCGATTTTGAGTATCAGTTTACGGCGCTGCGCAAGACCCACAATCAGGGCGTATTTGACGTCTATTCCCCGGATATGCTGCGCTGCCGTAAGTCCGGGGTGCTGACCGGGCTACCGGACGGCTACGGTCGCGGACGGATCATCGGCGATTACCGCCGCGTGGCGCTGTACGGCATTCGCTATCTGGTCCGCGAACGTGAGCTGCAGTTTGCCGACCTGCAGCCGGCCCTTGAACGCGGCGAGGCGCTGGAGTCCACCCTGCGCCTGCGCGAAGAGCTGGCCGAACAGCGGCGCGCGCTGCAGCAGATGCAGGAGATGGCGGCCCGTTACGGCTGCGATATCTCCCACCCGGCGCGTAACGCCCGGGAGGCGGTGCAGTGGCTCTACTTCGCCTACCTGGCGGCGGTGAAGTCGCAGAACGGCGGCGCCATGTCGCTGGGACGGACGGCCACCTTCCTTGACATCTATATTGAACGCGATCTGCGCGCCGGTTTACTCAATGAGGAGCAGGCCCAGGAGCTGATTGACCACTTCATCATGAAGATCCGCATGGTGCGTTTCCTGCGTACCCCGGAATTTGACTCGCTGTTCTCCGGGGATCCCATCTGGGCGACGGAAGTCCTGGGCGGTATGGGGCTGGATGGCCGCACCCTGGTCAGTAAAACCACCTTCCGTTACCTGCATACCCTGCACACCATGGGTCCGGCGCCGGAGCCGAACCTGACCGTGCTCTGGTCGCAGGCGCTGCCGGTGGCGTTTAAAAAATACGCCGCCCGGGTCTCTATCGCCACCTCGTCGCTGCAGTATGAGAACGACGATCTGATGCGCAGCGATTTTCACAGTGACGACTACGCCATCGCCTGCTGCGTCAGCCCGATGGTGATCGGCAAGCAGATGCAGTTCTTCGGCGCCCGCGCCAATCTCGCCAAAACGCTGCTCTACGCGATTAACGGCGGGGTGGATGAGAAACTGAAGATCCAGGTGGGGCCGAAAACCGCGCCGCTGCGCGATGAGGTGCTGGACTACGACAGCGTGATGGCCAGCCTCGACCACTTTATGGACTGGCTGGCGGTGCAGTACATCAGCGCGCTGAACATCATCCACTGCATGCATGATAAGTACAGTTACGAAGCGGCGCTGATGGCCCTGCATGACCGCGACGTCTACCGCACGATGGCCTGCGGCATCGCCGGCCTGTCGGTGGCGGCGGATTCGCTGTCGGCGATAAAGTACGCCCGGGTGAAGCCGGTGCGTGACCATCACGGGCTGGCGGTGGACTTTGTCATTGAGGGGGATTATCCGCAATATGGCAACAACGACGATCGCGTCGATGCCATCGCCTGCGACCTGGTGGAGCGCTTTATGCGCAAAATTCAGGCGCTGCCCACCTGGCGCCAGGCGGTGCCGACCCAGTCGATCCTGACCATTACCTCCAACGTGGTGTACGGGCAGAAAACCGGCAACACGCCGGACGGACGTCGGGCGGGGACGCCGTTCGCCCCGGGGGCCAATCCGATGCATGGCCGCGACCGCAAAGGGGCGGTGGCGTCGCTGACCTCGGTGGCGAAACTGCCGTTTACCTACGCCAAAGATGGCATCTCGTACACCTTCTCCATCGTGCCGGCGGCCCTCGGCAAAGCGCCGTCGGCGCAGGAAAACAACCTGGTAGGGCTGCTGGACGGCTACTTCCATCACGAGGAGACGGTGGAGGGGGGACAGCACCTCAACGTCAATGTACTGAACCGGGAAAAGCTGCTCGATGCGATAGAACATCCGGAGCAGTATCCGAATCTGACGATCCGCGTCTCCGGCTATGCGGTCCGCTTTAACGCGCTAACCCGCGAGCAGCAGCAGGATGTGATCTCGCGAACGTTCACCAGCCAGCTCTGAACGGCCGCCGGGCCACAGGGGAGCCCTTAACGGGCTCTCCTGTTATCATCTTCACATTACCGCAACAAAATAATCACCACTGTTGATCATATTCGCATTTTTGCACCACGCTGGCGCGCAGCGACCGCTAACTGCATCTATGTTTAGCTCACGGGCCGGTACGGATACCGCGTTGTCCGGCTCGCCACGTGATGGCAACCGATCTCCTGACCTGAAAGGGAATGCGCCCTTGCCGGATGCGGCACGAGGTGTCGTCGCGTGCGCACCGACCGGGGCGTCCGCTCTCCGGCGCGGTCTCTCTACCTGGCGGGATTTTTGCTTCTTCCACCCTGGCCGTCCTGGCGCTGCGCCTGCGTCGGTACCACACGGTAAGTGATATTTTCTGCGTCATTCCATGACGCCAGGCTCTAAATCGCTGAGGAATATCCGAATGTCTTTGAAACTGAAAACAATGACGCTTCATGTTGTGATAGCAGGTTGTATGAGCATGGCCTTTTACGCCCAGGCTGACGTGAAGATCGGCGTCGCCGGGCCCTTCACCGGCCCCAACGCTACCTACGGCGCCCAGTACTGGAAGGGGGCCTCGCAGGCGGTGGCTGATATCAATGCCGCCGGCGGCATCAAAGGCGAAAAGATTGTGCTGGTGCAGGGGGATGACGCGTGCGAACCGAAACAGGCGGTAGCGGTGGCCAACCGGCTGGTGGACGAAGCGAAAGTCTCCGCCGTGGTGGGGCACTTTTGCTCTTCCTCAACGATGCCGGCCTCCGAGGTGTATGACGAAGCCGGGATTCTGACCATTACCCCCGGCTCCACCAATCCGCAGATCACCGAGCGCGGCATGAAGGATCTCTTCCGCATGTGCGGCCGCGACGATCAGCAGGGGGCGATTGCCGCCAACTATATGCTGGACGTGCTGAAGGCGAAGAAAATTGCCGTCATCCACGATAAAGACACCTATGGCCAGGGGCTGGCCGATGCCACCCGCGCGGCGCTGGCGAAGCGGGGCACCAAAGAAGTGTTGTACGAAGGCCTCTCCCGCGGTGAAAAAGACTTTAACGCCCTGGTGACCAAGATCGGCGCCCTCAAGCCGGACGTGGTCTATTTTGGCGGCTGCCACCCTGAGGCGGGCCCGCTGGTGCGCCAGATGCGCGAGCAGGGAGTGCAGGCGAAATTCTTCTCCGGCGACTGTATTGTCACCGAGGAGCTGGTGACGGCCGCCGGCGGGCCGCAGTTCACCAACGGCGTGCTGATGACCTTTGGTCAGGACCCGCGCACCCTCCCGGAAGGCAAAGCGGTGATCGAGAAGTTCCGCGCCGGCGGCTTTGAGCTGGAAGGCTATACCCTCTACGCCTATGCCTCTATTCAGGCTATCGCCGCCGCCTGGAACGCCGTCGGCACCGATAACGCCAAAGCCAGCGACTGGCTGAAGAGCCACGACGTCGAGACGGTGATGGGCAAAAAAGGCTGGGATGGCAAAGGCGACCTCAAGGTGTCGGACTATGTGGTCTATCAGTGGGACGACAAGGGCAAATATCACCAGCTCTGATCGGCTACCACCCAGTAACTATCCGTTGTTTTGATTGGCTAATCGTCTCACGACGGCGGTCGACCGGGTACCGATCCCGGCGGCCGTCGGCCTGGCGGCTGGAGGGGCTATGACGGCGTTTTTTCTGCAACAACTGATCAATGGGCTGACGCTAGGCGCGGTGTACGGCTTAATCGCCATCGGCTACACCATGGTGTATGGGATCATCGGCATGATCAACTTCGCCCACGGCGAGGTGTATATGGTCTCCGCCTACCTGTGCGCCATCGGCCTGGCGCTGCTCTCCTTCTTCGGAATCCATTCGTTTCCGCTGCTGATTTTCGCCACCCTGGTATTCACCATTGTGGTCACCGGCGTGTACGGTTGGGCGATCGAGCGCATCGCCTACCGGCCGCTGCGCAACTCGACGCGCCTGGCGCCGCTGATCTCGGCTATTGGAATGTCGCTGATCCTGCAGAACTATGTTCAGCTGAGCCAGGGGCCAAACCAGCAGGGGATCCCGACGCTGCTCAGCGGCGCGCTGCGTATGACGGTGGGCGATGGGGTAGTGCAGATCACCTGGACCAAGGTGTTTATTCTCGTCGCCGCGCTGGTGGGGATGCTGATCCTGACCTGGATTATCCAGTACACCCGGCTGGGGCGCATCTGCCGCGCCACCCAGCAGGACCGGCGCATGGCGGCGATCCTCGGCATCAATACCGACCGGGTGATCTCCCTGGTGTTTGTTATCGGCGCGGCGATGGCCGGCCTGGCCGGGGTGCTGGTGACCATGAACTACGGCACCTTCGACTTCTACATCGGATTTATTATCGGCATCAAAGCCTTCACCGCCGCGGTATTGGGCGGGATTGGCTCGCTGCCTGGCGCGATGCTGGGCGGACTGCTGCTCGGGGTGGCCGAGGCGCAGTTCGCCGGAATGGTGAATTCGGATTACAAAGACGTTTTTTCCTTTGCGCTGCTGGTGGCGATCCTGATTTTTCGCCCGCAGGGGCTGCTGGGTCGACCGCTGGTGGCCAAGGTCTGAGGGGGCTCTATGGGTGAACTGACGCGCCAGCCTGCGCGGGATATCAAAAGCGCGCTGATCGACAGCGTGCTGGCCGGTCTTTGCGCGTTAATTGTCTTTGGCCCGATCGTCGGCGTGGTGCTCAAAGGCTATGGCTTTACCCTCGCGCCCGCGCGGGTGGCGATCCTGGTGGCGGTGGTGATGGCCGGCAGACTGGCGCTCAGCCTGCTGCTGCAGAGCCGGCGGGGCAAGGCCTTGGTTGCCCGCTTTGAGGGGGCGGATGACGGGGTGTACGTTCGGCCCCCGGGCTACCGCTCGCGGCTGCGCTGGATAATGCCGCTGCTGGTGGGCCTGGCTATCGCCTTTCCGTTTCTCGCCAGCAAATACCTGCTGACCGTGGCGATCCTCGGGCTGATCTACGTCCTGCTCGGTTTGGGGCTGAATATCGTGGTGGGTCTCGCGGGGCTGCTCGATCTGGGCTATGTGGCGTTCTATGCTATCGGCGCCTACGGCCTGGCGCTGGGCTACCAGTACCTGGGCCTCGGCTTCTGGGCGATGCTGCCGCTGGGAGCGGTGATGGCGGCCCTCGCCGGGGCGTTGCTGGGCTTTCCGGTGCTGCGCATGCACGGCGACTATCTGGCCATCGTCACCCTCGGCTTTGGCGAAATCATTCGCCTGGTGCTTAACAACTGGGTGAGCTTCACCGGCGGCCCCAACGGCGTCCCGGTGCCGTCCCCGACGCTGTTTGGCCTCGAATTTACCCGCCGGGCAAAGGATGGCGGTATCCCTATCCATGAGTTCTTCCACGTCAGTTACAACCCCAACCTGAAATTCATCTTCCTCTACGCCGTGCTGTGCATGGTGGTGACACTGGTGCTGCTGGTGAAGCATCGCCTGACGCGGATGCCCATCGGCCGCGCCTGGGAGGCGCTGCGCGAGGATGAGATCGCCTGTCGGGCGATGGGGCTCAACCATGTGCTGGTCAAGCTCTCGGCGTTCATGCTCGGCGCGTCGACCGCCGGCATCGCCGGAGTGTTCTTCGCCAGCTATCAGGGATTTGTTAATCCGACGTCGTTCACCTTTTTTGAGTCGGCGCTGATCCTGGCGATTGTGGTGCTGGGGGGAATGGGCTCCACTCTTGGGGTGGTGCTGGCGGCGTTTGTCCTGACGGTCACCCCGGAGCTGCTGCGCGGGTTTGACGAATATCGCGTGCTGCTGTTTGGCGTGCTGATGGTGCTGATGATGATCTGGCGGCCGCGCGGCCTGGTGCGCACCAGCCGCAGCGGGGTCGCGTTGCGAAAAGGAGTCGCGCCATGAGCGACAGCATCTTACGCGTTGAGCATCTGATGATGCATTTCGGCGGCATCAAAGCGCTGAATGACGTCAATCTGGAGGTGGAGCGGGGGTCGATCACCGCCCTGATCGGCCCCAACGGCGCGGGCAAAACCACGGTATTTAACTGCCTGACCGGCTTTTACCGGGCGACGGGGGGGAGTATCGTGCTACGGGCGCGGGAAAAGGTCACCGATGTCATTCAGGTGCTGGGGCAAAAGCTTCACCCGGACGATTTCCTCCACCCGGCGCAGCTGGGGCGGCGGATCTATTACAAGATGTTCGGCGGCACCCATCTGGTGAACCGCGCCGGTCTGGCCCGCACCTTCCAGAATATTCGCCTGTTCCGCGAGATGTCGGTGATTGAGAACCTGCTGGTGGCCCAGCATACCCAGGTCAATCGCCATCTGCTGGCCGGGATCCTCAACACCCGCGGCTATCGGCAGGCGGAAAGTCAGGCGCTGGAGCGCGCGTTTTACTGGCTGGAGGTGGTGGAGATGGTGGACTGCGCCAACCGTCTGGCGGGAACGCTTTCCTACGGACAGCAGCGGCGGCTGGAGATCGCCCGCGCCATGTGCACCCGTCCGGAGATGATCTGTCTGGACGAGCCGGCGGCCGGACTCAACCCGGTCGAAACCCAGGCGCTGAGCCGGATCATCCGCTTTCTGCGCCAGCAGCACGGCATCACGGTGCTATTGATCGAACATGATATGGGGATGGTGATGGAGATTTCGGATCATATCATCGTCCTCGATCACGGGGACGTCATCGCCCGCGGCGCGCCGCAGGCGATTCAGGCCAACGCCAGCGTGATTGCCGCCTATCTTGGCGCTGAGGAAGAGGAGACGCGCCGATGAGCCAGCCACTGCTTGCCTTTGATGAGGTGGATGTCTTCTACGGGCCGATCCAGGCCCTGAAGCAGGTCTCCCTGACCGTCAACGAGGGGGAGACGGTGGCGCTGATCGGCGCCAACGGCGCGGGTAAATCGACGCTGCTGATGTCGGTCTTCGGGCAGCCGCGTATTGCCGGCGGGGAGATTTTCTATCGCGGGGAGGCGATCAGCCGGAAATCGACCCACTTTATCGCCAGCAACGGCATCGCCCAGGCCCCGGAAGGGCGGCGCATCTTTCCCGATATGACCGTCGAGGAGAATCTGCTGATGGGGACTATTGCCATTGGCAACCGCTATCAGGCCGAGGACAAGGCCCGGATGTACCAGCTGTTCCCCCGGCTGGAAGAGCGGCGGGGACAGCGGGCGATGACCCTCTCCGGCGGCGAACAGCAGATGCTGGCCATCGCCAGGGCGCTGATGAGCCGGCCGCGCCTGCTGCTGCTGGATGAGCCGAGCCTGGGACTGGCGCCGCTGGTGGTGAAGCAGATATTTCAGATCCTGCGCGAGCTGACGGCCCAGGGGATGACGCTGTTTCTGGTGGAGCAGAACGCCCGCCATGCCCTCAACCTGTCGGACCGCGCCTACGTGATGGTGAACGGCCAGATCCGCCTGAGCGGTAGCGGCCAGGCGCTGCTCAACGACCCGGAGGTGCGTAAGGCGTATCTGGGGATCAGCGGCTGAGAGGGTTAATCCCGCGGTTGGTTACGGGTTTTAATGTGCTGCCAGAAACGTTCGGCGGCCTGGTTAAGCCGCGAGCCGGAGCGGTAGAGCCAGGCGCCGATCGGCAGCGACAGGCTCTCATCGAGGATCGTCAGTCGGCCTTCGTCCAGCTCGCGCTGAATGGAGTACTGCGGCAGCCAGCCCACGCCGTCGCCATTGAGGATCATGCGCTTGAGCAGCTCGCTCATGGAAGAGACAAAGGTGAGGGAGAAGGTGATCTCTGGCGTGCGGTCGATGACCTGGTTCACCTGGCGCCCCATATAGCTATCGTTGGCGTATTTCATCAGCGGCAGCACGCCGCGATGTAAATGAAACAGCGGCCGGCCATGTTCGTCGCAGGGGGAGACCAGGTGCAGGTAAGAATCAAAAATTTTATGATTAATAAACGGATAGTTCATTAATTCTTCATTATAGAAGGAGAGGATAAAATCGCTTTTACCCTCTTTCAGGTTAAATACGGCGTCGTTGACGTTAATCGATTCAACATGAAAAGTCTTATTTTTACGGTCGGTGTAACCGGCGATAATTTCCGGCAGCAATAACACCGACAGCGACGGGGCGGCGTCGATTCTTATTTTTTGCGTGGTGTTATTTAAACCTTTAATTCGGCTGATCTGAAAATCCATGTCGTCGAGCATATTTCGCGCATAGCCGACAAAAATTTTCCCGCGGTTGGTCAACTGCAGGGGGTTGGCGCTGCGGTCGAAGATGCTGAATCCGAGGGAAGCCTCCAGCGACTGGATGCGTCGGCTGAACGAGGACTGCGAGATATTGCGGGCTTTGGCCGCCAGGGTAAAGCTGCGTGACTCCTCGAGAGCAATCACATCATACAGCCATTTAACTTCCAGATTTGCCAACACCGATCCAGTCCTCAAAAACGCAATAAAGGCTATGCAATTTTAGCATAGCGCATAGAAACTATGCAATTAACATAATTATCGACAGGTGTTAACATTTTTTGGAAAGTTGAGATTTATGAATGCGTATCGGCGACCCTACATGAGCACGATATGAAATCGCGACTCACGGTTATTTATTGCTTTATTTCATTGCCCAGGATTTATCTTATTAAATAGCTAGCGACGATGACGAAAGCAATGAATAACCCAGGCCTCTTACCTTAAATAGTTTGTCAGGAGTTCCATGTCACAACAAATTGAATCAGTAAAAATGGCTCTGCAGGAGCTGGGGATTAATGCAAGCGGCGAATTGTTTTACAACCCTGATTACGATTTGCTTATTGCACATGAAACCGCTCCTGAGCTGACCGGCGCGGCCCGCGGCGTAATGACCGACTCTGGCGCTGTGGCAGTGGATACCGGCATCTTCACCGGCCGCTCGCCGCGCGATAAATATATCGTCAGAGACGAGCAGACGCGCGACACCGTATGGTGGGCTGACTCCGGCCTCGGCCGCAATGATAATAAGCCGTTATCGCCAGAAGTGTGGCGCAGCCTGAAAAGCCTGGTCGCAGGCCAGCTGAGCGGCAAAAAACTGTACATCATCGACGCCTGGTGCGGCGCCAGCCCGGACACCCGCCTTGGCGTGCGCTTCGTCACCGAGGTGGCGTGGCAGGCCCACTTTGTCAAAAACATGTTTATCGTGCCGAGCGCCGACGAGCTGGCCAGCTTTACCCCGGACTTCGTGGTGCTCAACGGCGCCGGCTGCACCAATGCCAACTGGCAGGCGCAGGGCATGAACTCCGAGAACTTCGTCGCCTTTAACCTGAGCGAGCGTATTCAGCTCATCGGCGGCACCTGGTACGGCGGCGAAATGAAAAAAGGGCTGTTTTCGGTCATGAACTACCTGCTGCCGCAGAAAGGCATCGCGTCGATGCACTGCTCGGCCAACCGCGGCGAAGCAGGGGACGTCGCGCTGTTCTTCGGCCTCTCCGGTACCGGCAAAACCACGCTGTCCACCGATCCGCATCGTCAACTGATTGGCGATGACGAGCACGGCTGGGACGATGATGGGGTGTTTAACTTCGAAGGCGGCTGCTACGCCAAGACCATCAATCTCGACCCGCAGGCGGAGCCGGAGATTTATGGCGCCATCCGCCGCAATGCGCTGCTGGAAAACGTGGTGGTGCGCGCCGACGGCAGCGTGGATTACGCCGACGGCAGCAAAACCGAGAACACCCGCGTCTCCTATCCGCTGTCGCATATCGACAATATCGTCAAGCCGGTGTCCCGGGCGGGCCATCCGTCGAAGGTGATTTTCCTTGCCGCAGACGCGTTTGGCGTCCTGCCGCCGGTCTCCCGTCTGACCACCGAGCAGATGCAGTACCATTTCCTGTCGGGCTTCACCTCGAAGCTGGCGGGCACCGAGCGCGGCATTACCCAGCCGACGCCGACCTTCTCCGCCTGCTACGGCGCGGCGTTCCTGCTGCTTCACCCGACCCAGTACGCCAGCGTACTGGCGGCGAAGATGGCGGAATCCGGTGCGGAAGCCTGGCTGGTCAACACCGGCTGGAACGGCGAGGGCAAACGCCTGTCGCTGCGCGATACCCGCAGCATCATCAGCGCGATCCTCAATGGCACCACCGGCCCGCTGCGCGATGAAGCGATCCCAGTGTTCAATCTTGCGATCCCGCAGAGCATTCCGGGTGTCGACAGCGCAGTGCTGGATCCGCGTAATGGCTGGAGCTCAGCGGATAAGTGGCAGGAGAAGGCGGAGAGTCTGGCTCAGCTGTTTATGGATAACTTTAAGCAGTACAGCGATACCGAAGCGGGCGCGCGTCTGGCGCTGGCCGGTCCGCAGCTGCAGAATAGCGCGGTCGAAGCCTGATCCGCGGCCAGCAGGTCGACGCCTGGCGCCGACCTGCTGGCGAGCCGCTTTACTCCGCAAAGGCCCGCAGCGCATCGCCAGTGAGGCGATAACGCACCCACTCATCCTGCGGCTGTGCGCCAATGCTCAGATAGAAATCAATCGCCGGCTGGTTCCAGTCGAGCACGCTCCACTCCAGACGCCCGCACTGACGCTGTACAGCATATTGCGCGATGGTTTTCAGCAGCGCTTTTCCGGCGCCGATCCCGCGATAGTCGGGGGTTACGTACAGATCCTCCATATAGATGCCGTTACGGCCAAGCCAGGTGGAGTAGCTGGTGAAGAACACGGCATAGCCCACCGCTTTGCCCGCCACCTCGCAGATCAGCGCCTCGGTTTTGCTGCTGCTGGCAAACAGCGTCTCTCTGATCTCCTCTGCCGTCGTCACCACCTCTTCGGGGGCTTTCTCGTAGACCGCGAGTTCATAAATCATGTCATAAATAGCGGTGGCGTCGTCCGGGGTGGCTTGGCGGATCGTGATGCTCATGGGTCGTCCTGTCTGAATGGTATGAAGGAAAGCAAAATTGCTGACCCAGAGCATAAGCGGTATTGTGAAAAGAATTAAGTGCAATGAAATCAGCAAACGATGAATATTATGCATCCTGTCCTGCGCCGTATCGACCTCAACCTGCTGCCAGTCTTTGACGCGGTCTATCGCTCCCGCTCGGTGCGCCTGGCGGCAGAAGAGCTGGCGATGAGCACCTCGGCGCTGAGCCATGCGCTCTCCCGGCTGCGCAGCGCCCTCAACGACCCGCTGTTCTATCGGGAAGGTCACCGGATGTGCCCCAGCGTCTATGCCAGCCAGCTGGCGCCCTCTATCGCTTCGGCGCTGAAATTTCTCAATCAGGAGCTGACGCCGCCGGCGGCGTTTGTGCCGGCCGCCAGCACCGACTGTATGCAGATTGCGATCACCGATTTCACCGCGTTCTGCGTCTTTCCGACGCTGATGCACCACCTGCAGCGTGAGGCGCCCGGGCTGCGGTTTGAGCTCCGTTATCTGCCCCACAGCCCGGCGCTGACCGAGCTGCTGGCGGGCGAGGTCGATCTGGCTCTCGGGTTCAATACCCCTGACGAGCCAGCTCATCCCGATCTCGAGGAGATTAACTGGCTGCGGGACGAATATGTGGTTATCAGCCAGGCCGACCGAACGGCGCTCACCCTGGACGCCTACCTTGCGGCCCGTCATCTGGTGGTGACCCCATGGAATGAGCGGCAGGGGGTGCTGGACTGCGAGCTGGAGCGGCAGGGCTATTCGCGGCAGGTGGCGGTGAAAACGCCCTCGATGCTGAGCGCTCCCTTTATTATTGAGCAGAGCGATCTGCTGATGGCGCTGCCCCGGCGGGCGGCGGAGACGATGGCTCGCGCCGCCCGGTTGACCATTTTCCCGCTGCCGTTTCCGGTTCCCCCATTTGACGTCAAGATTTACGCCCACAAACGCAGCGGGAAACGCGAGGCCAGCCGCTGGCTGATCTCCCTGTTGCAGACGCTGGGGAACGCCGCCGCGGCGCCGGCGCCCTGAGGTCACGTCCGGATTATTAACATCTCGCCGCTCGGCGTCGCGTTAACCCTGCCGGGCCGGGTATGTCTTTTACCGCCTGGCGCCCGGGGCGCAGCGGCGTACCCTGGCCTCGGTCACAAAACGGAAAACTCACTTTTTCATCCCTGCCGCCGACGTTGATGACGCAGCGAGTGTTAAATGATTGTATATAAAAGTAATGTTAATTAGTTAAATGTTATTTATGCGTAAATTGCATCAATGGATGCGTTTATTACGCTTATTTCATTCCCGGTTCTGTTTCAGTCTTCAGCAACAGGCGCGCGACAACGCGTGGATAACAAACTGGAGACCTGCATGCATTCGACAACCTCACTGATGAGTACCCGTGACCGGCTCGGCGCCATTCTGCGCGTCACGTCCGGTAACTTTCTCGAACAGTTCGACTTTTTCCTGTTCGGGTTTTATGCCACCTACATCGCACATACCTTTTTTCCGGCGAGCAGTGAATTCGCCTCGCTGATGATGACCTTCGCGGTCTTTGGCGCCGGCTTTCTGATGCGGCCCATCGGCGCCATCGTGCTTGGCGCCTATATCGACAAGGTAGGGCGGCGCAAAGGGCTGATCGTGACCCTGTCGATCATGGCCACCGGCACCTTCCTGATCGTGCTGATCCCCTCTTACCAGGCCATTGGCCTGTGGGCGCCGCTGCTGGTGCTGATCGGCCGCCTGCTGCAGGGCTTCTCCGCCGGCGCTGAGCTGGGCGGGGTATCCGTCTATCTGGCCGAGATCGCCACCCCGGGCCGCAAAGGGTTTTACACCAGCTGGCAGTCGGGCAGCCAGCAGGTCGCCATTATGGTGGCGGCCGCGATGGGCTTTGCCCTCAACGCCGTGCTGGAGCAGAGCGCCATCAGCGACTGGGGCTGGCGTATTCCGTTCCTTTTCGGCTGCCTGATCGTCCCGTTCATTTTTGTGCTGCGCCGTAAGCTGGAGGAGACCCAGGAGTTTACTGCCCGCCGCCATCATCTGGCGATGCGCCAGGTATTCGCCACCCTGCTGGCGAACTGGCAGGTGGTCATCGCCGGGATGATGATGGTGGCGATGACCACCACCGCGTTCTATCTGATCACCGTCTATGCGCCGACCTTTGGCAAAAAAGTGCTGATGCTCAGCGCCTCGGACAGCCTGCTGGTCACGCTGCTGGTGGCGATTTCCAACTTCTTCTGGCTGCCGGTGGGCGGGGCGCTGTCCGACCGCTTTGGCCGCCGACCGGTGCTGATTGCCATGACCCTGCTGGCGCTGGCTACCGCGTGGCCTGCGCTGACCATGCTGGCGAACGCGCCGAGCTTTTTGATGATGCTGAGCGTGCTGCTGTGGTTGTCCTTTATCTACGGCATGTACAACGGGGCGATGATCCCGGCGCTGACCGAAATTATGCCCGCCGAAGTGCGCGTGGCAGGCTTCTCGCTGGCCTATAGCCTGGCGACCGCGGTGTTTGGCGGCTTCACGCCGGTGATTTCCACGGCGCTAATTGAATATACCGGTGATAAAGCTTCCCCAGGCTACTGGATGAGCTTTGCCGCCGTCTGCGGCCTGCTGGCCACTTGCTACCTCTATCGCCGCAGCGCCGTTACGCTGCAGACGGCACGTTAATCAGGGAGATGATGATGCGTAAAACGACAGGAACCCTGCTGGCCACGCTACTGCTGGCCGCCACCGGCGGCAGCGCGCTGTCCGCTGAGGTCACCGTGATGATCTCCGGCGGCTTCAAAGCGGCGCTGGAAAAGCTGGCCCCGGCATGGGAAAAACAAAGCGGTAACCACCTCGTGGTGATCCCCGGGCCGTCGATGGGGAAAACGCCGCAGGCGATCCCTAACCGCCTGGCGCGGGGCGAACACGCGGACGTGGTGATTATGGTCGGCGACGCGCTGACCGGCCTCGAGAAAGCGGGCCGTACGCAACCGGATTCGCGCCGGGAGCTGGCCGACTCGCCCATCGGCGTGGTGGTGAAAGCGGGAGCGCCGCTGCCGGCTATCCGCAGCGCAGACCAGCTGCGGGCGGCGCTGCTGGCTGCGCCGTCGGTCGCGTACTCCGACAGCGCCAGCGGACGCTATGTCAGCTCGACGCTGTTCCACCGCCTGGGCATTGATGAGGCGATGCAGAGCAAAGCGCAGATGGTGGAGCGTATTCCGGTAGCCTCGGAAGTGGCGAAGGGACGCTATGCGATCGGTTTTCAGCAGGTAAGCGAACTGCTGCCGGTGCCCGGCGTGACCTTTGTCGGCGAACTGCCGGATAACCTGCAGTACATCACCCGCTTTGCCGGGGCGGTGACCGTCAGCGCCGACCACCCGCAGGAAGGAAAGGCGCTGCTGACGTATCTGGCCTCACCGGCGGCGCAGGAGACCATCCACGCCACCGGTATGCGAAGCGTAGCTGCCGCCGCGCCGGTCAGCCAGAAGGATACTGTTCAATAATCAGCTTCTCCAGCTCTGCCGCCACGTAGGACTGAATACGGCCGCTGAGGCGGATCAGGCCTACCGTACGGGTGACCACCGGGTCGGTAAGCGGTACGGCGCGGAGAACGGAATGCTCCCCGGCGGGCATCGACATCGCGGGCACGGCGGCAATGCCGATGCCCGCTTCCACCATCCCCAGCATCGTGGTGACGTGGCGGGTTTCGCAAATGCTTGGCCGCGCCGGCGTCAGATGCGCCAGCTCCCTGTCGAGCAGCGTCCGGTTGCCGGAGACCCGATCGAGGCCAATATAATCCTGTTCAAAGTATGCCTGCCAGCTGAGGTGCGTCCTGCTCGCCAGCGGATGGTCGTGCCGACAGGCGGCGACATAGCGGTCGTCGGCCAGCGGGGTGAATTCGATGCTGGCCGGCAGGTTTTTGGCAAAGCAGAGGCCAAAGTCAGCCTGTCCGCTGCTCACCGCCTCAATGACATTCCCGGCGCTGCTGTCGATCAGCCGGATACGCACCTGGGGAAAGCGCGCCTGAAAGCTGCGGATGATTTCCGGCATAAAGTAGTAGGCGGCGGAAGGTACCGTCGCCACTGTCACCAGCCCGGTACGCGCCTTGCTGACCTGGCTGATATCCGCCAGCACCGTCTCGACGTGGGCCAGCAGCTGCTCCGAACGTTCGGCAAAATTCTGTCCATACAGCGTAAGGGTCACGCGGCGGGTGGTGCGCTCGAACAGCCGGTTGCCTAACGCGGTCTCCAGCTTTTCAATGCGGCGGCTGAGGGCCGACTGCGACAGGCAAATGGATTCTGCGGCCAGCCGAAAGCTGCCATACTCCATCAGGGCGCGAAAGGCATAGAGATCGTTGAAGTCAAAATTTACGGGCATGGCGGCGGCATCCTTATCGGCTGTCTGGCGCCTCGCCCCGTCCGGTGAGGGGCGATGGCGACGAAATTCGGCTCGGCAGGTGACTGGGCGCGCGGCTGACCGCACGCCGGGTCGTCATACCTTGAGCAGTTTTACCGTGGCATCGATATCGATTTCGTCTTCCGAGAAGATCAGGGTTGTCCCCTGAAAGGTGGTGATCGCCAGCTTTTTCACCGAGCGCATCTCTCCCGGCTGCACCGTGGATTTTGGCCGGATGCTGTTCATCAGCAGCCCGACCGACAGCACCGCGTTTTCTTTATCCACGCGGGTCTCGACCGGCTCTTCTTCCCGGTAAACCACATAGGACTTGATGGAGGTCAGCTTCAGCCGCTCGCCGGCGATATAGATATATTTGCTTTCCGGAATGACCTTCACCGCGTAGGCCGACAGCCCTTTATTGTTGGTGGTAGGTTCAAAAGTCACCGCCGCGTCTTTCTTGATGAGATCGGGATTGGCGACCTTAATCACATGAAAATACCGGTTTTCGCCGTTTTCATCTTTGATAAATCCAAAACCTTTATCTTTAAACCACGTTGTGATTGTTCCGTTCATCGCCATTACCGTTCTTACTCGTTGGTTAACTCAAATTTTGCAGCGCGCAGTGTAAAGCACATTGCCTGCGCAGACCATGCCTTTGCGATAAGTGTGGGTGATAAATGACGCCGCCGCGAGGGCGGATCGTGCGCCAGCGTCGTACCGGCGGGCAAAATGGGGTAC
Source organism: Klebsiella sp. C360 (assembly GCF_048822415.1). Taxonomy (NCBI): domain Bacteria; kingdom Pseudomonadati; phylum Pseudomonadota; class Gammaproteobacteria; order Enterobacterales; family Enterobacteriaceae; genus Klebsiella; species Klebsiella sp. C360. The sequence goes on from NZ_JBMEZZ010000003.1 coordinate 21,585, forward strand.
TATCGCCGGCCACTCCTTCTTCGGGCCGTCTGATGTCCACCATTATCGATACCTTTGTCGCTCCGCCGTGCCGCGAGCAGATAACCCTCCTGTATCAGGACGAACACCTGCTGCTGATCAATAAACCTGCCGGGCTGCTGAGCCTGTCAGGCAAAGATCCGCGCAACCTCGACTCCGTGCATCATCGACTGGTCCAGCGCTTTCCGGGCTGCACCCTGGTACACCGCCTTGATTTCGGCACTTCCGGTCTGATGGTGGTCGCCCGCAACAAGGTGATTAACGCCGCGCTGTGCCAGCAGTTCAGTCAGCGCACGGTGGGTAAGGTCTATACGGCGCTGCTGTGCGGCCATCTGCCGGAAGATGAAGGGATAGTGGAGGCGGCGATCGCCAAAGACCCGGCCCGTTTCCCGCGCATGTCGATCTGCGCCCGGCACGGCAAACCGGCGCGTTCGCGCTACCGGGTAATTGACCGTATGTACCAGACGCGGGAAGGGGAGAGGGCGCTGGCGCTGACGAGGGTGGCGCTCACTCCGGAGACCGGGCGCACCCATCAGCTGCGGATCCACTGTCAGCTGCTGGGCTATCCGATCCTTGGCTGCGATCTGTATGGCGGCCGGGAATTGCCGGGCACAGAACAGGCTCCGCGGCTGATGCTGCACGCCAGCGAACTGCGTTTTCGCCACCCCGTCAGCTGCGAGCCGATGCATATCCAGCAGGCAAGCTCGTTCTGATCGCCTGCCGCCGGAAGCCCGCGATCACCACATTAGGTCGTCGGGCACCTTAAAGTCGGCGTACGGATCGTCTTCATCCTGCTCATCCTGGCTCAGGGCGCTGTGCAACACGATGCTGCTGGCATCGCGCTGGGCAATTTTCTCTGCCACAATCGCCGGAATAATTGCATATTCCCCTTCAGGTTTGTTATCCACCGCCAGGCGGGCAATCGCCAGGCGACCGTTAATCAGCTGGGTTTGGGTGGTCTTGTCGACCATAATTTTTTTGATCAGATTATTATCGGTAAAGTTAAAGCCGATATCGCCCCGGGCGACCGTAATGCGGTTCATCTCAATCAGCTGCTTGACCTGAGCTTTATACTCTTTCGCCAGCACCGCCTGCTTTTGCTGCTCGCTGAGCTGTTTATCGCGCTCCAGCTGGGCTTTTTTATTCTCTTCCACCGCTTCCCGGGCCTCACGGGCCTGCACGCGGGATTTTTTCGCCGTTCTCTGGACTTTGGCCATTTTTTTGCTGCTGACCAGGCCGGCTTTGAGCATCTGCTCTTGTAAGGTAAGTTTTGTCATTTGCGTATCTGAAGCTTAGGAAACATCTGGCAAGTATACCTGCATTGGCGGAAACGACGCCAGACCCGCGGACGTACTGGGCCGCTGTGCCCGGTAGCGCGAGACTGGCCGGGGATTACTCCCGGGGCTGGAGCTGATAAATCCAGGCGCTGACCTGCTGTCCATCGTCGGTGGTCACCTCCACCGACACCCGATCGTACCCCTCCTCAAAGTCGTCCAGCATGGGCCAGTGCGCCGCCAGCCGGTCGGACAGGAACAGATAGCCGTTGACCCGCGGGCCGTTGGCGTCGAGGACGATCCCCGGAAAATCAGCGGCTGCGCCCCAGCCGCGCGCATAAAAGGTACCGGTAACGTAGCCCGGACGCCACTCGCCCCCGATCGCCTCCAGAATATGCGCATTGCTGCGACCGGGACAGAGCGTCCCATAGACAAATAGCGGTTTCATTTTCTCTCTCTCGTTCGCCCTGATACCCGCCCCCAGCGGAGCGGAAAACCAAAATACGGGGTAATTCAGCGCCTGGCAATGGCCGGGTGGGGGTCAGGCATCTCTCTGATGCCGGGGGAGATTCAGGCGCCGGCGCTGTCGGTGGCATATTTACTGCAGTGACAATTTTAGTGTTGAGTTTTTTTATTATTTGCAGGTGAATATAAATAATATTTAATAGCGAAATAATAAATGGACGGCTTATGGAATAAGCTGCGTGAATGGAATGAAGAGGAATTATAAAACTTCCTTGGGTTGAATTCAGATATTATTTAGGGCCAGGCGTTACCTCCCCTGGCTATTTCACTTTAAGATAAAACCTCCCTTGAACAAAAAATACCATCTGATTTCGAAATTCTCGCGGGCAGGGGAGATATTTCCTTTCCTTGAAGCGGCAGGCAATCAATCGAGACGAACGACGTTCGGGAGAAAAACCGCTAGTGAGGAACAGGCCAGAGCAAATGCAGGGGCTGAGGCGAACGCAAGGTATATGAAGGATATCCCACCGGGCATTTGGTCCTGTCTGCAGACAGATGAAAGTGAAAGGCACAGGAGGTGCGATGAAGATTTTCCGCCCATTATGGCGCGATGGGGCTTTTCTGGTTCCGCAGCAGTTTCAGCAACAGGCCCGCTGGGAGGCGCACGTCGCCGATACGGTCTCCCGCATGGCGCTCGCCCACCCCTGGGGGGTATTGCGCGCGGAGTTTGACGCCAGCGCGCTCACCCTTTCCCGGCTCAACGCCACCCGGCTGATCGTGCGTTTCGCCGACGGCGCGCTGATTGACACCGAGCTGGCGGATATTTTGCCACCGGTCCGCGATGTATCGGACGTGATGCAGGACAACGTGGAGGTTCTGCTCGCTCTGCCGCTGCTCAGCGCCAGCGGCGGCAATCTTGATGACGGCCAGGAAAGCGCCCGCCCGCGCCGCTGGCGCGCCGAGCAGGTGACCGTGCAGGAGCTGGCAGGCCATGAACGCAGCGAGCTGGCCGTCCTGCGGCACACGCTGACGCTGCGTCTCTCCATCGAAGAAAACGCAGCCTTCCTAACCTGCCCGGTAGCGCGTCTGGTACGCGACGCCCAGGGGCAGTGGATCTTTGACCCGAAATTCATCCCGCCGCTGCTGTCGCTGGCCGCAAGCCCGACGCTGGTCAGCGAGCTGGGCGAGCTGCTACATCGCCTGCAGGCCCGACGCAGACGCCTCATGGCCATGCGCCGTGAAAGCAATGCGCGGATGGCTGATTTTGCCGTGGCGGATGTTTCCCTGTTCTGGCTGCTCAACGCACTGAACAGCGCCGAGCCGGTGCTCAGCGAGCTGCATCAGGACCCTTCGCGCCATCCGGAGCTGCTCTATCGTGAACTGGCCAGGCTGGCCGGCAGTCTGCTGACCTTCTCTCTTGAACATCATCTGGACGCGATCCCCCGCTACCGGCATGCCTCGCCGGAGCAGGTATTCCCACCGCTGTTTGCCCTGTTGGATACGCTGCTCGAAGTCAGCTTGCCCTCAAGGGTGATCGCCATCGCGCTGGAGCAGGGTGCTGACCGGGAGATCTGGCGGGGGAGGCTGCACGATGCACGGCTGCGCGAGGGGGCGGATTTTTATCTGTCGGTGCGTTCTTCACTTCCCCCTCACCAGCTTCAGAGCCGCTTTCCGCAGCTCTGTAAGGCGGGTAGCCATGATGATGTCGCCGAGGTCGTCAACATTGCCCTCAGCGGCATCGCGATCAAACCGCTGAGCCATGTGCCGGCGGCCATTCCGCTACGTCTGGAAAACCAATATTTCGCTCTGGATCTTTCCACGGATGCCGCCCGCGCGATGCTGGAGGCTGGCAACTGCACCTTCTATACCCCGGAATCGCTTGGCGACGTGAAACTTGAACTCTTTGCGGTACTGCGCTCATGAATATCTCTGAAAGCGATCTGATCAACAAAACCTTTTACCCGGGCTGGCTGATGGTCAGTCAGTTACGCTGCGGCCAGCCGGTGACCGATGGCGAGGCGCTCTATCGTCAGGCCTGTCGATGGGTGACCGAGGCGCGCGAGGCGCTGGCGGCGGCAGGCGTCAGTGAAGCCAGCGCTGAGCAGATGCTCTATGCCTACTGCGCGCTGCTTGATGAGAGCGTCCTTAACCGCGCCAGTCAGGATGATGGCTGGCGCAGGTGGCGCAAGGATCCGCTGCAGGCGCGCTTTTTCAGCACCCTCAACGCCGGGGAAGAGCTCTGGGAACGGATCCGCCAGCTGCTACGAGAGCCCGCGGCGGATGCGGCAGTGCTGACCTGCTTCTTTCGTACTTTGCAGCTGGGGTTTGTCGGAGAGTACCGCGCCCAGGATGACGAACGGCGTGAGGATGTAGCGCATGCGCTTGGCGCGCGGGTTCCGCCGTTCAGCATAACCCAGGAGGCGCCGGTGGTGGTTCGTGCCTCCCGGCTGCGCAGCGGACGGCGGATGTACTGGTACGGCTGGGCGGCTGGCATTGTGGCGCTGGCCGCGCTGTGGTTGACCTTCTCCTCCATGCTGTCACAGATGGTGGTGCAGATAGCAGGGCAGGGATAAGAGATGCGTGATAACGCCCGGCCTATGCTTACGATATTGACCGTCATCCTGGCCCTGTGGCTGGCGCTGGGCTTCTGGCCGCTGTCCATCGGCAACCAGGTGATATTCAGTCTGTGCATCCTGCTGGCGGGCAGCGCGGCGCTCTGGCGTCAGCGTCGCCGGGCAGTCAGCCGTCAGCGACCGGAAATCGTCCTGCCGCCCGAGGATTTTCAGGGGGCGGTGGTTCTGGTCTGCGGGGATACCGACGGTCTGTTTCCCGGGCGTTCGGCGCACTGCGAAACCCGCCTCGGCTGGTATCTACGGGGGGAAAGCGCGGAGCAGTTGCCGCGGCTGGCGCAGTACCTGGCGGCGGCGCGTCCGGCGCTGGTATCGCAGGTTTCCGTGCTGCTGGCGGTGGTACCGGAGCACCACCCCTCCGGGGAGCAACTGGCGCAGTCGCTACGCGACTGGCGGCGGAGTATCGTTCAGTGCCGAACCTGGCTGAACGATACTCCGCCGGTGTGGAACGTGTTCTGGGTGACGCCGCCTGGCGGCCAGGCAGCGGAAAGCCGCTGGTTTACCGTCACGCCGGATCGGCCTGGTCTCCAGGTGCGGCAGAAGGGACAAGCGCCCCAGTCGATTGCCGACTGGCAGCGAGGGGGCAGCTCTGCCTCACGCCTGCATCATACGCTGTGGCTGGAGAGCATTCTGGCGTTGGCAGAAAACGTTCTTTTCCGGCCACTAAGCACTCGCCAGGCGGAACTTTCGCCGTTGGACCTGTGCGCCATGGGCATCTGCCTGACGCCGGTGACGGCGGTGGCAAATAACCTCTGGCAGCGGCAAATCGCCGGGATCACCACGCTCTCCCCGGGCAACGCCGCGGCGCCAGGTCCTCACCCGCTGCCGGATCTTCTTCTGTCAACACTGCCGCACCGCCACGGGGTCAGCCGCCGGATGCGCGCTGCCGGTCTTGCCGCTGGCATGGGCTTCCTCTTTCTGGCGCTGGCGATGCTGGCTTCCTTTATCAACAACCAGCGCCTCGTGCGCAGCGTCGGCGATCATCTGGCGGTCTACCACCGCCTTAGCGGCGCGCCGCCGACGCCGAAGCTGCAGGCGCAGCAGCGTCTGCGTGCCGACAGCCGCCTGCTGGATAACTGGCTGCGCCGGGGAGAGCCGCTGCGTTACCGGCTGGGGTTGTATCAGGGATTGCGGCTGATCCCCTTCGTGGAAGCCGCGATCAATGACTGGGCGCCGCCCCCGCCGCCGCGTCCGGTCATTAAGCAGGTTGTGCAGGGGCCGCAGACGATCCGCCTCGATAGCATGGCGCTGTTCGATACCGGCAAATCGACGCTGAAACCGGGTTCGACAAAGCTGCTGGTGAACTCGCTGCTGGGCATTAAGGCGAAACCCGGCTGGCTGATCGTGGTGGCAGGCCATACCGACAGCATCGGCAACGATAGATCCAATCAACAGCTCTCTCTGAAGCGTGCCGAGGCGGTCCGCGACTGGATGCGCGATACCGGCGATGTGCCGGAGAGCTGTTTTGCGGTGCAGGGCTACGGCGAAAGTCGTCCTGTCGCCAGCAACGAGACGCCAGACGGGCGGGCGCAAAATCGCCGGGTGGAGATCAGTCTGGTCCCGCAGAAGGACGCCTGTCTGACGCCGGGCACGGCTAATACCTCAGGAGCCGGGGCTGCCGCATTAAAAAACGAAACCGAGTAATCCGCGACCCCGAACGAGGACGGTGAACAACAACAATCTGCCTGCCTGACCCTGTGCGCTACGGGTCCCTGATAAACAGGAAATAGCGATGGGCGGTAGCGTGCCTGCAGCCAAACAATCTTGTCGGCAAGTGAGGCCTCTGCGGGGGTGAAGTGCGGGACAGGGGGATGGATAAAGGAGATCTGCATCGACAGCGCTAAGGACATTGCCAGAGAAATGCTGGCAGCGTTAAACGTTGAAGGTTCCGGTTTCTGTGTGCTTTTTTATTTCTCAGTAAGTGAAAATAAATATCCCTGGGGTTTCCTTTTAGTAATGAAACTCCTGGTGGGGTATCTGATATATCGATATGCACTTAAATATATTTATGATGAATGAGATGATTATCATTAAACAAAATTAAACCGTATGGCCTGTTAATCGATGTTTGATGGTCATTACTGCGGAGTAAAACAGGAATATAATGGATACCTCTTCAATAATTACCGGCACCACCCTCAACCGTTACCAGCTGGATATTCCGTCATGTACTGCATCGCTGGATGTGGAAGAATTCAGCGGTGCAGAAAAACTCAGTGAAACGTATCTCTGGACAATTTATTTCACCAGCACGGATAAAAATATCGACACCAGCCAGTTACTGAGCAAACCGGCGACGCTGACGATGGGCGGCGGCATATTACAGAGCCTGACCGAATGCAAACGGGTGCATGGCGTGGTCACGCATTTTGAGCGTATCAGTGGCTCTGCCGACCAGGCAGAGTACATGATAACCCTCGAACCCTTCCTCTCGCTGCTGGACAAACAGTTCCGCACCCATCGTTTCTTCGTCAATAAATCGGTGCCGGAAGTGGTGGAGCAGGTTTTGCAGGAACATCACCTGCATGACTGGGAGTATGAGTTTAATCTCAAGCAACACTATCCGCGGCGCGAGCAAATTAATCAGTATCAGGAGAGTGACCTGGCGTTTATCCAGCGCCTGCTGGCAGAGGTGGGGATATTTTATTTTTTCACCCTGCAGGAAGAGGCCCAGAGCGAAGTGGTCAACTTCGCCGACGCGCAGCGGGCGCTGATGTTCGATAAAACACTTCCTGTAAACAGCCCGTCCGGGATGAGCGACAGCGGTACGGAATCGATATGGGGTCTGAGCATCACGCATAACGTCGTAGAGGCGAACGTCACTACCCGGGATTATAACCCCCGCGATGCGCAGAGCGTTCTCCAGTCGGCAACAGCGGATATGACCCGGGGAAATGGTGAAGGCATCACTTACGGAGAGGTATACCACTATAAGCTTCGCCACCGGGAGCGGGGCGATAAAATCGTCCCGCAGTCGGAGACCGCCAACTTCTATGCCCGTCTCGACCATGAGCGTTTTCTCGCTCGCCAGACGCTGATTACCGCGAGCAGTACGGCAGCCTGGCTGACGCCGGCCCAGGTGCTGACCGTTACCGACAGCCTCCCACCGACCCTGCCTGCGCCCGTGCAGGATCCGCTTTTAATCACCGGCACCGGTTTTACCGCCAGCCGCCGGGAGGCGCTGCGGGTGTCCCTGCTGGCGGTGCCCTACAGCGAAACATTGTGCTGGCGTCCGCCGCTGCTGCCGCGCCCGAAGGTGACTGGCACCATGACGGCGCGGGTGACCAGCGCGAAGGCGAATGATATCTACGCCTGGCAGGATGCGTCCGGCCTGTACCGGGTGAAATTTGACGCTGACAGAGATGATAAAGGGCAGGGGCAGGAAAGCATGCCGGTGCGTCTCGCCAAACCCTATGGCGGCGACGTGTACGGCTTTCACTTCCCGCTGATTCAGGGAACGGAAGTGGCGATAGCGTTCCACGAAGGCGATCCCGACCGGCCGTATATCGCTCATGCGCTGCACGACTCTCGGCATGTTGACCCTGTGACGGAAAAGAACAGCACCCGCAATGTGATTCGTACTCCGACCAACAATAAGCTGCGAATGGAGGATAAGCGCGGCGAGGAGCATATCAAGCTCAGCACCGAGTACGGCGGCAAGACGCAGCTGAACCTGGGGCATAATGTGGATGCGCAGAGGGAATTGCGGGGGGAGGGGTTTGAGCTCCGGACCGATAAATGGGGGGCGATACGGGCTGGGAAAGGGATCTTTATCACTGCAGATAAACAGTCAACCGCCAGCGGCAAGATACTTGCAATGCAGGGTACCCTGGACAGGCTTAAGCAGGCAGGTGATGAGATGGACTCGCTATCTCGTGATGCCCAGTCGGCTAAAGCCGACCCTGCCCAGGTTGAACAACAATTAGCTTTTATGCGTGAGCAAATTGATCAGCTACGGGAGGCGGTTGCCGTGCTCAGCGCACCAAATGGTGTGGCTCTCGCCAGTGGCAAGCATCTGCAACTAACCGCACGTCGCAATCTGATGATCAATGCCGGGACGAATGCCGATATGGGCGTAATGAAACGGCTGTTTATTGGTGTGGGGGAAGGACTTAGCCTGTTTGTCCGCAAGCTGGGGATGAAATTAATCGCCAATCAGGGGCCCGTGGCGATTCAGGCGCAAAACCATCAGTTGCAGCTCCTGGCGCGCAAGGATCTTGAGATTGTCAGTACTGATAGCGAAATTCACATTGTGGCAAAGAAAAAAATCATCATTAACGCTGGAGGAAGCTATATCACGCTCGATCCCTATCGGATTGAGCTCGGTACTGGCGGTGATGTCGACGTCAAAGCCGCGGATTTTTCCTATAGCGGACCCGCCAGCATGAAGGCCGATCATCCAGATTATCCGCCGCTTCAGTCCACGGTAAGGCAATCGTTGAATCTGAACGTGGCGCAGTCGCCAAATGCGTCGGAAAGCAGCTGGGCCGGGATGCCATATACCCTGTATGCCGATGGCGCACTGTTGAAACAAGGGGTGCTGGATGAAAGAGGTCAGATATCAGTCGATCACCAGGTCGTGACCAGAAGTTACAAGCTGGAGATGGCTAATGGCGTCAGCTATCAGATACCTGTTGCCGAAGCGTACAGTCGCCCTGAGCAGGGTGAACTCGCTAATCGCGGTTTTCACCACCATACCTCACAGGCCGATGCTGATATTAACCCCCCCGCCTCACACACAGAGCATCGTAGTCTGTATGCCGAACTGCTTGATGGCCCCGGTGATAAGGAAAAAAGCGAATGAGCCAGCCCGATATTGTTGTACCCGTTGCGACGGTTGACACCAGCCAGTGCATGATTACCGCGCCCTGGTTTGTTCAGGATACGGAATATCCGCCGGCGCTGGCGACCTACAAACCGCTGGTGAATGGTGAGGAGGCTTTTGCCGCTGTTTATCATGCCATCGCGAACGCACAAAAAACGGTGGATATCATCTGCTGGGGATTTCAGCCTTCGATGTATTTTATTCGTGATGGTAAGTCGCTGTGCATCGGTGAGTTGCTTTGTAAGATTGCGGAAGAAAAGAAAGTGCAGGTGCGTATTCTGGGCTGGGAAATGCCCTGTAATGCCGCCGGTGGGGGAGGAGAGGCCAACTTACCAGGTAAGGGAGCTATTCGCTATAAAGACCGGAAAGGCCAAAGTACTACGGATGAACGTTATGCCTATGACCGACAATGGTTCAGTCAGTATTCTCTGTCAGGGGAATGGTCCGATCATCAGTTAAAAAAGGGACAGGCCGGGATGGCGGAAATTGCTTCCGCACCCATAGCGCAACGACAAGAAAAATTAAGCTCCCTTTCTCCTTTGTTTGTCGGGCGCGGGTTTAATTTCCTGGAGAGAGCTGAAATTGCCTATCGCGCTGCGAATATGGCGCTTGATCCAGATATCAGCCCTGACACGTTGCTTACTCTTGCTGGTACCGTGACCCATCATCAAAAAACGGTGCTGGTTGATTATGAACTGCCGGAGTCTGCGGTTGGTTTTGTTATGGGTCACAACATGCTTGATGAGTACTGGGATACGGATAAACATTCTGCACTGTTTCGCCCGGGCAATAATATGGATCCCCGCTTAGGCGCTAACGGTAAGTTGCCGCGACAGGATATCTCCAGCCGGGTAACCGGCCCGATTCTGGAGCATCTGCATCATAATTTTGCCACGGCGTGGCGTAAAGAAACCGGTCAGGACCTGCTGACTCTCCGCAATGCTGCCGTTGTGGCTAAAAACCTGAAACCAAGACCTGTCCACGGTACCCCGCTGCTGGCACAGTTATTACGTACTCAGGCGCAGGCAGGGAAACATGATATTGAAACGCTCTATCTGAAAGCGGTGAATAATGCGACGCAGTTTATCTATATCGAAAATCAGTATTTTCGCTGGCCGCCGCTGGCAGAATTAATTAATCAGGTTGCGGAAAGACAGAGTAAAGTGGGGCGCGAACTGCATCTGTTTGTTGTGACTAACGTAACCGATGAAGGCATTGGTGCGGGAACGGTGAATACCCAGCGTATGCTTGAGACGCTGGGCCAGGCAAACACCATCCCTGAAGTGACTAAACTGCGTAAGGTCGGACAACTCAGCAACGAAACGTTTGGTGGTTCTGTTGGCTATATCGACCCCGGAGAAATCAATAAACGTAACCACGAGATGAGTGAGAAAATTGCTGACTTTAAAAAGAAGGCAGATGAAATTCAGAGCAGTGAAATACTGCCGGAGGAGCGCCCCGGACTGAAGGTTCATATCTGCTCGCTGGTGGCACCGGACTCACCGCCGGATGAGTGGATGCCGGTGTATATTCACTCCAAGCTGATGATTGTGAATGATGTGTTTACCACGCACGGTTCAGCCAATATCAACACGCGGAGTATGCAGGTGGACAGTGAAATGAATATTGCCCATGAATGGGCCAGCGTGACGCGGGATTTACGGCGGCGGTTGTGGAATCTGCATACAAACGGGAAAGGGGGGCAGGATAATGCTGAAGGGGCGTTTAAAGCCTGGGGAGATCTTCTGAAAGAAAATAAGGATTTACAGGACACTAAAAAGAATAAACCCGCAGCATCGCTGATTAAATTTTTTTACAACAAACCAACTTTGAGCGATCTGGACTGATGAAACGACTCTTAATTTTATTCTGCTTAGTACTGACTGCCTGTGATCAGAACAATATGAACAAGGATGCGCCGATGAACCCGCTGACCGACATTAACGCCCAACTGGCGTTTACCTGTAAACACCAGATTATTCCTGAGGCATCTGCTGATACAGATGTGCTGTTTAAATATGCCCGCTGGTTACAGAAAAACAACCTGATTAACCGGGATAAAACGGTGGATGCGGAAATTGCGCGACTGTACCGTATAGCGGCAGAAAACGGACACTACAAAGCCAGTATCAACCTGCAGAACGGGGCGCTGCGTGGGCGTTTTTCGCTGAGCAGTCATGAGCGTCTGCGCCTGAGCCAGCAACTGATTGATGTGAAGGTTGCCGCCGGTTATTACTTTATCGCCATCTATCTGGAGCACGGTGCGGCGGGACTGGCGCAGGACCCGGAGATGGCGTTGCGCTATTACCGCAAGGCGGCGGATGAGGGTAATCCTCAGGCTCAGGCGTATGTGGGCGATAAACTGGCGCCTGCCGATATGGCACCAGATATATCCCGCCAGATGCGTCGCTGTGCTGCTGAACAGGGAGAGAGAGAGGCGTCCAGTGATCTGGGTGTTAATCTGAAAAATAATAAACAATATCAGGATGCTGTCGAAGCTTTTCATCTGGGAGTGGCTGCTGGTGATTCAACGTCAGCTAGTTTTTTAGAGAGTGGATTCAATGGGCCTGAACCAACGGATACATTATATTATCTTGCATTGCAAAAAGACTCCGAGCGCGCCCGGCGCTACGAGCAAATAGGCGCTGTGCTGGCAAAATACTCCTGGGCTCACCCCGCGGTCCCGGAAATCAACGATATCGTCCCGCTGCCACCCGCGCCGCTCCCTGAGTGGGACGGCAGGCTGAAGTGGCTGGAAGAGTGGGAGGCCAATATCCCGCCGCCAAAACCCAGCGCAGCGCTGATAGCGGAACTGGCGAAAGCGAAGCAACTGAACCCGGCGACAGGCAGACCGTTGCCGACATCACCGGATTTCGAGAAGGACAGCGTGGCGCTGTTGCTGTGTCGCAGCGGCGAACCGTGCCCGAAAAGCGGTTACTGGCAACCAGCGTGGATACCGCATGAGGGGATCGGTGATAACACCATCCGCTATTTCAGGGAGGGGAAAATCATGCCGCCGCAGACGGTGGACATAGTTCGTCCGCGCCCCTGGCCGCTGCGCGATAAATGGCTGCGGGAAGAGAAGCAGGTGCACTGGCGACTGGTGGGCGAGGCATAAGTCTCTTCCGACAGTGAGTTACCGCTGGCGTTAATGCACAGAAATCGTGGAAATGGAGTGACGGAATGAAAGGGATAGTGATGTGGGGCGTGGTGGGTTGCCTGCTGCTGGTCGCCTGCGACCAGAACAATACCCACAAGGATCTCCCCATGAACCCGCTGACCGACATTAACGCCCAACTGGCGTTTACCTGTAAACACCAGATTATTCCTGAGGCATCTGCTGATACCGATGTGCTGTTTAAATATGCCCGCTGGCTGCAGAAAAACAACCTGATTAACCGGGATAAAACGGTGGATGCGGAAATTGCGCGTCTGTACCGCATCGCGGCAGAAAACGGGCATTACAAAGCCAGTATTAATCTGCAGAACGGCGCGCTGCGCGGGCGCTTTTCGCTGAGCAGCCATGAACGTCTGCGCCTGAGTCAGCAACTGATTGATGCGAAGGTGGCCGCCGGCTACTACTTTATTGCCATCTATCTGGAGCACGGTGCGGCAGGACTGGCGCAGGACCCGGAGATGGCGCTGCGTTACTATCGTAAGGCGGCAGATGAAGGGAATCCTCAGGCGCAGGCTTTTTTAGGCGAAAAACTATTTCCGGCCAAAAGAGCTCCTCAGGTAGCCATGCAGATGTTTCGATGCGCGGCCCTACAAGGTGAGGGAAAAGCGGCTAATTCGTTAGGAATTATGCTAACAATTGATCAGAAATATCAGGAGGCTGTAGAAGCCTTTCAGTTAGGAGTCGCTGCTGGTGATGAAACATCTTCCTATGCATTGGAAAAAGGATTTGCAGGCCCGGCACCGACCGACAGGCTGTACTATCTGGCACTGGAGAAAGACCCGGAGCGTGCCCGTCGTTATGAGCAGATAGGTGCTGTGCTGGCGAAATACTCATGGGCCCATCCTGTCGTCCCGGAAATCAACGATATCGTGCCGCTGCCCCCGGCGCCGCTGCCGGAATGGGACGGTAAGCTGAAGTGGCTGGAGGAATGGGAGGCCAATATCCCGCCGCCAGTGCCTGATGCAGCGCTGATAGAGAAACTGGCGCAGGCGAAACAGCTGAACCCGGCGACGGGCAGGCCGCTGCCGACATCACCGGACTTTGAGAAGGACAGCGTGGCGCGGCTGCAGTGCCGCAGCGGCGAGCCCTGCCCGCAAAGCGGCTACTGGCAGCCGGCGTGGCGGCCCCGTGAAGGGATGAGTGAATATACCATCCGTTACTTCCGCGAGGGGGACATCATGCCGGTGGAAAAGGTGACCTTCGTTCGGCCACGTCCCTGGCCGCTGCGTGACAGGCTGGTCGTGGAAGCGCAGGAGACGGTGTGGCGCCGTGTCGGCGAGGCATAAGCTCTGCAGATGAAAAGGAAAAGGAGAGCGTCAGGGAATGAAAGGGATAACGACATGGATAGTGCTGGGCAGCCTGCTGCTGTCAGGCTGTGACCAGAAGAGCGCCCATAAGGAGGCATCATCAGAGCCGCTGAGCGATATAAGCGCAGCCCTGGCGTTTACCTGTAAACACCAGATTATTCCTGAGGCATCTGCTGATACCGATGTCCTGTTTAAATACGCCCGCTGGCGGCAAAAAAATAATCTGATTAACCGGGATAAAACGGTGGATGCGGAGATTGCCCGTCTGTACCGGATAGCGGCGGAAAACGGTCATTATAAAGCCAGTATTAATCTGCAGAATGGCGCGCTGCGCGGGCGCTTTGCGCTGAGCAGCCATGAACGTCTGCGCCTGAGTCAGCAACTGATTGATGCGAAGGTTGCTGCCGGTTATTACTTTATTGCCATTTTCCTGGAGCACGGTGCGGCAGGGCTGGCGAAGGACCCGGAGATGGCGCTGCGTTACTATCGTAAGGCGGCAGATGAGGGGAATCCCCAGGCGCAGGCGTATGTGGGGGATAAACTCGCTCCGATTGATATTGCGCCGGATATATCCCGTCAGATGCGTCGCTGTGCTGCTGAACAGGGAGATAGAGAAGTATCCAGTGATCTGGGTGTTAACCTGAAAAATAATAAGCGATTTCAGCAGGCAACTGAGGCATTCCAGTTGGGTGTGGCAGCGGGAGATTCAACCTCAGCCGGTTTCCTGATGCACGGATTTTCCGGACCTGAACCAATGGACAGGTTGTTCTATCTGGCACTGGAGAAAGACCCGGAGCGTGCCCGTCGTTATGAGCAGATAGGCGCTGTGCTGGCGAAATACTCATGGGCTCAGCCTGTCGTCCCGGAAATCAACGATATCGTGCCGCTGCCGCCGGCGCCGCTGCCGGAGTGGGACGGCAAGCTGAAGTGGCTGGAGGAATGGGAGGCCAATATCCCGCCGCCAGTGCCTGATGCAGCGCTGATAGAGAAACTTGCGAAAGCGAAACAGCTGAACCCGGCAACGGGCAGACCGCTGCCGACGTCACCGGACTTTGAGAAGGACAGCGTGGCGGCTCCGTAAAGGGCTGAACGAACGTGCCATCCGTTTCTTCCGCGAGGGAGACATCATACCGTTGGATAAAAAAAATCTTGTCCGCCTGCGCTCCTGCTCGCTTCGCGATAAATAGCTGCGGGGAGAGAGCTAGTGTTCTGGCGACTGACGGGCGAGGCATAAATCTCCTCTTACGGCGAGTTATCGCTGGCATTAATACCTATAAATTTAAGGACAAATCATATGCGTAAATTTTTAATCGGCTTTTTTATTTTCTTCTCAGGAATAGCAGCGGGGCAGTCTAATTTAGAAGATTTTAATCATTCTCCGAAGTGGGTGGATTCGGCTGGGCAAATAAATCCTGATCCGGGTTTGATGAAGTATTTTCAGAGTATGAAATTTGTCTGTCATAACGCGTCTGGATTTACACCTGAAGAAAATAAGATTGCTGAAAAGGCGTTCAGTGAACTGGTTCAGTATACTTCCGAGGGAGATCAAATAAAGGGTTTCTGGAACAACCCTGGACATAAGCAAAAACGTGAAGGACTGCTTGCCACAGAAATAAAAACCGGAAGCTGGAAGGCAGCATATGTAAATAGTGTCTGGGCAATAAAATATCCTGGTACGGAGACTCCGATAGAGCATGCTTCCACCAAACTGCACGAACTCGTTTCTCGTGGCATCCCTATTGCTGCCTACAAATATGTGTCGTATTTGTTTGGTCGAGACGATGAAAAAATGTACTACTTGTATGCTGAAGCCATCAAGCGTGGTAGTCCACAGGCCATGTCAGCAGTAGGAGGAACTATTGTTGTCAGGGTTCAGGAACTGCACCCATTAGGTAAGCAGTTACTGGAAAGTGCTGTAGGGCAAGGTTATGCAGGGGCTTATGATCATCTTGGCTTGCTTGCCGATATGGAAGGCAGGAGATTAGATGCCTATCGTTTGTGGGAAAAAGGCATTAATGAAGGATGTGAAGGCTGCATCAAAAAAATGAGTAATCTGGCTAAAGTTTGGCATGGTTATTCTGCGGATGTGCCGATGATGGAATTGATGCCCGAACTCACGAGGATTAAAGAATTCAATGAAAATAATTTCTTCTATCAATTGACCGAATTGCCAGATCTCTATCGTCGTCTGCCGGAGAAACTGACTTTCCATCTAAACTATTCCGAACTTTTAAGTCTGCTTAAGCTGGAGAAATTTTCTCGCGCGTTATAACTCTGATACTGAGGAAATGGCTGCGCAAAAAAATGCTAATTATCGCAGCTATTTATTTTCGTTAAATGCTACAAGGTTAATAAAGTTATGAAAGGAATTATTCGTACAGGCGATACGCATACCGGGGGCGGGAAAGTGCTCAGTGGTTCCAGTAATATGAAATTTGGTGGTATCGGCGTGGCGCGGCTGGGCGATCCCGTCAGTTGTCCGATCAAAGGCCATGGTCCGACGGTGATTGCCGAAGGGCATCCTACTTTTAGCGATCATGGTATACCGGTTGCGTTCCATGGCCACCGTTGTGCTTGTGGTTGCATATTGCTGTCGAGCCTGCCACAAGCCAGGGTGCGCTAACGATGCCTGTCGATTTAAAACGTATTCCCCCGCCTGCTCAACGGCCTCGAGCACCGGTGTGGTGGGTTTGGTTGCTGTTTTTGCTGTGTTGGCTGGCAGCAGGCACCTGCTGGGCCATTATGAGCAATACAGATAAACTCCAAATAAACACCGCGGATTTTTGGCAAACGGCGTTGATATTACCGGCATTACTCTGGCTTATTCTGCTGGCGTTGCGTATCGCCTGGTATAAAGGGTTACAGTCAATGGCTGATGGCTGGGATAACGATCGTGAACAGATTTTGAGTCGTGAAATCCAGAGAGGGCGGCGCCATCTGGCAATCCTGGGCGTGAGCTTACACACCGCATTACGTCTCCCGGATGATCGTGATGGTAAGGGGCAGCTAGAGGCGTTACGAAACAATACTCCTGCTTTAAAAACGCAGCCATCCTGGTGGAGTGACGAAGGTATACGACATAGTCGGCTGATGCGTGTCGGCGACGAAACGCCCGAACAGTTGGTTAGGCGCATCATGGGCAATACGTTGAATGAGCTGACTTCTGTACTAGCATCTGTTCCTGCAGAGATACCGCTGTCATTAATCATAGAGAGCGACAGCAGCATGTCCGTCAGCGAGATACAGTCGATCTGGCGCCAGTGTTTGGAGAGCTGCCACATCCGGCAACCGGTGACGTATCTGGAAGGCAAAGGGCTGCAGATGATAGACCACTGGCTGGATCAGCCGATGACTGAGCCATCCCTGATGCTGATTGTGGCGCTACAGGTTGCTCCCAAACAGGTTGAGGGAACGGCAGAAACGGTGGTTAGCCTGTTGCTTGCCAGTCCTCAGGTCGCGGCGGATCTTATGCCACTGGCGCTTCTCCACCGACCAGAGCAGGTGAAGGGGATAAGCCACGAGGCGTTTCATTATGCCTTTGCGCGCGCGTTTGACTGGGCCGCGTTACCCGCGGAGGCCGTGCCTGCCGGTTGGTTGGTGGGTATCAAGATGAACTATCATCAGCCCATCGCAACGGGATTGATCGCGTTGTCGAGCCCGATCAATATCGGTCGTGATCTCTACAACCTGGACAGTAGCCTGGGTTATCCAGGCGTCGCAGCACCCTGGGTCGCGATCGCTGGAGCAATCGTACGGTGCGGTGACGATAAATCTCAACTCATTGTGAGTGGCGACGGTTTTGCCAACCAACCATTATGGGCCACGGTGATAACCCCCTTACCACTATCATCAGAGCTTCACCAGGCCAGGCCCGTTCGCGCTGCCTGAGAGGCGGCAAGCCTCGTGACTACACACTATCTCATCAGACGGTCATATCAGCCCCTGGTGGTGGGTCTGAATCTTTCTCGAATCTTCTTACTGCAGGAAATAAGGATGAATGCAACGGATAGCATATTGCGCTTAGGTAGCCGTTTTGGGGTACTGATGCTGATAGCTGGCGCAATGTTGTGGGGGATATATCACTATGGCGACAAGATTGGATTGAATACGCTGCAAGCGAAACTCTATTTCTGCCTGGGCTTAGGGATCCTTATTCTGCTTTTTCGTTATGGCGGCCGTATTGTGCAGTTCATACTCGGCCGCCATCTGAAGGGGCAGGGGGCGCCATTGACAAGTGGTCAGCATTTGAAGCCGGCTTCCCAGAGTCACCGCGCCGTTATTGAGATGAGGCAGACATTGCGTCGCCAGTATGGTCGCTTTGGGGCTGGCAAAATGACCATTCTGATGCTCACGGGAAGCGTGGCGGATGTTGAACGCCTTGCACCGGGCCTGAGTAGCCAGTACTGGCAGGAGAATGGAGACACATTATTGCTTTGGGGTGGGGAACCCCAGAGCGCGTCGGATAATGACTGGCTTTTTGCTTTGCGTAAACGCTTTCGCCCCCCTGTGAATGGGCTGGTGTGGGTCACTTCTGCGTTTGATCATCTGCCCGCAGCCAATCAGCACGCATCCCCCGCTTTGTTGTCCATGGAGGATATAGATAACATTGCCCATGATCTGGCTGAACGTTTCTCACTGCTAGGGTGGGCTGTACCACTGTATGTCTGGTCGCTGCATCCCCAGGCGGATGATCAGGCCGGGCGCATCGTGCAATCTGTCGGCAGTCTCTTCCCGCCAGACTGTCAGTCGTCGCAGATGCGCCAGTTACTGTCGGCGTTGCCTTCAAGACTGTTAGAGACTGGAGTACAACAGGTCACGGGTAACCCGCAGCATCATTTTCTTCTGGGCCTGGCGGACCAACTCACGCGGCAGCCGGAGCGGATTAGTGTTCCCCTGTCGACGTTTCTGGAACCTCATCGTGCGTTACCGTTAGCCGGCGTTGTGTTCAGCCCGTCATCGCCGCAGGCGTCGCACAGCCTGAAGCATCATTGGCGCCACGATAAACGCTGGGACGTGTTACTGGAATCTCTCAGGGCATCCGGCTTAAAAGCACGAAAGATTGGCTTTCCCTGGCGAAGAGCTGTCTCTGCTTCCACTGCCGCCCTGATGTTATTCTGGGCCGTCTCAATGTCAGTCTCTTTTATCGCCAACCGCGAGCTGGTTGCGACCGCACAGGAGCAGGTGCAGCAGGCCTCGGCGGGAAAACAGCCTCTGGCCGTACGCCTGCATGCGCTCTCCGCGTTACAGAAAACGCTTTCTAAACTGGAATACCGCTCACAGCACGGAGTACCCTGGTACCTCCGCGCTGGCCTGAGCCAGAATGATGACCTGCTGGCGGCGCTTCTGCCGTGCTATGGCGAAAGCGCCTTACCGCTGCTGCGTGATGCGACGGCGCGCCATCTGGAAGGGCAACTGAATGCCTTTGCGCAGCTTCCGCCGGACAGTCCGCTTCGCGAGAAGAGGGCAAAAACGGCTTACGACCAGTTAAAACTGTACCTGATGCTCTCGCGCCCTGAGAGAATGGACGCGTCCTGGTTTGCCACCACGCTGATGCAGGACTGGTCGCAGCGCTCAGGCATCGCCGACGCCGTCTGGCAGGGAAGCGGCCCTTCGCTACTGGCATTTTACGCTGCCAGCCTGGCGTCGCATCCGCAGTGGCGTCTGCCTGTCGATGACGGTCTGGTCAGCCAGGCGCGCACACGGTTAATTCGCCAACTGGGCCAGCGCAACAGTGAGTCCACGCTATATCAGAAGATGCTCGCGCAGGTGGCGAACCAGTATGCGGACTTGCACCTGGCGGACATGACCGGCGACACCGACGCGTCGCGCCTGCTCACCACCGATGAGGTGGTGCCGGGGATGTTCAGCCGGAAAGCCTGGGAAGAGACGGTGCAGCCCGCCATTGAGAAAGTGGTCGCGGAACGCCGCGATGAAATGGACTGGGTGCTGAGCGACGCGAAGCAGCCTGCCGCGCAGTCGACGTCGCCGGAAACTCTGCGAGCCCGGCTGGCGGAGCGTTATTTCGCTGATTTTAGCGGCGCCTGGCTGGATTTTCTCAACAGTTTGCGCTGGCAGCGCGCGGCGACCCTCTCCGATGCCATCGACCAGCTGACCCTGATGGCCGATGTGCGCCAGTCGCCGCTGGTGGCGCTGATGAACACCCTGAGCGTGCAGGGGCGAACCGGCCAGACCGGGGAAGCCATCGCCGATTCGCTGGTCAAATCGGCCAGGCAGCTGTTCAACCGTGACAACCCACCCGCCATCGATCAGCAGTCCGGCGCGCGCGGTCCTCTGGATGCAACCTTCGGGCCCGTACTGGCGCTGCTGGACAATCGCGACGGCGGGACGCCCACCAGCCGTCTTAGCCTGCAGACCTTCCTGACCCGCGTCACCCAGGTGCGTCTGCGCCTGCAGCAGGTCACCAACGCCACCGACCCGCAGGCGATGACGCGCCTGCTTGCGCAGACGGTGTTCCAGGGCAAGGCTGTGGATCTAACCGAAACGCGCGACTACGGCAGCCTGGTGGCGGCGGGACTGGGCCAGCAGTGGAGTGGTTTTGGGCAGACGCTGTTTGTTCGCCCGATGGAGCAGGCCTGGCAGCAGGTGCTGACCCCGGCGGCGGAAAGTCTCAACGCCCAGTGGCGCAGCGCGGTGGTGGAGGACTGGAATAGCGCTTTTGGCGGTCGCTACCCCTTTAAAAATACCAGCAGTGAAGTTTCACTGCCGCTGCTGGCAAAATATCTCAATAGCGAGACCGGACGCATCGCCCGCTTTCTGCAGACCCGGCTGAACGGCGTACTGCATAAAGAGGGGAGCCGCTGGATGGCGGACAGTATCAATGCCCAGGGGCTGACGTTTAACCCGGCCTTTCTGCAGGCGATGAATACTCTGAGCCATCTCTCCGACGTCGCGTTCGCTAACGGCGAAGCGGGATTGCATTTTGCGCTACGCCCCGGCACGGCGGACGGTGTGATGCAGACGGAGCTGGTCATCGACAGTCAGAAACTTGTCTATATGAACCAGATGCCGGCCTGGCGGCGGTTCAGCTGGCCCGCCGACACCGAAGCGCCGGGCGCTAGTCTGAGCTGGATCAGTACCCGGGCGGGCACCCGCCAGTATGGCGATTTCCCGGGCGCCTGGGGCTGGATCCGCCTGCTGGATAAGGCGGTGGTCAGCGCTTATCCCGGAACGAGCAGCAGCTGGAGCCTGAGCTGGAAAGCGCCGGATGGTCTGTTGCTGAACTACACCCTGCGTACCGAGTCGGGGGAAGGACCGCTGGCGCTGCTGGCCCTGCGAAACTTTACGCTACCTGAGACGATATTCAGCGTGCGCGCGCCTGCTGAGAGTGTTCCGCTGACCGACGATATACCCGGCGAAGAGGGATCCTGAAACCGACTCCCTCACTGATTCGCGCTGACCTGCGACGCCGGGCCGCCTCTGCTCATGGCCCCCGGCGGTAAACGAATCTGCCCGCGCAGCCATGCTGCGTGTCTCCCTGAAGACGAATAATGGAATAGTCATAATGGACGATTTAACCCTGCGATATTTTGACGCTGAAATGCGCTACCTGCGTGAGGCGGCAAAAGCGTTCGCGCAGGCTCACCCCGACCGGGCGGCGATGCTGGATCTCGATAAAGCCGGCACGCCGGACCCTTACGTTGAGCGCCTGTTTGAAGGCTTTGCCTTTTCCGTAGGTCGCTTGCGCGAAAAAATTGATGATGATCTGCCGGAGCTGACCGAGGGGCTGGTCAGCATGCTGTGGCCGCACTATTTGCGCACCATTCCGTCGTTATCGATCGTGGCGCTGACCCCAACGCTGCCGGCGATGAAGATGGTGGAAACGGTGCCCGCCGGGTTTGAGATAAGCTCCCGCCCACTGGGGCCGAAAAATACCGTGTGCCGGTACCGAACCACCCGCGATCTGACGCTTAATCCGCTGGCGATAGAGGAGGCGGTGATGACGGCGGATCCGGACGGACGTTCGGCCCTGCGGCTACGATTCGCCTGTAGCGAGCTGGCGGACTGGTCGCAGACCGATCTCCGCCGCCTGCCGCTGTACCTGGGGGAGGACGCCGTTACCGGCAGCGCTCTTCATCTGTGGCTGACCCGACGTCAGGCCGCGCTGTACCTGCGTCTGCCAGGGCAGGCGGAGCGGGTAAGTCTGGACGGCTATTTTTCGCCGGGGGGATTTAGCGAGGAGGATCGTTTATGGCCGAAGGGGGAGAGCGCTTTCAGCGGCTATCAGCTGCTGCTCGAGTACTTCACCTTTCGCGAAAAATTTATGTTCGTGCAGCTAAATGGTCTGGAAAACATGACGCTGCCGGCGGGGATAGCGCATTTCACGCTTGAAGTGGTGTTCAGCGAGGTCTGGCAAAGCGATTTGCCCGTCAGCGCAAGCAGCCTGCGCCTGCACTGTGTGCCGGTGATTAACCTGTTTACCCTCGAGGCTGACCCGTTGACCATCAGCGGGCTGGAGAGCGAATACCTCCTGCGTCCGAAGCGCCTGCAGGACGGGCATACCGAAATTTATTCTGTTGACAGCGTGACCGGCTCCGGGCGCACCGGGGAGGCACGCTATGTGCCTTTCACCAGCTTTCGTCACCAGGGCGGGATGATGCGTCGCCATGCGCCGGAGCGCTACTACCACACCCGCGTCAAGCGGGGCGTCACCGGCATGCACGATACCTGGCTTATCCTCGGCGGGCAACAATGGGAGGCCGACCGGGCGCTGGAGCGGGAAACGGTCTCCTTGCGCATCACCGGCACTAACGGCCAGCTGCCGCGCCGGGCGCTACAGAGCACGCTGCTGGATCGCTGTGAGTCGATATCAGCCACGCCGCTTACCGTCCGTAATCTCTGTAAACCCACGCTGCCGGCATATCCCCCGGCGGAAGACCGCTACCACTGGCGGGTCATGAGCCATCTGGGCACCCGTTTTCTCAACATGATGAGCAGCGCCGAGGTGCTGCGCGGCACGCTGTCGCTCTACAACTGGCGGGAAGATGAGCTCAATAACCGCCGTCTGGACGCCATTCTGGCGGTCAGTCATCACCGAATTCAGCGTTTCGAGCAGGGCTTCCTGTTGCGCGGGCTGGATATCGAAGTGACGCTCGACGGCAGTGGATTTACCGGCGCGGGCGATGTCCATCTGTTTGGCGACATGCTCAACCGCTTTTTCGCGCTGTATGCCGATATGAATCAGTTCATCCAGCTGACGCTCATTGTTCAACCTGAAGGGAAATGTATCCGGTGGAAAGAGAATCACAGTCTGCGCCTGCCCGGCTGATGGCGCAGCTCCGGCCTCAGTTGCCGTACATGAATTTTTACCGCTTCTGCCAGTTGCTGGAGGAGAACCATCCGAAGGCGCCGATCATCGGCAGCGGCTGGCTGGTGGGTGATGAACCCATACGCTTTCGCCCGCATCCGGGGATGGGTTTCCCGGCCGGCGAAATCCGTGGAATGGACGATCCTGACCCGCCCCGGCCGCCGGCGGTTCGCGTTGCTTTTATGGGTCTCTACGGCGTGGAATCCCCGCTACCGACACACTATAGCGATGACATTGCGCAACGGCGGGAAGGCGTCGAGGCGACCGAGGATTTTCTCGATATCTTTAACCATCGGCTGATCGCCCAGTATTACCGTATCTGGCGCAAATATTCCTACCCGGCAACCTTTCGGGCGGGTGGCACGGACAACACCTCGCAGTATCTGCTGGGCCTGGCGGGGCTGGGTATACCGGGATGTGCCGCCGTTGCCGCAGCGCCGCTGTCGCGATTTCTGGCGTTGCTGCCGGTAATGATGCTGCCGGGGAGATCCGGGGAAGGCATGGAGGCGCTGGTGGCGCTCCTGGCCCCGGGGACCCGGGCGACGGTGTACCACCACGATCCCTGCCGGATCCCCTTGTCGCAGCCGTTAACGATGAGCATCCGCCAGCCGGTTAGCCTGCAACACAGGCCAGTGATGGGAACTCACGCTACGGATGTAAACGGTCAGGTGTTGCTGCAGCTGGCGACGGAAAAGCCTGATGAGGTCCGCGGCTGGCTGCCCGGCGGCGAACTGTTCAGCGACCTGATGGCGCTCCTGCACGTCTGGCTCGGATCTCATCTCGACGTGCGGCTGCAGCTTTGCGTCGCCCGCCATTTACTGCCGGATGCGCAACTTTGCTGCCAGCAGGCGCATGCCGTCCAGCTCGGGAGAACGGCTGTGCTGCAACCGCTGGATGCGCAGAAGCAGGCTGACGACAGGATCACGATTTATCTGGGGCGCTATCAGCGCGTCCGGGAAAACCTCCACCGCAGGGAGAGCGATGAAGATGGCGATTACCGCAGTTAAACCCTCTGCCACGTTACTGGCATTCTTCATGGTCACCCTCTTAACCGGCTGCGGCCTGACGCAGACCGTGAAAGACGGCGCCGTTTCCGTGACCCAGTCCATTTTTTACCCCCAGGTGAAAACGCTTCATCTGGATCTTCGCGCCCGGGAAGGCGTGAATAACAACGCCAAAGGCGCCTCCCTGGCGACGGTGGTGCGTATTTACCAGCTGAAGGACCGGCAGGCGTTTGACAATACTGACTACCCGTCGCTGTTTGCCGGCGATGGCCAGGCGCTGCAGGCGGACCGGGTGGCGGAAAAAGATATTCGCCTGCGTCCGGGTGAATCGGTGACCGTTGATATGCCCATGGAAACCAGCGCGCAGTTTGTGGCGGTGGCGGCCATGTTTATCGATCCCGACCTGACGCTAAATAGCTGGCGGCTGGTACTCACCCGGGACGATCTCGACCCGGCGAGACCGCGCATTATCGAAGCCAGCCAAAATCAACTGACGCTGCACCCGCTTAAGGAGAAGTGAAATGCCTCGTCCCTCCCTGTACGACATCCTCTACGGCAATTTCGCCGGCGGGCTGGACCTGAACAACGTCAGCGAAACGGATCAGGTCATCCTGTCGGTGCTCGATAACATGCAGCGCATCCTCAACTGTCGGGCCGGAACGCTGGCCCATTTGCCGGACTACGGCCTGCCGGATATGACCGCTATCCTCCAGGGCATGCCGGCGTCGGCGCATCAGCTGATGAGTACGCTGTCGGCGGTGTTGCTGAAATACGAACCGCGCCTGCAGCGGATCGCGGTGGTGATGCTCGATCAGGATGCGCCCGGCGAACTGCGCTATGCCATTGATGCTGAGCTGAAGGATATCGGTCTGGTTCGTTACGGTACAGAGTTTATGCCTGAAGGCAGGGTGCTGATCCGCCACCTTAAACGTCAGCAGTACCTTGACGCCCGCTCCGCCCTCTAATCTCTCGCTGAAAGACATCATGATGACAACACATAAAGACCGCCGCTATAAAACCGGTGGCGACCCACGCACGCTGGCTGATTTTATTGCCCTGCGTGCGGAAATGAACAAGCTCAGCCACCCGGCGCGGCCGGATATTAACTGGCCGTATGCCGAGCAGCTTGCCCGTGCGCTGCTGGAGCATCACGGCGCGGATCTGCAGACTGTCGCCTGGTATACGCTGGCCCGCGCCCGGCTGGACGGCCTGGCAGGGATCAACGAGGGGCTATCGCTGCTGGAAACGCTGCTGGCCCACCAGGGTAAAAACCTGTGGCCGCAGGCGCTCCCGGCCCGCACCGAAATCTTCCGCACCCTGAGCAAGCGGCTGCGGCAGGTGATCCGCACCCTGAATCTCACCCCGGACGATCTTGCGTCGCTTAGCCAGGCTGAGTGTTCGCTGCAAACCTTCGACGCGGTGCTCCAGCGCCTTGAGATCGCGCCTGAAAACCCGCTGAATGACCTGCGGGCGCTGCTGCGCAGCACGGCAACCCGCTTTGAGAACCTCGACCCTGCACCAGCGCCTCCCGTCGCGCCGCCGGTGGCGATGTCTGAGGCGGCGCTTCCCGACGCTCTGGTCAGCGAAGAGGATGCTGCGAAGGCTGAGCCAGCGCCAGAACGACAACGTAGACCAGAGGCTGAGCCGCCGGCTCCGTCTTCACCAGCAAAGCGGCCCGCGCCAGGGATGGCATCGACTCCGGTCGCCGCGTCGCGCTGGAAGCCATTTATCGCCGGAATGGTCACCATGCTGGCGGTGTCGGGCATCGCCGTCGGCGGATGGCTGGCGCTGCGCCAGACCGATTTGCCGCCGACTGTGATGACGCAACAAGCCGGGCCGCTAGCGGACCTCCCGGGGGCATCTCCCCACGCGCCGGTCGATTTGCGCCAGGCGCAGCGCCAGCTTGACGATCTCGCCCGCCTGGCGCCGGACTGGGCGATAAGCTACGGCGACCGGCTGGTCCAGCTGGCCCTGAGCCGCTGGCCGGAACAGGCAAAGCCCCTGGCGCAAAAGTGGCAGCGGCAGCTAAGCGCTGCGGCATTGCCCGCGGAAAACCTCACCGGCTGGGCGGAGGGCATGCGTCAGCTGCAACGGCTCGCCGGTCAGCTCAATGCCCTCGACGAGCAGAAGGGGAAGTACCTGACGGTGAGCGAACTGAAAACGGCGGTGTTTGCCATTATGCAGTCGCTTAACCGCGCCGTTCCGCTGGAAGAGCAGCTGCGCGAGCTGGCCGCGCTCCCCGCAGGTCAACCCTGGCCAGCCGCCCGCGGCAGTCTCGCCGAACTGCATCTGCAACAGCTGATCGTGGAGTATGCCCTGCTGAAGCGAAAACAGCCGGCGCCACCGCCCGCTGCGCGACCCGCAACCAGGTGGGCCCTCGGTGAGTGAGGCGGTGAAATAAAGTGTGCGCATGGCAACATTTTCTTTACATCATGATTGCAAGAACTCTACGCCCTTCGTAGTCTGAAAATGATTTAAATATATCGTTTGGTTTTATATTGAAAATTTTATTTCAAACTCTGAGGGCATGCTATGAAGCACTGTAACATCATCCTGTTAGTTGGCCTTCTGGCCAGTTCCGCTTCGGCATTGGCGGAGAAGATCGGCGTCTCGATGGCTTACTTCGATCAAAACTTTCTCACCATTATTCGTCAGTCCATTGAGAAAGAAGCTCATGCCCGCCAGGTCGAGGTGCAGTTCGAAGACGCCCGCGGCGACACCGGGCGCCAGGCCGATCAGGTGCAGAGCTTCATTGCCTCCGGCGTGGACGCAATCATCGTTGACCCCGTGGACTCCGCCAGCACCCCGCAGCTGACGAAGATGGCGCAGCAGGCCAGGATGCCGCTGGTGTATGTGAACCGGACGCCGGGGGATAAAACGTTACCCCCTGGCGTGGTGTTTGTCGGTTCGGACGAGCGGGAGTCCGGGACATTGCAGATGGAAGCGCTGGCGAAGCTGGCGAACTACAAAGGCAACGTCGCCATCATGATCGGCAATCTCACCGATGCCGGCGCGCTGCAGCGCACCAGGGACGTAGAGCAGGTGGTGGCCAAATATCCGGCGATGAAAGTGGTGCAGAAACAGCCGGCCAACTATTCCCGCAGCGAGGGAATGGATCTGATGCAGAACTGGACAGGCAACGGGGAAGCGATTGATATTGTGGCGGCGAACAACGACGAGATGGCGATTGGCGCGGCGATGGCGCTGGAGAAGAGCCAGAAGAAGCTGCTGATCGGCGGCATCGACGCCACGCCGGATGGGCTGAAAGCGTTGGCCAGCGATAAGATCCAGGTAACGGTTTTCCAGGATGCCGTTGGTCAGGGCAAAACGGCCTTAGCGGTGGCGTTGAAGCTGATTAAAGGAGAAAAAGTCGAGTCCCATGTCTGGATCCCGTTTGAGTTAGTGACCAAAGAAAACATGCAGACCTATGTGGAAAAGAGTCATTAACGGCAAGGCAGAAATGTTCGAACTTTGCTGATAAAACCGGGCTGAGAATATGACGCCCGGGCAACGAAACCGGAGGAAAAGAGATGGCAACGGCAAAAAGCGGCTACACGCTGCAGGTGATAAAGGCAGGGCTGCAGGGGCATGTTGAAATGAGGTGGGGGCATCTCGCGGAAGTTGATACGCGCGTGGCGGCGGCGACCATCGCGCAGCATATCGGGCGACCCTCGTCTGCGGCGGATCCGCAGGAGATCAGCCTGTCGCTGACCAATGCCGCCAGCGGCATCTCGGTGGAGCTTCATCACCCGGCCTCAGGGGAAAGCGCCACCCCGGCTTTTATTGAGGACGAGTTAAAAAAGATTGTGCAGATCGTTGATGGCTACGAGGCGGCAGAAGAGACCCATATCGTGGAGTAGCGCGCCGCCTTGCGCACAGGAAAAAAAATCCACGCCGGAGCGTGGATTTTTTATTACTCGATGGCGGCAGAAACGCCAGCCAGCGGGATTAGACGTTGAACAGGAAGTTCATCACATCGCCATCTTTCACGATGTAGTCTTTACCTTCAGCGCGCATTTTACCGGCTTCTTTCGCGCCCTGTTCGCCTTTGTAGGCGATAAAGTCTTCATAAGCGATGGTCTGCGCGCGGATAAAGCCTTTTTCGAAGTCGGTGTGGATCTTACCGGCTGCCTGCGGCGCGGTCGCCCCGACCGGGATGGTCCAGGCGCGAACTTCTTTCACCCCAGCGGTGAAGTAGGTCTGCAGGTTCAGCAGGGCGTAGCCAGCGCGGATCACGCGATTCAGGCCCGGTTCTTCGAGACCCAGCTCAGCCATAAACTCATCACGCTCTTCATCGTCCAGTTCGGCGATGTCCGCTTCAACCGCGGCGCACACCGGCACCACTACAGACCCTTCCTGCTCGGCGATAGCGCGAACCTGATCGAGGTATGGGTTGTTCTCGAAACCGTCTTCGTTGACGTTCGCGATGTACATGGTCGGCTTGAGGGTCAGGAAGCTCAGATAGCGGATGGCCTCTTTCTCTTCTTTGGTCAGATCCAGCGCGCGCAGCATACCGGCGTTTTCCAGCTGCGGCAGGCATTTCTCCAGCGCGGCCAGCTCAACTTTCGCGTCTTTATCGCCGCCTTTGGCTTTTTTGGAGACGCGGTGAATCGCGCGCTCGCAGGTATCAAGGTCAGACAGCGCCAGCTCGGTGTTGATAACGTCGATATCTTCCGCCGGGTTCACTTTACCTGCCACGTGAATGATATTGTCGTTTTCAAAGCAGCGAACCACATGGCCGATAGCTTCGGTTTCGCGGATGTTGGTCAGGAACTGGTTACCGAGACCTTCGCCTTTGGACGCGCCTTTCACCAGGCCCGCGATATCAACGAACTCCATGGTGGTCGGCAGGATACGCTGCGGTTTGACGATTTCAGCCAGCTTGTCCAGACGCGGATCGGGCATCG
Source organism: Klebsiella sp. C360 (assembly GCF_048822415.1). Taxonomy (NCBI): domain Bacteria; kingdom Pseudomonadati; phylum Pseudomonadota; class Gammaproteobacteria; order Enterobacterales; family Enterobacteriaceae; genus Klebsiella; species Klebsiella sp. C360. The sequence goes on from NZ_JBMEZZ010000003.1 coordinate 50,518, forward strand.
GTACGACACCGGTGTTCGGCTCAATGGTACAGAAGGGGAAGTTGGCCGCTTCAATACCCGCTTTGGTGAGCGCATTGAACAGGGTGGATTTGCCGACGTTGGGCAAACCGACGATACCGCATTTGAATCCCATGATTTAAATCACCTTAATCTTTGGATAATCAATCTGTTATCAGGAACAGATTGCAGAAAATTGAATAGCTTTGCCTATTATACACGGTGCGCGGCAAAAATGCCGCACGACAACGGCTTATTGCGCCTTAAAGGCGTGTAAACGGTTGGTCGCTTTAGTGAGACCATCCTTTAACCAGATTTCCGTACAGCGCGCCGCTTCGTCGACGGCATCATCAATCAGTTTCTGCTCGCTGGCAGGTGGTTTGCCGAGTACAAAGCCGACAACCTTGTTTTTGTCGCCCGGATGGCCGATCCCGACGCGTAAGCGGTGAAAGTTCGGGTTATTGCCGAGCTTGCTGATGATGTCTTTCAGGCCGTTGTGGCCGCCATGGCCGCCGCCAAGCTTAAATTTCGCCACGCCCGGCGGCAAATCCAGCTCATCATGGGCAACCAGAATTTCGTCCGGGTTGATGCGATAAAAGGTCGCCATCGCGGCCACGGCTTTACCGCTAAGGTTCATAAAGGTGGTGGGCACCAGCAGGCGAACATCCTCGCCCGCCAGGTTGATGCGCGAGGTATAGCCGAAGAATTTGCTCTCTTCGCGCAGCGGCGCGCGATGGCGATCCGCCAGTAAATCCACATACCAGGCGCCAGCGTTGTGCCGGGTGGCGGCATATTCCGCACCGGGGTTGGCCAGGCCGACAATCAGTTTAATGGTCACGTTTTCTTTCCTGCATGGGGCATTCTCTGCCGCGTAGTGTACTGTCTGCGGGCGCGCTTGACAAAGTTCTGGCCTCGAGACAATACCAGCATTGATGATTTACTCTCTAAACCATTAGAATTTGATATTGTTCATAGGCTTATTTGTAAATTTTTGTCTATTTGCTGTTCACTAATGTGATCGTGGGCGCACTCCACAGAAGAGACCTTGTCTATACTACACCTATAAGATTTGGGGACATTCCCTGGCAACCCAAAGTCCGGAGGTGACACATGAAACGCAAAAACGCTTCGTTACTCGGTAACGTACTCATGGGGTTAGGGTTGGTGGTGATGGTTGTGGGGGTGGGTTACTCCATTCTGAACCAGCTTCCGCAGCTTAACCTGCCACAATTCTTTGCGCATGGCGCAATCTTAAGCATCTTCGTTGGTGCGGTGCTCTGGCTGGCCGGTGCCCGTATTGGCGGCCACGAGCAGGTCAGCGACCGCTACTGGTGGGTGCGCCACTACGATAAACGCTGCCGTCGTAATCAGCATCGCCACAGCTAACCGCAGCATGATTCCCGCATCGGTCCCTGAAGGCCGATGCGTTTTACTGTGCCTCTCGTTATCTCTTCTTCTTTTTCCCGCCATATGACGACCCCCATTCCGACCTGAGCTTCGTGATGCTATGGTTGCCGCCAAAAGTGAATATCAAGCGCGTTTTTCGCTTGACCCTGACGTTACGTCAGGCAGCAGAGTAGCGGACCTGGCCACAGAGAGGAGCAGTCATGTTAATTCAGGTGGGAGAGCTGGCGAAGCGCGCCGGGCTGACGGTGCGTACGCTGCATCATTATGAACAGACGGGGCTGTTAACGCCTTCGGCCAGAAGCGAGGCGGGCTATCGGCTCTATAACCTGTCCGCGGTTCAGCGCCTGCATATGATCAAGGCGCTGGCGCAGACCGGGCTGACGCTCGCCACCATCAAGGACTATCTCGATCGGCGAACGCTGTCGCTACCCGAACTGCTGACGCAGCAGATAGAGACGCTTAATGACCAACTGCGCGATGTCGGCAGGCTGCGCGACCGGCTGTTGGCGCTGCGCGAGGCGCTGGCGAGCGGCAATGAACCCGATCTGGAGTCCTGGCTACAGACGCTGGAGTTAATGAAAATGTACGATCGTTGGTTTAGTCAACAGGAGTTAGCCGTGCTGCCGTTTGCGGCACAGGATGAACAGCGCGCGCAGGCGTGGCGCGAGCTAACAGAGGAGGTGCAGACGCTGATGGCTAGCGGCTGCCCGACGGACAGTCCGCAGGCGATGAGTCTGGCGACGCGCTGGATGGAGCGCCTGGAGCAGGATACGGCCGGGCGCCCGGAGTTTCTGACCCGCCTGAACGAGATGCATGCCGCCGAGCCGCAAATGGTTGAACAGACCGGCGTCACCCCGGCCATCATTGCCTTTATCACCGAAGCCTTTGCCGAAAGCAAACTGGCCATCTGGGCGCGGTATCTCGACGACGAGGAGATGGCGTTCACCCGCCGGCACTACTTCGACCGGCTACAGGAGTGGCCAGCGCTGGTGGCGAAGCTGCATCAGGCGTGCCGTGAAGGCGTAGCGCCGGACTCGGCGTCGGGTCAGGCGCTGGCCCGGGCGTGGCTTGAGCTGTTTCAGTCCTACGCCGGCACCCGGCCGCAGACGTTGCAGAAGTTTCGTCAGGCAATGGAGCAGGAGCCGCATTTGATGAAGGGCACCTGGATGACGCCAGCGGTGCTGAGCTGGCTGCAGCAGGCGACCGGAGCCTTGATGCGGCAGGCGCAGGGGCCTGCCGCCGGGTGATCACAGGTCAGCCAGCGCGGCCTGACGATCGGGGTAGAAGCTCAGGCGTCCGGGCAGCGGCTTGACGCCGGCGCGCGCTAACGTGCGTAGCGGCTGAAATTCGAGGTTAGATACGCGCAATTCACAGCCTTCCGGCAGCTTGTTCACAAAGCGCTGGAAGGCATCCAGACCGCCGGCGTCGAGAACCGGCACCGCGTCCCACTTCAGCACCACGATGCGCTTGCCGGCGATCCGGGTCTCCAGGTCGTTGAATAGACCTTCGGCGGCGGCAAAGAACAGCGGACCGATCACCCGCAGCACCAGCACGTCGTCTGGCACTTCGACGTTGACCGGCGCCAGATGGGTCATGCGCGCGATACGGCGCATAAACAACAGCGAAGCCAGCACAATCCCAACGCTGATGGCGATCACCATATCAAACAGCACCGTCAGCGACATGCACATCAGCATCACCACGATGTCGTCCTTCGGCGCGTGGCGCAGCAGATTGATGACTTTATGCGCCTCGCTCATGTTCCATGCCACCATCAGCAGCAGGGCGGCCATCGCCGACAGCGGCAGCCAGGAAAGCAGCGGGGCGAGGATCAGCAGCGCCATGATCACCAGCAGGGCGTGGATCACGGCGGCGATCGGCGATGTGGCGCCGGCGCGGACGTTCGCCGCCGAGCGGGCAATCGCCGCGGTGGCGGTGATCCCGCCGAAGAACGGCGCAACGATGTTGCCCAGCCCCTGGCCAATCAGCTCGCTGTTGGCTTTATGTTTGGTACCGGTCATGCCGTCGAGCACCACCGCGCACAGCAGAGATTCAATAGCGCCAAGCATCGCCATGGAGAAAGCCGCGGGCAGCAGCGCCTGCAGCGAAGCCCAGCCCAGGGTAAAGTTGGAACCCGGCATATCCCAGGGCAGCACCAGCTGCGGCAGCAGCTGCGGAATGCCGTTGCCCTGAGTGCCGTCCGCCAGCTGATAGTGGAACTGCGAGCCGATCGTCGCCACATCGCCGCCGAGCAAGTTGACGACCAGCATCACCCCACAGCCGGCCAGCAGCGCCGGGAGGTGGCCCGGCAGACGGATACCCAGCCGCGGCCAGAGGATCAGGGTGCCGAGGGTGACGACGCCGATGGCGGCGTCCCCGACGTTAATGGTCGGCAGGGCCATCGCCAGCGCCGCCACTTTCTGCAGATAATGCTCCGGCACATGGGGCATCTGCAGGCCGAGGAAATCTTTAATCTGCATGGTACCGATGGTGATACCGATCCCGGAGGTGAAGCCGAGGGTGACCGACAGCGGGATATATTCGATCAGGCGGCCAAAGCGCGCCAGGCCGAAAAGCATTAAAAAGATCCCCGACATCAGCGTCGCCACCAGCAGCCCCGCCAGGCCGAACTGCTGGGAAACCGGATAGAGGATCACCACAAAGGCGGCGGTCGGTCCGGAAACGCTAAAGCGCGATCCGCCGGTTAAGGCGATCACAATCCCTGCCACCGCTGAGGTATAGAGGCCGTACTGCGGCGGCACACCGCTGCCAATCGCCAGCGCCATCGCCAGCGGAATCGCAATGATCCCGACGGTGATCCCGGCGATCAGGTCGCGGGTAAAGCGGGCAGTGGTGTACTTTTCTTTCCAGCAAGCGTCGATGAGGGCGCGGAAAGGCATCACATGTGAGGAAAATAATCTGTTCACGATAATGTTTCATCCATGAGCGCATCATCTGTCAACTGAATGGCAGGTGAAGGAGGCATCGGTCATTGCCACATCATCCTTCGGGATGCCTCTGTGTTGGCTGCGTTCATTTACCCCGGTCACGTACTGCCTGTACGCTCCCGGGGATTCATTCACTTGCCGCCTTGACGCATGCCGAATGATTTTGTGGAAGAATTAAAAATTCAGAGACAAAAAAACCCGCCGCAGCGGGTTTTTGTGCTCGGCTCGATTAATGTTCGAACATAGCAGAGATTGATTCTTCATTGCTGATACGGCGAATAGCTTCAGCCAGCATACCGGAGAGCGTCAGAGTACGCACTTTATCCAGCGCTTTAATTTCTGGTGCCAGCGGAATGGTATCGCAGACGACAAATTCATCGATCACAGAGTTTTTAATGTTCTGGATGGCGTTGCCGGAGAAGATCGGGTGCGTCGCGTAAGCGAATACGCGTTTCGCGCCGCGCTCTTTCAGCGCTTCTGCCGCTTTACACAGGGTGCCGCCGGTGTCGATCATATCGTCGACCATCACGCAGTCACGACCCGCGACGTCGCCGATGATATGCATCACCTGGGAGACGTTGGCGCGCGGACGGCGCTTGTCGATGATAGCCATATCGGTATCGTTCAGCAGTTTAGCGATAGCGCGAGCACGAACCACGCCGCCGATGTCCGGAGAAACCACGATCGGGTTGTCCAGGTTCAGCTGCAGCATATCTTCCAGCAGGATTGGGCTGCCGAACACGTTATCAACTGGCACATCGAAGAAGCCCTGGATCTGTTCTGCATGCAGGTCAACGGTCAGTACGCGGTCAACGCCGACGCTGGACAGGAAATCTGCCACCACTTTCGCGGTGATTGGCACACGAGCAGAACGAACACGACGGTCCTGACGAGCATAACCGAAGTAAGGGATAACGGCGGTGATACGACCTGCCGAAGCACGACGCAGAGCATCAACCATAACAACCAGTTCCATCAGGTTGTCATTGGTGGGAGCACAAGTGGACTGGATGATGAAAATATCACCACCGCGTACGTTTTCATTGATTTGTACGCTGACTTCGCCGTCGCTAAAACGACCTACAGCGGCGTCGCCAAGAGAAGTGTACAGGCGGTTGGCAATACGTTGTGCTAGTTCCGGGGTGGCGTTACCAGCAAAAAGCTTCATATCAGGCACGAGAAGAACCTCAGGCATGCGTCCAGTGGTGGATGAATGGGCCAATAATGTGCGGGCTGGCGCCATTCGATCCAGTCGGTGTATTTAAAGAGCACGATGCAACGTCTGGAACAGGGTGACGTTGTCACCGTAACTCAATTTCCCCGGCTGACTCATGAACGATGCGCCCTCACGGCGCAGGATTCAGAGCAGGGCCTGCTTGAGCGGCGAGAGATTTACTCCGCGCGCCACAAAGCCATTTAGCCATGCCGGGGCAGTGTCCAGCACCTGACGGGCAGCGGATTCGGTGTTAAATTCAGCAAACACACAGGCCCCTGTGCCGGTCAGGCGTGACGGCGCATATTCTAACAGCCAGGAAAGCGCGGCATCAACCTCGCGAAAACGTTTTCTTGCGATAAGCTCGCAATCGTTGCTGAATTCACAATTTAATAACGTATTAATTGACCGGCGCGGGGTATTTCGTGGTAGCTCCGGGTCGCGAAAAATGATCGGCGTCGGAATACTGACGCCCGGATGGGCCACCAGGTACCATTTTTCCTCAGGCTCCACCGGCGTCAGAATTTCACCTACCCCCTCGGCAAAGGCGGCATGGCCGCGCACGAAGACCGGCACATCGGCCCCCAGCTGCAGGCCAAGGGTCGCCAGCTCATCTTCCGAGAGTCCGCAGCCCCAGAGATGGTTGAGCGCCACCAGCACGGTGGCGGCATTGGACGAGCCGCCCCCCAGACCGCCGCCCATCGGCAGGCGCTTATCGATACTGATATCGGCGCCGCTGCCCGCCGGCAGGCGGCCGCTTTCGCCGGCGGCGCGCATCAGCAGACGCGCGGCGCGAACGATCAGATTCTCTTCGTCCGGCACCCCGGCCACCGGCGTCAGCAGGCGCAGTTCGCCGTCAGCGCGCGGTTCGATGGTCAGCGTATCGCCGTAGTCGAGGAACTGAAACAGCGTCTGCAGGGTGTGGTAACCATCGGCCCGCTGGCCGGTGATATATAAAAACAGATTCAGTTTTGCAGGTGAGGGCCAGCGGCTCATCATTTCACGATCCAGTTATCCATCTTCAGCTTGATGCGCTGGGCGCCATTGTTCAGCTCGACATTAGACGGCAGGGCGGGCTGGGTATCGCTGGTGTAGCCGCCGTAGGTGACGTGCCAGGTTTTGCCGTTTTGCGTGTAGTTCAGTTCACGCAGACGGTACCGATCGTCCAGCGAATAGTCGGTGGCGTCGCCCGGCAGGCCGATGATCCACTGGCGCAGGCTGTTCAGCGGGATCGGCATCCCGGTCAGGCGGCCAATCATCTCTTCGGCATCGGTGGCGGTGTAGGTCTGGCCTTTGTTGTCGATCAACTGCACGCTGCCAGGCTGCGCGGTCAGCGACAGCTCGGTGCTGCCCAGCGGGTTGGTCAACAGCAGGCGATAGCGGTCCTGGCCGGTCTGCTGCCAGAAGAAGCGGGCATAGACTTTTTGCTCATCGGAGAGATAGGCAAACGCCCCGCGGGTCTGGAACTGGTTGAGGCTGCGAACAGCCTGCTGGTGCTGGCGCCACTGCGGCGAATCCGGGCTTTTGCCAGGCCCCTCGGGGGTATGAACAGAACAAGCGGTCAGGACGAGGCTGGCCAGCGGCAGCAGGCGGAACAGTCGATTCATAATGATGACAAATCCTTGATGTCTACAGTGAAATCCGGCGGCAGGGGAACAGCGGGCCGATTTGTGTAGCAGGTTACATTTATAATCCTTAATGCTAGCGTCGCCGGGCGATAGCGTCTACGTTCAAGTTGTCTGAAATCAAAAAATTAACCTTAATGGCGGTCTTGCTTTGGCTATTACTCCAAAAGGGGAGCCTCTCTTTTATTGATTACGCGCATCCTGTATGATGCACTCAGACTAACCTTAGCAACGCTGGTACTACTCCCTCACAATGACCCTTTTAGCTCTTGGCATCAATCACAAAACAGCTCCGGTCGCCCTGCGAGAACGCGTTGCGTTTTCGCCGGAAACGCTCGATAAGGCGCTGGAGAGCTTGCTGGCTCAGCCGATGGTGCAGGGTGGGGTGGTGCTGTCGACCTGCAACCGCACGGAACTCTATCTCAGCGTAGAAGAGCAGGATAACCTGCAGGAAGCGCTGATCCGCTGGCTGTGCGATTACCACGGCCTCAATGAAGAAGACCTGCGTAAAAGCCTCTACTGGCACCAGGATAACGACGCCGTCAGCCATCTGATGCGCGTCGCCAGCGGCCTTGATTCGCTGGTGCTGGGCGAACCGCAGATCCTCGGTCAGGTGAAAAAAGCCTTCGCCGATTCCAGCCGCGGCCATCTTAACGTCAGCGAACTGGAGCGGATGTTCCAGAAATCGTTCTCGGTGGCCAAGCGCGTGCGTACTGAAACCGATATCGGCGCCAGCGCCGTTTCCGTCGCGTTCGCCGCCTGTACCCTGGCGCGGCAAATCTTTGAATCCCTGTCGAGCGTGACGGTGCTGCTGGTAGGCGCCGGTGAAACCATCGAACTGGTGGCGCGCCATCTTCGCGAACATCACGTGCGCAAAATGGTGATCGCCAACCGCACTCGTGAACGCGCCCAGGCGCTGGCGGAAGAAGTGGGCGCCGAGGTGATTGCCCTCAGCGATATCGACGAACGGCTGAAAGAGGCCGACATCATTATCAGCTCCACCGCCAGCCCGCTGCCGATCATCGGCAAAGGCATGGTGGAGCGTGCGCTCAAGGCGCGGCGCAACCAGCCGATGCTGCTGGTGGATATCGCCGTCCCGCGCGACGTCGAACCGGAGGTCGGCAAACTGGCTAACGCTTACCTCTACAGCGTCGACGATCTGCAAAACATCATTCAGCATAACCTGGCGCAGCGTAAGGCCGCGGCGGTGCAGGCGGAATCGATCGTCGAGCAGGAGACCAGCGAATTTATGGCCTGGCTGCGCGCGCAGAGCGCCAGCGAGACCATTCGCGAATACCGTTCTCAGTCCGAGCAGGTCCGTGAGGAGCTGACGGCGAAGGCGCTGGCCGCGCTGGAGCAGGGCGGTGATGCCCAGGAAATTATGCAGGATCTGGCGCGTAAGCTCACCAACCGCCTGATCCACGCACCAACCAAATCACTTCAGCAGGCCGCCCGTGACGGGGACGACGAACGCCTGCATATTCTGCGCAACAGCCTCGGGCTGGAATAGCGCACCTTTCTCTTATTTTCAGGACAGGGTGAATTCACGCCTATGAAGTCTTCTATTGTTGCCAAACTGGAAGCGTTGTACGAGCGCCACGAAGAAGTGCAGGCGCTGCTCGGCGATGCCGCGACGATTGCCGATCAGGATAAATTCCGCGCGCTGTCGCGGGAGTATGCTCAACTAAGCGATGTGGCGCGCTGCTATACCGACTGGCGTCAGGTGCAGGAGGATATTGAAACCGCACAGATGATGCTCGACGATCCGGAAATGCGCGAAATGGCGCAGGAAGAGCTGCGGGACGCCAAAGATAAAGGCGAACAGCTGGAGCAACAGCTACAGGTCCTGCTCCTGCCGAAAGATCCTGATGACGAGCGTAACGCCTTCGTGGAAGTGCGCGCCGGGACCGGCGGCGATGAAGCGGCGCTGTTTGCCGGCGACCTGTTCCGCATGTACACCCGTTACGCGGAATCGCGCCGCTGGCAGGTGGAGATCCTCAGCGCCAACGAAGGTGAACACGGCGGCTTTAAAGAGGTGATCGCCAAGATCAGCGGCGACGGCGTCTATGGCCGGCTCAAATTTGAATCCGGCGGCCATCGCGTGCAGCGCGTGCCGGCCACCGAGTCGCAGGGGCGTATCCACACCTCCGCCTGTACGGTGGCGGTGATGCCGGAGCTGCCGGAGGCGGAAATGCCGGATATCAACCCGGCGGATCTGCGCATCGATACGTTCCGTTCCTCCGGCGCGGGCGGTCAGCACGTTAACACCACCGACTCGGCGATCCGTATTACCCACCTGCCCACCGGCATCGTGGTGGAGTGTCAGGACGAACGTTCCCAGCATAAAAACAAAGCCAAGGCGCTGTCGGTGCTGGGGGCGCGGATCCGCGCCGCCGAAGTGGCCAAGCGTCAGCAGGCGGAAGCCTCCACGCGCCGCAACCTGCTGGGCAGCGGCGACCGCAGCGATCGCAACCGTACCTACAACTTCCCGCAGGGCCGCGTGACCGACCACCGCATCAACCTGACCCTTTACCGTCTCGATGAGGCGATGGAGGGCAAACTCGACATGCTGATTGAGCCGATAGTCCAGGAACACCAGGCCGATCAGCTGGCGGCGCTGTCCGAGCAGGAATGATGACCTTTCAGGCCTGGCTGCAGCAGGCAATCGCCCGCCTGGCGGAGAGCGACAGTCCGCGACGCGACGCCGAGATCCTGCTGGGACACGTCACCGGTCGGGCGCGCACCTGGATCCTGGCCTTCGGCGAAACGACGCTGTCCGCCGACGAGGCGACGACGCTGGAGGCGCTCCTGCAGCGACGCCAGCGCGGGGAGCCCATCGCCCATCTGGTCGGGCAGCGGGAGTTCTGGTCGCTGCCGCTGTTTGTCTCCCCGGCGACGCTGATCCCCCGCCCGGATACCGAATGTCTGGTGGAGCAGGCGCTGGCGCGTCTGCCCGTCGCGGCGTGCCGTATTCTCGACCTCGGCACCGGGACCGGCGCCATTGCCCTGGCGCTGGCCAGCGAACGTCCTGACTGTGAAGTGATCGCGGTGGACGTGATGCCGGACGCCGTGGCGCTGGCGTTGCGTAATGCCGCCCATCTGGGCATCGCTAACGTGACGATACGGCAAAGCGACTGGTTCAGTGCGCTGGCCGGGCAGCGCTTCGCCATGATCGTCAGCAATCCCCCCTATATCGACGCCGCCGACCCGCATCTTGCCGAAGGCGATGTGCGTTTTGAACCGTTGACGGCGCTGGTGGCAGGCGACCAGGGGCTGGCCGATCTGGCGCAGATTATCCGCGAGGGGCGGCAGTATCTGCAGCCCGGCGGCTGGATGCTGCTGGAGCATGGCTGGACCCAGGGCGAAGCGGTACGCGCCCTGTTCCGCGAGGCGGGCTATCTGGATGTCGCGACCTGCCGCGACTATGGCGACAATGAGCGTCTGACCCTCGGACGTTTACCCGACATGGAGAACGTTGGCTGATGAACTTATTCACGGCTGTCCTCTACCTGCACATCGCCAGCGTGGTGGTGTCGGTAGGATTGTTCGTTTTACGTTACTGGTGGATGTATCACCAGAGCCCGCTGCTGAACCAGCGGTGGGTGCGAATTGCGCCGCACTGCAGCGATACGCTGCTGTTTCTCAGCGGTGCGGGATTAATGGCGATAACGCACTACCTGCCGTTCACAGAAGACGGCGCATGGCTGACTGAAAAGCTGTTTGGCGTTATCATTTACATCGCATTAGGTTTTATCGCGCTGGGCCGTCGTCGTCCGCGCAGCCAGCAGAGCCGCTTTATCGCGTTCCTGCTGGCGCTGGTGGTGTTGTTTATCATCATTCAACTCGCCATCACAAGAATACCGATACTGGGGTAGGTCATGGGGTCATTAGCGGATTTCGAATTTAACAAAGCGCCATTGTGTGATGGCATGGTCCTCATTTCTGAACAGGTCCGCGACGATTTTCCGACGCGTTTTGTCGAGGAAGAGCTGCAGCGGCTGCTGCGCCTCGCGCAGGAGGAGATTGCGCCTTCGTGGGACCAGGAACGCCAGATAGAACGCCTGCTGGCGCTGTTTTACGAGGAGTGGGGCTTTGGCGCCTCGCAGGGCGTTTATCGTCTATCCGACGCGCTATGGCTCGATAAAGTGCTGGTCAACCGCCAGGGTAGCGCGGTGTCATTAGGCGCGATCCTGCTGTGGATCGCTCAGCGCCTGGGGCTGCCGGTGGTGCCGGTGATCTTCCCGACCCAGATGCTGCTGCGCGCGGACCCGGAAACCAGCGAAGAGATGTGGCTGATTAATCCGTTCAACGGAGAAACTCTCGACGAACATACCCTGGAGGTATGGCTGAAGGGCAACATCGGGCCGGTGGCGGAACTGTTTAATGAAGATCTCGACGAAGCGGATAACGCCGAGGTGATCCGCAAGCTGCTGGACACCCTGAAGTCGGCGCTGATGGAAGAGCGGCAGATGGAGCTGGCCCTGCGCGCCAGCGAAGCGCTGCTGCAGTTTAACCCGGAAGATCCGTATGAGATCCGCGACCGCGGGCTGATATACGCCCAGCTGGATTGCGATCACGTGGCGCTGCTGGACCTGAGCTATTTTGTCGAGCAGTGTCCGGAGGATCCGATCAGCGAGATGATCCGCGCACAAATCAACACGATTTCGCACAAACAAATTACATTGCATTAGTCTGGAACCATTCCGGTTACACCCTGATAAGGCGAATTTATGAAACAGAAAGTGGTTAGTATTGGTGATATCAACGTAGCGAATGACCTGCCGTTCGTGCTGTTCGGCGGGATGAACGTGCTGGAGTCACGCGATCTGGCGATGCGCATCTGCGAACATTACGTCACCGTTACGCAGAAGCTTGGCATCCCCTACGTCTTCAAAGCCTCCTTTGATAAAGCCAACCGTTCCTCCATTCACTCCTATCGTGGGCCGGGTCTGGAAGAAGGGATGAAGATTTTCCAGGAGCTGAAGCAGACCTTTGGCGTGAAAATCATCACCGACGTTCATGAAGCCAGCCAGGCGCAGCCGGTGGCTGACGTCGTGGACGTGATCCAGCTTCCCGCCTTCCTCGCGCGCCAGACTGACCTGGTGGAAGCGATGGCCAAAACCGGAGCGGTGATCAACGTCAAGAAACCGCAGTTCGTCAGCCCGGGTCAGATGGGCAACATCGTCGATAAATTCATCGAAGGTGGTAACGACAAAGTGATCCTCTGCGACCGCGGCGCGAACTTCGGTTACGACAACCTGGTGGTGGATATGCTCGGCTTCGGCGTGATGAAGAAAGCCTCCAACAACTCGCCGGTTATTTTCGACGTCACCCACGCGCTGCAGTGCCGCGACCCGTTTGGCGCTGCCTCCGGCGGTCGCCGCGCGCAGGTGAGCGAGCTGGCCCGCGCCGGTATGGCGGTGGGTATCGCCGGTCTGTTTATCGAAGCGCATCCGGATCCGGACCACGCGAAATGCGACGGCCCGTCCGCGCTGCCGCTGGATAAACTGGAGCCGTTCCTCAAGCAGATGAAAGCGATTGACGATCTGGTGAAAAGCTTCGACGAGCTGGATACCAGCAAGTAAGCCTGACCGCATCACTGAAAAAGCCTGCCGGCGTCAAAACCGGCAGGCTTTTTTTTCGCCCGGACTCCGCCGGACGGGAACGCGGGGTCAGGCGAAAATGGTCATCAGGTAGGCGGCGAACAGCGCCAGATGGGCCGCGCCGTTCAGCACATTGGTGCGTCCGGTGGAGAAGGAGATATGACACAGCACCAGCGAGGCGACCATCACCACCATCTCCGGCGCGCCAAGGCCAAAGCGCAGCTCATTGCCGGTCAGGAAGGCGATGAGGGTGACCACCGGGACCGTCAGCGAGATGGTGGCCAGCACGGAGCCGAAGAACAGGTTCATCGCCCGCTGTACCTGATTGTTGAGCACCGCTTTGAGCGCGCCAAGGCCTTCCGGCGACAGGATCAGCAAGGCCACGAGGAAGCCGGTGAAGGCCACCGGGGCATTCATGCTGGTCAACAGCGTTTCCAACGGGTTGGCGTTCATTTTAGTGACGGCGATCACCGCCACCAGGTGCACCAGCAGCCAGGCGGTATGCCACCCGCTGCTGTGGGCGGACGGTTTACCGTGGTGCGGGTCGTCATCATCGCCGTCGTCTTCATGCTCGTAAACAAACAGACTCTGATGGGTTTTGGTCTGAATAAGCAGGAAAACGCCGTACATGGCCGCCGAAATCACCGCCACCAGCAGCGATTGCCCGGTGCTGAAGTTCGCGCCCGGCAGCGCCATGGGAAACACCAGCACGATAATCGCCAGCGGAAACAGGGCGATAAGGTACTGCTTAATGCCGAACAGATTCATATATTGGGTGGCGAATTTACGCCCGCCCAGCAGCAGGGAGAAACCGACCAGACCGCCGGTGACGATCATAATGATGGAGTAGAGCGTATCACGCATCAGGGTCGGCGCGGCGTCGCCGGTGGCCATCAACGCGGAGATCAGACTGACCTCAAGGATAACCACCGACAGGCTGAGAATCAGGGAGCCGTAGGGTTCGCCCAGGCGGTGGGCGAGGACGTCGGCGTGGCGGACCACGCTGAAGGCGCTGCTTAAAATACCGACCAGCGCGAGGATATTAATCGCGATAACCACTGGCAGTGACTGGCTGCTGCCCCAGAAAAACAGCACTGCCAGCGCCAGCACCGGAAAGACGAGGGAAGACTCCTTATGGCGGGTTTTTACCGCCTCATGTGCATGGGTCATGAACCATCTCCATTTATGCAGGTGTTATAATTATAAAAACGCAGGGCGATAAAGTAACAGATTTTGCTAAGTTTCTGCTGTATTTTTACTTAAGTTTACGGGTATCGCGAGATATCTTGATTAGTTTATTATAATTTGCGATTACGCTATTTTTATATTTATTATTCAGATAATTACTAAAATCCATTTTTAACTCATCATCGGCTTGATAGCCTGCCGCCTGCGTTCCAGACTTAAATTTTATGCTCAAACAGGAGGTCATTATGCCCTATAACAGTAAACAAGAGCTCCCCGACAGCGTTCAGCATGTTCTGCCTGCCCATGCGCAGGAAATTTATAAAGAAGCGTTTAACAGCGCCTGGGATCAATATAAAGATAAAGACGAGCGGCGCGATGACGCCAGCCGTGAAGAGACGGCGCACAAAGTCGCCTGGGCGGCGGTGAAGAATAGTTACGAGAAAGGCGATGACGATAAGTGGCATAAGAAAAAATAATTGCTGACGCCGCTTTTATGCTTGCCAGCGCCCCGCTGATTGCTTATTGAAAGATAAAGCTGGATAATATTTCAGCAATATTGACGGATGCATGAGACGAACGCCGGGAAGCGGGCAGTGGCGGAGGTAGTAAACAGTGTTAACTCGTGATTTCTTGATGAATGCGGATTGTAAGACAGCGTTTGGCGCTATTGAGGAATCGCTACTCTGGTCGGCAGAACAACGCGCAGCCTCGCTGGCGGCGACGCTGGCCTGCCGCCCGGATGATGGCTCAGTATGGATCTTTGGCTACGGTTCGCTTATCTGGAACCCGGCGCTCAATTATCGCGAGTCCTGCACTGGCACGCTGCCGGGCTGGCACCGCGCGTTTTGCCTGCGGTTGACCGCCGGGCGCGGGAGCGCCTGCCAGCCGGGACGCATGCTGGCCCTGAAAGAGGGCGGTCGAACCACCGGCGTCGCTTATCGTCTGCCGGACGACACGCTGGAAGAAGAGCTGACGCTGCTGTGGAAACGGGAGATGATTACCGGCTGCTATCTGCCCACCTGGTGCAAGCTGGAGCTGGACGACGGGCGGACGGTAAATGCGCTGGTGTTTATTATGGATCCGCGTCATCCGCTGTTTGAGCCGGATACCAGCGCCCAGGTCATTGCTCCGCTGATCGCCCGGGCCAGCGGGCCGCTCGGCACCAACGCGCAGTACCTGTTTTCGCTGGAGCAGGCGTTGAGTAAGCTCGGGATGCACGACGCCAGTCTTGATGATCTGGTGGCCAGCGTCCGCGCGCTGTTGGGCGACAGCCCGACGCCGGGCCTGGCCTGAGCGCGCAGAAAAGAAAAACGCCCGGCATGGCCGGGCGTGTGTTAAGGCAGTGACTGTCAGGCCGGAACGTAGCTGATGGAGTGCTCCAGTGACTGGCTGTGACTGTCGATAAGCACGTTCCAGGTGCCGCTGTAGGGCACCGTCAGATAGGCGCTGTCCCGATCCTGCACGCTCAGAATATCCGCATGGCTGTCGCCAGGAACCTTCGCGCTCATCAGATGAATATGGCAGCGCTCTGAGCACCGCACCACCAGCGTGTCACCGCCAAACAACGTCAAACTTGCTTTTACCATCGCCATTTTTGTACCCCGTTTCTGTCCCGCTACAGCATCCTGCCCACCTAGTCCTCGCGTGATATTGTTCACACTTTGCTCTGTGCATCACACCAAACGGCGCGGGTCGGGATGCTGATTTTGATCAAAAAAAGGGATAAAGATTAAACAAAAATGACGTTGTTCCTGAAAGCATTCAGCTAACGTTTTTTTCACCTCTTCAGGCGGCGAAACCTGATATTTCCTCCCGTTCGGCGGCGCAGATTTAGAAGGTCAGCACTTTATCTGCCGCCAGGGTCCACTGGGCCAGCTCAACGAGAGTGCCAACCTCCACCCCATCAACCAGCGGCAGTGCGCTGACCCCGCGGCCGTCCGCGCAGGTCTTGCACAGCTTAACGGGAACCTGCTGGGCGGTGAGGATCTCCAGCATCTGCTGCACATTATACCCTTCCGCCGGCTTCTGCCCGCGCAGCCCGGCGGTGACGGCGTCGGACATCAAAAACAGCTTGAGATCGAGGTCGGACTGCTGTTCGCGCAGGGCAATGGCCAGGCGCAGGCTGTTGAACAGGGATTCACTGCCGTAGGCGGCGCCGTTGGCGATAATCACAATACGTTGCATACAAACTCCTTCTTAAAGGCACGGTTATTGCTTTACCGCAGTATAAAGCGTTAACCCGGAGGAGGGGTATGAATAATACAACTGGTCACGCGGACGAGGCGACGGCCTGGCTGCAGCTGGCGCGCCGCCTGCAAAAACAACAGCTTCAGCAACTTGCCCGGCTGGGCGAGCTGGCAAGTCAGCTCAGCGCGCTGGTGCATATGCTGCAGTGCGAGCGCGGGGCGTCGAATATTTTTCTTTGCTCGGGCGGTCAGCTGTACGCGGCGGAGTGTCGGGCGGGTGGGGCGCTGGTTGATGAGCGGCTGGCCTTGTTCTATGCCGCCCTCGAACGGGCGCGCGCGGTCGCCGGCAGCGCGCTGTGCTGGCGCATCGCCCGGGCGGTCGGCGATCTGGCGCAGCTCCCGGCGCTGCGTGAGCAGGTCAGCCGCCGGCAGGTCGCCGCTGAAGCCGCGACGGAGCAGTTCAGCCGTATTATCCGCCATCTGCTGAATATCGTCCCTCAGCTCAATGACAGCATTGACGACCCGTCGGTAGCCGGGCGTATGGTCGCCCTGTACAGCTTTATGCAGGGAAAAGAGCTGGTGGGCCAGGAGCGCGCGCTGGGAGCATTGGGCTTTACCCGCGGCGAGTTCAGCGACAGCCTGCGCCAGCAGCTGGTGGACCGTATTGACGGTCAGCAGCCCTGCTTTGACAGCTTCCAGGCGCTGGGCAGTCCGGCGACGGTCCAGCTGTTTACGACCGAGTGCCAGGCCGGTCTGGACATCGAGCAACTGCGGCGGATCGCCTGCACCCGCCAGCCGGCGGCGGACGGCGGGGAAACGGCGCTGCGCTGGTTCGGCCTGCAAACCCAGCGGCTTGAGCAACTGCGCGAAGTGGAAGAGCAACTGATCGACGATCTGCTGGACGCCACCGACGCGCTGTTAGAAGACGACGCGCCTGGCTGGCTGGCTGGGGAGGAGAGCGACAGCGTGACGCCGCGGCTGGATAAACAGCTGCTGCCGCTGGTGCGCCAGCAGGCCTATGAGCTGCAGCAGCTCTCCAGCCAGCTGGCTTCGCTGAAAGACGCGCTCGAGGAACGCAAGCTGATCGAAAAAGCGAAAAGCCTGCTGATGACTCATCAGGGGATGCCGGAGGAGCAGGCCTGGCAAACGCTGCGCAAGATGGCCATGGACAAGAATCAGCGGATGGTTGAGATAGCCCGCGCGCTGCTGATGGTCAAGGCGATCTGGCCATTAACCCCAAAGGAGTAGATGCACAATCGATGGGCATTCGCTGCCTGTCGGCGGTGCACTTTTGCCTGACAAACCGACCAGAGCGAAAGGAAAAGCCCGCCAGCGCGCCTTAGCCAAAGCTGGCATCCCCTTTGCATTAGTATAAGTGAGTGAATAAAAGTCCGGGCGACGAACCAATGGCGGTTCGGGTGTCCGTGGATAAAGGCGTCCTGCAGTGCATATGCACTGTCGGGCGCTTTTTTTTTGCGCGTGTGGAGCGGATATGAGCGATAAGTTTTCAATTTCACGGCGGCGCTTGCTGCAGGCAGGGGCCGCGCTGGGCGGCGCGATGCTGCTGCCAGGCGTGATGCAGGCCGCATGGGCCGGCGGCTCGGACAGACCGGAGCAAACCACCGTGCGGGTAGGGTTTATTCCGCTGACCGACTGTGCGCCGCTGGCCATCGCCGCGGCGAAGGGGTTTGACAAAAAATATGGCATTACCCTGGCGCCGAGTAAGGAGGCCAGCTGGGCGGCGGTGCGCGACAAGCTGGTGGCCGGTGAACTGGACGCGGCGCATATTCTCTATGGCCTGCTGTACGGTCTTGAACTGGGGATCGCCAGCAAGCCGCAGGCGATGGCTAATCTGATGACCCTCAACCGCAATGGTCAGGCCATCACCCTCTCCAGCGAACTGCAGGAGAAAGGGGTGACCGACCTCGGCGGACTGAAGCGGCTGATCGACCGCAGCGCGCCGGGCAGCTACACCTTCGCCCATACCTTTCCCACCGGCACCCATGCCATGTGGCTTTACTACTGGCTGGCGAGCGCCGGCATCGATCCCTTTAACGATGTGCGCACCGTCGTGGTGCCGCCGCCGCAGATGGTGATGAACATGCGCATCGGCAATATGAGCGGCTTTTGCGTCGGCGAGCCGTGGAACGCCCGCGCCATTAACGACCGTATCGGCTTCACCGCGGCCACTTCCCAGGATATCTGGCCTGAGCATCCTGAAAAGGTGCTGGGCGCCCGTCGCGACTGGGTGGAACGCCACCCGAACACCGCCCGCGCGCTGGTGGCGGCCCTGATGGAGGCGCAGCGCTGGATCGCCGCCTCGGCGGAGAACACCCGGGAGACGGCCCGCCTGCTCGCCAGACGCGGCTGGCTCAATACCAAAGAGCAGTACCTCACCGGTCGGATGCTTGGGGAGTATGACAACGGCCTCGGCCGCCTCTGGCAGGATGCCCATCCGATGCGCTTTTACGCCGAGGGAGAGGTGAGCTTCCCCTGGCTGTCGGACGGGATGTGGTTCCTCACCCAGTTTCGTCGCTGGGGGCTGCTGAAGCAGGCTCCGGATTACCTCGCGGTGGCGTCGCGCCTTAACCGCATCGACGTCTGGCAGGCGGCCGCCCAGGCGGTCGGCGGGATCAGTACACCGGCAGCCACGATGCGCAGCAGCACACTGATGGACGGTACGGTCTGGAACGGGTCTGACCCGGAAGGCTACGCCCGCCATTTCGCTATTCAACGTAAGGGGGCATGAGATGAAGCAGGCACAACGTAAGCAACCGGTCGTCAGCGTGGAGAACGCGCCTGGCGAAGTCATTATCCTGCCGCCGGTGCAGGTCCGGCGCACCACGCCGACCGTCACGCGCTGGCTGCGTGAGCTCATCCAGCGCCTGCTGCCCCCGCTGCTGGGGCTGGGGGTGCTGCTGCTGGCCTGGCAGCTGGCGGCGATGCACAGCAAAGGCTTTCCCACCCCGCTGAGCACGCTGGACTCGGCGCTGACGCTGTTCGCCGATCCGTTCTATCAGGACGGGCCGAATGACATGGGGATCGGCTGGAACGTGCTGGCCTCCCTGCAGCGCGTGGCGGTGGGCTTCGGCCTGGCGGCGCTGGCGGGCATTCCGCTGGGGTTTTTGATCGGCCGCTCGCTATTCTTCGCCCGCATGTTTAATCCGCTGATTGCTCTGCTGCGCCCGGTCAGCCCGCTGGCCTGGCTGCCGATTGGCCTGCTGCTGTTCCAGAAGGCGGAGCCAGCCTCCAGCTGGACCATTTTTATCTGCTCCATCTGGCCGATGGTGATCAACACCGCGGAAGGCGTGCGGCGGATCCCGCAGGACTATCTCAACGTCGCCCGCGTCCTCCAGCTCTCAGAGTGGACGGTGATGCGCAAAATTCTCTTTCCGGCGGTGCTGCCGGCGGTGCTCACCGGCGTGCGCCTCTCCATCGGCATCGCCTGGCTGGTGATCGTGGCGGCGGAAATGCTCACCGGCGGGCTGGGGATCGGCTTCTGGATCTGGAACGAGTGGAACAACCTCAATGTGGAAAACATCATCATCGCCATCGTCATTATCGGCGTCGTCGGCCTGCTGCTGGAGCAGGGCCTGATGCTGCTCGCCCGCCGCTTTAGCTGGCAGGAAAAATAAGGAGCCAACATGAAACCATTAATTCAGGTGCAGGCCGTCAGCCAGCGCTTCAACACCGCCAGCGGCGAGTTTCTGGCGCTGCAGAATGTCTCCTTCGATATCGTCGAAGGGGAGACCATTAGCCTGATCGGCCACTCGGGGTGCGGAAAATCGACCCTGCTGAATCTGATCGCCGGGATCACGACCCCTACCGAGGGCGGACTGCTGTGCGATAACCGGGAAATCGCCGGGCCCGGGCCGGAGCGGGCGGTGGTTTTCCAGAACCACTCGCTGCTGCCGTGGCTGAGCTGTTTCGACAATGTGGCGCTGGCGGTGGATCAGGTGTTCCGTCGCACCATGAGCAAGCATGAGCGTCGGGAGTGGATTGAACACAACCTCGCGCGCGTGCAGATGGGTCATGCGCTGCATAAACGGCCCGGGGAGATCTCCGGCGGCATGAAGCAGCGGGTGGGTATCGCCCGGGCGCTGGCGATGAAGCCGAAAGTGCTGCTGCTTGATGAGCCCTTCGGCGCCCTGGACGCGCTGACCCGCGCTCACCTCCAGGACACGGTGATGCATATCCAGCAGGAGCTCAATACCACCATCGTCATGATCACTCACGACGTTGATGAAGCGGTGCTGCTTTCCGACAGGGTGCTGATGATGACCAACGGCCCGGCGGCGACGGTCGGCGAGATCCTCGCGGTCGATCTGCCGCGTCCGCGCCATCGCGTTCAGCTGGCGGACGACAGCCGGTACCACCATCTGCGCCAGCAGATCCTCCATTTCCTGTATGAAAAACAGCCGAAAGCGGCATAAGGAGGCGGTCATGACGCGGCGACTGGTGGTGATCGGTAACGGCATGGCGGCCACCCGGCTGGTGCAGCGGCTGGTTGAGCGCGACCCTGCGCGTTTTGCCATTACCGTCGTCGGCGACGAGCCGCACCCGGCCTATAACCGCATCCAGCTCTCGCCGCTGCTGGCTGGCGAAAAAATGGCATCGCAGATCCCGTTGCTGCCGGCGGAGTGGTACACCCGGCACGGGGTGTGTCTGCGGTCTGGCGAGGCGGTGGATGAAGTGGATGTTGCGCAACGGCGGCTGCGCATCGCTGACGCCTGGCTGCCGTGGGACGAGCTGGTTTTCGCCACCGGCTCGCGGCCCTTTATCCCGCCGCTGCCGGGCATTGATCGTCCGCAGGTTATGCCCTTCCGCACCCTGGCGGACGTGGAACGTATTCTGGCGATACCCGGCCCGGCGGTGGTGATTGGCGGTGGGGTTCTGGGCGTGGAAGCGGCGGCGGCGCTGCGTCGCCGCGGCGGGGAGGTCACACTCCTGCATCGCGGCAGCGGCTTAATGGCGCCGCTGATCGACGCCTTTGCCGCCGATGAGCTCAGGCAGCAGCTTGAAGCGCGCGGCATTCGCTGCGTGCTGGAGTGCCTCATCGCCGCCATCGACGCCGACGGCGTGCGGCTGGCGGACGGGCGCGTATTCCGCGCCGCCCGAGTGGTGCTGGCGACCGGCGTGCAGCCCAACAGCCGTCTGGCGGCGCAGTCCGGCGTGCTGTGTCAGCAGGGGATCGTGGTTGACCGCCAGATGGCCGCCTCGCTGCCGGGGATCAGCGCCATTGGCGAGTGTTGCGAAATTGACGGCCAGACCTGGGGGCTGGTGGCTCCCTGCCTGCGCCAGGCCGAGGTGCTGGCGGATCGCCTGTGCGGCGCCCCCGGCGAGGGCTTTGTCTGGCAGGACGCCGGGACCCGCCTGAAGGTCACCGGCATTGAACTCTTTAGCGTCGGCGAACAGCAGGCCGGCGAACAGGATGACATCTATACCAGCTGGGATCCCATCGACCGGCACTATCGTCGCCTGCTGCTGCGCGACGGCCGCCTGCGCGGCGTGCTGCTGATGGGCGACTGTACCACCGCCGCCGCGCTCACCGCGCGCCTGGAAAGCGACGAGCCCGCCACCGCGGACTGGCTTTTTGACCCTTCTTCAACGCAGCCGCAGGCTGCAGGAATAATGACGATGACGAAACCTGTATTAGTGCTGGTGGGACATGGCATGGTCGGCCACCATTTTCTCGAACAATGCGTGAGCCGCAACCTGCATCAGCAATATCGTATCGTGGTGTTTGGCGAAGAGCGTTACGCCGCCTACGATCGGGTGCATCTCTCCGAATATTTCGCCGGACGCAGCGCCGAATCGCTGTCGCTGGTGGCCGATGATTTCTTTCACCAGCACGGCATCGAACTCCGCCTCGGCAAGGCGGTGGCGACGATCGACCGCGACGCGCGGCTGGTGCGGGACGCCGAGGGGCATGAAACCCACTGGGATAAACTGGTTCTGGCGACCGGCTCCTATCCCTTTGTTCCGCCGATCCCTGGCAACGATCTCGACGGGTGCTTTGTCTATCGCACCCTTGACGATCTCGACCGTATCGCCGCCCATGCCGCCGCGGCGAAGACCGGGGTGGTGATCGGGGGCGGCCTGCTCGGGCTGGAGGCCGCCAACGCCCTGAAACAGCTGGGGCTGGAGACGCACGTGGTGGAGTTTGCCCCGAACCTGATGGCCGTCCAGTTGGATAACGGCGGGGCGGCGATGCTGCGGGAGAAGATCGTCGCCCTCGGTGTGGGGGTGCATACCAGCAAAGCCACCACCGCCATCGTGCGCGAGGCCGATGGCCTGCGGCTGAACTTTGCCGACGGCGGCACGCTGGCGGCCGACATGGTGGTCTTCTCGGCAGGGATCCGCCCGCAGGACGCGCTGGCCCGCGGCTGCGCGCTGCAGGTTGGCGAGCGCGGGGGGATTGGCATCGACGGCCAGTGCCGCACCACTGACCCGGACGTGCTGGCGATAGGCGAATGCGCCCTGTGGGATAATAAAATTTACGGCCTGGTGGCGCCGGGTTATCAGATGGCGCGGATCGCCGCGGCCACCCTCGCAGGAGAGGACGCCTGCTTTAGCGGCGCCGACATGAGCACCAAACTGAAGCTGCTGGGGGTTGACGTAGCCTCGTTTGGCGATGCGCAGGGGCGCACGCCGGGCTGCCAGAGCTATCAATGGACCGACGGTCCGCAGCAGGTTTACAAAAAAATCGTCGTCAGTCAGGACGGCAAAGCCCTGCTTGGCGGCGTGTTGGTGGGGGACGCCAACGACTACGCCACGCTGCTGCAGATGATGCTGAACGGCATGGCGCTGCCGCCGCGTCCGGAGAGCCTGATCCTGCCGGCGCTGGAGGGGTCCGCGCCGAAGGCGCTGGGGGTGGCGGCGCTGCCCGACAGCGCGCCGATCTGCTCCTGCCATAGCGTCAGCAAAGGCGATATCTGCCAGGCGGTGAACAATGGCGCGGGGGATATGGCGGCGATAAAAAGCTGCACCAGAGCGGCCACCGGCTGCGGCGGCTGCAGCGCGCTGGTGAAACAGGTGATGGAGCACCAGCTGGCGGCGCAGGGCGTCGAAGTGAAAAAAGACGTCTGCGAGCATTTCCCGTGGTCGCGTCAGGAGATCTACCATCTGGTGCGGGTCAACCATATCCATACCTTCGAGCAGCTGATTAGCCGCTACGGCCAGGGGCACGGCTGCGAGGTTTGTAAACCGCTGGTGGCCTCGGTGCTGGCCTCCTGCTGGAACGAATACCTGTTGAAGCCGGCGCACCTGCCGCTGCAGGATACCAATGACCGCTATTTCGCCAACATTCAGAAGGACGGCACCTATTCGGTGGTGCCGCGGATGGCGGCAGGGGAAGTGACCCCGGACGGGCTGATCGCCATCGGGCAGATCGCCAAACGTTACCAGCTCTACAGCAAAGTGACCGGCGGCCAGCGCATCGACCTGTTTGGCGCGCGGCTGGAACAGCTGCCGGCGATCTGGCGCGAGCTGGCCGACGCCGGGTTTGAAACCGGCCACGCCTATGGCAAGTCGCTGCGCACGGTGAAGTCCTGCGTCGGCGCAACCTGGTGTCGCTACGGCGTACAGGACTCCACCGGGCTCGCGGTGCGGCTCGAGCATCGCTATAAAGGGCTGCGCGCCCCGCACAAAATCAAGATGGCGGTCTCCGGCTGCACCCGCGAATGCGCCGAAGCCCAGGGCAAAGACATCGGGGTGATTGCCACCGACAAAGGCTGGAATCTCTACGTCTGCGGCAACGGCGGAATGAAGCCGCGTCACGCCGACCTGTTTGCCAGCGACCTCGACGAAGCGACGCTGATCCGCAGCATCGATCGTCTGCTGATGTTCTATATCCGCACCGCCGATCGCCTGCAGCGGACCAGCACCTGGATGGACAACCTGGAGGGTGGCGTGGCCTACCTGCGGCAGGTGGTGCTGGAGGACAGTCTCGGCATTGGCGAGGAGCTGGAACAGGAGATGGCCCGCATCGTCGACAGCTACCAGTGCGAGTGGCAGACCACGCTCAACGATCCCCAGCGCCTGGCGCTGTTCCGTTCCTTCGTGAACAGCGACCAGCCCGACGAGGCGGTGCAGCGCCACGATCTGCGCGGTCAGCCGCAGCCGTTGCCTGCTGAAGCGTTGCCTGAAGGCGAACTCCCATCCCGGCCGTGGCAGGCGATTTGCGACCTTGACGCTATCCCGGCGCAGGCGGGGATCGGCGCCCGGTTAGGGGAGCGGCAGATCGCCCTGTTCCGCTTCGGCGATCGGGTGTATGCCCTGGACAACCGCGAGCCGGGCAGCGCGGCCAACGTGTTGTCGCGGGGGCTGTTAGGGGACGTCGGCGGGGAACCGGTGGTGATCTCCCCGCTGTACAAACAGCGGATTCGCCTGCGCGACGGCTGGCCGTGCGACGGCGGTGAACAGGCAGTGCGCGCCTGGCCGGTGAAAGTGGAAAACGGCAAAGTGTGGGTGGGCAGCCAGCAGCTGCTGGCGCGAGCGGAGGCCTCCTGATGAAGACCATCCGAACGACCTGTCCCTACTGCGGCGTAGGCTGCGGCGTGCTGGCGAGCGTGGATGACGCGGGTCAGGTGAGCGTGCGCGGCGACGATCAGCACCCGGCCAACCTCGGCCGCCTGTGCGTCAAAGGGGCGGCACTAGGGGAGACCATGGGTCTGGCGGGGCGGCTGCTGGCGCCGGAGGTGGACGGCCAGCCGGTGGCCTGGTCTCAGGCGCTGGCGGAGACCGCTTCCCGCCTGCAACAGGTTATCGACCAGCACGGTCCGCAGGCGGTGGCCTTCTACGCCTCCGGCCAGCTGTTGACGGAGGATTACTATGCCGCCAACAAGCTGATGAAGGGATTTATCGGCGCGGCGAACATCGACACCAATTCGCGGCTGTGCATGTCGTCGGCGGTGACCGGCTACAAGCGGGCCTTTGGCGCCGACGTGGTGCCCTGTAGCTATGAGGATGTGGAAAACAGCGATCTGGTGGTGCTGGTCGGCTCGAACGCCGCCTGGGCGCACCCGGTGCTGTACCAGCGTCTGGCGCAGGCGAAGCGGGATAATCCCCGGCTGCAGATCGTGGCGATCGACCCCCGGCGCACCGCCACCTGCGAGATCGCCGATCGCCATCTGGCGCTGGCGCCGGGAAGCGACGGCGGGCTGTTCGTGGGGTTGCTTAACGCCCTGGCGCAGGCCGGGGCCTGCGTCGACGGTTTTCGCGACGGCCCGCAGGCGCTGGCCGCCGCTCGCGGCTGGGACGTGGCGAAAGTGGCGGCTTTTTGCGGCCTGCCCGCCGATGAGGTGGCGGGTTTCTATCGCGATTTTATCGCCGCCCCGCGGGCCATCACCCTCTACACCATGGGAATTAACCAGTCAGCCAGCGGCAGCGACAAATGTAATGCCATCATCAACGTCCATCTGGCCAGCGGAAAGTATGGCCGCCGCGGCTGCGGCCCCTTTTCGCTGACCGGTCAACCCAACGCCATGGGCGGGCGCGAAGTCGGCGGGTTGGCGACGATGCTGGCGGCGCACATGGATTTTGTGCCAGACGATCTGCAGCGGCTGGCCCGCTTTTGGGGAACCGAGCGGCTGGCGCAGACCCCGGGGCTGACCGCCGTGGAGCTGTTTGCCGCCATCGGCCGCGGCGAGGTGAAAGCGGTGTGGATCATGGGCACCAACCCGGTGGTGTCGCTCCCCGACAGCCACGCGGTGAGCCAGGCGCTGGCCGGCTGTCCGCTGGTGATCGTCTCGGATGTCGCCGCTGAGACGGATACCGGACAATTCGCCCACATTCGCTTTCCGGCGCTGGCCTGGGGCGAGAAAAATGGCACGGTCACCAACTCGGAGCGGCGCATCTCCCGTCAGCGTAGCTTCCTGCCGCCGCCGGGGGAGGCGAAAGCGGACTGGTGGATCATCGCCAGAGTAGGGCAGGCGCTGGGGTATCGCGAGGCGTTTGCCTGGCAGCATCCGCATGACGTCTTCCGCGAGCATGCGGCGCTGTCCGGTTTCGAAAACGACGGCCAGCGGGCGTTTGATATCGGCGCGCTGGCGGATCTCAGCCGCGAGGCATGGGACGCCATGGCGCCGGTACGCTGGCCGGTCAGCCGCCGCCGCGCCGCCTGGGATGTTACGCGCGGCTGGCATAGCGATGGCAGGCTGCGGATGGTGCCAGTGACGCCTCAGCCGACCCGGGCGGCAACCGATGTCTTTTATCCGCTGATCCTCAACAGCGGGCGGATCCGCGATCAGTGGCACACCATGACCCGCACCGGCGCCGTGCCGCGGCTGATGCAGCATATCGCGGAGCCGGTGGTGGAGGTGGCGCCGCAGGACGCCGTTCGCTACCAGCTTGTCGCCGGCGGGCTGGCGCGGATCTGGTCGCGCCATGGGGTGATGGTGGCGAAAGTGGCGATCAGCGAAGGCCAGCGCCCCGGCTCGCTGTTTGTCCCAATGCACTGGAACAATCAGTTCGCCCGCCAGGGGCGGGTGAATAATCTGCTGGCCGCCGTCACGGACCCCCATTCCGCCCAGCCGGAGAGTAAACAGGCGGCGGTGGCCATCGCCCCCTGGCAGCCTGCCTGGCATAGCGAACTGTTTTGTCGCGAACCGCTGCCGTTTCCTGCGGCCTGGCACTGGCGGCGGCGGGCGGCGGCGGGCGTATTGCACTACTCGCTGGCCGGGGAGGCGTCAGCCCGACAGTGGCTCAGCGTCTGGTGCGCGCAGCGCGGCTGGCAGCTGCAGATAGCAGACGGCGGCGCGGTGTGGAACCTGCTGGCGTGGCATCAGGGGAGGCTGATGCTGGGCTGGTGGAGCGATGCGCGCGAGCCGGCGGTGGATAGCGCAGGGATAAGCGCCGCCTTCGCCGCGCCGCCGTCCGATGCCGCCCGGCGCCATGCGTTGCTCAGCGGCCGACCGGACGCCGCCGCCGCGCCGCCGGGGCGGATCGTCTGCAGCTGTTTTGGGGTGGGGGAGCGGGCGATCGGCGAGGCCATCGCCAGCGGCTGCGCCAGCGTTGGGGCTTTGGGCGCCAGGCTTAAGTGCGGGACCAACTGCGGCTCCTGCGTGCCGGAGCTCAACGCGCTGCTGACGGCGCAACCGGCCCGCGCCGGGGCGTAACGGCGCGGCGGCACCTTCTGTGGTTGGGCGACTCTTTGCCCAACCGGTTTCAGCATATTCCTGGAATTGTCCGCAGGGCTGCGGGAGAAGGGAAAAAACGATAAACTAAAACTATCTTCCAATTTTTTCTGCGAGCCCGCGCAAAACCTGTTGATGCCTGTGTCGTACCGTTTGCTGCCATCCCTGATCTTTCTCCTGCTGCTGCCGGGCGCTCCCGTCTGGGCGCTGACCGCCAGCGACACCGCTCTTACGCCCCAGGGAGAAGATCCCTTGCCCGATTTGGGGATCGCCCCGCAGGTCGATGACGACGCCAGACACTTTGCCGAAGTGGCGAAGAAGTTCGGCGAGGCCAGCATGAGCGATAACGGACTGACGGCGGGCGAGCAGGCGCAGATGTTCGCCATCAACAAACTCGGCAATGAAGTGAGCCATCAGCTGGAGAGTTGGCTCTCGCCGTGGGGCAACGCCAATGTCGACCTGCTGGTCGATAAAGAGGGGAAGTTCACCGGCAGTAAAGGGAGCTGGTTCGTGCCATTGCAGGATAACGATCGCTACCTGACGTGGAACCAGTATTCGGTAACCCGGCGCGAGAACGATCTGGTGGGCAATATTGGGCTTGGCCAGCGCTGGCGGGTCGGCGGCTGGCTGCTGGGCTATAACTCGTTTTATGACAAGGTGCTGAGCGAAAGCCTGGCCCGCGGCAGCGTCGGCGCCGAGGCGTGGGGGGAATATCTCCGCCTGTCGGCAAACTACTATCATCCGCTGGGCGACTGGCAGCTGCGGGAGAATCAAACTCAGGAGCAGCGGATGGCCGCGGGGTATGACGTTACCGCCCAGGCGCGGCTGCCGTTTTATGAGCACATCAATACCAGCGTCAGCGTCGAACAGTACTTCGGCGACAGCGTCGATCTGTTTCACACCGGCACAGGCTACCATAACCCGGTGGCCGTCTCCGTCGGGCTCAATTATACCCCGGTCCCGCTGGTCACCGTGACCGCCAAGCATAAGCAAGGGGAAAATGGCGTCAGCCAGAACAACGTTGGCCTGAAGCTCAACTACCGCTTTGGCGTGCCGCTCAAGCAGCAGCTGGCGGCGGACGAGGTGGCGTTCAGCAACTCGCTGCGCGGCAGCCGCTTCGACAGCCCGGAGCGGGATAATCTGCCGGTGGTGGAGTATCGGCAGCGCAAAAATCTGACGGTCTATCTGGCCACGCCGCCCTGGGATCTACAGTCCGGGGAGACGGTGCAGCTGAAGCTGCAGATCCATAGTCTGCACGGCATCAAGTCGCTGCACTGGCAGGGCGACACCCAGGCACTCAGCCTGACGCCGCCGGTGGATGCCAGCAGCCCCGATGGCTGGAGCGTGATTATGCCGGTGTGGAACAGTGAACCGGGCGCCGCGAACCGCTGGCGCCTGTCGGTGGTGGTAGAGGATAAACAGGGGCAGCGCGTCTCCTCCAATGAGATCGTCCTGGCGCTGACTGAGCCGCTGGTCAAGTTCACCGCGCCTGGCGTCTCGTGGACGGACTCGCCTTAAAAAATTCGCTCCTGGTGGACCCATACCGCGGCTTCCACCCGGGATTTGAGCTTCATTTTCTTCAGCATGTGCTTGACGTGCACTTTGACGGTGCTTTCGGTGATATCCAGCCGGCGGGCGATCATTTTGTTCGGCAGCCCCTGGGCGATCAGCTTGAGGATGTCGCGCTCGCGCGGGGTCAGCTGGCTGATGTCGCGATCGGAGGTGGCGCGGTTGGCGCGCAGGCTGGCGGCCAGCACCGGGGTTAACGCTTCGCTTAATACCATCTCGCCGGCGGCGGCCTGCTGCAGCGCTTTCAGCAGATCTTCCGGCTCCATGTCTTTCAGCAGATAGCCATCAGCGCCGCGCTTGAGGGCGGTAACAACGTCCTCTTCATGGTTAGAGACGCTGAAGACCACCACCCGGCCAGACAGCGATTTCTCACGCAGTTTGTCCAGCGTCTCCAGACCGTTCATGCCCGGCATATTGAGGTCCAGCAGGATCAGGTCCGGATCCAGCGACTCCGCCAGCTCGATACCTTGCGCGCCATTGCTGGCTTCGCCAATCACCTGGATGTCCGGCGCCATGCTGATCAGTTGTTTCACGCCGGTGCGCAGCATCGGATGGTCGTCAATGAGAAGGATGGTTGCCCGTTCCTGTTGACTCATGGGGGTCTCCTTATTGGATGGAAAACGTTTTTTCCGGGATAAACGTGACGATCACTTCGGTCCCGCCGGTTTCCCGGCGCCGAACCTGACAGTCGCCGCGCAGACTTTGCGCGCGATCCCGCATAATGATTAAACCGTAATGGTTACTCCGCTCGGCGTGGTCCGGCACGCCGCGGCCGTTATCCGCCACCACCAGACGGACCTGATTATCGCGTTGTGACACCGTCACGGTGACTTGGGTCGCGCAGGCATGCTTCAGGGCATTGCTTAACGCTTCGCGGGCGATCTGCAGCAGGTGAATGGCCTGATGCGACGGCACAAAGCGCGGTGGGAGCTGATAATCAAGCTGCACCGTAAAGCCGAAGTGGGCGCTGTACTCCTGACAGCTGGCCTCCAGTGCCGGGCGCAGGCCTGGCTCGGTCAGCTGCAGGCGGAAGGTGGTCAACAGCTCACGCAGCTGGGCCCAGGAGGTATTCAGCTCGTTACGTATCTGCCCCAGCAGCTGGCGGCTCTCCGCCGGCAAGGCGTCGCCCTGCATCTGCAGGCAGCTGACCTGCATCTTCATACAGGATAGCGACTGGGCGATGGAGTCATGCAGCTCGCGAGCGATAGTGGCCCGCTCTTCCATAACGATCAGCTGCTGCTGTTTCTCCTGATGGCGGTCCAGCGCCAGGGTGCTGGTCAGTTGTTCAACCAACGTATCCACCAGCTGCTGCTGATCGTGGCTGAGATGACGGCCAACCGGCAGCGTCGCCAGCAGGATGCCGTACTGATTATGCGCATCCGACAGCCGCCACTTCAGCGTTGTGCCGCCATCCGGTAGCGGCGGCAGGTTGCGTGGGCAGAGGTAGCAGCCCATGTCATCACATTCATTATCCGAGTGGCAGGTAAACTCCTGATGGTTGTCTTCATCTTCCAGATCGTAGACCCGCACCTCGATATCGCGCAGCAGCGTCAGACCCTGCAGACCGTTCAGCACCGGCGAAATGCGTTCACAGAGCGGGGCGTTGGCGTGCAGCCGGCGGTTGGCCTGCCATAAGAAGGCGAGGATCTCGTTCTTCTGTTCCAGCCCGGCGGTCTTCTCCTGCACCCGGCGCTCCAGCACGGCGTAGCTTTCCGCCAGCTCTTCCGACATGTTATTTAGCGCCATGCCAAGAGTCGCCATTTCGTTGCGTCCGCTGATGTGCGCCCGCTGGGTGAAATCACGCTGGCTCACCGCTCGCGCCATGCTCAGCAGCTGTTTCCATGGCCGCAGCAGGCGGGCGCGTAGCCAGATGATGGTGAAGATCAGCAGCAGCGCCATGCCGATGGCGAGGAGGCGATGGATCCAGACCACCCGTTCGATACGCTGCTCGGTGGTATGGTCGAATGCGGTGACCAGCTGGTCGATACGATCGACAAAGTCGGCGACATCCTGGGCGACCTCCGCCTGGTTGACCGCGCGCTGCATGCCGGGAGCCAGCGCCAGCTGCCAGTACTGCTGCAGGGCCTGCAGCTGGCGCTCCTGCCCGTCGCGGCGGGCGGAGTTTTGCAGCTCCGGACTGAAGACGGTGGCGGTCATATCATCGACCAGCTTTTGGTCGTGTTCATTCAGCGGGATCGCCGCCAGCAGCCGGTAGCTCTGCATGCGTAATGACCCGGCTTTGTTAATGGCGTGCGCGCTGCCCTGCACGCCGTTGACCAGGCGCGCGGAGATCGCCATACCGGCGACGCCAGTAAGGGTGGCAAGCAGGACGATCAACGCCAGTTGATTGACCAGCGTCAGCGGGGTAAAAAGACGTTTTAACATGGAATGCGTGGCTCCTGACCGGTCGTGTCCCCGGGAGTGGCGCTTATTCTCGGCTATCCCCTGGAGTATACCCATACCCACAAAGAGTTACTCCTTAATTGTCGGTGGTAGGCGCCGTTGGGAGAGGGGTTAGACGCATCCCGGCAGCCGTGTGAAAAACCACACTTTTTTTCCCACCATTCTCTACTCACTTCGGAGCATGGTTTATTTTCGCACAAATTAGCGCGCGCTTTTCCTTTGATTTATATCAACTTACCGCCCGGGGCAACCCCTAAGGTAGCGGCAGGAAAAATGAATAATCAGAGGTATCTATGAGTCAATCTTCCCTCCCGGAGAAGGCTAACCGCTCGGTCATTACCGACTGGCGGCCTGAAGATCCTGAATTCTGGCAACAGCGCGGCCACCATGTGGCGAGCCGCAATTTATGGATCTCCGTTCCCTGTCTGTTACTGGCGTTCTGCGTGTGGATGTTGTTCAGCGCCGTTGCCGTTAACCTCAACAAAGTGGGCTTTCAGTTTACGACCGATCAGCTGTTTATGCTGACCGCGCTGCCGGCGCTGTCAGGCGCTTTGTTGCGCGTGCCTTACGCTTTCATGGTACCGCTGTTCGGCGGCCGCCGCTGGACGGCGTTCAGTACCGGGATCATGATTGTGCCGTGCGTGTGGCTGGGCTTTGCGGTCCAGGATACCTCCACGCCGTTTAGCGTCTTCGTGATCATCTCTCTGCTGTGCGGCTTCGCCGGGGCCAACTTCGCCTCCAGTATGGCCAATATCAGCTTCTTCTTCCCGAAAGCGAAGCAGGGCGGGGCGCTGGGCGTCAACGGCGGCCTTGGTAATATGGGCGTCAGCGTGATGCAGCTGGTCGCGCCGCTGGTGGTGTCGGTCTCGGTGTTTGCCATTTTTGGCGGGACCGGCAGCGAGCAGCCGGACGGCTCAATGCTGTATCTGGAAAACGCCGCGTGGATCTGGGTACCTTTCCTGATTATTTTCACCCTGGCGGCGTGGTTCTTTATGAACGACCTGTCGGCTTCTAAAGCCTCGCTGAGCGAACAGCTGCCGGTGCTCAAACGCCTGCACCTGTGGATCATGGCGCTGCTCTATCTGGCGACCTTCGGCTCCTTTATCGGTTTCTCCGCCGGTTTCGCGATGCTGTCAAAGACCCAGTTCCCGGACGTGCAGATCCTGCACTACGCCTTCTTCGGTCCGTTTATTGGCGCGCTGGCACGTTCGATGGGCGGGGCGATCTCCGACCGTCTCGGCGGTACCCGCGTAACGCTGGTCAACTTTGTGGTGATGGCTGTCTTCTGTGCGCTGCTGTTCCTGACCCTGCCGACCAACGGCCAGGGCGGTAACTTCATCGCCTTCTTCGCGGTATTTATGGTGCTGTTCCTGACCGCCGGGCTGGGGAGCGCCTCCACCTTCCAGATGATCTCCGTGATCTTCCGTAAGCTGACCATGGACCGGGTGAAGGCCCAGGGCGGCAGCGAAGCCCAGGCGATGCGCGAGGCGGCGACCGATACCGCGGCGGCGCTGGGCTTTATCTCCGCCATTGGTGCCATCGGTGGCTTCTTTATTCCGAAGGCGTTCGGTATCTCGCTGGATCTGACCGGCTCGCCGGCCGGCGCGATGAAAGTCTTCCTGATCTTCTATATCGCCTGCGTGATCATCACCTGGGCGGTATACGGCCGTAAGCGTCAGTAATTCGCTATCGTCGATGTTGCTTCGTATAGGCGTACTCCCGGAGGAGGCGCCTTTTTTTACCGGTCTATTTAGTTACAACATACTAATAGGTTATTGTATGCGTATTGGCCACTGAGCCGGGAAGGGACGGCTTACCAGCGTCACTGCTCTACCCCTTAATACCTCCCTGGTGAACAATTCCGCGCCTGGTGACCAATTTTTCGATAAAAACCATTAAAAAACATTAAGTTAAAAAATCTAGGTTCCTACCACCTTGGTGGTAAATGCCCATTTCCGCCGCGATAACAAGCCAGTCCGTATTGATCGCTATCAATTCCCGTCCGCTTTCATAGCGTTACCTTCGCTGCAAATCCAGCAATGTCGATTTATCAGAGAGCCGTCAGGCTCCATATCAGGAGAAACCCGATGAGTAAATTCCTGGACCGGTTTCGCTACTTCAAACAGAAGGGTGAAACCTTTGCCGATGGGCACGGCCAGCTTCTAAACACCAACCGGGACTGGGAGGATGGATACCGTCAACGTTGGCAGCATGACAAAATTGTGCGTTCCACTCACGGTGTCAACTGCACCGGTTCATGCAGCTGGAAGATTTATGTCAAAAACGGACTGGTGACCTGGGAAACCCAGCAAACGGACTATCCGCGCACCCGTCCGGACCTGCCAAACCACGAACCACGCGGCTGCCCGCGCGGCGCCAGCTACTCCTGGTATCTCTACAGCGCGAACCGCCTGAAATACCCGCTGATGCGCAAACGCCTGATGAAGATGTGGCGGGAAGCGAAGGTCCAGCATAGCGATCCGGTTGAGGCATGGGCCTCGATTATCGAAGACGCCGACAAAGCGAAAAGCTTCAAGCAGGCTCGCGGTCGCGGCGGGTTTGTCCGCTCCTCCTGGCAGGAAGTGAATGAGCTGATTGCCGCCTCCAACGTCTATACCGTGAAAACTTACGGTCCGGATCGCGTGGCCGGCTTCTCGCCGATCCCGGCGATGTCGATGGTCTCCTACGCCTCCGGCGCTCGTTACCTGTCGCTGATCGGCGGTACCTGCCTGAGCTTCTACGACTGGTACTGCGACCTGCCGCCGGCCTCGCCGATGACCTGGGGCGAGCAGACCGACGTGCCGGAATCCGCCGACTGGTACAACTCCAGCTATATCATCGCCTGGGGCTCCAACGTGCCGCAGACCCGTACCCCGGATGCGCACTTCTTTACCGAAGTTCGCTATAAAGGGACCAAAACTGTCGCCATCACCCCGGACTACGCCGAAATCGCCAAGCTCTGCGATCTGTGGCTGGCGCCGAAGCAGGGTACCGATGCCGCGATGGCGCTGGCGATGGGCCACGTGATGCTGCGTGAGTTCCATCTTGATAAACCGAGCCAGTACTTCACCGATTATGTGCGTCGCTACACCGACATGCCGATGCTGGTGATGCTTGAGGAGCGCGACGGCTATTACGCCGCCGGCCGCACGCTGCGCGCGTCCGACCTCGTGGATTCCCTTGGTCAGGAGAAGAATCCGGAATGGAAAACCGTCGCCTTTGATGAGAAGGGCGATCTGACCGTGCCGAACGGTTCCCTCGGATTCCGCTGGGGCGACAAAGGCAAATGGAACCTCGAACAGCGCGACGGTAAAACCGGCGAAGAGATTGAGCTGCGTCTGAGCCTGCTGGGCAGCCATGACGAGGTCGCGGACGTCGGCTTCCCGTACTTCGGCGGCGAAGGTTCTGAACACTTCAACAAAGTCGCGCTGGAAAACATTCTGCTGCACAAACTACCGGTTAAACGCCTGCAGCTGGCTGACGGCTCCACCGCCCTGGTGACCACCGTGTACGACCTGACCATGGCCAACTATGGCCTGGAGCGCGGTCTGAACGATGACAACTGCGCCGCCAGCTATGATGAAGTGAAAGCCTACACTCCGGCCTGGGCGGAGAAAATTACCGGCGTCTCCCGCGCGCATATTATCCGTACCGCCCGCGAGTTTGCCGATAACGCCGATAAAACCCATGGTCGGTCGATGATTATCGTCGGGGCGGGTCTCAACCACTGGTTCCACCTCGACATGAACTACCGCGGTCTGATCAACATGCTGATCTTCTGCGGTTGCGTCGGCCAGAGCGGCGGCGGTTGGGCGCACTATGTGGGCCAGGAAAAACTGCGTCCGCAGACCGGCTGGCAGCCGCTGGCGTTCGCCCTTGACTGGCAACGCCCGGCACGTCATATGAACAGCACCTCGTACTTCTATAACCACTCCAGCCAGTGGCGCTATGAAAGCGTGACCGCGCAGGAGCTGCTCTCGCCGATGGCGGATAAATCCCGCTACAGCGGCCATCTGATCGACTTCAACGTCCGCGCCGAGCGGATGGGCTGGCTGCCGTCGGCGCCGCAGCTGGGCGTAAACCCGCTGCGCATCGCCGATGAGGCGAAAAAAGCGGGCATGACGCCGGTGGATTACACCGTCAAATCTCTGAAGGAGGGATCGATTCGCTTTGCGGCAGAGCAGCCGGAAAACGGAAAAAACCATCCGCGTAACCTGTTTATCTGGCGTTCCAACCTGCTGGGCTCTTCCGGTAAAGGCCATGAGTACATGCTCAAGTACCTGTTGGGTACGGAGAACGGCATTCAGGGTAAAGACCTTGGCAAGCAGGGCGGCGTGAAGCCGGAAGAAGTCGAATGGCGCGATAACGGCCTCGACGGCAAACTGGACCTGGTGGTGACCCTCGACTTCCGTCTGTCGAGCACCTGTCTCTACTCCGACATCGTGCTGCCGACCGCCACCTGGTACGAAAAAGACGACATGAATACCTCGGATATGCATCCGTTTATTCATCCGCTGTCGGCGGCCGTTGACCCGGCCTGGGAATCGAAGAGCGACTGGGATATCTATAAAGGTATCGCGAAGAAATTCTCTGAAGTGTGCGTGGGCCACCTCGGTAAAGAAACCGACGTCGTTACGCTGCCGATCCAGCATGATTCCGCCGCGGAAATGGCGCAGCCGCTGGACGTCAAAGACTGGAAGAAGGGCGAATGTGACCTGATTCCGGGGAAAACCGCCCCGCATATTATTCCGGTCGAGCGTGATTATCCGGCGACTTATGAGCGCTTCACCTCCATTGGCCCGCTGCTGGAAACCATCGGCAACGGCGGGAAAGGCATCGCCTGGAATACCCAGAGCGAAATGGACCTGCTGCGTAAGCTCAACTACACCAAGGCCGAAGGCCCGGCGAAAGGTCAGCCGAAGCTGGAAACGGCCATCGACGCCGCGGAGATGATCCTCACCCTGGCGCCGGAAACGAACGGTCAGGTGGCGGTGAAGGCGTGGAAAGCGCTGAGCGAAATCACCGGCCGCGAGCACGCGCACCTGGCGCTGAACAAAGAAGACGAGAAGATCCGTTTCCGCGATATTCAGGCGCAGCCGCGGAAAATCATCTCCAGCCCGACCTGGTCCGGGCTGGAAGACGAACACGTCTCCTATAACGCCGGATACACCAACGTTCACGAGCTGATCCCATGGCGTACCCTGTCCGGTCGTCAGTCGCTGTATCAGGATCACCAGTGGATGCGCGACTTTGGCGAGAGCCTGCTGGTTTATCGTCCGCCGATTGACACCCGCTCGGTGAAAGCGGTGATGGGCGAGAAGTCCAACGGCAACCCGGAGAAGGCGCTGAACTTCCTGACGCCGCACCAGAAATGGGGTATCCACTCGACCTACAGCGATAACCTGCTGATGCTGACCCTGTCACGCGGCGGTCCGATCGTCTGGATGAGCGAGGCGGATGCGAAAGATCTGGGTATCGAAGATAACGACTGGATCGAAGTGTTCAACGCCAACGGCGCCCTGACGGCGCGCGCGGTGGTGAGCCAGCGCGTGCCGGCCGGGATGACCATGATGTACCACGCGCAGGAACGCATCGTGAACCTGCCTGGCTCTGAAGTCACCGGTCAGCGCGGCGGGATCCATAACTCGGTTACCCGTATTACGCCGAAACCGACCCATATGATCGGCGGCTATGGCCATCTGGCCTATGGCTTTAACTACTACGGCACCGTCGGCTCCAACCGCGATGAGTTTGTGGTGGTACGTAAGATGAAGAACATTAACTGGTTAGACGGCGAAGGCAATGACCAGGTACAGGAGAGCGTAAAATGAAAATTCGTTCACAAGTCGGCATGGTGCTGAATCTCGATAAATGCATCGGCTGCCACACCTGCTCGGTAACCTGTAAAAACGTCTGGACCAGCCGGGAAGGGATGGAGTACGCCTGGTTCAATAACGTGGAGAGTAAGCCTGGCGTCGGTTTTCCGAACGACTGGGAAAACCAGGAGAAATGGAAGGGCGGCTGGATCCGCAAAATCAACGGCAAGCTGCAGCCGCGCATGGGCAACCGCGCGATGCTGTTAGGTAAAATCTTCGCGAACCCGCATCTGCCGGGCATTGATGATTACTACGAGCCGTTCGATTACGACTACCAGAACCTGCATAACGCCCCGGAGAGTAAACACCAGCCGATCGCCCGTCCGCGCTCGCTGATCACCGGCCAGCGGATGGACAAGATCACCAGCGGTCCGAACTGGGAAGAGATCCTCGGCGGCGAGTTTGAAAAGCGCGCCAAAGACCAGAACTTCGACAACATGCAGAAGGCGATGTACGGCCAGTTCGAGAACACCTTCATGATGTATCTGCCGCGCCTGTGCGAGCACTGCCTGAATCCGGCGTGCGTCGCAACCTGCCCGAGCGGCGCCATCTATAAGCGTGAAGAAGACGGCATCGTGCTGATCGACCAGGACAAGTGCCGCGGCTGGCGGATGTGCATCACCGGCTGCCCGTACAAGAAGATCTACTTCAACTGGAAGAGCGGGAAATCTGAGAAGTGCATCTTCTGCTACCCGCGTATTGAATCCGGAATGCCGACGGTATGCTCCGAAACCTGCGTGGGCCGAATCCGCTACCTCGGCGTCCTGCTGTATGACGCGGACGCGATCGAAAATGCCGCCAGCACCGAGAACGAGAAAGATCTCTATCAGCGTCAACTGGACGTGTTCCTCGATCCGAACGACCCGAAAGTGATTGAGCAGGCGCTGAAAGATGGCGTACCGCAGGGCGTGATTGAAGCCGCGCAGCAGTCGCCGGTCTGGAAAATGGCGATGGACTGGAAGCTGGCCCTGCCGCTGCACCCGGAATATCGCACCCTGCCGATGGTTTGGTACGTGCCGCCGCTGTCGCCGATTCAGTCCGCCGCCGATGCCGGCGAACTGGGCAGCAACGGGATCCTGCCGGACGTGGAAAGCCTGCGTATTCCGGTGCAGTATCTGGCGAATCTGCTGACCGCCGGCGATACCCAACCGGTCCTGTTGGCCCTGAAGCGGATGCTGGCGATGCGTCACTATAAGCGGGCGGAAACCGTTGACGGCGTTGTCGATACCCGCGCGCTGGAAGAGGTGGGCTTAAGCGAAGCGCAGGCTCAGGAGATGTACCGCTACCTGGCGATCGCCAACTACGAAGATCGTTTCGTGGTGCCGAGCAGCCATCGGGAACAGGCGCGGGAAGCGTTTCCGGAGAAAAATGGCTGCGGCTTTAGCTTTGGCGACGGCTGCCACGGCTCTGACAGCCAGTTCAACCTGTTCAACAGCCGTCGCATCGACGCCATCGACGTGACCAGCAAAACGGAGCCGCACGCATGATTGAACTTGTGATTGTGTCGCGTTTGCTCGAATACCCTGACGCTGCCTTATGGCAGCATCAGCAGGAGATGTTCGAGGCGCTCGCGTCATCGGAGAAACTCGGCAAAGAAGATGCTCACGCGCTGGGCGTTTTTCTGCGCGATCTGCTGGCTCAGGATCCGCTGGATGCCCAGGCGGCCTACAGCGAACTGTTTGACCGCGGCCGGGCCACCTCGCTGCTGCTGTTTGAACACGTGCACGGCGAATCCCGCGATCGCGGCCAGGCGATGGTTGACCTGATGGCGCAGTATGAGCGCCACGGTCTGCTGTTCGATAGCCATGAGCTGCCGGATCATCTGCCGCTGTATCTGGAGTATCTGGCGCAGCTGCCGGAAGAGGAAGCCCTTGGCGGCCTGCGGGACGTCGCGCCGATCCTCGGCCTGCTCAGCGCGCGCCTGCAGCAGCGCGAGAGCCGCTATGCGGTGCTGTTCGAGCTGCTGCTGAAGCTGGCCAACACTCAGGTCGACAGCCAGAAGGTGGCGGAGAAGATTGCCGACGAAGCCCGCGACGATACGCCGCAGGCGCTGGACGCAGTCTGGGAAGAAGAACAGGTTAAATTCTTTGCCGACCAGGGCTGCGGCGAGTCGGAGATTTCCGCTCACCAGCGTCGTTTTGCCGGAGCCGTGGCCCCG
Organism: Klebsiella sp. C360; assembly: GCF_048822415.1. Classification (NCBI taxonomy): domain Bacteria; kingdom Pseudomonadati; phylum Pseudomonadota; class Gammaproteobacteria; order Enterobacterales; family Enterobacteriaceae; genus Klebsiella; species Klebsiella sp. C360. The sequence continues at coordinate 89,826 of NZ_JBMEZZ010000003.1, forward strand.
CAATATCTGAATATCTCTAACGGAGGACAGCAATAATGCACTTCCTTAATATGTTCTTCTTTGACATTTATCCGTACATTGCGGGCTCGGTGTTTCTGATCGGCAGCTGGCTGCGCTATGACTACGGTCAGTACACCTGGCGCGCGGCCTCCAGCCAGATGCTGGACCGTAAAGGGATGAATCTGGCGTCGAATCTGTTTCATATCGGCATCCTCGGCATTTTCGCCGGCCACTTCCTCGGCATGCTGACGCCGCACTGGATGTATGAATCCTTTCTGCCGATCGACGTCAAGCAGAAGATGGCGATGATCGCCGGCGGCGCCTGCGGCGTGATGACCCTGGTGGGCGGTTTACTGCTGCTCAAGCGTCGTCTGCTCAGCCCGCGCGTTCGCGCCACCACCACCGGCGCGGATATTCTGATCCTCTCCCTGCTGATGGTGCAGTGTGCGTTGGGCCTGCTGACGATCCCGTTCTCAGCCCAGCATATGGACGGCAGCGAAATGATGAAGCTGGTCGGCTGGGCGCAGTCGGTGGTCACCTTCCACGGCGGTGCGTCGCAGCACCTGGATGGCGTGGCGTTTATCTTCCGCGTCCACCTGGTGCTGGGTATGACCCTGTTCCTGCTGTTCCCGTTCTCCCGTCTGGTTCATATCTGGAGCGCGCCGGTAGAGTACCTGACGCGCAAATACCAGATTGTTCGCGCCCGTCGCTAACTGGCCCGCGACTGCTGACTGACCCCGCTCTGGCGGGGTTTTTTTTCGCCCCAGCCGAGGTTATTCCCCGCGGCGGCAAACAGAATCAGCATCCCGCCGCACCACTGCACAGGGGTTAACGCATGGTGGAAGACCAGATAGTCGACCCCCATCGCCACCAGTGGATAAATAAAGGAGAGTGAACCGGTAATGGGCGTTGGCAGCTTCTGTATCGCGCTATATAAAAGCTGATACATGATCCCGGTATGGACGACGCCGAGGATCAGCAGATAGCGCCAGGGAAAGCTGGCAGAAAACTCGGGCATTTGCACCAGCGGCAGCAGCATCACGACGCCGACCAGCACCTGAATAAAGGCGATATGCTGAGCAGGGAGCGGATGCAGTTTGCGGGCGATAATGGCGGTCAGAGCATAGAAAAATGCTGCGCCTAATGCCAGCAAAACGCCGGTCGCGAGACTATCGCCGTGCGCCGGGGCAAGCTCGCTTGACAGCAGGATCACCACGCCGCCGAAGGCCAGCAGTAACCATCCCCATTTTACGGCGCTGACTCGCTCCCCCAGCACCATGCCCATCAGTACCAGCATAAACGGCTGGGTGTTGTAGACCACCGTGGCCATGCCAATTGAAATACGCGAGTAGGCGGCAAAAAGCAGCAGCCAGTTGATGACCAGCGCAATGCCGCCAAGCACCGCGAGGGCGAGGGTGAAGCGCGTGAGACGACTGAAGGGTTGGCGGTTGAGAACGATAAACAGCAGCAGGGTGAGCGCGCCAATCAGGCAGCGCCAGAACACCACATCAATTACCGGCAAACCAGAGAGCAGCACGAACGCGCCGATCGAGCCAGAAATTATCATCGCCAGGCTCATTTGCCAGACGCCGTGGGTAAGTTGCATATTTCACCTCCAGAAGTTTTCCATTATTGTGCGAAAAATCCTGACAGCCTGACATGGCTGAATTAAGGTAAGCAGGGGGAAATTCCTTTCATAATTAGGTAAAAACCATGAATGACTTACTTGATGAAATTGACCGGGCGATCCTCGCTTGCCTGACTCAGGACGCCAGAGTCTCGTTGAAGGTATTGAGCGCGCGGGTGGGGCTGACTTCGCCGAGCACCGCCGAGCGGGTGAAGCGCCTGGAGGAGCGGGGGGTGATCCAGGGCTATGGGGCGCGGGTGAATCTCGCCGCGCTGGGCTACAGCCTGCAGGCGCTGGTGCGGGTCCGGCCGCTGCCTGGTCTGCTGCAGAAGGTGGATAAATATATCCAGGCGATGCCGGAGTGCATCGAAAGTGACAAAGTGACCGGAGAGGATTGTTTCGTGATGCGACTGGTGGTGCGTGATATTGCCCAACTGGATACGCTGCTTGACGGCCTGGCTGAATTTGCTCAGTGCAATACCTCGGTGGTGAAAAGTTCGCCGGTGAAGAGACGACTGCCCCCGCTGTGAGTTTCCCGGAGGCAGTGAGGCGCACCAGTCCGGGCTGCCAAACGGCACCATCTGTAGCCTCGCTAAGCGAAGCGCGAGCGAGGAGGTAGCAGTACAGGTGGTTGCAGAGAGCGCGAGAATGGTGGGGGAAGGATGACTCGGCGCTAACGCGCCTCGCCCTTCGGGCCGTTGCCTGCGGCAACGTTCTCTCGCTACGCTCGAGTCGAACCTGAGTCGAAGCTTCTCATCCTTCCCCGTGGGGCAGAATATAAAAGATCGTCGAGTAGTCGAATTGGGGAGTTTTTTAAGAAGATGGTGGTGGGGGAAGGATTCGAACCTTCGAAGTCGATGACGGCAGATTTACAGTCTGCTCCCTTTGGCCGCTCGGGAACCCCACCAGGGGTAAAATCAAATTGTAGGCTATTCAGCAAAGTGAATGGTGGTGGGGGAAGGATTCGAACCTTCGAAGTCGATGACGGCAGATTTACAGTCTGCTCCCTTTGGCCGCTCGGGAACCCCACCACGGGGTAATGCTTAGTACTGGCCTGCTTCCTTCTCGGGAAGCGGGGCGCATCATACCAAATGATGCGCCCCTGTAAAGCATTCCTTTGACAAAAATAAACTGGTTGCCTGATTTTTACCCGTAACGCCGGAAAGCTAACCAATTCATTTCTCAGTCGATTAAAGAATAATCGTCCGGTTACCGTAGACGAAGACGCGCTGCGCCAGGACCTGATACAGCGCCCGGCTCAATACGTTTTTTTCGACATCGCGCCCGGCACGCATCATATCTTCTGCGGTATAAGTATGATCGACGTGAATAACGTCCTGCATAATGATGGGACCTTCGTCCAGGTTATCATTCACGTAGTGGGCGGTGGCGCCGATGATCTTCACGCCGCGCTCATAGGCCTGATGATACGGACGCGCGCCGATAAACGCCGGCAGGAACGAGTGGTGAATATTAATGATCTTGTTCGGGAAACGAGCGACAAATTCCGGCGTAAGAACGCGCATATACTTGGCCAGCACCACGTAATCCGGTTCGTGGGCGGCAATCGCGTCGCCCATCTGCTTGTCGTGCTCTTCGCGGCTCAGCCCTTCATGGCTGACCAGTTCAAACGGGATGCCAAAACGTTCCACCAGCGGGCGCAGGGTGTCATGGTTGCCAATAACCGCGGCAATGTCGACATCCAGCCCGCCGTAGTTGGCTTTCATCAGCAGATCGCCGAGGCAGTGCGCCTCTTTCGTCACCAGAATCACTACCCGGCGGCGGCCTGCCGGATTGAGTTCACGAATCGAGCCTTCCGGCAGGGCGCTGTCCAGATCGGCCAGCAGAATAGCGTCGTTGAAAATGCCTTCCAGTTCGGTGCGCATAAAGAAACGACCGGTACGGTGGTCAACAAATTCGTTGTTCTGCACAATGTTAAGTTCGTGCTTGTAGCAGATATTGGTGATACGCGCGATGAGGCCTTTCTGATCAGGGCAAATAGTGCGTAGTACTTTACGTTGTAATGAATGCATCGCGAGGAAAATCCTGTAGTGTTTGCAAGCGCTGCGGTAGCGTTACTGGCCGCAGCATTTTTTAAATTTTTTACCTGTACCGCAAGGGCAGGGGTCGTTACGGCCAATCAGCGGCCGTGTCCCGTCGATATAGTACCACTGTCCATTTTCTTTTAAGAATCTGGAACGTTCAATAATGGCGCCCGGGCGGTTATTGTCATTAAAGCGGGCGATAAAGCTGACAAAGCCTTCATTGGCGGCTCGTCCATCATCGCTGGCGAACAGGGTTAAGCCCAGCCATTCGGTGTGGGCAAAGCCTTTCTCCAGTTCGGCGCGAAACTGCTGCGCCTGACAGGACGGATGCCAGGTTTTGATCAGATAGTCGGCATCTTTCATGACGAACGCGCTGTAACGGGAGCGCATAAGCTGTGACGGGCCTGGCGCAAGCTCAGCGCCGGACAGATATCGCTGGCAACATGAGCTATACTCCAGTGCGCTGCCACAGGGGCATAATTGCGACAAAATTGCCTCCATGGAAGAAAGAGTAACGGCGCTTCTACGCCAAAGGGCTTTATGTTAACTGAGCCGTGACAATGTTGCCACGCTCAGAGTGGAAGGATAGTTATCAGTACTAATGAGAAAGCTTAAAATTGGTCTGGCGTTAGGTGCGGGCGCCGCCCGCGGATGGTCGCATATTGGCGTCATCAACGCCCTCCAGCAGGCCGGCATTGAGATTGATATCGTGGCCGGTTGCTCTATCGGTTCGCTGGTAGGGGCGGCGTATGCCTGTAACCGACTCCCGGCCCTTGAGTCCTGGGTCTGCTCTTTCAGTAACTGGGACGTTCTGAAACTGATGGACCTCTCCTGGCGCCGCGGTGGACTACTGCGGGGTGAAAAGGTGTTCAATCATTATCGCCGCATCATGCCCGTGACCGATATCGAACACTGCGAGCGGCGATTTGCCGCCGTCGCGACAAATTTAAGCACTGGCCGGGAGCTGTGGTTTACCGAAGGCGATCTGCACTTAGCGATTCGAGCCTCCTGCAGTATGCCGGGGTTAATGTCGCCGGTCAGGCATAACGGTTACTGGCTGGTCGATGGCGCGGTGGTCAATCCGGTTCCCGTATCGCTTACGCGGGCAATGGGGGCGGATATCGTGATTGCCGTGGATTTGCAACATGATGCCCACCTTATGCAGCAGGATTTATTCTCCCTCGAAACGCCGCGGCGGGAAGCCGAAGCGAAGGAGGGGCCATGGCATACTCGTCTGCGCGCACGCTTGACGCAAATGAGTTCCCGCCGTATGGCCGTGACGCCGACGGCGATGGAGATCATGACCACCTCTATCCAGGTCCTGGAGAACCGTCTTAAACGCAATCGTATGGCGGGTGACCCGCCGGATATCCTGTTGCAACCGTACTGTCCGCAAGTCTCGACGCTTGATTTCCATCGCGCCGGCGAGGCGATTACCGCAGGGCAGTTGGCGGTAGAAAAGAAAATGGATGAATTATTACCCTTAGTGCGTACCGCGATTTGACGCACGAGTACCTGACTTAAGCAAATTCTGACAGGCGATAGTGAGAATAGCGTGCCACTATTGAATTATCGTCAGCCAGGGGAGATATCATGACGCAGCCATTGGCGGGAAAACAGATTCTGATAGTTGAAGACGAACCCGTTTTCCGCTCACTCTTGCATGGATGGCTGACCTCGCTGGGAGCAACAACCTTCCAGGCGGAAGATGGCAAGGATGCCCTGCATAAAATGACGGAGGTGCATCCGGACCTGATGATTTGCGACATTTCGATGCCGAGAATGAACGGTCTGGAGCTGGTGGAGACGTTGCGTAATCGCGGCGAGCAGCTACCGATCCTGATGATTTCCGCTACCGAAAACATGGCCGATATAGCCAAAGCATTGCGGCTTGGCGTTCAGGACGTGTTGTTAAAGCCAGTAAAAGATTTCGATCGCCTGCGCGAAACCGTTTATGCCTGCCTCTATCCTGCGATGTTCAGTTCACGGGTGGAAGAGGAAGAGCGATTATTTGAGGACTGGGACGCGCTGGTCAGTAATCCCATTGCGGCTTCACGATTACTGCAGGAATTACAGCCGCCGGTGCAACAGGAAATGTCGCACTGCCGCATTCATTATCGCCAGCTGGTGTCGGCGGATAAACCCGGTCTGGTACTCGATATCGCCCCGCTCTCGGACAATGATTTGGCCTTCTATTGTCTGGATGTCACACGGGCAGGAGATAATGGCGTCCTGGCCGCTTTATTATTGCGCGCGTTGTTCAATGGCTTGCTACAGGAGCAGCTGGCGCATCAGGGACAACGGCTACCAGAAATGGGGAGTCTGCTAAAACAGGTGAATCAGCTCCTGCGTCAGGCAAACCTTCCCGGCCAGTTTCCTTTGTTAGTGGGGTATTACCACAGCGGACTGAAGAATTTAATTCTGGTGTCGGCGGGACTTAATGGCACGCTGAATACCGGTGAGCATCAAATTCAGATTAGCAATGGCGTTCCTTTGGGCACCCTGGGTGATGCTTACCTTAATCAAATTAGTCAACGCTGTACCTCATGGCAGTGCCAAATTTGGGGGGCGGGAGGCCGTTTACGCTTAATGTTGTCTGCGGAGTGAGCAATTGCATTTATATCTAAGCAGACGGGATTACCCGTTGTCCTTTAGCGGTGGTAACATCGAGCAGTTTTATGCGTAAAAGTCCTAATTCGAGGCTATCGGAAGCTTTTCAGACCAGTGAATACGCGGTTGACTGATATACTCGACACGTTATTTGTAACGAGAAGTTTAAAAAACAAACAGTCCAGGAGATTTCAATGGCTGCCCTTAATTCTAAAGTCAGAAAAGCGGTTATCCCGGTTGCGGGATTAGGCACCAGGATGCTGCCGGCCACCAAAGCGATTCCAAAAGAAATGCTGCCGCTGGTAGATAAGCCGTTAATTCAGTACGTTGTTAATGAATGTATCGCTGCAGGAATTACTGAAATTGTTCTGGTAACGCACTCGTCCAAAAACTCTATCGAAAACCATTTCGATACCAGTTTTGAGCTGGAAGCGATGCTGGAAAAACGTGTGAAACGCCAGCTGCTGGAAGAAGTGCAGTCTATTTGTCCGCCGCACGTAACCATTATGCAAGTTCGTCAGGGCCTGGCAAAAGGTCTGGGACACGCGGTGCTTTGCGCCCATCCGGTGGTGGGTGATGAGCCGGTCGCAGTTATTCTGCCAGACGTTATTCTGGATGAATATGAATCCGATCTGAGCCGCGATAACCTCGCAGAGATGATCTCTCGTTTCGATGAGACCGGCGCCAGCCAGATTATGGTTGAGCCTGTCGACGACGTGACCGCTTACGGTGTCGTTGACTGCAAAGGTGAATCTCTCAAGCCGGGAGAAAGCGTGCCGATGGTAGGCGTGGTCGAGAAGCCAAAAGCTGACGTTGCGCCGTCCAACCTGGCGGTGGTGGGGCGCTATGTCCTCAGCGCCGATATCTGGCCGCTGCTGGCGAAGACTCCTCCGGGGGCCGGTGATGAAATTCAGCTGACTGACGCGATTGATATGCTGATCGAAAAAGAGACGGTCGAAGCTTATCATATGAAAGGCAAGAGCCATGACTGCGGTAATAAGCTTGGCTACATGCAGGCGTTCGTCGAATATGGTATTCGCCACAAAACGCTGGGTGACGATTTTAAAGCCTGGCTGGAAACCGCGGTTGCTAAGTAATCCGCAGCGCTGCTGAAAGCACAAAACCGGGAGTCGCAGATGCGCTCCCGGTTTTTTATATCGGCCCCTGGGGCAAAAAAAATCCCGCCGCAGCGGGATTTTTTATATCGTAACAACGGAGATTAGATCAGGAAATCGTCCAGTGATTTACCTTGCTCATCCATTGCTTTTTTGATCACCGCCGGGGTACGGCCCTGGCCGGTCCAGGTTTTGGTTTCGCCGTTTTCGTCGACATAGCTGTATTTAGCCGGACGTGCAGCACGCTTGGTTTTGGTACCGGCTTTAACGGCTGCCATGGTGCTCAGCAGTTCATTCGGATCAATACCGTCAGCGATCAGCATTTCACGATATTGCTGCAGCTTACGCGTACGTTCTTCAATTTCTGCCGCGGCGGCGTTTTCTTCTTCACGGCGCTCGTTAACAACGACTTCTAATTTTTCCAGCATTTCTTCGAGCGTTTCCAGGGTGCATTCTCTTGCCTGCGCACGAAGAGTACGGATGTTGTTCAAAATTTTAAGTGCTTCGCTCATTGTAGTAATCTCAAACTTATATTGTGGGGTGGTTTGTTGAACTAATAATAGAGCGATAAAATGCGTTGTGCAATAGGGGGGAATGTAAGGAATTCAAAATTACTGGTTATTTGTCGCGAGAATTAATTAATTTAAGTTAAAATTCCCGTGCCGCTTCACATCTTTCATCCTTATAGCGATGAGCAGAAGGTAAGCTAAAACACTGAGACGGTATGCTTTTTCTGAGGTTCGGTGAGAAAAATTATCCTTTACATGGGTAAATAACCCTCGTCAGTATTAGCGCATTTTTGGTTACGAGGCTTAATATAAAACAACGCGCGACGCCGCTTATAGCCCCATAGGTAACCGCCCTATAAGCACGAAAAGACAATGGTTACCCCGCCAGTAGCGTAACGGGGCGTACAAATAATGGCCCTGAAAATTCAATTCATCCTCTTAATCCTTTGGCTTTGCAGGCTCTTCAGCTGCGATACAATACCCCTGCCGAATGGGCGGCTGTACGCATAAAATATGGTACAATCGCCGCCGCGATAAAACACTTTGATTGGGGTCACGCAGCCGATGGCACAACTTTATTTCTACTACTCTGCAATGAATGCAGGTAAGTCGACCGCTCTGTTGCAATCTTCGTACAATTACCAGGAGCGGGGGATGCGTACCGTCGTTTATACCGCTGAGATTGATGACCGCTTTGGCGCCGGAAAAGTCAGCTCGCGTATCGGTCTCTCCTCGCCGGCCCGATTGTATAATCCACAGACGTCGCTATTTAACGATATTGCCGCAGAGCACAAGCTAAAGCCGATTCACTGCGTGCTGGTGGATGAAAGCCAGTTTCTGACGCGCGAGCAGGTTCATGAGCTGTCTGAAGTTGTCGATACGCTGGATATTCCTGTGCTTTGCTATGGCTTGCGGACAGACTTTCGCGGTGAGCTCTTTACCGGCAGCCAGTATTTACTGGCCTGGTCAGATAAGCTGGTGGAGCTGAAAACCATCTGTTTCTGCGGCCGGAAGGCCAGTATGGTGCTGCGCCTCGATCAGGAGGGGCGTCCTTACAACGAGGGCGAGCAGGTCGTCATCGGCGGCAATGAGCGGTACGTGTCAGTTTGTCGTAAGCATTATAAAGAGGCGCTGAGCGTCGGCTCGTTAACTCAGGTACAAAACCAGCACCGCCCCAGCTAATACGCGCAGAAGCTCGTCCAGGCGCCTGTGGGCGCCTTTTTATTGCCTGCGCTCCGTTGGGCTAGCAGGCGTTAAAGCTTGGCTGTCGGTGGGCAAAAAAAAAGCCCCGTCAGATGACGGGGCTTGCAGAACGTTTATGCTTGTCGATTAAGCGGATTTTTTCGCTTTTTTCTCAGCTTTCACCGGTGCTGCTTCGGCTTTCGCGACTGCTTCGCCTTCGACGAACTCGCGACCGTAGTAGGTATCCAGCAGGATCTGTTTCAGCTCGGAGATCAGCGGGTAGCGCGGGTTAGCGCCGGTGCACTGGTCATCGAATGCATCTTCAGACAGCTTATCAACGTGGGCCAGGAAGTCAGCTTCCTGAACGCCAGCTTCGCGGATAGATTTCGGAATACCCAGCTCAGCTTTCACGCTTTCCAGCCATGCCAGCAGCTTCTCGATTTTCGCTGCGGTACGGTCGCCCGGTGCGGAGAGACCCAGGTGATCGGCGATTTCAGCGTAGCGACGACGAGCCTGCGGACGGTCGTACTGGCTGAACGCGGTCTGCTTGGTCGGGTTGTCATTCGCGTTGTAGCGGATAACGTTGCAGATCAGCAGGGCGTTGGCCAGACCGTGCGGAATATGGAACTGGGAACCCAGTTTGTGCGCCATGGAGTGACACACGCCGAGGAAGGCGTTAGCAAACGCGATACCGGCGATGGTGGCGGCACTGTGTACGCGCTCGCGGGCAACCGGGTTCTTGGAACCTTCGTGGTAGGAAGCCGGCAGGTACTCTTTCAGCAGTTTCAGCGCCTGCAGAGCCTGGCCGTCAGAGAACTCAGAAGCCAGCACGGAAACGTAAGCTTCCAGGGCGTGGGTCACGGCATCCAGACCACCGAACGCACACAGCGATTTCGGCATATCCATCACCAGGTTGGCATCGACGATGGCCATATCCGGGGTCAGCGCGTAGTCTGCCAGCGGATATTTCTGACCTGTCGCATCATCGGTCACAACGGCGAACGGCGTAACTTCAGAACCGGTACCGGAGGTGGTAGTGATCGCCACCATCTTGGCTTTAACACCCATTTTCGGGAACTTGTAGATACGTTTACGGATGTCCATAAAGCGCAGCGCCAGTTCTTCGAAGTGGGTTTCCGGATGTTCGTACATGACCCACATGATTTTTGCCGCATCCATCGGGGAACCGCCGCCCAGCGCGATGATCACGTCTGGTTTAAAAGAGTTCGCCAGGTCGGCGCCTTTACGTACGATGGTCAGCGTCGGGTCAGCTTCAACTTCGAAGAAGACTTCAGTTTCAACACCCGCTGCTTTCAGTACGGAGGTGATCTGATCGGCATAGCCGTTGTTGAACAGGAAGCGGTCAGTCACGATCAGCGCGCGTTTGTGACCATCAGTAATCACTTCATCCAGTGCGATAGGCAGGGAGCCACGACGGAAGTAGATAGATTTCGGAAGTTTGTGCCACAACATGTTTTCAGCTCGCTTAGCAACGGTTTTCTTGTTGATCAGGTGTTTCGGACCAACGTTTTCAGAGATGGAGTTACCACCCCAGGAACCACAACCCAGAGTCAGGGAAGGAGCGAGTTTGAAGTTGTACAGGTCACCGATACCACCCTGAGAAGCCGGGGTGTTGATCAGGATACGCGCCGTTTTCATCATCTGGCCGAAGTAAGCCACGCGAGCCGGCTGGTTATCCTGGTCGGTGTACAGGCAAGAGGTATGACCGATACCGCCCATGGCGACCAATTTTTCAGCTTTGGTCACGGCGTCTTCGAAATCTTTCGCACGATACATCGCCAGCGTCGGAGACAGTTTTTCGTGAGCAAACGGCTCGCTTTCGTCAACGTCGGTGACTTCGCCAATCAGAATTTTAGTCGTGGCCGGTACGGTGAAGCCTGCCAGTTCAGCGATTTTCGCCGCAGGCTGACCAACGATAGCGGCGTTCAGCGCGCCATTTTTCAGGATAATGTCCTGAACGGCTTTCAGCTCTTTACCCTGCAGCAGGTAGCCGCCGTGGCTGGCGAAACGTTCGCGAACCGCGTCATAAACGGAATCAACCACCACAACGGACTGCTCAGAAGCACAGATAACGCCGTTATCGAAGGTTTTAGACATCAGAACGGAAGCAACGGCGCGTTTGATGTCAGCCGTTTCATCAATCACCACCGGGGTGTTACCGGCACCTACGCCGATAGCAGGTTTACCGGAGCTGTATGCTGCTTTCACCATGCCTGGACCACCGGTCGCAAGGATCAGGTTGATGTCCGGGTGGTGCATCAGGGCGTTAGACAGTTCAACAGACGGCTGATCGATCCAGCCAATCAGGTCTTTCGGCGCGCCGGCAGCGATGGCAGCCTGCAGGACGATGTCAGCCGCTTTGTTGGTGGCTTCTTTAGCACGCGGGTGCGGAGAGAAAATGATGGCGTTACGCGTCTTCAGGCTGATGAGCGATTTGAAGATGGCTGTTGAAGTCGGGTTAGTGGTCGGTACGATACCGCAGATGATGCCGATAGGTTCAGCGATAGTGATGGTACCAAAGGTGTCGTCTTCTGACAGGACGCCACAGGTTTTTTCGTCTTTATAAGCGTTGTAAATGTATTCGGAAGCGAAGTGGTTTTTGATCACTTTGTCTTCAACGATGCCCATGCCGGATTCGGCAACGGCCATTTTGGCGAGAGGGATTCGAGCATCTGCAGCGGCCAGCGCGGCGGCGCGGAAGATTTTGTCGACTTGTTCTTGAGTGAAACTGGCATATTCACGCTGGGCTTTCTTGACACGCTCAACAAGCGCGTTCAGTTCAGCGATATTAGTAACAGCCATAATGCTCTCCTGATAATGTTAAACTTTTTTAGTAAATCAGTCGCTCGATTCGACATTATAGACAGGCTGTAAACAGCTTGCATGTAAATGTTTATGTAGGAAAATCAGGACGCTGTTTTACCGATTTACTAAAAAAGCTTTCTCTTTTTAACTTTCAGGTACTGCTGCCTTCCACTCTGTTGGTGTCATCAAGATTACTCACTTCTGAGTACAAATTACGTGATTTAGATCAAGTATTGGCACTGCTGATACCTTTCAGCTGGCTGCTTTTTGACCGGTTCGATCAAGTGTAATGGGAGGGTTTTGAAATTAAAAAAACGATTAGCATTAAAACTACAAATAGCTAACATTCGATACATATCACCGGGTTATGCATATTTATAATGAATATTGCATGCAAAAAGCGTATGTTTCGCGCAGTTATTTTATGCTGTTAACAGTCAACCGCCAATTTTGATGATGCTGCGGAGCCCATTGTGACTCAATCACTGTTCGATTTTTCTGCATATTTCAAGTTTTTCATCGGCTTATTTGCCCTGGTTAACCCGGTGGGCATTATTCCGGTGTTCATTAGTATGACCAGCTACCAGCCGGCAGCAGTGCGCAATAAGACCAACCTGACCGCCAACCTGTCGGTGGCGATCATCCTCCTGACGTCACTGTTTCTCGGCGATGGCATTCTGCAGATTTTTGGTATCTCCATTGATTCCTTCCGTATCGCCGGCGGCATCCTGGTGGTGACCATCGCGATGTCGATGATCAGCGGTAAGCTCGGCGAAGATAAGCAGAACAAGCAGGAGAAGTCGGAGACGGCGGTGAGGGAGAGCATCGGCGTCGTTCCTCTCGCGCTACCGTTAATGGCCGGACCGGGGGCAATCAGTTCCACTATCGTGTGGGGTACGCGGTATCACTCCTGGGTGCATCTCGTCGGTTTTTCACTGGCGATTGCGGTCTTTGCCCTCTGCTGCTGGGGGATTTTCCGCATGGCGCCATGGCTGGTGCGTCTGCTGGGGCAGACAGGGATTAACGTTATCACCCGTATTATGGGCCTGCTGCTGATGGCTCTCGGCATTGAGTTTATTGTGACGGGGATTAAAGCGCTCTTCCCGGGGCTGCTGAGTTAGTTCGTTGCCACGCAGGCGGGGAGGCTCCCTTCACGCCTGCGCGATTATTAGCAAAACCTATTAACCAGCGCGGAACCGGCGGTAGGAATACTATTTTGCGATATCGCTATTAATTTCATGTTTTTCATTAAGATATGAAATATTTCTCTTAACATTCCCCTCACGTCTCTCCCTCCTGTGATGTTATTTTCTTCACATCATTCTCTGGCGCTTGCTGTCGGATCATCGAAATGATATTAGTAATTTTAACAAGGCTGCAGATGAATGTGCTAAAAAGTAATCTATTGTTAAATTTTTGTACAAAAAATCATCTTGTGGTCGCTGCTCAGTATGATGACTGATGTAAATGTCGTAATAATATGATTAATAAGAATATTTTTGTATCGGCGTATTGTGGCAACCGCTAGTGACGCTGGCAAAGCCGGCAATAAAAGAGAATCCGGTAACATATTTGCAAATTGCATTGGCGGAGGTGTTTACCTTTTGGTACTTTCCGCCGTTATCGTCTGCTGAATTATGCGTGTAAATGAGAATCATTTTTAATCGTCTCATTGCGCCTGAACTGCCCTCCAGCGAGGGGGAACGAATCGACGTTAAGACTGCCGTTCGAGCGGTCGTAATAAATAAGTCGGTGATAGCAATCTGCCAATCGCAAACACTCCTGCGTTGGACAGATCCCGAAAACGGGGAAAAAAACAGGCTGGTTAAAAAACCAGTAATTATAATGACTGGAGTTACAACACAATGACCATCATCACTAAAAAACGTTTGATCGCCGCAGGAGTGCTATCCGCGCTCATGGCTGGCAATATGGCTATGGCAGCGGATGTCCCAGCCGGTGTGCAGCTTTCGGATAAGCAAACGCTGGTGCGAAATAGCGGCGCCGAGCCGCAATCGCTGGACCCGAATAAAATTGAAGGGGTGCCCGAGGCGAATATTAGCCGCGACCTGTTCGAAGGCTTGCTGAATACCTCGCCGAAAGATGGCCACCCGATCCCTGGTGTGGCAGAGAGCTGGGATAATAAAGATTTCAAAGTCTGGACCTTCCATCTGCGTAAAGATGCGAAATGGTCTAACGGCGAGCCGGTTACCGCCCAGGATTTCGTTTATAGCTGGCAGCGTCTGGTAGACCCGAAAACAGCGTCTCCTTATGCCAGCTACCCGCAGTATGGTCATATCCTCAACGTTGATGAAATCATTGACGGCAAGAAAGCCCCAGGCGAGCTGGGCGTAAAAGCCATTGACGACCATACGCTGGAAGTCACCCTCAGCGAGCCGGTACCCTATTTTTACAAACTGCTGGTTAACCCGGCGATGTCTCCTGTCTATAAACCAGCGATTGAAAAGTTTGGCGAGAAGTGGACGCAGCCTGGCAATATCGTCACCAACGGCGCCTACACCCTGAAAGACTGGGTGGTCAACGAACGTATCGTGATGGAGCGCAACCCGCATTACTGGGATAATGCCAAAACCGTTATCAACACCGTCACCTGGCTGCCGACCTCTTCTGAAGTGACCTATGTTAACCGTTATCGCAGCGGTGAACTGGATATGACCTATAACCAGCTGCCGATCGAGCTCTTCCAGAAACTGAAAAAAGAGATCCCGAACGAGCTGCACGTTGACCCGTATCTGTGTACTTATTACTACGAAATTAACAACCAGAAAGCGCCGTTCACCGACGTGCGCGTGCGTACCGCGCTGAAGCTGGGTCTGGATCGCGATATCATTGCCAATAAGGTGAAAGGACAGGGCGATCTGCCGGCCTACGGCTACACCCCGCCGTATACCGATGGCGCGAAGCTGACCGAGCCGGAATGGTTTACCTGGTCGCAGGAAAAACGGAATGAAGAAGCGAAAAAACTGCTGGCCGAAGCCGGCTATAGCGCCGATAAACCGTTGACCTTCAACCTGCTGTATAACACCTCTGATTTGCACAAGAAGCTGGCGATTGCCGCCGCCTCGCTGTGGCGTAAAAACCTGGGCATTGACGTGAAGCTGGTCAACCAGGAGTGGAAAACGTTCCTCGATACCCGTCATCAGGGCACCTATGACGTGGCGCGTGCGGGCTGGTGCGCTGACTATAACGAGCCAACCTCTTTCCTGAACACCATGCTTTCTGACAGCTCAATGAACACTGCGCACTATAAGAGCCCGGCGTTCGACAAAATTATGGCTGAATCCGTAAAAGCATCCGATGAAGCACAGCGCACGGCGGCCTATGCGAAAGCAGAGCAGCAGCTGGATAAAGACAGCGCGATCGTACCGGTCTATTACTATGTTAACGCCCGCCTGGTGAAACCGTGGGTCGGTGGCTACACCGGTAAAGACCCGATGGATAACGTCTATACAAAAGACCTTTACGTTATCAAACATTAATGGCAATACGTGGAGCGGGCCTGTGCTCGCTCCATCGTGTCTTATTTGAGAGCAGTGCAAAGGCACACGCCAGAAGGTACGGGCAATGTTAAAATTTATCTTACGTCGCTGTCTGGAAGCGATTCCGACGCTATTTATTCTTATCACCATCTCATTCTTCATGATGCGTTTGGCTCCGGGAAGTCCTTTTACCGGGGAACGCACGCTACCGCCGGAAGTCATGGCGAATATTGAAGCAAAATACCATTTAAACGACCCCATCATGACGCAGTACTTCAATTACCTGAAGCAGCTGGCGCATGGCGATTTTGGTCCCTCCTTTAAATACAAAGATTATTCGGTCAACGATCTGGTGGCGGCCAGCTTCCCGGTTTCCGCGAAACTGGGCTTCGCCGCCTTTTTGCTGGCGGTAGTGATCGGTGTCGCTGCGGGCGTTATTGCCGCTTTGAAGCAGAATACCCGCTGGGACTATGCGGTGATGGGGGTAGCCATGACCGGCGTGGTTATTCCGAGCTTTGTGGTGGCGCCTCTGCTGGTGATGATCTTTGCCATTACCCTGCACTGGTTGCCGGGCGGAGGCTGGAACGGCGGGGCGCTGAAATTTATGATCCTGCCGATGGTGGCGCTTTCCCTGGCCTATATCGCCAGTATCGCGCGTATTACCCGCGGCTCAATGATTGAAGTGCTGCACTCTAACTTTATCCGCACCGCGCGGGCGAAGGGGCTGCCGATGCGCCGCATTATTTTGCGCCATGCGCTGAAGCCGGCGCTGCTGCCGGTGCTCTCCTATATGGGACCGGCTTTCGTGGGCATCATTACGGGCTCAATGGTCATTGAAACCATTTACGGCCTGCCGGGGATTGGTCAGCTGTTCGTTAACGGAGCGCTTAACCGCGACTACTCGCTGGTGCTCAGCCTGACGATCCTGGTTGGCGCCCTGACTATCCTGTTCAACGCCATCGTTGACGTGCTGTACGCCGTTATCGATCCGAAGATTCGCTACTGAAGCCGGAGTTCGCCATGATGTTAAGTAAGAAAAATAGCGAGGCGCTGGAAAACTTCAGTGAGAAGCTGGAAGTGGAGGGGCGTAGCCTCTGGCAGGATGCGCGTCGCCGCTTTATGCATAACCGCGCCGCGGTCACCAGCCTGATTATGCTGGTGCTTATTGCGCTGTTCGTGACCTTAGCGCCGATGGTGTCGTCATTCTCCTATTTCGACACCGACTGGGGCATGATGTCCAACGCCCCGGACATGGCCTCTGGCCACTACTTCGGGACCGACTCCTCCGGTCGCGATCTGCTGGTGCGCGTGGCGATCGGCGGGCGTATTTCGCTGATGGTCGGGGTGGCGGCGGCGCTGGTGGCGGTGATCCTCGGCACGCTGTACGGTTCGCTTTCCGGTTATCTCGGCGGCAAAGTGGATTCGGTGATGATGCGTCTGCTGGAGATCCTCAACTCCTTCCCGTTTATGTTCTTCGTTATCCTGCTGGTGACCTTTTTTGGCCAGAATATCCTGTTGATTTTTGTCGCTATCGGCATGGTCTCCTGGCTGGATATGGCGCGTATCGTACGCGGACAGACCTTGAGCCTGAAGCGCAAAGAGTTTATTGAGGCGGCGCAGGTCGGCGGGGTCTCCACAGCGAGCATCGTGCTGCGCCATATCGTTCCTAATGTGCTGGGCGTGGTGGTGGTGTACGCCTCGCTGCTGGTCCCCAGCATGATCCTCTTTGAATCCTTCCTCAGCTTCCTGGGGTTGGGGACGCAGGAGCCGCTCAGCAGCTGGGGGGCATTGCTCAGCGATGGCGCCAACTCAATGGAAGTCTCGCCCTGGCTGCTGCTGTTCCCGGCGGGTTTCCTGGTGGTGACCCTGTTCTGTTTCAACTTTATCGGCGATGGTCTGCGTGATGCCCTCGACCCGAAAGACCGCTAAGGAGCGCTGCCATGACCATGATTGAAACGGCAAAAGCGCCGCAAGCGCAGAGCCACAGCGGCCTGCTGCTGGACGTGAAAGATCTTCGCGTCACCTTTAAAACGCCGGATGGCGATGTCACCGCCGTCAATGATCTGAACTTCACCCTGCAGGCGGGGGAGACGCTCGGTATTGTCGGGGAGTCCGGCTCCGGTAAATCGCAGACCGCCTTCGCCCTGATGGGACTGCTGGCGGCCAACGGTCGAATCGGGGGTTCCGCCACCTTTAACGGTCGGCAAATCCTCAATTTGCCTGAGCGTGAGCTGAACAAACTGCGCGCCGAGCAAATCTCGATGATTTTCCAGGATCCGATGACCTCTCTGAACCCGTATATGCGGGTGGGCGAGCAGTTAATGGAAGTCCTGATGCTGCATAAAGGGCTGAGCAAAGCCGAAGCGTTTGAAGAATCGGTGAAGATGCTCGACGCGGTAAAAATGCCGGAAGCGCGCAAGCGCATGAAGATGTTCCCACACGAGTTCTCCGGCGGGATGCGGCAGCGCGTGATGATTGCCATGGCGCTGCTCTGCCGGCCCCGGCTGCTGATTGCCGATGAGCCGACCACCGCCCTGGACGTCACCGTGCAGGCGCAGATCATGACGTTACTGAATGAGCTGAAACGCGAATTTAATACGGCCATCATTATGATCACCCATGACCTCGGAGTGGTGGCGGGGATCTGCGATAAAGTGCTGGTGATGTACGCGGGCCGCACCATGGAGTATGGTCAGGCGCGCGATGTCTTCTATCAGCCGTCTCACCCTTACTCTATTGGGCTGTTGAATGCGGTTCCTCGTCTGGATGCCGAAGGCGATGCGTTGTTGACCATTCCGGGCAACCCGCCAAACCTGCTGCGTTTGCCGAAGGGCTGCCCATTCCAGCCGCGCTGTCCGCACGCAATGGAACAGTGCAGCAGCGCGCCGCCGCTGGAGTCGTTCGCGCCAGGCCGCCTGCGCGCCTGCTTTAAACCGGTGGGGGAGCTGCTATGAACGCCGTAACTGAACAACGAAAAGTCCTGCTCGAAATTGCCGACCTGAAGGTGCATTTCGATATTAAAGATGGCAAACAGTGGTTCTGGCAGCCGTCGAAAACGCTGAAAGCCGTAGATGGCGTGACGCTGCGTCTCTATGAAGGTGAGACCCTCGGCGTAGTGGGGGAGTCCGGCTGCGGTAAATCGACTTTCGCCCGCGCCATCATTGGTCTGGTGAAGGCTACCGATGGAAAAGTGGCCTGGCTGGGTAAAGATCTGCTGGGCATGAAGCAGGAAGAGTGGCGCGACGTGCGCAGCGATATCCAGATGATCTTCCAGGATCCGCTGGCCTCGCTGAACCCGCGTATGACCATCGGAGAAATCATCGCTGAGCCGTTGCGTACCTATCATCCGAAGATGCCGCGTCAGGAAGTGCGCGATCGCGTGAAGGCGATGATGATGAAAGTCGGGCTGCTGCCTAACCTGATCAACCGCTATCCGCACGAGTTCTCTGGCGGTCAGTGTCAGCGCATCGGCATTGCGCGGGCGCTGATCCTCGAGCCGAAGCTGATTATCTGCGATGAGCCGGTGTCCGCGCTTGATGTGTCCATCCAGGCTCAGGTGGTCAACTTGCTGCAGCAGCTGCAGCGTGAAATGGGACTGTCGCTGATATTTATCGCCCACGATCTGGCGGTGGTTAAGCACATCTCCGATCGCGTACTGGTGATGTATCTGGGCCATGCGGTGGAGCTGGGAACCTACGATGAGGTGTACCATAATCCGCTACACCCCTATACCAAAGCGCTGATGTCGGCGGTGCCGATCCCCGATC
Organism: Klebsiella sp. C360; assembly: GCF_048822415.1. NCBI lineage: Bacteria > Pseudomonadati > Pseudomonadota > Gammaproteobacteria > Enterobacterales > Enterobacteriaceae > Klebsiella > Klebsiella sp. C360. Next base: position 109,007 of record NZ_JBMEZZ010000003.1, read on the forward strand.
CGGACCTCGAAAAAACGAAAACCATCCAGCTGCTGGAGGGCGAATTACCCTCGCCGATTAATCCGCCGTCGGGCTGTGTCTTCCGCACCCGCTGTCCGCTCGCCGGACCGGAGTGCGCCAAAACCCGCCCGGTGCTGGAGGGCAGTTTCCGCCATGCGGTTTCCTGCCTTAAGGTAGACCCGTTATAATCTCAGGGGCTGACGCAGGTCAGCCCTTTTTTTTGCGAGGTTAACGAAGTGGGTATGCTTTCTGCCGCTCGCCTGCGGCTTTATCATTTACTTTTCGATCAAAACCGACGTTCCGGCCGCCGCTTCGAAGGGCTGTGCGGACTTTTCGCCTTGCTCAGCGTGGTGGTGATATTTGTCGAATCGGGGCTGGGCACGCAATATCATCTGACATTAGATGAATGGCATGTATTCGTCTGGCTGGAGCTGATGGTGACCGCGGTCTTTACCCTGGAGTATCTGCTGCGTATTGCGACATGGCCCAATCCGCTCCACTACATTTTCAGCTTCTGGGGGTTTATTGACTTAGCGACCATCCTGCCGCTATACGTGATGTGGCTGTGGCCGGAAATTAGCCTCAATTATGTCTTTGCCTGGCGGGCAATGCGGGCGATCCGCGCGTTGCGTATTCTCAAACTGTTGCGCTTTATGCCTTCGCTCAATGTGTTCTGGCGGGCGATTGTCAGCGCGCGCCATCAACTGATCCTGTTCTATTCGTTTATCGCCATTGTGATGGTGATTTTCGGCTCGTTAATGTACCTGATAGAAGGGCCAGAGTATGGTTTTACCACGCTCAACGCTTCGGTCTATTGGGCCATTGTGACCATCACCACCGTCGGCTACGGGGATATTACGCCGCACACGCCGCTGGGCCGCATCCTGGCCTCCATTCTCATCCTGATCGGCTACTCCATTATTGCCATTCCGACCGGGCTTATCACCACCCATATGACCAGCGCCCTGAACCGGCGGCGCCAGCAGCGGGTATGCCCGCAGTGCCAGCAGGGCGACCATGACGATAACGCCCGGTTTTGCCACGCCTGCGGTCATGTCTTACCGAAGTAAACCCTCGGCATAAAAAAAGCCTGCCGGGTGGAACGCGGCAGGCTTTTCACTGGCGGGTCAGCGTTATTCACGCCACAGAATATGACACAGTTTGTGATCTTTCTCGCGGCACAGCAGCACGCGGGCGAAGATATCATTGATTTCCCCGCCGTCGGTATCCGCCAGGCCAATCACCACTTCGGCGAAGAAATCCGGGTTCAGATCGTAATCCACATGCTCTTCCCAGTCTGCGGATGGGTCGAACAGCTCGGCGCCGCCGCGCTCCTCAAACTGCAGGTTAAACAGAATGATGTCCGCCGGGTCGAGGTTATCGGCCGCCAGTTCGAGGAAGATGTCGTATGCCTGCTCAAGCGTTTCGTCTTCGGTCAGGCGGTTGTTTAAATCCATATCCATGATTGCTACTCATTCGGTATCTGATGGGCACGTTTTACAGCAACGGGCTGAAGAAGTAAAACAGTCGCTCGGCGATCCGCTGCCACAGCGGACGTTTTAACCAGAGACGGGCGTCCAGCAGGCGCGAGCGCGAGATATAGTCATCCTGAACCGCCGCCAGATCGCTGCCGAAGCCGGCGTCATCGATGACCAGCGTGATTTCAAAATTGAGCCACAGGCTGCGCATATCCAGATTCACGGTTCCCACCAGGCTCAGTTCGCCATCGACCAGCACGCTCTTGGTATGCAACAGGCCGCCTTCAAACTGGTAAATCTTCACCCCTGCCGCCAGCAGCTCGGTGAAAAAGGCCCGGCTGGCCCAGCCCACCAGCAGCGAATCGTTCTTGCGCGGTAAAATAATACTCACGTCCACGCCGCGCTGGGCGGCGGTACAGATAGCGTGCAGCAGGTCGTCGCTGGGTACGAAGTAGGGCGTGGTCATGATCAAATGCTCTTTCGCCGCGTAGGCGGCGGTGAGCAGCGCCTGATGGATCAGATCTTCCGGAAAGCCCGGACCGGAGGCGATCGTGTGGATGGTATGCCCACTGGCCTCTTCAAACGGCATGATATTGACGTCCGGCGGCGGTGGCAGAATACGCTTTCCGGTCTCGATCTCCCAGTCACAGGAGTAGACGATGCCCATCGAGGTCGCCACCGGGCCTTCCATGCGCGCCATCAGGTCAATCCACTGCCCGACCCCCGAGTCCTGCTTAAAGTAGCGGGGATCGACCAGATTCATGCTGCCGGTGTAGGCGATATAGTTATCGATCATCACCATTTTACGATGCTGACGCAGGTCCATCCGGCGCAGAAACACACGCATCAGATTGACCTTGAGAGCCTCGACCACTTCAATGCCGGCGTTACGCATCATCGCCGCCCATGGGCTACGGAAAAAGGCCACACTGCCCGCGGAGTCGAGCATTAACCGGCAGTGAACCCCGCGACGGGCGGCGGCCATTAGCGATTCGGCGACGCTGTCGGCCATACCGCCTGGCTGCCAGATATAGAAGACCATCTCTATGTTATGGCGAGCCAGTTGAATATCGCGGATCAGGGCCTGCATGACGTCGTCAGATTCCGTCAGCAACTGCAGCTGGTTGCCTTTTACGCCGCCAATGCCCTGGCGCCGTTCGCAAAGCTTGAACAGGGACTCGGCCACCGGGCTGTTATCTTCGGCAAAGATATGTTTGCAGGCTTTGAGGTCGTTTAACCATTTGGCTGTGGAAGGCCACATCGCCCTCGCGCGTTCTGCCCGCCGCTTGCCAAGATGCAGCTCGCCAAAGGAGAGATAGGCGATAATCCCCACCAGCGGCAGGATATAAATGATCAATAACCATGCCATGGCGGACGGCACAGCGCGGCGTTTCATTAGAATTCGTAATGTTACACCGGCGATCAACAGCCAGTACCCCAGAATGACCAGCCAGTTCACCACCGTGTAAAAGGTTGTCATAGATGTAAAATCCTTTTGAATGACGTTATGTGATGAGTTTACGCATCAGTATTTTTCTGGCAAATAAAAACGCAGCGAAAGCGGTGGTCAGTCGCCGGCAGAGGTTTATAATGGGGGCTGTTTTCACTCGTAGAGTCGTTGCAATGAAGCGTAGTAGAACGGAAGTAGGGCGCTGGCGCATGCTGAGACAGGTGAATCGCCGTAAAGCGCGTTGGCTGGAAGCCCAATCACGCCGCAATATGCGGATCCTCGCTATCAGGAAGGGACTGGTGAAACGGCAGCGTCATGCTCTGCTGTTTATCTTCCCCGACTGTTAAACGAGCAGAACAACGGCACCGAACGCGGTGCCGTTGTCGTTTTCCCGCTCTGCGCGGCATTCCCTTTTAACATCGCCAGATCGCCTATTGAAATATCTATGCGATGCCTGTCAGGGTATGACGGGGGATTATCGACAGAACGCCTTTTTCCGCAACAGGCATTCACCGCCGTGTGGAAGTCCGGACAGGGCGTGGGGTCGTCGATCGTTTTTCAATGTCATGCTCACTATCAGGATACCCACCCTGAATAAAACGCACCGCTTTTGCGGGCGGTAATTTATTTGGCATAGGCTTCCGTGGATAACGTGATAGTCACGTTATCACTCACCGCCGGAACATATTTATCAAGCTTGAAGTCTGAACGTTTTATTACCCCTGTGGCATCAAAACCAATGGCCTTTTTTTTCACCATCGGATGCATATCCTGTTTATTCAAAGTGGCATGCAATACAACCGGTTTGGTGATGCCCTTAATGGTCAGGTTACCTTCAACATCATATTTATTGCCGCCTTTACTTTCCACCCGGGTGCTCTGAAAAGTGGCCTCAGGATACGTGTTGACATCGAAGTACTCTTTGCCTAAAAACTCATCCGTTAACGCTTTGACGTGAGTGTCAATGGTTTTGACTGGCAGCGTGACGTGCACAGAGGATTGCTCCGGGTTGTCTTTGTCAAAAGACAGTTTCCCTGAAACATCAGAGATATACGCTGTAGGATTAGAGAAGCCAAAATGGTTCCAGGCAATAACAACGGAAGTATGCTGCGGATCCAGGCTATATTCTGTCGCTGCGGCTTGTGACACAGGAATATATAAGGCAAGCAGAGAAAGCAATGCGGTTTTTTTCAGGGTAATCACTTAAAAATCCTCATAAGCGTCAGGTACATAAATGGTAGTCCAAAAAAATGTGGCACTTATTGAAAACATTTGTTATTCCCGTTCAAATTTTTTAATCAACCAAAAATCACCCTACAATTACTCTGCGTGAAGTTTACCCAGCGAAATTAATCGACTTTAAAAAATGATCATCTGCAACGTAAATCTGGTTGCGTAGTTTTTAGACGTTCATTCCATATTGATATATGCCTGTATCAGCGCACTCCGTTTATTTTCAGACACTTTCAAGCCACCTCGTTTCTGAATGCAGTAAGATGGTGATATGGGGTCCCATACCTGCGGAACGGGATATGCATGCTTATTTATTCCAGGCCTTTATATCTGTTGGTCAGCATCTATCTCTCTTTAACGATCTTCTTTCAACTGTATTTTGGATTTACCGGGCGATGTCAGGATGTGCTGGCTTGTAAAGCAAGCGCTAAATCCAATGCAAGACCTCTGTTGCAGACTGATTCAATACATTTACAATTCAAAATCATGCCCGGCGTCGACGTTTGGTCAGCAATTTCTATGGCCGCAGAAGGCGAGTTGAGGGTCGATGATGTTGTCGAAGGAGAAGGGATGTGCTCATCTTCCTGGCGTCTCAGGCGGATAACAGACAACGCTTGCGTGCGGTTAAAAGGGCGACATTTTAATGTGATGTAGCAAAATGCGCCCTTTCATCTGATGGCCTGGTGCGTTGTTGCCGTTAACCAGAAAAAGAAAAGGGTATTTTCAAAATACCTTCTTATATGGTTTAACAGAGACCTGGCGGTAGACGCCGGCGGCGATATACGGATCGTCATTAGCCCAGGCCTGAGCCGCTTCCAGCGATTCAAACTCAGCGATCACCGTTGAGCCGCTGAATCCGGCTGCGCCCGGTTCGTTGCTGTCAACGGCCGGCATTGGCCCGGCGGTAAGCAGCCGACCTTCATCATGTAAAAGTTGTAGACGCGCAAGATGCGCGGGGCGAACCGAGAGCCGCTTTTCCAGAGAATCGGCGATATCTTCAGCGTAGATAACGTAAAGCACGGCAAAGCTCCTTATCATTAAACAGGCGAATTACGTTAAGTTAAACGACGATGGACTGCAATGCAAAGATGCGCCCCGGCGTCGAATGCCCCGCCGCCGCGGCTTTTTTCCGCAAATGGTGGCAAAAATTGACTCAGGTTAAGACGGCTTATTGAATATGATTGCTATTTGCATTTAAAATCGGAGCATCATTTTTCAACAGAAACGACTATGAGCGCAATGACCCTTGATTTACCTCGCCGCTTCCCGTGGCCAACGCTGTTATCCGTGGCTATCCACGGTGCCGTTGTGGCGGGGCTGCTTTATACCTCGGTACATCAGGTTATTGAACAGCCTTCCCCGACGCAGCCGATAGAGATCACGATGGTGGCGCCGGCCGATCTTGAGCCGCCCCCGGCGGCGCAACCCGTCGTGCAGCCCGTTGTTGAACCTGAACCGGAGCCGGAACCTGAGGTGGTCCCGGAGCCGCCGAAAGAGGCGCCGGTGGTGATCCATAAACCAGAACCTAAGCCGAAGCCCAAACCTAAACCGAAGCCCAGGCCGGAGAAAAAGGTTGAGCAGCCGAAGCGGGACGTCAAACCGGCAGCGGAGCCGCGTCCGGCTTCACCGTTTGAAAACAACAATACGACGCCAGCGCGCACCGCGCCGAGCACCTCCACCGCAGCGGCCAAACCCACCGTCACTGCCCCGAGCGGTCCGCGGGCGATCAGCCGCGTTCAGCCGACCTATCCGGCGCGCGCTCAGGCGCTGCGCATTGAAGGAACGGTGCGGGTGAAGTTTGACGTCACGCCTGATGGCCGAATTGATAATCTGCAGATCCTCTCCGCCCAGCCGGCGAATATGTTTGAGCGTGAGGTGAAAAGCGCGATGCGCAGATGGCGTTACGAGCAGGCAAGACCGGGAACCGGCGTGACGATGACCATTAAATTCCGTCTAAACGGCGTCGAGATTAACTGATAATGCAGGGCGGCGGACCGGGGAGGTCCGCCGTAAACCTTGTCTAACGCGTTTTTTCCATCAAGACATCGTCCAGCGCCTGCTGGACCGTCACCAGGTGCTGGCCACCGAACAATATCGCCCGGTTCAGCAGGGTATAAAGCTGGTAGATCGGCTGACGCTCGAGAAAACCAGCCGGCAGCGGTGAGACGGACTGATAACCGTCATAGATCTGCGGGGGTTGTTCCGAGTGCATCGGCAGCATAGCTAAATCACATTCGCGATCGCCCCAGTAGCAGGCCGGGTCGAAAATGTAGGGGCCATCCGGCCCTAAGGCGCAGTTGCCGGACCACAGGTCCCCGTGTAGCAGCGAAGGTTGCGGCTGATGGTTGGCCAGCCGCTGCTGTACCACATCGACTAAGGTATCGATATCGCCAAAGTGCAACCCTTTCTCCGCCGCCAGCTCCAGCTGCCAGCCGATACGCTGCTCGGCGAAAAACACCGACCAGCGACGTTGCCAGGCGTTGGGCTGCGGCGTGGTGGAAAGATCGTTATCAAAATCCAGACCGAACTGCGGCTGATCGCTCCACTGATGCAGGTGGGCTAACTGCTGGCCAAGCAGGAAAGCGTTATGCGCATCCAGCGGACGGGGAGGGAGGTATTCCATGACCACGAAGCTGTAGTCGCGATCGCTGCCGACGGCAAAGACCTGCGGTACGCGAACAGTTTTGCTTCGCGACAGCAGCTCCAGCTGATCGGCCTCGGCGGTGAAGATAGGCAGGAGTTCCCGTTCGTCGCATTTCACGAAGTAATCTTTGCCGCCGAAACGCAAATGCCAGGCGGAATGGATCTCTCCGCCGGGCAGCTCGGTTTTCAGTTCGATTTCAGCGTCTTCGGTATGCCAATCGCGTAAAAGAGTACTGATTGCTTGCCACATGCTGTCTCTCCCCATGTTTTCCACCATATCATAAGGTTAGCGCATTACTACCGGGTAAACCTGGAACTGACGCACAACTGACGCTTTACGTTGCGCTAAACGCACTTATTGAGCTTTTAACCATTCAGCGAATGTGCTGACGGCGATCTCCGCAGGGCGGCCAAGGGCCGCTTCCGCCAGTCCGGCGCTAAGGGCCTTCACTTCCTCGGCTGCCTGGGCGCTCAGCAGGCCAAAGGTATTGGTGCCCAGCTCATGGGGAGTGCCCTCTTCATCATTGAGCGTCAGTACGAACCCTGCCCGGGTAAAATGGTTGCTGACCTCATTGATCTCCGTTAGCGCCTGTTCGTGGAAGTTCACGCTGACGACCCAGGCGGTAATATCATTGCTCATTTCTACACCCCGTTGTTATGCATGGCCTTTCCAGCATAGACCATCCTGCAAATATCGTGGTTCCCCTCCGCCAGCGCGGAGGGGCAGGGGAGATCAACGCCCGCAGAGATAATCGTAGATTTTTTGCGTATTGGCCTGCGAGCAGAGGCGGGTGCCCTGGTTGATGGTCGCGGCGCTACCGGCGGCAACGCCAAAGCGTACCATGTCTTCGAGGCTGGCGTTCTCCGCCAGACGTAAGGTCATGGCGCCCACCATGCTGTCGCCGGCGCCGACGGTGCTCTGGCTTTTCATTGGCGGCGGCACCACCTGAACACTGCCGCTGGCGTCAACCCCCAACGCCCCCTGCGGACCAAGGGAGACCACCACCCGGCGAACTTTACCGGACTGGATCAACGACTGAGCAGCAAGGCGGACGTCATCAGGCTGGCTCAGATCGCGCTGCACGAGGGCGCTGAGCTCTTTCTGGTTTGGCTTCACTAATTCAATATTGCCGACGTCCAGCGCGGCGGCCAGCGCGTCGCCGGAGCTGTCGATAATGCAGCGCAGGCCCTGCTGTTGCGCATGCTTAACCAGCTGCATCAGATTTTCGACGCTGATTCCTGGCGGCAGACTGCCGCTGATCACCAGCAGAGAGCCGGGATCGATAGTCAGGACTTTCTCTTCCAGGCGGAGGAATTCATCGTCTGTCAGCGCGGCGCCGGGCATCACAAAGCGATACTGTTCGCCGCTGGCGGCTACGTGAACGTGCAGGTTCTGTCGCGTCCAGTCGCGGGTTTCGACGGTCTCGACCGGCACCTGCTCATCGGCCAGCAGGGCGGCAAGGTGCTCGCCGGTGGCGCCGCCAATAGGGAAAATGGCGGTGGCTTTCCCGCCGAGAAAGGTCACGGCGCGGGCGACGTTGATCCCACCGCCGCCGGGTTCAAATACCGGCGCGCTGCAGCGGAGTTTCCCTTCCGGGTAGATCTGCGGGGTTTGGGTGGCGCTATCCAGCGAGGGGGCCAGCGTGAGCGTATAAATTTTGGTCATTCCTTCTCCTCCTTAATACGGCGTCTGTACTTTATTTAAGCATGGCACGATGATCCAGGGAGGGAAAGTGCTGTCCCTGAGAGATTTGCAAAGAAGTCTGTATTTTCATTATGAAATAAAGATTGTTTCCGGAGCTGTCTTATTCAAAAAACGAAAGAGTAAGTGATTGCTATGTTATTCGTGCTTTTTTATAATTTGCTACCTTTCTTAGGACCTGCACTCCGCGATCCTCGCGAAAGTTTCCGGGACCCACAGGTCTCTTTTATGTTGTACGGACGCTAAATTCAATGAGCCGGCAAAGTGACGCCTGTTCATCATTTGTACTGTCCTAAAAAATGTATTTTAGAGAGTTATAATGAAGCTTTTAAAGACAGTACCCGCAGCGGTCATGCTGGCGGGGGGGCTTTTTGCGTCTGTTGGCGCAATGGCCGATGATTCTGTATTTACCGTCATGGATGACCCTTCCGCTGCCAAAAAACCGTTCGAAGGAGTGGTCAACGCAGGTTACCTGGCGCAGTCCGGCAACACCAAGAACTCCTCAATGACGGCCGATTCCACCCTGACCTGGTATGGCAATACCACCGCCTGGTCGCTGTGGGGCAACGCCAGCAACACCTCGTCCAACGATGAGCGCTCCTCAGAGAAATATGCTGTCGGTGGCCGTAGCCGCTATAACCTGACCGATATGAACTACGTCTTTGGGCAGGGCAGTTGGCTAACCGACCGCTACAACGGCTACCAGCAGCGCGATGTTCTGACGGCGGGCTATGGTCGTCAAATCCTCAACGGACCAGTGCATAGCCTGCGGTTTGAATTTGGTCCTGGCGTCCGCTATGACGAATACACCGACGGGGATACCGACACTCAGCCGCTGGGTTACGCCTCCGGAACCTGGGCCTGGCAGATGACCGACAACGCCAAATTTACTCAAGGGGTATCGGTGTTTGGCGCCGAGGACACCACGGTCAACTCAGAGAGCGCGTTAAACGTGGCGATTAACGCCCACTTTGCGCTGAAAGTGGCGTACAACGTCACCTGGAACTCGGAGCCGCCTGCGTCTGCGCCGGAGCATACCGATCGCCGGACCTCGCTCTCCCTCGGGTATAAGATGTAATATTTTCAGGCCGGGTTTCCCGGCCTGATCGTTTTAGATTTAACAATAAGTGACATTATTTTTTCTGGCAATTCGTTTTAGTTTTTATAAAAAGAAACGGGCCTCCATCTTTTCTCCATTATTCTCCGTTTGCTGACAAATATTCATTCTATTTGACACGAAAAGCTAAATATTCGACGGACAAATATGTGATCTGGATCTATACTAAGAGTCACTGACCGAATGGCGACATTGTTCGGTCCGTCTTCCGTAATAAGAGAATAAACATCATGAAAAACAGCCAATTTACCATCGCAGCCCTGGCGCTGTGCGTGCTTTCCTTTGGCGCATCAGCCGCCACGCCAGTTCCGCCGTCGGGTAACCAGGACCATACGCAGGTAGGTATCGCCAAAGCAACCGACGTTGAGGCCGGTTCGAATATTGCCCCCGGTTCCCGTAGTACCGGACAATCCATGAGCGATGCCTTTAATGTGCATACGCTGGTAGCAGGCGAGTGGTCTTAATATCGCAGGCTACTGCTTCACGGGCGGACTATTAAGCCGGGTAGAGTGGTACCGGTTTAACGACCCGCGCTAAACATCACGCAGGCAATATCAAGGCGTCTCTTTTAGTTTGTCCGCATAATATCATCCGGCTTCGCTGGTGATTATTTTCGCGTCTTCCTGGCGGATATTCTGCTTTTATCCGCGCGGCTCTTGTTTTCTCCACATTCCGCCATCATTTATGCTATTACGGCTTTAATCACGTACCAATGATGTGTAAACTACTCCCCGGTGTTATCAGCAGGCGGCAGCAGGCGGGAACGATCGCTCCGGTCGTGCTCCTCTTTTCGCAGAGTGAAGCGGGAACTGCGCCTTAACCTGATGATAATGATGATTATATAGTTTTGTATGTGCTCTTTCGTGCGGGGCACCACTGCAAATAAGGACATAAAATGCCTGTAATTACGCTTCCTGATGGCAGCCAACGCCATTTTGATCACGCTGTCAGCCCGATGGACGTCGCGCTGGATATCGGCCCGGGTCTGGCGAAAGCCACCATCGCCGGGCGGGTAAACGGTGAACTGGTAGACGCTTGCGACCCGATTGAAACTGATTCCACCCTCTCTATTATCACGGCTAAAGATGAAGAAGGGCTGGAGATCATTCGTCACTCCTGCGCGCACCTGTTAGGTCATGCCATCAAGCAGCTGTGGCCCAACACCAAAATGGCTATCGGTCCGGTTGTTGATAATGGCTTCTACTATGACGTAGACCTCGACCATACCCTGACTCAGGAAGATATCGACGCGCTCGAAAAACGTATGCATGAGCTCGCCGAGAAAAACTACGATGTCATCAAGAAGAAAGTGAGCTGGCACGAAGCGCGTGAAACCTTCGTGAAGCGCGGCGAAAGCTATAAAGTTTCTATTCTTGACGAAAACATTGCCCATGATGACAAGCCTGGCCTGTATCATCATGAAGAATATATCGATATGTGCCGCGGTCCGCACGTGCCGAACATGCGCTTCTGCCATCACTTCAAGCTGATGAAAACCGCCGGTGCCTACTGGCGCGGCGACAGCAACAATAAAATGTTGCAGCGTATCTACGGCACCGCGTGGGCAGATAAAAAAGCGTTGAATGCTTATCTGCAGCGTCTGGAAGAAGCCGCCAAGCGCGACCACCGTAAAATCGGTAAGCAGCTCGACCTGTATCATATGCAGGAAGAGGCGCCTGGGATGGTGTTCTGGCACAACGACGGCTGGACTATCTTCCGTGAACTGGAAACCTTTGTCCGTTCGAAACTGAAAGAGTATCAGTACCAGGAAGTCAAAGGTCCGTTCATGATGGACCGTGTGCTGTGGGAAAAAACCGGCCATTGGGACAACTACAAAGATGCGATGTTCACCACCTCTTCTGAGAACCGTGAATACTGCATTAAGCCGATGAACTGCCCGGGCCACGTGCAGATCTTCAACCAGGGGCTGAAATCCTACCGCGATCTGCCGCTGCGTATGGCGGAGTTTGGTAGCTGCCACCGTAACGAACCATCAGGCGCGCTGCACGGTCTGATGCGCGTTCGCGGCTTTACCCAGGATGATGCGCATATCTTCTGTACTGAAGATCAGGTTCGCGATGAAGTGAACGCCTGTATTCGTATGGTTTATGATATGTACAGCACCTTTGGCTTCGAGAAGATCGTCGTCAAACTGTCGACTCGCCCGGAAAAACGTATCGGCAGCGACGAGACCTGGGATCGCGCGGAAGCGGATCTGGCGGTGGCGCTGGAAGAAAATAATATCCCATTTGAATATCAACTGGGTGAAGGGGCGTTCTACGGCCCGAAAATTGAATTTACCCTGTATGACTGTCTCGATCGTGCATGGCAGTGCGGTACGGTACAGCTGGACTTCTCTCTGCCGCAGCGTTTAAGCGCCTCCTATGTGGGCGAAAACAACGAGCGTCAGGTGCCGGTCATGATCCACCGTGCGATTCTCGGTTCTCTGGAGCGCTTCATTGGCATCCTGACCGAAGAGTTCGCTGGCTTCTTCCCAACCTGGATTGCACCAGTGCAGGTGGTGGTCATGAATATCACCGATTCTCAGGCTGAATACGTTAACGAATTGACGCGTAAACTACAAAATGCGGGCATTCGTGTAAAAGCAGACTTGAGAAATGAGAAGATTGGCTTTAAAATCCGCGAGCACACTTTACGTCGTGTCCCGTATATGTTGGTCTGTGGCGACAAAGAAGTCGAAGCCGGCAAAGTGGCCGTGCGCACCCGTCGCGGGAAAGACCTCGGCAGCATGGACGTAAATGAAGTGATCGAGAAGCTGCAACAAGAGATTCGCAGCCGCAGTCTTCAACAACTGGAGGAATAAGGTATTAAAGGCGGAAAACGAGTTCAAACGGCACGTCCGAATCGTATCAATGGCGAGATTCGCGCCCAGGAAGTTCGCTTAACAGGTCTGGAAGGTGAGCAGCTGGGTATTGTGAGTCTGAGAGAAGCTATCGAAAAGGCTGAAGAGGCTGGAGTAGATTTAGTTGAAATCAGCCCTAACGCCGAGCCGCCAGTTTGTCGTATCATGGACTACGGCAAGTTCCTTTATGAAAAGAGTAAGTCTTCTAAGGAACAGAAGAAGAAGCAGAAAGTTATCCAGGTTAAGGAAATTAAATTCCGCCCTGGTACTGATGAAGGTGACTATCAGGTAAAACTCCGCAGCCTGATTCGCTTTCTCGAAGATGGCGATAAGGCCAAAATCACGCTGCGTTTCCGCGGTCGTGAGATGGCCCACCAGCAGATCGGTATGGAAGTGCTTAACCGCGTGAAAGACGATCTGGTTGAACTGGCAGTAGTCGAATCCTTCCCAACGAAGATCGAAGGCCGCCAGATGATCATGGTGCTCGCTCCTAAGAAGAAACAGTAAGGCCATCAAGAAACATTTCCGGTGGGCTTCGGCTCACTGGTTTTGTTCGCCTTTGTTTCGTTTATTAACAATGCGAAGTGGAAGTTATTAAAATGCCAAAAATTAAGACCGTACGCGGTGCTGCTAAGCGCTTCAAAAAAACCGGTAAAGGTGGTTTTAAGCACAAGCACGCTAACCTGCGTCACATTCTGACTAAAAAAGCTACCAAGCGTAAACGTCACCTGCGTCCGAAAGCCATGGTTTCCAAAGGCGATCTGGGCCTGGTTATCGCGTGCCTGCCGTACGCATAAGTCGTTAACGTTTAACTTTTTTAACTTAGAATAGATACAGGAGAGCACACATGGCTCGCGTAAAACGTGGTGTAATTGCACGTGCACGTCACAAGAAAATTTTGAAACAAGCTAAAGGCTACTACGGTGCGCGTTCTCGCGTATACCGCGTTGCCTTCCAGGCTGTTATCAAAGCTGGTCAGTACGCTTACCGTGACCGTCGTCAACGTAAACGTCAGTTCCGTCAACTGTGGATTGCACGTATCAACGCAGCAGCACGTCAGAACGGTATTTCTTACAGCAAATTCATCAATGGCCTGAAAAAAGCCTCTGTTGAAATCGACCGTAAGATCCTGGCTGACATCGCCGTATTCGACAAAGTAGCGTTCACCGCTCTGGTCGAAAAAGCGAAAGCAGCTCTGGCATAAGCCAGTTGAAAGAGGGAGCTTGTCTCCCTCTTTTCGTTTCAACACCATCAATACATTGACTTTTATCGGCGCAGGCTTTTCAATACAGGTCTGACGTTTCTTACCAGACAAGGTAATGCAAGCATGAATGCTGCTATTTTCCGCTTCTTTTTTTACTTTAGCACCTGAACTCAGGAGGCTAGCGCGTGAAAGAAGAAACGGAAAACAGCGCCAGAAAGCCTCCCCTGTGGAGGCTTTTTTCGTATATGGATTCGGAATATTAATTTCACTATAACCGGTGTCTGCACCGACATAATGAGGAAAACCATGTCACATCTCGCAGAGCTGGTTGCCAGTGCCAAGGCAGCCATTAACGAGGCATCAGATGTTGCTGCGCTGGACAACGTCCGCGTGGAATACCTGGGTAAGAAAGGGCATCTGACCCTGCAAATGACCACCCTGCGTGAGTTGCCGCCGGAAGAGCGTCCGGCAGCCGGTGCGGTCATCAACGAAGCGAAAGAGCAGGTACAGCAGGCGCTGAACGCGCGCAAAGCCGAACTGGAAGGCGCGGCGCTGAATGCTCGTCTGGCTGCAGAGACCATCGACGTCTCGCTGCCGGGTCGCCGCATTGAGAATGGCGGTCTGCATCCGGTCACCCGCACCATCGACCGTATTGAAAGTTTCTTCGGTGAGCTCGGCTTTACCGTGGCGACGGGCCCGGAAATCGAAGATGATTACCACAACTTCGATGCGCTGAATATCCCGGGCCACCATCCGGCGCGCGCTGACCACGACACTTTCTGGTTCGATGCCACTCGCCTGCTGCGCACCCAGACCTCCGGCGTGCAGATCCGCACCATGGAAAACCAGCAACCGCCCATCCGTATTATCGCGCCGGGCCGCGTCTATCGTAACGACTACGATCAGACCCACACCCCGATGTTCCATCAGATGGAAGGTCTGATCGTTGATAAAAACATCAGCTTCACCAATCTGAAAGGAACCCTGCACGACTTCCTGAACAACTTCTTTGAAGAAGATCTGCAGGTACGCTTCCGTCCGTCCTACTTCCCGTTCACCGAGCCGTCCGCGGAAGTTGACGTGATGGGTAAAAACGGCAAATGGCTGGAAGTGCTGGGCTGCGGGATGGTGCACCCGAACGTGCTGCGCAACGTGGGTATCGATCCGGAAGTGTACTCCGGCTTCGCCTTCGGCATGGGCATGGAGCGTCTGACCATGCTGCGCTATGGCGTCACCGATCTGCGCGCGTTCTTCGAAAACGATCTGCGTTTCCTCAAACAGTTTAAATAAGGGCAGGACAGAACAATGAAATTCAGTGAACTGTGGTTACGCGAGTGGGTTAACCCGGCGATCGACAGCGAAGCGCTTTCCGATCAGATCACCATGGCGGGCCTCGAAGTGGACGGCGTGGAGCCGGTTGCCGGCAGCTTCAACGGCGTCGTTGTCGGTGAAGTAGTGGAGTGCGGTCAGCACCCGAACGCCGACAAACTGCGCGTCACCAAAGTCAACGTCGGCGGCGAACGCCTGCTGGACATCGTCTGCGGCGCGCCAAACTGTCGTCAGGGGCTGAAAGTCGCCGTGGCGACCATCGGCGCCGTGCTGCCGGGCGATTTTAAAATCAAAGCGGCAAAGCTGCGCGGCGAGCCGTCAGAGGGGATGCTGTGCTCCTTCTCCGAGCTGGGCATTTCCGATGATCATAGCGGAATTATCGAGCTGCCGGCGGATGCGCCGATCGGTACCGATATTCGCGAATATCTGAAGCTTGACGATAACACCATCGAAATCAGCGTCACCCCGAACCGCGCCGACTGCCTGGGCATCATCGGCGTCGCGCGCGATGTGGCCGTGCTGAACAAGGCGCCGCTGAACGCGCCGGAAATCACCCCGGTAGCCGCCACCATTGACGATGTGCTGCCGATTCAGGTTGACGCCCCGCAGGCGTGCCCGCGCTATCTGGGCCGCGTGGTAAAAGGCATCAACGTCAAAGCGCCGACGCCGCTGTGGATGAAAGAGAAACTGCGCCGCTGCGGGATCCGCTCCATCGACGCGGTGGTTGACGTGACCAACTATGTGCTGCTTGAGCTGGGCCAGCCGATGCACGCCTTTGACCGCGACCGTATCGAAGGCGGGATCGTGGTGCGCATGGCGAAAGAGGGTGAAACCCTGGTCCTGCTCGATGGCTCCGAAGCGAAGCTCGACAGCGATACCCTGGTCATTGCTGACCACAACAAAGCGCTGGCAATGGGCGGGATCTTCGGCGGGGAGCACTCCGGCGTTAACGACGAAACCCAGAACGTACTGCTGGAGTGTGCCTTCTTCAGCCCGCTGTCCATTACCGGCCGCGCGCGCCGTCACGGCCTGCACACCGATGCCTCTCATCGCTATGAGCGCGGCGTCGATCCGGCCCTGCAGTATAAAGCGCTGGAGCGCGCCACGCGTCTGCTGATCGACCTCTGCGGCGGCGAAGCCGGCCCGGTGATCGACGTGACCAACGAAGCGACCCTGCCACAACGCGCCACCATCACTCTGCGTCGTAGCAAACTGGATCGCCTGATTGGCCACCATATCGACGACGCGCAGGTCACTGATATTCTTCAGCGCCTCGGCTGCGAAGTGACGGTGGGCGAGGGCGAATGGCAGGCGGTGGCCCCGAGCTGGCGTTTCGACATGGAGATCGAAGAGGATCTGGTCGAGGAAGTGGCTCGCGTTTATGGCTACAACAACATTCCTGATGAGCCGGTGCAGGCGGGTCTGATCATGGGTACCCACCGTGAAGCCGACCTGTCGCTGAAGCGCGTGAAAACGCTGCTGAATGACAAAGGCTATCAGGAAGTGATCACCTACAGCTTCGTCGACCCGAAAGTCCAGCAGCTGATCCACGCCGGTGAAGAGGCGCTGATCCTGCCAAGCCCGATCTCCAGCGAAATGTCGGCGATGCGCCTGTCGCTGTGGACTGGCCTGCTGGGGACCGTGGTCTACAACCAGAACCGTCAGCAGAGCCGGGTTCGCATCTTTGAGAGCGGTCTGCGCTTTGTGCCGGACACCAATGCGCCGCTGGGCATTCGTCAGGATGTGATGCTGGCCGGGGCGATCTGCGGCAACCGCTACGAAGAGCACTGGACACTGGCGAAAGAGACGGTCGATTTCTATGATCTGAAAGGCGATCTGGAAGCCGTTCTGGATTTAACCGGAAAATTAGCGGATATCGAATTCCGTGCTGAAGCGACCACCGCGCTGCATCCGGGGCAATCCGCAGCGATTTATCTTAAAGGTGAACGCATTGGTTTCATTGGGGTTGTTCATCCTGAGCTGGAACGTAAACTGGATCTGAACGGTCGCACTCTGGTGTTTGAACTGGAGTGGAACAAGCTCGCAGACCGCGTGGTGCCTCAGGCGCGCGACATTTCCCGCTTCCCGGCGAACCGTCGCGACATCGCGGTGCTGGTCGCGGAAAACGTGGCTGCCGCCGATGTTTTAGCCGAATGTAAGAAAGTTGGCGTAAATCAGGTAGTTGGCGTAAACTTATTTGACGTGTACCGTGGTAAAGGTGTGGCGGAAGGGTATAAGAGCCTTGCGATTAGCCTGATCCTGCAGGATACCAGCCGTACACTCGAAGAAGAGGAGATTGCCGCTACCGTTGCCAGATGTGTAGAGGCATTAAAAGAGCGATTCCAGGCATCATTGAGGGATTGAACCTATGGCGCTTACAAAAGCTGAAATGTCAGAATATCTGTTTGATAAGCTTGGGCTTAGCAAGCGGGATGCCAAAGAACTGGTCGAGTTGTTTTTCGAAGAGATCCGTCGTGCTCTGGAAAACGGAGAACAGGTCAAACTCTCCGGGTTCGGCAACTTCGATTTGCGGGATAAAAACCAACGCCCGGGACGTAACCCGAAGACGGGGGAGGATATTCCCATTACAGCCCGGCGCGTGGTGACCTTCAGACCCGGTCAGAAGCTGAAAAGCCGTGTCGAAAATGCGTCGCCTAAAGACAAATAATCTGAACTAATTAAAAAGGCCGCATTGCGGCCTTTTTCTTTTCTGTCGAATCTTACGCTTTAACGGCGGTGAGCATGATCTCCACCAGGATTTCTGGTCGCGCCATCTCCGCCTGCACGGCCGCGCGCGCCGGGCTATGGCCTTCCGGCATCCACTCCACCCACGCCTCATTGAACGCGGCAAAGTCACGCTCGATATTTTTCAGCCAGATCTGCGCGGAGAGAATGTGCCGCTTATCGCTCCCGGCCGCCGCCAGCAGGGCGTCGATTTTCTCCAGCACTTCGCGGGTCTGCAAGGCGATGTCCTCCTCGTTGCTTTTCGGCGTCTGTCCGGAGAGGAACAGCAGATTGCCATACGCAACGCTGGCGGAAAGACGAGGTTGAGGATGATTGCGAATGATTGTCATGCGGTTTGTTTCCATGTGAGACCTTCTAAAGAAATGTCTGGCATCTGATTGTCGATTAACGCGCCCAGCACCACCGCGCTGCCGGCGGCGAGGGTAAAACCGAGGCTGCCCTGGCCGAGATTCATCCACAGGTTGGGGTAGCCGGCGCGTCCCAGTAGCGGTGGCCCGGCTGGCGTTGAGGGGCGCATGCCGGTCCAGGCTTCGGCCTGGTCCAACCCCTCGAGTTCGGGAAAGCTGCGGGAGACGATTTTTTTCAGCGCCTGAATGCGGCTCTCGCGCAGTGTGTCGCCGTCGTAGCCGATGTCCACCATCGCCGCGATGCGCAGCTGCTGGCCCAGGCGGGCATAAACGATTTTGTGCCCGTAATCGGTGACGCTGATGTCCGGCGCAATGCCCGCCTGCTGCGGATAGGGAAGGGTCAGGCTGTACCCCTTCAGGGCGCAGAGCGGCACGCGAACGCCCATGTGCCCCAGCAGCGGACCGCTGCCGTTGCCGGCGGCGACGACGTACTCATCGCCGGTGATGGTCCCGCGGCTGGTCTCTAGGGCGCTGACGCGTCCGCCGCGCCTGGCGAGCCGCTGCACCTCACAGTGGGTCAGCAGGCTGAAGCGGCTGCTGGCGGTGAGCTTGTCGATCAGCGCAAGGCAAAATTGATGGCAATCCGCCGTTTCATCCCCCGGCGAATAAATTCCGCCCTGCAGCGAAGGGCTGATATGTTTTAGCGCCGGTTCCAGCTGCAGGCAGGCTTCAGCATTCAGCGCCTGCTGATACTGAGGATCTATCCCTTTTGCCGCTTTAGTAAAATCATATTCCCGGCGGTGGATAATTAATTTTCCGCTGCGCCGCCAGTGAAAATCGGCAAGATTATCCTCTTCCCGCCACGACTGCATGACCTGCCGGCTGAGCAGCGACAGACGCAATATATGAGCGCCGTTTATTTTATTGGTCTGGCTATTACAGGCGCGCAGGAACTGCAGCAGCCAGCGCCACTGCTGTAAAGAGATATTGAGACGCATATTGAGCGGCGAATCGGCTTTGCCCATCCATTTTATCCCCTGCAGGGGAACGCCGCTGTCGGCAAGGGGGGCGACGTAGCGGTAACTTAATTGTCCGCCGTTGGCAAAACTGGTGGCGCTGGCCGGTTCGCCGTTGCGCTCCAGTAATTGCACCTGATGGCCGCGCTTGATCAGTTCCCAGGCCGTGGCCAGACCGACCACGCCGCTGCCGATAATGACAATGCGTTTGTTCATAACCCGATATATCCACCGCTGTTCAATTTATCGGGTTATGTCAAAGCATTTACCCTGGCGGCGCAATTGACTTTTTATGGTCAGGGTATAACCGCAGGTTAATCTCCTTGAGCTGCTGGCGCAGGCGCTGGCAGAGAAAATCGACGAATTTTTGCGCCATCGGGCTCAGGGAAACGTCGGCCCGACGCAGCAGGCAGAGGTTAATGGCCATCGGCGGCGTAATGGGATGGATCATCTCGGGCGCCAGGTTGTGCTGGGCGGAAAAGATATCGGTAATGCTGCAGCCCATGCCGCGCTTCACGAACTCGGTGGCCATGTAGTAGGTCTGGACATTCAGCCGGGTTGTGGAAAAGTCGCGACGGGTGGCGATGGCGGCGGAGAGCGAGTGCGGCCCCGGCGAGATCCAGCGCTGCTGGTCGATCTGGCTGATATCCACCGCTCCCTGACGATAATGACGGTCGATATAGACCAGCGGCACTTCGGCAATCAGGGTGGTAAGGATCTCTCCCTGCTGCACCGGCTGCAGCGTCAGCGCTAAGTCTATCTCGCGTAAATCCAGTTTTCTGACCAGCGTTTCGGTGTGATCGGTGGTGAGCGTCATCACCAGGTTGCTGTTTTGCTGATAAAAATCGGTCACCAGCTCCGGCACCAGGCTTAACCCCAGGCTCGGCAGACAGCCTAAGGTGATTTTGGCGCGCGGATCGCGGGCCAGGTTATCGGCCAGCAGGCGCAGGTTATCAAGGTCCTGATAAATAGTCTGCGCTTTTTCGAAAAGTGTGATCGCCTCGCTGGTCGGCAGCAGCTTGCCGCGCACCCGCTGAAACAGGGTAAAGCCCAGCTTCAGTTCGGCGCTTTTTAACGCTTTGCTGGCCGCTGGCTGGGAGATATTGAGCGATTCCGCCGCCCGTGACAGAGAGCCGCAGGTCATGACGGCATAGAAGATTTCCAGATGACGCAGTTTCATGAACAGTTAACTCAGGGTTATAGCCTACCGATAAAAAGTCATTTTCTACTAACACTAAGTTAACATAAATTTAATCACCAATCAGCGCATTGGTTACATATTGTGCTGCTGGCCCCGCCTGATGGCGGAATAAAACGCTCTCAGAATCGTTTCCTTTGTACCCCAACAGACCCTCAGGCTGCGGCCAATAATGAAAAAGAGGGAGGATATTTTCTGAGCAGGCCCCATACACCACCTGACCATCATGGTCGGATTGATTGGCATTAAGGAGTGTTATGAGTGACTCAACGCTCGCAGGCAATACGCCTGTCAGACGAAATATCACGCGAAAAAACGTTATTACCGGTCTGTTATTGCTGCTGTTCGTGTTGATTGCGCTGTGGTGCCACGGTCGACCGGGCAGCGAGCTTGGCCTGCTGGGATTTACGCCGCTGGTGGCGTTAGCGATATTATCGCTGATCGGCGTCGATATTGTGCTGGCGGTCATCTCCTCGATTATTATCGCCATGATCATGACCTCGACCGGTCTGCCGGAAATGGGCGCGATGCTGGCGAAATCCACCGGGTCATTTATTGCCACCGTCGGGCTTATCATTATGCTCGGCGCCGGCGTGGGGGAAGTGGCCACCCGCACCGGCGCGGCGGTTGAACTGGTGAAATTCGTGGTCCACCGTATTGGGCTGTCGAGCCAGACGCGGGTCAAGTTCGGCATTGTGGTGTCATCGATTTTAATTTGCGGTTCGCTGGGCACCATGGCCGGCGGCAATGCGATTATTGTCGCAGTGATTATCCCCGTAGCGGCGGCGGTACGCTTAACGCCGCCGACGGTAGCCGCGCTGATGATGACCGCCGGTTCCGTTGGACTCTTTACCGGGCCCTTCACCCCCAGCACCGTGACGATCCTCAGCCTCGGCGGTCTGAGCTATCCGGATTATCTGCTGTATGTCGGCCTGCCGATGAGCGCCGTCACCCTGTTAGCCGGCTGGATCATGGCCGGACGGATCCAGAAGATGACCGAAGGCAAACTGCGCTATGAGGTCGATCTCTCGGAAAAGCCGCAAGAGGACCTTAGCGCCGCGCAGCAGCGCCGGCGTAAATTAAGCGCGCTGGCTTTCGCCGCGACCATCATCGTGATGGCGGTGGTTGGGGTGGTGATTAAAGCCGGCTTCAGCTTTGCGATTATCGTCATGCTGCTGGTGGCACTGATGACCGGGCTGGTGGGCGGCCTGCGGCCGACGCAGATCCTGCAGGCGCTGTATCACGGCTGCGGTCGTCTGGTGTGGATGTTTATTCTCTACTGGCTGTATAACCCGATCCTTGAGCTGATGGATGGCCTGCACGCCTATCAGGGGCTGCTGGAGTATACCCAGCCGCTGCTGGAGGGGATCTCCCCGGCCTGGCTGTGCTTTAGCATCTTCGCGTTCAATATTATCGGCCATGTGCCCGGCGCGGCGGTAGCCCAGATGACCTTTACGCATAAAATCTTTGGCCCAATGCTGATGGCCGCCGGCGTGCCGCCGCAGGGGACCACCGCGGTGCTGCTGGCCTCGTCTCAGGTGGACTGGTTCGGGCCGTTTCCCTCATCGGACATGTTCGGCCAGATGGGGCTGGCGCAGTCTACACATCTGAAGTATATGCTCTATAACGGCTGGGCAATCGTGGTGGCGAACATCATTCTCTTCGCGCTGCTGTTTCAGATTCTGGTGTAAAGCGAGATGGTCGACGGGGGGAGCGTCCTCCGCGTCGACCTTTGGTCGCGAGGTTTTCCTTTTCTCACCGCGACACCCACCGTAAAATCAGCCTCTTGTTCCCACTGCGTAATGGAATCTATGCTGACTCTCGCCCATCTTCAACAGCGCCGCAGCCGGCGTTGGCTCCTTGGTTTAACGCTGTTGCTGCTGGTCACCCTGCTGATCAGCCTGTGCGCGGGGGATCAATGGATCCCGCCCGGCGAGTGGCTCAGCGCCAAAGGTCAGCTGTTTATCTGGCAGATCCGCCTGCCGCGGACCCTGGCGGTGCTGCTGGTGGGGGCGGCGCTGGCGCTCTCCGGAGCGATAATGCAGGCGCTGTTTGAAAATCCGCTGGCGGAACCGGGTCTGCTGGGCGTCTCCAACGGCGCGGGCGTCGGGCTGATTGCCGCCGTCCTGCTGGGTAAAGGCCTGTTACCGGGCTGGGCGCTCGGGCTGTGCGCAATCCTGGGCGCGCTGCTGATCACCTTTATTCTGCTGCGTTTTGCCCGCCGCCATCTTTCCACCAGCCGTCTGCTGCTGGCGGGGGTGGCGCTGGGGATCATCTGCAGCGCCCTGATGACCTGGGCGGTCTACTTCTCCACCTCTTTTGATCTGCGTCAGCTGATGTACTGGATGATGGGCGGGTTTGGCGGCGTCGACTGGCAGCAGCTGTGGCTGATGATAGCCCTCCTGCCAGCGCTCTGCTGGGTCTGTCTGCAGTCGCAACCCCTGAATTTACTGGCGCTGGGCGAAGTCTCCGCCCGTCAGCTCGGGCTGCCGCTGTGGCTGTGGCGTAAGCTGCTGGTGGTGGCGACCGGCTGGATGGTCGGCGTGAGCGTGGCGCTGGCGGGGGCGATTGGCTTTATCGGCCTGGTAATTCCGCACATTCTGCGGCTATGCGGCTTGAGCGATCATCGGGTCTTGCTCCCGGCCTGCATGCTGGCAGGGGCAAGCGCCTTGCTGGGGGCGGATATTATCGCCCGGCTGGCGCTTTCCGCCGCTGAGCTGCCGATTGGCGTGGTGACGGCGACGCTGGGCGCGCCGGTCTTTATCTGGTTGCTGCTGCGCTCGCGGTGACGGGGATAGCGTGACGCCGTCTGCAGGGACGGCGCCGGCTCGGGCTTACCAGCCTTTGATCGCGTCGCCTTTGTAGACTTCCTTCGCTTTTTCCGCGACTTCACTGGTCTGGAAGGCGGCTTTCAGTTCCTGAATTTTCTTGCTGTCCTTGTTATCCTCGCGGGCGACAATCGCATTCACGTAAGGGGAATCTGGTCCCTCCATGAACAGGCCGTCGCGGGCGGCCGACAGGCCCGCCTGGGCGGAGAAGTTGGTGTTAATGATTGACAGGCTGACGTTCGGGTCATCCAGGGTGCGGGTCAGCTGCGGGGTATCCACCTCCACAATTTTCAGCTGTTTCGGGTTGTCGATGATATCCAGCGTGGTGGGTAAATAGCCGACGCCCGGTTTCAGCTTGAGCAGCCCCTGCGCCTGAAGCAGCAGCAGGCTGCGGCCCAGGGTAGTGGTTTCATTAGAGATGGTCACCGTCGCTCCCTCGGGGAGCTCGCTGATATTTTTGATGCGATGTGAATAGGCGGCGATAGGGAAGACAAAGGTTTTACCGACCACCGCGAATTTATAGCCGCGCTCTTTCGACTGCGCCTCAAGGTACGGCAGGGTCTGGAAGGCGTTGGCATCCACATCTTTGTTGTTCAGCGCTTCGTTAGGCAGCACATAATCATTGAAGGAGACCACTTCGACGTCGAGGTGATATTTATCCTTCGCCACTTGCTCCACCACTTTCCAGATGGCTTCGTCCGGCCCGGTATTGATAGCGACTTTCACTTTATTATCTTCATCCGGAGAGCAGGCGCTCAGCAGGGCGACAGAGGCGGCGATTAACGCCAGGCTAAACAACTTCTTCATCAACAAAACTCTCTTAAATTAACAAGTAACGAAACCATATTACATTCATGGAACACTGTACACGTAAATAGGTGCCTGCCCAATTGAGAGGATTTCATGTTGCCGACGGGCAGCGAAGCGCTGTTACATCATGCGACAACTCGCGGGGATTGGCAGTAGAATGGCGGGCGCTGAATCCGCTACAGTAGATAGGGATCACCTTCACCGGAAACCGGTTTATCCATTGAGGACAGGCTATGCAACATGACATTCTGAATACCGAAGTGACGACCATTGATGGCGAGAAGACCACCCTGGCATCCTTTGCCGGCAAGGTACTGCTGATCGTCAATGTGGCCTCCAAATGCGGCCTGACGCCGCAGTATGAGCAACTGGAGGACCTGCAAAAGCAGTTTGCCGGCGAGGGCTTCAGCGTGCTGGGCTTCCCCTGCAACCAGTTCCTCGGCCAGGAGCCGGGGAGTGAAGAAGAGATTAAGACCTTCTGCAGCACCACCTACGGCGTCACCTTCCCGCTGTTCAGCAAGATTGACGTCAACGGCGAGCATCGCGCACCGCTCTATCAAAAGCTGGTTGCCGCCGCGCCGAAGGCGGTGGCCCCGGAAGGTAGCGGTTTTTATGAGCGGATGGCCAGCAAGGGCCGCGCGCCGCTGTACGTGGACGACATTCTGTGGAATTTCGAAAAATTCCTCGTCGATCGCCAGGGCAACGTCATTCAGCGCTTCTCTCCGGATATGACGCCGGACGATCCGCAGCTGTTGGCGGCGATTAAAGGAGCGCTGGCGAAATAATGTCATTTCTGATGCAGCTACAGGATGTAGAAGCGGCGGGGCGTCTGGCCCCGTTTTCTGCGGCCTTTCGCGCCGGGGAGATCGTCCACCTGGTGGGGCCGAACGGCGCAGGGAAGAGCACGCTGCTGGCCCGCATGGCGGGGCTGTCCGACGGCCCCGGCACGATTCATTTTAACGGACGGTTGCTTGACGAGTGGCCGGCGACGGAGCTGGCGCGCCGCCGCGGATATCTGTGCCAACAGCAGACCCCGCCGTTCGCCATGCCGGTGTGGCACTATCTGGCGCTGCACAGGCAGCAGCAGGGCGACAGCGCCCGGGTGAACGATATCGCGGCCAGGCTTGGCCTTGACAATAAGCTGGGCCGTCAGGTCAATCAGCTGTCGGGCGGCGAGTGGCAGCGCGTGCGGCTGGCGGCAGTGATCCTGCAGATCGATCCCTTAAGCAATCCCGCGGGTCAGCTGCTGCTGCTGGATGAGCCGATGAACAGTCTGGATGTGGCCCAGCAGGCGGCGCTGGATCGACTGCTACGCGAGCTGAGCGCGGCGGGAATTGCGGTGGTGATGAGCAGTCACGATCTCAACCACACTTTGCGCCATGCCGGACAGAGCTGGCTGCTCTGCCAGGGGGAAGCCATCGCCTGCGGGGAGACCGCCGAGGTGCTGAACGAGGAAAATTTAACCGCTGCCTATGCGATCCCGTTCCAGCGAGTGGAGGTGGCCGGTCATATTATGCTCATCGCGTCACAGTAGCACGCAGTTATCTTGTCACTATATTGATAAACAAGCTAAATTATTGCGATAAGAGACTAGGGACAGAGGGATCATCTGAAATGCGCTTCTGGTTCATGTTGGCGGCGGCGTTAATTTTAGCCGGCTGCAGCAGCCATCGGGCACCGCCGCCGAATCCTCGGCTGGCTGACTCCATTACGGTGGTGGCGAATCTGAACGAGCAGCTGCGCAGCTGGCGCGGCGCACCGTATCGCTACGGCGGCATGACGCCGCGCGGCGTCGACTGCTCCGGCTTTGTGGTGCGCACGTTTCGCGATAAATTTGCCCTCCAGCTGCCGCGCGAAACCCGCGAGCAGGCGGAAATCGGCACCCGAATTGATAAGCGCGATCTGCTGCCCGGCGATCTGGTGTTCTTCAAAACCGGCTCAGGCGAAAGCGGCCTGCACGTCGGCATCTACGATACCGATAACCAGTTTATTCATGCCTCCACCAGTCAGGGCGTCACCCGTTCCTCGCTGGATAACGTCTACTGGAACAAAAAATTCTGGCAGGCGCGGCGTATCTGACGTCATTCAGCGGCCGGAGGGAAGCGAGCGCTTCCCTTTTTTATGCCGATAACCCTGCACTCCGCCCGTGTTAATCCGCTGTTCCAGGCACTACACTGGAGAGAGGAGGAACCATGACCCTTTCTTTTACCACCCACTGGCGGGATGAACTGCCGGACTTTTACACTTCCCTGTCACCGACGCCACTCGATAACGCCCGACTCATCTGGCGCAACGCTCCGCTGGCGCAACAGCTGGGCGTCCCTGACGCGCTGTTTGCGCCGGAAAGCGGGGCCGGCGTCTGGGGCGGCGAAGCGCTGCTCCCGGGCATGTCGCCGCTGGCGCAGGTTTACAGTGGCCATCAGTTTGGCGCCTGGGCCGGCCAGCTGGGCGACGGACGCGGGATCCTGCTCGGTGAGCAGCAGCTGGCGGATGGCCGCCGTTACGACTGGCATCTGAAAGGCGCCGGCCTGACCCCCTATTCACGGATGGGGGACGGCCGCGCCGTGCTGCGCTCGACGATCCGGGAAAGCCTGGCGTCGGAGGCGATGCACGCCCTGGGGATCCCAACGACGCGCGCTCTGGCGATGGTCACCAGTGATACCCCGGTCTACCGCGAGCGCGTGGAGCCTGGCGCGATGCTGATGCGGGTGGCCGAGAGCCATGTCCGCTTTGGTCATTTCGAACATTTTTACTATCGTCGCGAGCCGCAGAAGGTTCAGCAGCTGGCCGATTATGTCATTCGTCACCACTGGCCGCAGCTGCAGGATGAAGCGGACAAGTACCTGTTATGGTTCCGTGACGTTGTCACGCGTACCGCGCAGACCATCGCCAGCTGGCAAACCGTGGGCTTTGCCCATGGGGTGATGAATACCGACAACATGTCGATTCTCGGTTTGACCATCGACTACGGGCCGTATGGCTTCCTTGACGATTTTCAGCCGGACTTTATCTGCAACCACTCCGATTACCAGGGGCGCTACAGTTTTGAAAACCAGCCGGCGGTGGGGCTGTGGAATCTGCAGCGTCTGGCCCAGTCGCTGTCGCCGTTCATCAGCGCCGAAGCGCTGAACGCGGCGCTGGATGAGTATCAGCACGCCTTGCTGACCGCCTATGGCCAGCGGATGCGCGACAAACTTGGCCTGTTCACTCAGCAGAAAGGGGATAACGATCTGCTCGACGGTCTGTTTGCCCTGATGATCCGCGAGAGAAGCGACTATACCCGAACGTTCCGCCTGCTGAGCCACAGCGAACAGCTCAGCGCGGCCTCGCCGCTGCGCGACGAGTTTATCGACCGTGCGGCATTCGACAGCTGGTTCGCCAGCTATCGCGCGCGGCTTCGTGATGAACAGGTGGAGGATGCCCAGCGCCAGCAGCGGATGCAGGGCGTCAACCCGGCGCTGGTGTTACGTAACTGGCTGGCGCAGCGGGCGATCGAGCAGGCTGAGGCTGGCGATCTGGGGGAGCTGGAGCGTCTGCATGCCGCGCTGGCCGATCCCTTCACCGATCGCGAGGACGACTACGTCCGTCGGCCGCCGGACTGGGGGAAACGTCTGGAAGTCAGCTGCTCGAGCTAACTCGCCTCGCCCCGCGCGCTGCGGGGCGATTATTTGGTCAGGATCAACTTCCCGGCGTGGGTCTGGCGCAACAGATAGCGCTGGCCGCCATGCTCAATGACTACCCGTCCTTCGCTGCCTAACAGAACCCGACTGCTGATCTGTCTGTCCGTCGCCACGGGATAGGGGGCATTGTCTTTTGGTTTTTCAGCTGTGGCAGTGTTATCCATACGCGTCATAGCTCTCAAAATAAAAATCAAAGCAACAATGATAATCATTATCAATAATGTTGTTTTTGACGGCAAGCGTTATTTATCACGTTACCGAATTTGGTAGGGGAATGGCAGAAGGGGATCGCCCACCGCAGGCGCGGCGGGCGGAGCGGTCACAGACGGGTGGCCGTGGCGGCCGCCAGTTCGCTCAATAAACGTTCGCTGTCTTCCCAGCTCAGGCAGGGATCGGTGATCGACTGGCCCCAGGCCAGCGGCTGGCCGGGAACCACTTTCTGGGTCCCTTCCTGCAGGAAGCTCTCCGCCATAATGCCGGCGATGGCGGTAGAGCCCGCGCGAATTTGCTGACAGATATCGGCGCACACCTCCAGCTGACGGCGATGCTGCTTCTGGCAGTTGCCATGGCTGAAGTCGACCACCAGCTGCTCCGGCAGATTGAATTCACGCAGCGCTTCGCCGGCGGCGGCGATATCCTCGGCGTGATAGTTCGGCCGTTTGCCGCCGCGCATAATGATATGCCCGTACGGGTTGCCGCTGGTCTGGTAAATCGTCATCTGCCCCTGCTTGTCCGGAGAGAGGAACATATGGCTGGCGCGGGAGGCGCGGATGGCGTCTACGGCGATGCGCGTATTGCCGTCGGTACCGTTTTTAAACCCGACCGGGCAGGAGAGCGCCGAGGCCATTTCACGGTGGATCTGGCTTTCCGTGGTGCGCGCCCCGATGGCTCCCCAGCTGATGAGATCGGCGATAAACTGACCGGTCACCATATCGAGAAACTCGGTGGCCGTCGGCACCCCCAGCTCATTAACCTGCAGCAGCAGGCGCCGTGCCAGTTCAATACCGTGGTTGACCCGATAGCTGCCGTTGAGGTCCGGGTCGGAGATTAAGCCTTTCCAGCCCACCACGGTACGGGGTTTTTCAAAGTAGGTGCGCATCACGATCTCCAGCTGCGGCTGGTAGCGCTCGCGCATGGTCTGCAGGCGGCGGGCATACTCCATCGCCGCGTCGGTGTCGTGAATGGAGCAGGGGCCGATAATCACCAGCAGGCGGCGGTCTTCGCCGTTGAGGATTTTTTCAATGCGGCGACGGGAGGCCGAGACGTGGGCGGCCACGTCGGCGGTGACGGGATGGCGCTGGGCCAGCTCCGCGGGCGTTACCAGGCTTTCAATGCGCGCGGTACGCAATTCGTCTGTTTTATTCATTGGGGTCTCAAAAATCTGTTTCTTCGCCAGCGAAAATGCCGGGAAGTGATGCGCATCACGATAAACCAATCCCTGCTTATTGCAAGAGCAGGGCATGATCCTGTATAGGCCACGGGTGATAGCATAAACAAATTTTTAATAATGTACTAGTGTATTAGTACATCCTGCGATTCAGCCCCATGATGTCCATGATTTTTGTCGCTATTTCCTCAACGGAATAGTTGGTGCTGTTCAGGCAGGGAATTTTATTCTTGCGATACAGCGCCTCCACTTCGGTCACTTCCATCCGACACTGGCGCAGCGAAGCGTAGCGGCTGTTCTCCCGGCGCTCCTCGCGGATCGCCGCCAGACGCTCCGGATTGATGGTCAGGCCGAACATCTTATGCTGCAGGGGTTTCAGCGACGCCGGCAGAACCAGATTGTCCATATCGTCGGCGATAAACGGATAGTTGGCGGCGCGAATGCCGTACTGCATAGCGAGGTACAGACTGGTGGGCGTCTTGCCGCAGCGCGACACGCCGAGGAGGATCACCTGCGCCTGGTCAAGGTTGCGCAGCGAGATGCCATCGTCATGGGCGAGGGTGTAATCGATGGCGGCGATGCGCGCATCGTATTTGATCAGGTTCCCGGGGTTCAGGCCGTGGGTGCGGTGGGCCACTGGCGTCGGGTCGAGGTTGAGCTCCTGCTGCAGCGGGGCCACCAGCGCCTGAACGATATCCTGACAAAAGCCCTCGCTTTGCAGAATGATATCGCGGATCTCCGGAATAACGATGGAATAGAACACCAGCGGGCGGATGCCCGTTTGCTGATAAATGGCGTCGATCTGCTCTTTCACCGCCCGCGCGCGGCTGATATTTTCCACAAACGGCAGGGTCACGCTGCTGATGGCGACCGGGAATTGCGACATGACGGCATGCCCCAGCACCTCCGCCGTAATGGCGGTACCGTCAGAAATATAAAATACGTGGCGATCTACAGCACTTTCCATTTTGACCATCCGGTATAATGAGTTTAATTGCCTGAAAGCGGATATTAAATTTAAGCATATCCCTGTTTGATTTGTCTCTTCTTAAAATTGAAACACTATTTTTGTTTTTTATGAAAAGGGTGGTTCATTTTCTTTTTTCTGCCGTAATTTCCAGCGTTTTTCGTCATAATTCCTAAAAATCATTGAGTTATCTATATCGGGGGAACAGTCCGAAAAAAGAAAAAATAATTTGCTTGAACGATTCACCGTTTTTTTCAGCACCATAAATATGTCAGGATAATCTTGCAGTCGATCGTGAAATTTTTTTCACTGGTATTAAATCACAAAAGGATTGTCTCGATGTCCAACAATGGCTCGTCACCGCTGGTGCTTTGGTATAACCAACTCGGCATGAATGATGTAGACAGAGTTGGGGGCAAAAATGCCTCCCTTGGTGAAATGATTACGAATCTGTCCGGTATGGGTGTGTCCGTACCTAACGGGTTTGCCACCACCGCTGATGCTTTCAATCAGTTCCTGGACCAAAGCGGTGTTAACCAGCGCATTTATGCGCTGCTGGATGAAACCGACATTGACGACGTTTCCGCATTAGCGAAAGCGGGCGCGCAGATCCGACAGTGGATCATCGATACCCCCTTCCAGAGCGAACTGGAAAACGCGATTCGCGATGCTTATGACCTGCTGTCCGCCGATGACGCCGAGGCCTCATTCGCCGTGCGCTCTTCCGCCACCGCGGAAGATATGCCGGACGCCTCCTTCGCCGGGCAGCAAGAGACATTCCTCAACGTGCAGGGCTTTGACGCCGTGCTCGTTGCCGTGAAGCACGTGTTTGCTTCACTGTTTAACGATCGCGCGATCTCCTATCGCGTGCATCAGGGTTACGATCACCGCGGCGTGGCGCTCTCCGCCGGGGTGCAGAGGATGGTCCGCTCCGATCTGGCCTCCTCCGGCGTCATGTTCTCCATCGATACCGAATCCGGCTTTGACCAGGTGGTGTTTATCACCTCGGCGTGGGGGTTGGGCGAGATGGTGGTGCAGGGCGCGGTGAACCCGGACGAATTCTACGTCCACAAACCGACGCTGGCCGCTGGCCGCCCGGCGATCGTGCGCCGCACCATGGGGTCGAAAAAGATCCGCATGGTTTACGCGCCGACTCAGGAGCACGGCAAGCAGGTGCGTATCGAAGATGTGCCGCAGGCGCAGCGCGATATCTTCTCGTTAACCAACGAGGAGGTGCAGGAGCTGGCGAAGCAGGCGGTGCAGATCGAGAAGCACTACGGCCGTCCGATGGATATCGAGTGGGCGAAAGATGGCCACACCGGTAAGCTGTTTATCGTCCAGGCGCGTCCGGAAACCGTGCGTTCCCGCGGCCAGGTGATGGAGCGTTATACCCTCCACGCTCAGGGGCAGATCATCGCCGAAGGGCGTGCCATCGGCCACCGCATTGGCGCCGGTCCAGTGAAGGTGATCCACGATATCAGCGAGATGAACCGCATTGAGCCAGGCGATGTGCTGGTTACCGATATGACCGACCCGGACTGGGAACCGATCATGAAGAAAGCCTCGGCGATCGTCACCAACCGCGGCGGACGTACCTGCCACGCGGCGATCATCGCTCGTGAGCTGGGTATTCCGGCGGTGGTCGGCTGCGGCGATGCCACCGATCGCATTCAGGAAAACCAGAACGTGACCGTCTCCTGCGCCGAAGGCGACACCGGCTATGTCTACGCCGAGCTGCTGGACTTCAGCGTCAAGAGCTCCAGCGTCGGCGACATGCCGGATCTGCCGCTGAAGGTGATGATGAACGTCGGCAACCCGGATCGCGCCTTCGACTTCGCCTGCCTGCCGAACGAAGGCGTGGGTCTGGCGCGGCTGGAATTTATCATCAACCGCATGATTGGCGTTCACCCGCGCGCGCTGCTGGAGTTTGACGACCAGGAGCCGGGTCTGCAGAATGAAATCCGCGAGCTGATGAAAGGCTACGATTCGCCGAGAGAGTTCTACGTTGGCCGCCTGACCGAAGGGATCGCCACCCTTGGCGCCGCGTTCTATCCGAAACGGGTGATTGTGCGCCTCTCTGACTTCAAGTCGAACGAATACGCCAACCTGGTGGGCGGCGAGCGCTATGAGCCGGAAGAAGAGAACCCAATGCTCGGCTTCCGCGGCGCCGGACGCTACGTTTCCGAAAGCTTCCGCGACTGCTTCGCGCTGGAATGTGAAGCGATGAAGCGCGTGCGTAACGACATGGGGCTGACCAACGTCGAAGTGATGGTGCCGTTCGTCCGTACCGTCGCCCAGGCGAAAGCGGTGGTCGAAGAGCTGGAGCGTCAGGGGCTGAAGCGCGGCGAGAACGGGCTGAAGATCATCATGATGTGCGAGATCCCGTCGAACGCGTTGCTGGCCGAGCAGTTCCTCGAGTACTTCGACGGCTTCTCCATCGGCTCGAACGACATGACCCAGCTGGCGCTCGGTCTGGACCGCGACTCCGGCGTGGTCTCTGAGCTGTTTGATGAACGCAACGACGCGGTGAAAGCGCTGCTGTCGATGGCGATCCGCGCGGCGAAGCAGCAGGGTAAATACGTCGGCATCTGCGGCCAGGGGCCGTCTGACCATGAAGATTTCGCCGCCTGGCTGATGGAGGAGGGGATTGATAGCCTGTCCCTCAACCCGGATACCGTGGTGCAAACCTGGTTAGGTCTGGCGGAACTGAATAAATAAGTTCGCCCTGACAGTACAGATCCCCGGCAGCGATGCCGGGGATTTTTTTTGCCGGTGTCAGGCCGCCCGGCGTCGCGATGCGCAGGACAAAAAAAAGCCCATCGTGGGAGATGGGCAAAGACTACACACAGCAATTCGTTGTTTCACTCAGGGGATTTCCATGCTTATAAATCAAGGTGTTGATTTATAACCGTGAGCTAATAGTAGGCAGCGGGGCCTTTGCCGTCGATCAGATTCCTCTCAATAGTTAAATTGTTGTGAAGGACCGGGAGGGTAAAAGCGGGTGAGGGGCGTACAAGGCTGGCGTTTTGCCGCCGATCAATAAATTTTGCTTAACAATTGTCCAGGGGGGAGACAGGCGGGTCCCCCCGCCTGACAGGGCATTACTTGCGCCCGGCCTCCAGCTCGCTGAGCTCTTCGAGCACGACATCGGGGTCTTTCGGCGGCGGCGGCACTTCGTGCACCCAGGCGTCATACAGGCGCCAGGAGACGGCCAGCAGCACCGGACCGATAAACAGGCCGATCATGCCGAAGGCGATCAGGCCGCCAATGACGCCGGTAAGAATGAGGATCATCGGCAGGTCGGCGCCCATACGGATAAGCACCGGACGGATAACGTTGTCCATGGTGCCGACCACGCAGCTCCACACCAGCAGCACGGTGCCCCAGGTGGTGTCCCCGCTCCAGTAAAGCCAGATAATCGACGGCACCAGAACCAGCAAAGGCCCGAGCTGGACCAGACAGGTAAAGATCATCACCACGGTCAGCAGGGCGGCGTAGGGCACGCCGGAGATGGCAAGGCCGATCCCGCCCAGCACCGCCTGAGTGAGGGCCGTCACCACCACGCCCAGCGCCACGGCGCGCACGGCCTGGCCGGCCAGCAGCACGGCGGCGTCACCGCGTTTAGCCGCCAGGCGCGTGGCGAAATAGCGAAAACCGTAGGCCACCTGCTCGCCGCGCCAATAAAGCAGCGCGCTGAACAACAGCATCAGGCCGCAGTAGACCAGCAGCTTGCCGATGTGCGCCGCCTGACCGACAAACCAGCTGGTGGTGGTGCCAATGTAGGGGCGAACCTTGGCCATAATCGCCGAGCCGCCCATATCCAGCAGGCCATGCCAGGCGGCGTAGAGCTTATCGCCGACCAGCGGCACGCTGTTGAGCCAGGCGAAATCCGGCAGCGTCACATTTCCGCTGCTGATGAGTTTGATCAGCGGAACGCTGTTATCCACCAGGCTGTTGACCAGCAGAGCGATAGGAATCACGAATAGCAAAAACAGCAGCAGGGTCATCGCCAGCACCGCCAGCATCCGTTTGCCGAACAGCACGCGCTGCAGACGCAGCAGCACCGGCCAGGTGGCGATCACCACGGTGCCGGCCCAGGCGAAGGACAGAATAAACGGCTGCACAACCCACAGGCAGGATATGATAATCAGGGCCAGGAACAGCACCGACAGCAGTATTTGCGGTATGTCCCGAGGCTGATGGGGGTTAATCATAGAGAATTTTTACCTTTCCAGTCGCGCCAAAAAGCTGGCGCCGCGTAAATCCATGTACTGATAATAATATCAATAATTTTGCCGGGCTGATTTTGCACAGAAAACACGTGGGCGCATATGAAAAAAATGTGATAAAAAGTTGAATGCGCTACGCAAACGTTTAGTTAGCACCAACACAATATTTTCAAACACAACATAGTCAGGCAGGGTCAAGTGTGATGATCCCACAAATTTCTCAGGCGCCAGGGGTAGTTCAACTGGTGCTGAATTTTTTGCAGGTACTGGAGCAACAGGGTTTTACCGGCGATACCGCCACCAGCTATGCCGACAGGCTGACGATGGCCACCGACAACAGCGTCTATCAGCTGCTGCCGGATGCGGTCCTGTTTCCACGTTCCACGGCAGACGTAGCGTTACTGGCGCGGGTCGCCGCCGAACCACGCTTTAAATCGCTGATCTTCACCCCGCGCGGCGGAGGCACCGGCACCAACGGCCAGGCGCTGAACGGCGGAATTATCGTCGATATGTCCCGCTATATGAACCGCATTATTGAAATCAACCCCGAAGAGGGTTGGGTGCGCGTCGAAGCCGGAGTCATCAAAGATCAGCTGAACCAGTTTCTTAAACCCTATGGTTACTTCTTTGCGCCTGAGCTCTCCACCAGCAACCGCGCCACCCTGGGCGGGATGATAAACACCGACGCCTCCGGACAGGGATCGCTGGTGTATGGTAAAACGTCGGATCACGTGCTTGGCCTGCGGGCGGTGCTGATGGGCGGGGATATCCTCGATACCCAGGCGGTGCCGGTGGCGCTGGCGGAGACGCTTGGCAATACGCCCTCGACGATAGGGCGGATTTACAACACGGTCTACCAGCGCTGCAAGGCGCAGCGCGAGCTAATCATTGATAAGTTTCCCAAACTCAACCGCTTCCTCACCGGATACGATCTGCGCCACGTCTTTAACGATGAGATGAGCGAGTTCGACCTGACCCGTATTTTAACTGGTTCGGAAGGGACGTTGGCGTTTATCACCGAAGCGCGGCTGGATATTACCCGCCTGCCGAAGGTACGCCGGCTGGTCAACGTCAAATATGACTCCTTTGACTCTGCGCTGCGAAATGCGCCCTTTATGGTGGAGGCCAAGGCCCTGTCGGTGGAGACCGTCGACTCTAAAGTCCTCAATCTGGCGCGCGAGGATATCGTCTGGCACTCGGTGAACGAACTGATCACCGACGTACCGGATAAAGAGATGCTCGGGCTCAATATCGTTGAATTCGCCGGGGATGACGCGGCGCTGATTGACCAGCAGGTCACCACGCTGTGCCGGCGTCTGGACGAGCTGATGGCCCGCAGCGAGGCGGGGGTCATCGGCTGGCAGGTCTGTCACGATCTTGATGGCGTGGAGCGCATCTACGCCATGCGCAAGAAGGCGGTAGGCCTGTTGGGCAATGCCAAAGGCGCCGCCAAGCCGATCCCCTTTGCCGAGGATACCTGCGTCCCGCCCGAACACCTGGCGGATTATATCGTCGAGTTTCGCGCGCTGCTCGACAGCCACGGCCTGAGCTACGGCATGTTTGGCCACGTCGACGCCGGGGTGCTGCACGTGCGCCCGGCGCTGGACATGTGCGATCCGCAGCAGGAGTTGCTGATGAAGCAGATCTCCGACGATGTGGTAGCGCTGACGGCGAAGTATGGCGGTCTGCTGTGGGGGGAACATGGCAAAGGCTTCCGCGCCGAGTACAGCCCGGCATTCTTTGGCGAGGCGCTGTACGGCGAGCTGCGGAAGATCAAAGCGGTCTTCGATCCGGATAACCGCCTGAACCCGGGGAAAATTTGTCCGCCGGAAGGGATCGACGCGCCGATGATGAAAGTCGACGCGGTGAAGCGCGGCACCTGGGATCGGCAGATCCCTATCGCGGTGCGCAGCGCCTGGCGCGGGGCGATGGAGTGTAATGGCAACGGGCTGTGCTTCAACTTTGACGTAAAAAGCCCGATGTGTCCGTCGATGAAGGTGAGCAACCAGCGCATCCACTCGCCGAAAGGGCGGGCGACGCTGGTCCGCGAATGGCTGCGTCTGCTGGCGGATCGCGGCGTCGATCCCAATCAGCTGGAGAAGGCGCTGCCGGAGCAGGGCGTTAGCCTGCGCTCGCTGGTGGCGCGCACGCGCAACAGCTGGCATGCGCGCAAAGGGGAATATGATTTCTCGCACGAGGTCAAAGAGGCGATGTCCGGCTGTCTGGCCTGCAAAGCCTGTTCGACCCAGTGCCCGATCAAAATCGATGTCCCGGAGTTCCGCTCACGCTTCCTGCAGCTGTACCACAGCCGCTATCTGCGGCCGGTGCGCGATCATCTGGTGGCGTCGGTGGAATCCTATGCGCCGCTGATGGCCCAGGCGCCGAAGACTTTTAACTTCTTCATGAACCAGCCGTGGCTGAAAAAGCTGTCGGAGAAGCATATCGGGATGGTCGATCTGCCGCTGCTCTCGGCGCCGTCGCTGAAGCAGCAGATGGCCGGCCACCGCTCCGCCAACATGACCCTTGAGCAGCTCGAAGCGCTGAGCGCCGAGCAGAAAGCGAAGATGGTGCTGGTGGTACAGGATCCCTTTACCAGCTATTACGACGCCCAGGTGGTGGCTGACTTTATCCGTCTGGTTGAGGCCTTAGGCTATCAGCCGGTGCTGCTGCCGTTCTCGCCGAACGGCAAGGCGCAGCATATTAAAGGATTCCTGACCCGCTTCGCGCGCACCGCGCAGAAAACGGCAGACTTCCTTAACCGCGTGGCGCAGCTGGGTATGCCGCTGGTCGGCGTCGATCCGGCGCTGGTGCTTTGCTACCGCGATGAATACAAGCAAACGCTTGGCGACAAGCGCGGCGATTTTCAGGTGCTGTTAGTCCATGAGTGGTTGCCGAAGGTCCTGACCGCCGACGCCCGTCCCGATCCGGGCGGCGAGCCCTGGTACCTGTTCGGTCACTGTACGGAAGTGACCGCGCTGCCGGCGGCGACGAAGCAGTGGGCAGAGATTTTTGCCCACTTCGGCGCGAAGCTGGAAAATGTCAGCGTCGGGTGCTGCGGGATGGCAGGCACCTATGGTCATGAAGTGAAAAACCATGCCAACTCGCTGGCCATTTACGCGCTCTCCTGGCAGCAGGCGATGCAGCGGCTGCCGCGTAACCGCTGTCTGGTGACGGGCTACTCCTGCCGCAGCCAGGTGAAGCGCATTGAAGGCAGCGGCGTTCGCCACCCGCTGCAGGCGTTACTGGAGATAATCGGATGATTTGGAAACGTCAGGCCACGCTGGAGCAGCTCAACCGGCTCGGTGAGGGAAACATGGTAGGGCTGTTGGATATTCGCTTTGAGACCTTTACCGACGATACGCTGGAGGCCACCATGCCGGTGGATGGCCGTACACAGCAGCCGTTTGGCCTGCTGCACGGCGGGGCGTCGGTGGTGCTGGCGGAGACGCTGGGGTCGGTGGCGGGTTATCTGTGCAGCGAAGGCGAACAGAAGGTGGTGGGGCTGGAGGTTAACGCCAACCACATTCGTTCGGCGCGCGGGGGCCGGGTGCGGGGCGTGTGCAGAGCGCTGCACGTCGGGACTCGCCACCAGGTCTGGCAAATTGAAATCTTCGACGAACAGTCGCGATTATGCTGTTCATCGCGGCTAACCACCGCGGTAATATAAGTCATGACCGGGAGGCGAATAGCCTCCCTTTTTTCAGGGGAATAAGCGGGGGCGGGGCCGCCAGCGCGAAACATCAGGCCAGCTGCGCTACCGCGCGGCGGCAAGAAATTATCTAATAAATAGATTATTACCGATCCAATCTCGTTATATATGCTACTCTTTTCAATACGAAATGCTTAAAGGTAACAAGAGGACGGTTAACCATGGGTATTCTTTCCTGGATCATTTTTGGACTTATTGCCGGTATTTTAGCCAAGTGGATTATGCCGGGGAAAGACGGCGGCGGGTTTATTGTAACCATTATTCTGGGGATCATCGGCGCCGTGGTCGGCGGCTGGATCAGTACCTTCTTTGGTTTTGGCAAAGTCGACGGGTTTAATTTCGGCAGCTTCGTGGTGGCGGTAATCGGTGCGCTGGTCGTGCTGTTTATCTACCGTAAAGTGCGCAGCTAATTTTCTGCATTCTGTTTTATTCAAGCTAACAAAAGCTGCCGCGATAAGCGGCAGCTTTTTTATTATCGCAGGACT
The DNA here is from genome assembly GCF_048822415.1 of Klebsiella sp. C360. Classification (NCBI taxonomy): domain Bacteria; kingdom Pseudomonadati; phylum Pseudomonadota; class Gammaproteobacteria; order Enterobacterales; family Enterobacteriaceae; genus Klebsiella; species Klebsiella sp. C360. The sequence goes on from NZ_JBMEZZ010000003.1 coordinate 147,427, forward strand.
CAGGCAGAGCGCCCACGCCAGGGCTATTTCCCGTCGGCATCCTCCGCAACCGGCACCACCTCAACGTGAACTTCGTAGTGCTTCGCCTGACCGGTGGGGATCAGGGCGGTCAGTTTGTTAATGGTTTCCGCCGGCGTATCGGTCGCGACCGTTGCTGAAAACAGCACCGGCTTGCGCGGCGGAAACGGTGGCGGGAACGGCGGCTGGGGGCCATGACCCATCTCCAGCGGAGGACGACCGCCGTTGTCGACAACGGACGTCGGGGCGTCGGTTTTATCGGCGGCAAACGCGCTGGCGGCGGCCACGGCGGCGATAGCGAACAGGGCAAGGAGAGCTTTTTTCATCTGGTATTCCTCGATTAACAAGTACCAAAAGAGTAGAGGGCGGCGGCAGGCGGGACAATCCCGTGCGGCGCGAATCCTCTGAATCTCCTTTATTCCTCGCGAATGTGAAGGTCAGATGAGAGCGGGTGTCATTGTGTTCGGGAGCCTCTTAATTCAGCAGTACGCTCATAATCAGCAGCACGGCCATGCACATCGACATAATACTGATATCAACAATCATTCTGTACGACAAAAGCTCCAGCTAAACGGGTACGACGGCTATGTTAAAGCACGTATTATAGTGGTTAAAGATTGTACCCTGGCATACATTCACACCACAAACGTTTATTAGGCTGACGTGGCCTGAACTGCCGCACCTGACCATGGCATCATGACGATACCTCGAGTACACCTGGCGCTTAGCGGAGCAACATGAGGATAGCTCATGTTGCAATGAATTTAAGTCGCTTTCCCTCCATCACCGACTCTGGCAAAAATAGACCCATTAACGAATCAACAACATTTACCGGTTGAAGCGCGCCAGGTCTGACTCTGCGTCGCCTGTGGAAAATACTCCGCTTATTCCGCTTTATGCCCGACACCAGGATGGACAATCGCCATGAATAACGAATTTACCTATACGATTAAGCGCAGCCGGTTTGATGAAAATTATAACCCTGCGGAAAATACGCGTATTACCACCAACTTTGCCAATTTGGCCAGAGGGGAGAGCCGTCAGGACAATCTGCGCAATACGTTAATCATGATGAATAACCGGTTTAATACCCTGGCGCACTGGGATAATCCCTACAACGATCGCTATGCGGTGGAACTGGATATTATTTCTGTCGAGATGAATATTGCTGATGCCGCCAGTTTTCCGGTGATAGAGATCCTGCAAACGCATATTGTCGATAAAAAAACCGGTGAGCGCCATGCCGGTATCGTCGGCAATAACTTCTCTTCGTATGTGCGGGATTATGATTTTAGCGTGCTGCTGCTGGAGCATAATAAAGACCAGAACCGCTTCAGCGTGCCCGAAAACTTTGGCGAGCTGCACGGCAATATCTTTAAGGATTTCGTGCAGTCCAGCGCCTATAAGACCAGCTTCAGCAAGGCGCCGGTGATTTGCCTGAGCGTATCCAGCAAAGATGTTTACCGTCGCACTGGCAACGAACATCCGGTCCTCGGCATTGAATATGCCCAGGAAGGCGTCTCGCTGACCGAGCGCTATTTCAGCAAAATGGGGCTGCAGGTGCGCTATTTTATGCCAAAACATAGCGTCGCGCCGTTGGCCTTCTATTTTTCCGGCGATCTGCTCAGCGATTACACCAGCCTGGAGCTGATCGCGACCATCAGCACGATGGAGACGTTTCAGAAAATATACCGACCGGAGATCTACAACGCGAATTCTGCGGCGGGGCAATACTATCAGCCCAATCTCAATCACCTGGATCATTCCGTCACCAAAATTGTTTATGACCGGGAAGAGCGCAGCCTGTTGGCGATAGAGCAGGGTAAATTTACACAACAACATTTTATCAACCCGCACAAGACGTTGCTTGAGCAATGGTCTGCTAACTTCGCGCTTTGCTAAACCAAAATAAAAGGCTACTGATTATGAAAACATGGCTTCCGACATCGACCGCCGGCAGTTTACCGAAACCTTCCTGGCTGGCGCAGCCAGAGACCCTGTGGTCGCCCTGGAAACTGTCCAGCGAAGAATTACTGGCCGGCAAGCGCGACGCCCTGCGTTTGTCCCTCGACGACCAGCTGCGGGCCGGGATCGATATTGTCAGCGACGGCGAGCAAACGCGGCAGCACTTTGTCACCACCTTTATTGAGCACCTCAGCGGCGTTGATTTTGCCAAACGCGAGATCGTGAAAATTCGTAACCGCTATGAGGCCAGTGTTCCAACCGTGGTGGGCGCCGTGGAGCGCCAGAAACCGGTCTTCGTTGAGGACGCGCGCTATCTGCGTCAGCTCACCAGCCAGCCGATTAAATGGGCGCTGCCGGGCCCAATGACCATGATCGACACGCTGTATGACAACCACTATAAAAGCCGGGAAAAGCTGGCCTGGGAGTTCGCCAAAATCCTCAATCAGGAAGCGAAAGAGTTAGAGGCCGCCGGGGTCGATATTATTCAGTTCGATGAGCCGGCCTTCAACGTCTTCTTCGATGAGGTGAACGACTGGGGGATCGCCGCGCTGGAACGAGCCACCGAAGGGCTGAAGTGCGAGACGGCGGTGCATATCTGCTACGGCTACGGCATCAAAGCCAATACCGACTGGAAAAAAACGTTGGGCTCTGAGTGGCGTCAGTATGAGGAGGCCTTCCCACAGCTGCAGAAATCGTCCCTCGATATTATCTCTCTCGAGTGCCACAACTCGCGGGTGCCGATGGATCTGCTGGAACTGATCCGCGGTAAAAAGGTGATGGTCGGAGCCATCGATGTGGCCAGCCATGCTATCGAAACCCCGGAAGAGGTGGCCGCTACCCTGCGCAAGGCGCTGGCGTTCGTCGATGCCGACAAGCTCTATCCGTCCACCAACTGCGGTATGGCGCCGCTGCCGCGCCAGGTTGCGACCGGCAAACTTCACGCCTTAAGCGCCGGCGCCGAGATCGTTCGCCGCGAGCTGGCGGCACAATAAGGCGGGCTGGCCTCCGTGCGCTTCCCCCGGTTAACTTCCTGAGCGGGCCGTTGCCCGCTCAGCGTCAGGTTGTCGCCAGCGGGCGGCAGATCGCCCGCAGGGCCACGGCGCTGCACAACGGAAACAGCGCCAGCAGAAGCCAGGGATAGACCGCCTGCGGCGAGGGGGTGAGCGCCTGGTCCAGCATATGGCCGAGCAGCAAATTCCCGGCTAACACCGCGCAACCCCCCGCCGTGGCGAGCGCCCCGTAGTGGGCGCCCAGCGTCGACTCCTCGGCGAAAAGCGGGATCAGGTCCTTGGCTGAGGGCACCAGCAGCATCTGGCCGAGGGTGAGCAGCGTGACAAAGCAGGCCGACGGCAATAATCGCAGCCAGCCTTCGGCGGGCGACGAGGCGGCGAATAACGCCACGCTGACAAAAGAAGCCGACAGCAGCAGAAAGCCCACCGGCAGAATGCGCAGGGCGCCAATACGTCGGGCGAAACGGGCGAGAGGAAGCTGCAGGGTAATAATCAATAGCGAGGCCAGCATAAAAAGCGGCGCCAGATCCTGCTCACGGCCGCCGGCGCGTTGGATCTCCACCGGCAGGGCGAGGTACAGCTGGTTATAGCTCAACAGCCATGAGCTGTAGGCGATAATAAACGCGACAAAGCGCGGCTGACGCAAAGGGGTCCACCACGGCACCCGGCTGCGCGTTTGTGTCCGCTGCCCGTCGGCGGGCAGACAGAAAAAGAGCACCAGCAGCGCCAGAAGAAATAGCCCCGCGCCGGCGAGGGCGATATGTCGAAAGCCGATCCCGCTCAGCAGCCCTCCGGCCACCGGGCCGATAACCGCCCCCAGTTCACCGCACACTGCAAACAGCGCAAACCACTCGGCGCGGCTGCGTTTTCCGTTGGCCTGGCTGTGGGTACCGGTCCGCGCCAGCAGGGCCTCGATCGACGGAGAAAACAGCGCTCCGCCGACGCCGGTCAGGCAGGCGCCGAGGATAATAGGCTCCAGCGTTGTGCCGCACGCCAGCAGCAGATAGCCGGCGACGCGAACCACGCAGCCGGCGAGGATGATCGCCTTAGCGCCATAGCGGTCGGCCAGCGTCCCGCCGATGATAAACATGCCCTGCTGGGAGAAGGTGCGCAGCCCGAGGATCAGGCCGATAAGCCCGCCGGAGAGCAGCATCTCGTCGCGCAGAAAGAGGGCAAGGAAAGGGACGACCGCATAAAAGCCAATATTAAAAACGAACTGGCTTCCCAGTAAAACGGGAGGCCAGAGGGTCGCCGCAGGGCGCAGGGAGAAGAGAGGCATATACGCCAAACCTAAACGATGAAATGAATGTGCTTTTTACCGTGGTACGGGGAGATCTCGATTTTGGTTTTCACCCGGAAAACGTCCCACAGCAGCGCTTCGGACAAAATCTCCTCCGGCGTCCCGCTGGCGAGGATCTGCCCCTGCTGCATCACGATCAGCGAATCGCAGAACATCGCGGCATGATTAAGATCGTGAATGGCCACAATGCTGGTCACCGGCAGCTCGCTGATCAACTGCATCAGCTGCATTTGATGGTGAATATCCAGATGGTTGGTGGGTTCATCCAGCAGGATCTCGCTCGGGTTCTGCGCCAGGGCGCGGGCGATATGCACCCGCTGCCGCTCGCCGCCGGAGAGGCTCAGCCATCCCTGGTCGCTTTTCTCCAGCATCGCCACCCGCTGCAGCGCGGCGGTGACCGCCTCGTCATCCTGAGCGCTCCAGTTTGAGAACGGCGAATGGTGCGGAATACGCCCCAGGCGCACGACGTCGCGCACCCGCATATTGGCCTCGGTCATGCCGTGTTGCTCGACGAACGCCACCCGGCGGGCGAGCTGCTTTTTCGCCATCCTGGCGATGTCCTGGCCGTCGAGGGTGACGCGACCCGCATCCGGGCGGCGCAGGCCCGCCAGAACCCGCAGCAGCGAGGATTTTCCGCAGCCGTTGGGCCCCAGCAGTCCCACCGTTTCGCCGCGCGACACCCGCAGCGAGACCGTATTGACGATGACCTTTTTGCCTGCCTTCCAGGTGATATTTTCAGCGCAAATACTCATCACTTATTCCTTGAGCGGTAGATAATCACGGCGAAGAAAGGCACCCCAACCAGAGCGGTCACCACCCCGACCGGCAGACTTTGCGGGGCAATCAGCAGGCGCGAGGCAATGTCCGCCAGCACCATCAGGATCGCCCCCGCCAGCGCGCTGGCGATCAGCAACGTCCGGTGCAACGGGCCAAAGAAGAAGCGCATCACGTGGGGCACCACCAGGCCGACAAAGCCGATCGAGCCAGCCATGCTGACGATGGTGGCGGTGATCACCGCCGCAGTAGTGAAGAGGATCAGGCGCACGCGCGGCACGGCAATGCCCAGCGAAGCGGCGGCATCGTCGCCGAAGGTGAACGCGTCCAGCGCCCGGGCATACCACAGGCAGACCGCCAGGCCCGCGAGAACCACCACCAGGACCAGCTGGAATTCGGGCCAGCGGACGCCGCTGAAGCTGCCCAGCAGCCAGAACATCACATCGCGCGCCTGCTGCGCGCTGGCGGAGGTGCTGATGGTGTAGGCCGTGAGAGCGTTAAATAACTGCGAGGCGGCGACGCCCGCCAGGATGGTGCGCTCATTGCCGCCGCGCGCGCCGTTGGTCAGAAAGGCGACAAAGGCGAAGGCGGCGAAGGCTCCGGCAAACGCCCCGGCGGAGAGGGAGATCGCCCCGGCGCCAAGGCCCAGCACCACGATTGATACCGCGCCGGTGGAGGCCCCGGCGGAGACGCCGAGGACGTAGGGCTCCGCGAGGGCGTTCTTCAGGAGGCTTTGCAGCACGGCGCCGCAGATAGCCAGGCCGGCGCCGCAGCAGGCGGCGACCAGGGCGCGGCTGAGGCGGAAATCCCAGATGACGCTCTCGTAGATACGATTGAGAGGCACCGCGGTTAAGCCGGTTTTATTGCTGATAGCGTAAAAGACGTTGTGCAGCGGGATGGGCAGTTCGCCAACGCTGACGCCTACCGCTATCACCAGCGCCAGCGCGAACACTGCCACGACGCACCAGCCGGTGAGCAGCATGCTGCGGCGCGTCTGAAGCACGGCGACGCTCATCAGTTAAGCCCCATTTTTCTCAGCTGTTCGCCCACCTGTTCCGCGCCGTAAAGGGTGCGGATGGTCGGATTCATCGCCTGGCCGTCCATCACCACGATATGGCCTTTTTTCACAGCTTCCAGCTGGCTGACGGCGGGATCGCTTTTGAGGAATTTGATCTTCTCCTCGGCCTTATCCAGCGCCCAGCGGTTACGATCCAGGCTTGAGACCACGATCACGTCCGGGTTGGCGGCAATGATGCTCTCCCAGCTCACCGTGGGCCATTCGGTCTCGGCGGTAATGGCGTTATGTCCGCCCAGCACGCTGGCGATAAAGCCGGAGGCGCTGTTTTTGCCGCCGACATAGGCATCGGCCGACGGCGAGGCGCTGGAGAACCAGAAGACAAAGGAGAGATCTTTTTTGCTTTTACCGAACTCCTGACGCAGGTCGGCTTCACGTTTTTTGAAATCGGCGATCAGCGCCTGGCCACGATCTTCCACGTTGAAAATGCGGGCAAAATCGCTAATTTCCTGATACAGCCAGGTCATGTCCCACAGCTTCTGCCGGCTGCCGTACATATCGCCGGTAGCCTTTTTGGTGGCGCACATCCCCGGCGACACGTAGCTGTTCACGCCGACGGTCGCGAGATCTTCACGCTTGGCGACTTTGCTTTCCGGCCCCAGCAGCAGCGGCAACTGGGCGGGAACGAAATCGGGATTTTGCGCCAGTACGGATTCCAGGCTCGGGATTTCCACCGTCAGGGTTTTAACCTTCGCGTTTTGCTCAGCCAGCTGCGGTAATACCCTGGTCGGCCAGAAGGCGCTGGCCACCACCTGCTTTTGCAGCCCAAGCAGCAGCAGGATTTCGACCGTATTTTGCCCCAGCGCGACCACGCGCTCCGGCGGCCGGGTGAAGGTCTCCTGATAGCCACAGTTTTCAATCGTCAGGGGGTAGGTTGTTGCCAGCGCGGAACTGACGGCGGTGAACATCAAGCCTAACGCGCAGAGGACCTTCTTCATTAAACGCTATCCTTGTAACAGGCGAGTGGATGACCAGCAAATGGAAGTAATGCAAATGAAACTCATTATTGAGGCGGGGTTTTATACAATGCCGTATTTACAGTGTCAATGAGTGACTATTTCAGCAGGGAAGGAGTTACCCGCGTGGCGGGTGGCTCAGCGCGCCAGTGGGCCGCGAATATACGCCTGCAACCCCTCGGCGAGGAAATCAAATACTCGCTTACAGGCGGGGCTATGGCGCAGGTCCTCATGCATCACCAGCCAGGTCTCGAGATACAGAGAAAAGTCGGCCGCCAGCACTCGCCGCAGGGGAATGATGCCGTCGGCAAGGGGCGCCTGGCAGATGCCGATCCCCGCCCCGGCGCGGATCAGGCTCAGCTGGGCGAGGTCGCTATCGGTGCGCATCGCGAACGCCTCGCGCTGGAAACGGGGGTAGCGCTCAAGCGCCCGGCGAACGAGGGGCGTGGCGCTGTCGAAACCAATCAGCGCGTGACCGTCAAGCTCCTCAGGCGTAGCGGGCCGACCCCGGCGGGTCAGATAGGCATCGGCGGCATGCAGCCCGAGCTCGATCCTGCCGAGACGCCGCGCGATAAGCTGCTCCTGCTGCGGAGCGACCATCCGCACCGCGATATCCGCCTCCCGGTGAAGCAGATCCTGAAACCGATTGGAGAGCATCAGTTCGATGACGATATTCGGGCACGCCTGCCTGAGCCGGGCAATCAGCGGCGGCAGCACCTCGGCGCCGACCACCTCGCTGGCGGCCACGCGCACCACGCCACGCAGATCGGTTCTGTCGCGACTAAAGTTGGCCGCCGTGCGTGCCAGCGCCCGGGCGGTGTTGGCCATCGCCTCGGCGTGCACCCGCAGCGCCAGCGCCGCGTCGGTCGCCAGCAGGCCGGTCTGCGAACGGGTAAATAAGGCCTGGCCGAGGGCGGCTTCCAGCCCGGCGATATGGCGCCCCGCCGTCGGCTGGGTGATGTTCAAAGTGCGCGATGCGCCCGATAAAGAGCCTTCCTGCAGGACGGCGAGAAAGGTTCGGTACCACTCCCAGGGAATAGAGGTATTCATACAAAAATGTATAGCCGCTCGATGATGATATGCAATTTCATTTGATATGAGCCGCAGGTAGGCTGTCAAGCATCCATTAGCGAACGGGGAAAGACGATGAACAGCAGCGGCAAGGTCCTTATTCTGGGAGCAAGCGGGGGCATAGGCGGGGAAGTGGCCCGCCGGCTGGCGGCGGACAACTGGCAGGTTAGGGCGCTGAAGCGCGGCGCCCAGGTGCGCGATCCCGGAGAGGGGATGCAGTGGATAGCCGGCGACGCGCTGGATGCCGGGCAGGTGGCGGCGGCGGCTGCCGGTTGCGACGTGATCGTCCATGCGGTCAATCCGCCGGGCTACCGGCACTGGCGGCAACAGGTACTGCCTATGCTGCGCAACACCCTGCAGGCCGCCGAACAGCAGCGGGCGTTAGTTGTCCTGCCCGGCACGGTCTATAACTATGGACCGGATGCCTTTCCGCTGATTGCGGAAGAGGCCGCACAACAGCCGGTGACCCGCAAAGGCGCCATCCGGGTGGAGATGGAGCAGGCGCTGGAGGATTATGTGCAGCGCGGCGGCCGGGCGTTGATTGTCCGGGCGGGGGATTTTTTTGGTCCGCGCGCCGGGAATAGCTGGTTTTCCCAGGGGCTGATCAGGCCCGGTCAGCTTCCCGGCGTCATTCGCCGCCCGGGGGCGATCGGCGTGGGGCATCAGTGGGCCTGGCTGCCCGACGTCGCCGCCACCATCGCCGCGCTGCTGGCCCGCAGGCATGAGCTTGAGCCGTTTGCCCGCTTCCATATGCAGGGCCACTGGAACCCGGACGGCAGCGAAATGAGCCAGGCGATCCAGCGGGTGGTCGCCCGCTATGGCGGCAGGGCGGTAGTAAAGTCCTTTCCCTGGTGGCTGGTGAAGCTGGCGGCGCCCTTCAACGCCACCCTGCGCGAAATGGTCGAGATGCACTATCTCTGGCGTCTGCCGGTACGCCTGCGCAACGATAAGCTGGTGGCCTTTTTAGGCGCGGAGCCGCATACCCCACTCGATCGTGCCGTACATATGACGCTGCAAGGCCTGGGCTGTCTGCCCGCCGGCGCGATAAATAATGAGGCGCGTGAGGCGTAACGCGGCGAGAGAGAGGATCAGGGCGGGGCGTTATTGTGACCAAATCATAATAACGTCACTCGTTGTCAAACGATAGCGATCGCATTAAGCTAAACGGATGACGAAAAATACCTCCACCCCAGCAAGCCGTGGCCCCCTTGACCACAGCGTTCGCGACCAGATTCTTGACGCGGCCATGGCGCACTTTAGTCGCTATGGCTATGAAAAGACCACGGTCACCGATCTCGCCAAAGCAATAGGCTTTTCCAAAGCCTATATCTACAAGTTTTTCGACTCCAAGCAGGCGATTGGCGAGGCAATCTGCGCCAGCCGGCTGGAGAAGATCATGGTGGCCGTCAGCGAGGCCATCGCCGATGCCCCCTCCGCCAGCGAGAAGCTGCGCCGCCTGTTCCGGGCGCTGACCGAGGCCGGCAGTGAACTGTTTTTCGAGGATCGCAAACTGTACGATATCGCCGCCGTCGCGGCGCGCGATAAATGGCCCTCAACGGAGCAGTATGCCGGTCATCTGCAGCAGCTGATTGGTCAAATTCTTGTCGAAGGCCGCCAGGCGGGCGAGTTCGAGCGCAAAACTCCGCTGGATGAGGCGACCCTGGCGGTCTATATGGTGATGTGTCCTTTCATCAACCCGGTGCAGCTGCAATACAATCTCGACACCGCGCCTACCGCGGCGGTGCTGCTTGCCTCCCTGATCCTGAGAAGTCTCTCCCCCTGATTAGTGACTATTGACTTTATTGGTCACTCGTCTGAGAATGCGCTCACCAACCGGTCTTTTCATTAAGGTGACCCATGCTCAGGCTCAACGCCGTCCATTTTGCCGTCTGCCTCCTGCCGCTGGCCCTCGCGGGCTGCGGCGAACCTGCCGACCATGACGATCCCCGCACGCGGCCGCCGTTGGTGCGGGTGGCCACCGTCGAGCGCGCGGAGGCCAGCTCGCGAGCCTTTACCGGCGTGGTGGTGGCTCGTACCCAAAGCGACCTCGGCTTCAGGGTGGCGGGAAAAGTCCTTGAACGGCTGGTAGAGACCGGGCAGAGCGTCCGGCGCGGTCAACTGCTGTTGCGCCTCGATCCGGCTGATCTTGCCCTGCAGGCGCAGTCCCAACAGCGGGCGGTCGACGCCGCGCGGGCACGAGCCAAAAAGGCGGCTAACGATCTGGCCCGCTATCGCGGCCTGGTGGCCAGCGGCGCCGTCTCGGCGGCGGAGTTCGATCAGATCAACGCGGCGGCAGAGGCGGCGAGAGCCGACCTCAGCGCGGCTCAGGCGCAGGCAAACGTGGCGCAAAACGCCACCGGCTATGCCGGACTGCTGGCGGACGCTGACGGCGTGGTGGTGGAAACGCTCGCCGAGCCGGGGCAGGTGGTCAGCGCCGGGCAGGTGGTGATCCGCCTGGCGCGGGCGGGGCAGCGCGAAGCCCGGGTGCAGCTTCCGGAGACGCTGCGCCCGGCGGTCGGCAGCGAGGCGCTGGCGACACGCTATGGCAGCGAATCTCAGCCGGTCACCGCGACCCTGCGCCTGCTTTCGGACGCGGCTGACGCCGCCACTCGCACCTTTGAAGCGCGCTATGTGCTGAACGGCGCGCTGGCGAACGCCCCGCTGGGGTCTACCGTAACCCTGCGCATCGGCAACGACCAGGGGCCAGGCGAGGTGCTGGAGGTGCCCCTGGCGTCGGTCTACGATCCGGGCAACGGCCCTGGCGTCTGGCGCGTTGTCTCCCGCCCGGCCACCGTCTCCTGGCAACCGGTGACGGTGGTCGGCCTGAATGATGAAACGGCGCGAGTGACCGGTCCGCTGAAGCCCGGGGAGCCGATCGTCGCTCTGGGCGCCCATCTTCTGCACCAGGGCGAGGCGGTGCGGCTGGCGGAACGACGCGAGCATACTGCCGCCGGGAGCCAGCCATGAGCGACGGACGTTTTAATCTCTCCGCGCTGGCCGTCCGCGAGCGGTCGGTGACCCTGTTTTTGATTATCCTTATTTCGGTCGCCGGGCTGGTGGCCTTCTTCGGGCTCGGGCGGGCGGAAGATCCGCCCTTCACGGTCAAGCAAATGACGGTCATCACCGTCTGGCCGGGCGCCACCGCGCAGGAGATGCAGGATCAGGTCGCCGAGCCGCTGGAGAAACGGCTCCAGGAGCTGAAGTGGTACGATCGCACCGAGACCTATACCCGCCCCGGGATGGCGTTGATCACCTTATCGCTGCAGGATCAGACCCCGCCTTCCGAGGTGCCGGAGCAGTTTTATCAGGCGCGCAAGAAGCTGGGCGATGAGGCGAAAAACCTGCCTGCCGGCGTCTCCGGTCCGATGATGAATGACGAATTCGCCGATGTCACCTTTGCCCTTTTTGCGCTGAAAGCGCGGGGAGAGCCGCCCCGGCAGCTGGTGCGTGATGCCGAAGCCCTGCGCCAGCAGCTGCTGCATGTTCCCGGGGTGAAAAAAGTGAATATTCTCGGCGAACAGGCGGAGCGCATTTATCTCGCGTTTTCTCATGACCGTCTTGCCACCCTGGGGCTCTCGCCGGAGGCGATTTTTGCCGCGCTGAACAATCAGAATGTGCTGACCGCGGCCGGGGCTATCGAGACCCGCGGCGGGCAGATCTTTATCCGCCTCGACGGGGCGTTCGACCGCCTGCAGCAGATCCGCGACACGCCGATAATTGCCGGGGGCAGAACGCTGAAGCTCGCCGATGTCGCCACGGTTGAGCGGGGGTATGAAGATCCCGCCACCTTCCTGATCCGCAATCAGGGCGAACCGGCGCTTCTGCTCGGCGTGGTGATGCGCGAGGGCTGGAATGGCCTGGCGCTGGGGAAAGCGCTGGACGCCGAAACGGCCAGCATCAATCAGAGCCTGCCGCTCGGCATGTCGTTGACGAAAGTGACCGATCAGGCGGTGAATATCAGCGCCGCGGTCGATGAGTTCATGATCAAATTCTTTGTCGCCCTGCTGGTTGTGATGGTGGTGTGCTTTGTCAGCATGGGGTGGCGCGTGGGGGTGGTGGTCGCGGCGGCGGTGCCGCTCACCCTGGCCGTAGTGTTTGTGGTGATGGCGGCTACCGGCAAAAACTTCGACCGCATCACCCTCGGGTCGCTGATCCTCGCCCTGGGGCTGCTGGTGGATGATGCCATTATCGCCATCGAAATGATGGTGGTCAAAATGGAGGAGGGGTACGACCGCCTCAAAGCCTCGGCTTATGCCTGGAGCCATACCGCGGCGCCGATGCTGGCCGGCACCCTGGTGACGGCGGTGGGCTTTATGCCCAACGGGTTTGCGCAATCCACCGCCGGGGAGTATGCCAGCAATGTGTTCTGGATCGTCGGTATCGCGCTGATTGCCTCCTGGATTGTGGCGGTGATTTTTACCCCCTGGCTGGGCGTGCACCTGCTGCCGGAGAGGAAGTCCGCGGCGGCGGGCCACGCCGCGCTGTATGACACCCCACGCTATCAGCGCTTTCGCCGGCTGCTGACCCGGGTTATCGCCCGCAAATGGCGCGTGGCCGCCGGGGTGGTGGTGCTGTTTATGGTGGCGTTACTGGGAATGAGCGTGGTGAAAAAGCAGTTTTTCCCCACCTCCGATCGCCCGGAAGTGCTGGTTGAGGTGCAGATGCCTTACGGGTCGTCGATTATTCAGACCAGCGCCGCGACGGCGAATATTGAGCGCTGGCTGCAGCAGCAGCCGGAGGCGAAGATTGTCACCAGCTATATCGGCCAGGGCGCGCCGCGCTTTTACCTGGCGATGGCCCCGGAGTTGCCGGACCCCTCCTTTGCCAAACTGGTGGTATTGACCGACGGCCCGGCCTCTCGCGAGGCGCTTAAGCTGCGGCTGCGGGAGGCGGTGGCCAATGGCCTGGCGCCGCAGGCGCGGGTGCGCGTCACGCAGCTGGTTTTTGGTCCTTATTCGCCGTATCCGGTCGCCTGGCGGGTGATGGGGCCCGATCCGCATACCCTGCGCGACATCGCCGATCGGGTGAAATCGGTGCTGCAGGCCAGTCCGCTGATGCGCACCGTCAATAGCGACTGGGGTTCGCGCGTGCCGGTGATGCATTTCAGCCTCAATCAGGACCGGCTGCAGGCGAGTGGGCTCAGCTCCCAGGCCGTCGCCCGGCAGCTGCAGTTCCTGCTGTCAGGGATCCCCGTCACCACCGTCCGGGAAGATATTCGCGCCGTGCAGGTCATCGGCCGCGCGGCGGGGGATATCCGTCTGGATCCGGCGAAAATCGCCGATTTCACCCTGGTGGGCAGCGACGGGCAGCGAGTTCCCTTGTCGCAGATCGGTGAAGTCGAGATCAGGATGGAAGAACCCCTGCTCCGTCGTCGCGACCGCACGCCGACCATTACCGTCCGGGGCGATGTCGCGGATAACCTGCAGCCGCCGGATGTCTCCACCGCGCTGATGACGTCGCTGCAGCCCATTATCGACGCCCTGCCGCCGGGGTATCGCATCGAGACGGCGGGGTCAATCGAGGAGTCCGGCAAAGCCACCCGGGCGATGGTGCCGTTATTTCCGATCATGATCGCCCTCACGCTGCTGATCATTATCCTGCAGGTGCGCTCCCTGTCGGCGATGGTCATGGTCTTCCTGACCGCCCCGCTGGGGCTGATTGGCGTGGTGCCGACGCTGCTGCTGTTCAATCAGCCGTTTGGCATCAATGCCCTTGTGGGCCTGATCGCCCTGTCGGGGATCCTGATGCGAAATACGCTGATCCTGATTGGTCAAATCCACCATAACCAGCAGGCGGGGCTCGATCCGTTCCACGCGGTGGTGGAGGCGACGGTGCAGCGAGCCCGTCCGGTTCTGCTGACCGCGCTGGCGGCGATCCTGGCGTTCATTCCGCTGACGCATTCGGTTTTCTGGGGGACGCTCGCCTATACGCTGATTGGCGGGACGCTGGGGGGAACCATCATGACCCTTATCTTCCTGCCGGCCATGTATGCGATCTGGTTCCGCATCCGCCCGGCTCGCCCGGCTGACGCAGCGCAACGGCCGGCGCTGGACCCGCAGGGGTAATTTCGGTTGCCGGGTCAAGGCACGCGGTCAGGCCCGGCCCCGGGCTGCGTCAGGCAGATAAGGATACCGGGACCGCACGGCTGCGCTGTTGATCTTTTTCCAGCCGGTCGAGGCAATCGAGGCTGATGGCCGAGGGGGAGGTGGCGCCGGTGAGGGTCATGGTGACCTTCATATCCTCGGCAAATAAGCGCAGCAGGTGCGCCACGCCCGCTTCGCCCGCGGCGGCCAGGGCATAAATATAGGCCCGACCAAGCAGGACCCCCTTCGCGCCGAGGGCGAGCAGGCGAATAACGTCCACGCCGGAGCGCACTCCGGAGTCGGCAAGGACCGTCAGATCGTCGCCGACCGCCTCCGCCACCCGCGGCAGCGCCCGGGCGGTGGGGATGGCGCCATCGAGCTGTCTGCCGCCGTGATTGGAGACCACAATGCCGTCGGCGCCCAGCCGCACGGCATTGCGCGCATCCTCGGCATCAAGGATCCCTTTGATGATCAGCTTTCCTGGCCAGCTGTCGCGGATCCACTCCAGATCGTGCCAGGCGATGGACGGGTCGAAGTTGTTGCTGATAAACCCCATATAGTCGTCCATGGTCATTTTGTGGCCGGTATAGGCTTCGATATTACCGAACGACAGAGGCCTGCCCGCCAGGCCGACGTTCATTGCCCAGCGCGGGTGGGTGCAGGCCTGAAGATACTGTCGTAAGGTGGCGTGCGGCCCGGACATTCCTGAGCGGTTGTCCCGATACCGTGAGCCGGGGATCGGCATATCGACAGTGAATACCAGGGTTTTCATGCCGGCGGCCCAGGCGCGCTCCAGCGCGTTACGCATGTAGCCGCGATCTTTCAGGACGTACAGCTGGGACCAGAGCGCGCCGCTGGCGTGGCTCGCCACCTCCTCAATGGAGCAGACCGACACGGTGGACAGCGTGTAAGGGATCCCGGCGCGGGAGGCGGCGCGGGCCGCCTGGACTTCGCCGCGGCGGGCATACATGCCGGTGGCGCCGACCGGCCCCAGCGCCACGGGCATCGCCCATGGGGCATCAAGGATGGTGGTGGCCAGCGTCGGTTCACCCGCCCCGCACAGCACGCGCTGGCGAAGAGCGACCGAGGCGAGCTCGGCGGCATTGGCGTTCATGGTATTTTCCGCCACCGCGCCACCGTCAATATAGTCAAAAAGGAAACGGGGCAGACGGCGACGAGCGGCTTCGCGATAATCGCTGGGGGCTGAAACAATCATGATTATATCCTTATGTCTTTTAACCTAAGTGGATGTTCTGCAGGCAAAAAAACTATAGGCTTCTTAAAATCGTTGGGGAAATGAAATATTAGCATCTCAGCCATTCCCTAATGGAATAATCTGGATTTGTCGCTTAATGAGTTATTTCTTTTTTTTGCCTCAGGCACGCGCGTTATTTTTATTTATTTCCGCGACGCGTGAATTCGGCCAAATAAAAGACCCCACGTGGTGCGACAGCGTTATGCGCTATCGCCATAGTAAGGAAGCGTGGTCAACTCGGCGCCTGCCTTTTCCAGCAGGCGTAAAGAAAGTGAATTTGAAATGGAGCAGTGGCTATCTTTTGCTAGCCTTTCTGATGAGGACAGACGGAGCGACACCATGAAAGATAAAGATGAACAAACGGCATTGATTGGCATGGCTATCGGCGCGGCGGTCATTAGCTTAGTGGCGACCCAAAAGCAGATTAATCAGGGGAGTATCGTGGATGAGCTGGTGCGGCTGGGCAGACAGAAGGGGGATGGGGTGGAGGATGAGGTCTTTGTCCAGGCCGCCCGCCTGGTGAGAAAAGGGACCTAGCCAACCGATAGCCTTCCTGACTACCCGTTTCATCGCGGTTTACATCCCCCCCGATCGCGGCCACGTCCCCGCCAGGCCGCGACCGCCCCTGCCGAAAGCGTCGCGCCTTGACGCTTTCTTCTCACGCTTTCTCATTCCGCAGGCCAGCGCCTGTTCAGCGCGCATGGCCGCTTAGTGACGCCGTCACTTTTTCCGTTTCTGCGCCAGGGTGAATCAGGAAGGTGGTCTGCTGCTATCGCATAAATCGGTATTTTCGATACATCTTTGCCATTGCGTGCGGTAACAGAACAATATCAGAATAACATATTATAAATCATATGATTAGGTTCGACTTGCGTACCCTGATAATCCCCGGGCAAGGGTCTATGCTTATAAAAAGCGCTAAATGAGGCAATATCCCTGCTGGAGAAGGGTTGAAGTGATAATCATTATCACTAACATGGCGGTATGCCTTGATGGCGCCAACCTGGAGGTCTATCGATGGAAGTACAAGCAGGAACCTTTAATCCCGCCGATTTCAGCTGGCAGGGACTGACCATGACGCCGGCCGCTGCCGCGCATATTCGCGATCTGATGCGTAAGCAACCGGATAAAAAGGGGCTACGGCTGGGTATCAAAACCAGCGGCTGCGCCGGTTTTGGCTATGTGCTCGAAATGATTGCCGAGCCGGCGCCCGACGATCTGCTCTTTGAATCTGACGGGGCGAAGCTGTTTGCGCCGCTGCAGGCGATGCCGTTCATTGACGGCACGGAGTTGGATTACGTCCGGGAAGGTTTAAATGAAATCTTTAAATTTCATAACCCGAAAGCGCAGCACGAGTGCGGCTGCGGCGAAAGTTTTGGGGTGCAGGCGGAGTAACTATGTCGCGTAATACTGAAGCAACAGACGATGTCAAAACCTGGACCGGCGGCCCGCTCAATTATAAAGAGGGCTTTTTCACTCGCCTGCAGACCGATGAGCTGGCCAAAGGCATTAATGAAGAGGTGGTTCGCGCCATCTCCGCCCGTCGCAATGAGCCGCAGTGGATGCTGGAGTTCCGGCTCAATGCCTACCGGGCGTGGCTGGAGATGGAAGAGCCGCACTGGCTGAAGGCGCATTACGATAAGCTGAATTATCAGGATTACAGCTACTATTCCGCCCCCTCCTGCGGCAACTGCGATGAGACCTGCGCCTCCGAGCCCGGCGCGGTACAGCAGACCGGGGCCAACACCTTCCTGACCAGCGAGGTGGAAGAAGCCTTTAACCAGCTGGGCGTGCCGGTGCGCGAAGGGCGCGAGGTGGCGGTGGACGCGATATTCGACTCGGTGTCGGTGGCGACCACCTACCGTGAAAAGCTGGCGGAGCAGGGGATCATCTTCTGCTCTTTCGGCGAGGCGATCCACGACCATCCGGAACTGGTGAAAAAGTATCTGGGGACCGTGGTGCCGGGCAATGACAACTTCTTTGCCGCGCTGAACGCCGCGGTGGCTTCGGATGGCACCTTTATCTATGTGCCGAAGGGCGTCCGCTGTCCGATGGAGCTGTCGACCTATTTCCGCATCAACGCCGAAAAGACCGGCCAGTTTGAACGCACCATTCTGGTGGCCGATGAAGGCAGCTACGTCAGCTACATTGAGGGCTGCTCGGCGCCGGTGCGCGACAGCTATCAGCTGCACGCCGCGGTGGTGGAAGTCATCATCCATAAAGACGCGGAAGTGAAATACTCCACGGTGCAGAACTGGTTCCCGGGGGATAACAACACCGGCGGGATCCTCAACTTTGTCACCAAACGCGCCCTGTGCGAAGGGGAGAACAGCAAAATGTCATGGACCCAGTCGGAAACCGGCTCGGCCATCACCTGGAAATACCCCAGCTGCATCCTGCGCGGCGATAACTCGATCGGCGAATTCTTTTCGGTGGCGCTGACCAGCGGCCATCAGCAGGCGGACACCGGCACCAAAATGATCCATATCGGCAAGAACACCCGCTCGACCATCATCTCGAAAGGGATCTCCGCCGGACACAGCCAGAACAGCTATCGCGGGCTGGTCAAAATCATGCCGACCGCCACCAACGCCCGCAACTACACCCAGTGCGATTCGATGCTGATTGGCCCGGACTGCGGGGCGCATACCTTCCCGTATGTCGAATGCCGCAACAACAGCGCTCAGCTGGAACACGAAGCGACCACCTCGCGGATCGGTGAGGACCAGCTGTTCTACTGCCTGCAGCGCGGGATCAGCGAAGACGATGCCATCTCGATGATCGTCAACGGCTTCTGTAAAGACGTCTTCTCCGAACTGCCGCTGGAGTTCGCCGTAGAGGCGCAAAAATTGCTGGCCATTAGCCTTGAGCATAGCGTCGGCTGATAATTAAGGAAAAAAGATGTTAAGTATTCAAGATTTACACGTCGCCGTCGAAGATAAAGCGATCCTGCGCGGGCTGAACCTTGCGGTGCGTCCGGGGGAGGTCCACGCCATTATGGGGCCGAACGGCTCGGGGAAAAGTACGCTTTCGGCCACCCTGGCCGGGCGCGAAGATTACGAGGTCACTGGCGGCAGCGTCGAGTTTAAGGGCAAAAACCTGCTGGAGCTCGCCCCGGAAGATCGCGCCGGGGAAGGCATCTTTATGGCCTTCCAGTATCCGGTGGAGATCCCCGGCGTCAGCAACCAGTTCTTCCTGCAGACCGCGCTGAATGCCGTGCGCAGCTATCGCGGCCAGGAGCCGCTGGATCGCTTCGACTTTCAGGATTTAATGGAAGAGAAAATCAGGTTGCTGCAGATGCCGGAAGATCTGCTGACCCGTTCGGTGAACGTGGGTTTCTCCGGCGGCGAGAAAAAGCGTAACGACATTCTGCAGATGGCGGTGCTTGAGCCGGAGTTGTGCATTCTCGATGAATCGGATTCCGGGCTCGACATCGATGCCCTGAAAATCGTCTCCCAGGGCGTGAACGCGCTGCGCGACGGCAAACGCGCCTTCATCATCGTCACTCACTATCAGCGCATCCTTGACTATATCAAGCCGGACTATGTCCATGTGCTGTATCAGGGGCGGATTGTGAAGTCGGGGGATTTCACTCTCGTCAAACAGCTGGAGGAGCAGGGCTATGGCTGGCTTACCGAACAGCAGTAATGCGCTGCAGCAGTGGCACCATCTGTTTGAAGCGCAGGGCGACCAGCGTACGCCGGAGGCCAGCCAGCATCTGCAGCAGCTGTTGCGCCTGGGTCTGCCGACGCGCAAGCAGGAGGACTGGAAATACACCCCGCTGGACGCGCTGATTAACGGCCGCTTCGTCGCCGATGAGGGAGCGTCGATCAGCGCCGAACAGCGTGACGCGCTGGCGCTGCCGCTGGACGCCTGGCGACTGGTGTTTATCGACGGTCGCTATCATCCTGAGCTGAGCGACGATCTCGCCGCCAGCGGCGTGGAGGTCAGTGTCGATAACCAGCGCCAGCATCTGCCGGGTGCCCTCCAGCCGGAGGTGTTTCTCCATCTGACCGAAAGCCTGGCGCAGACGGTGACCCGCCTGCGCGTGCCGCGCAACCGTCGCCTGGACAAGCCGCTGCTGCTGATGCATATCACCCGCGGCCTGGCCGGCGATGCGCTGAATACCGCCCACTATCGTCACCATCTGGCGCTGGAGAGCGGGGCGGAGGCGACGATTGTCGAGCACTATCTTAGCCTTGATGAGCAACCGCACTTCACCGGCGGGCGGCTGACCATGACGGTGGCGGACAACGCGCGCCTGCAGCACTTCAAGCTGGCGTTCGAGAACGCGCACAGCTACCACTTCGCCCATAACGACCTGCTGCTGGGCCGCGACGCCTCGGCTTTCAGCAGCAGTTTCCTGCTCGGCGGTCAGGTGCTGCGTCATCACACCAGCACGCGTCTGGGCGGCGAAAACAGCGACCTGCGTCTTAACTCGCTGGCGATGCCGGTGAAAAATGAGGTCTGCGACAGCCGCACCTGGCTGGACCACCAGGTGGGGTACTGCACCAGCCGCCAGCTGCATAAAACCATTGTCAGCGATAAGGGCCGGGCGGTGTTTAACGGGCTGATCAACGTCGCGCCGCATGCGCTGAAAACCGACGGCCAGATGACCAACAACAATCTGCTGCTCGGGCGGCTGGCGGAGGTCGACACCAAACCGCAGCTGGAGATTTACGCCGATGACGTGAAATGCAGCCACGGGGCGACGGTAGGGCGCATTGACGAAGAACAGCTGTTCTATCTGCGCTCGCGCGGGATTGAACAGCAGGCGGCGCAGCAGATGATCCTCTACGCCTTCGCCGCCGAGCTTACCGAAGCTATCCACAGCGATGCGCTCAGAGAGCAGGTGCTGGCGCGGATTGGAGAGCGTTTGCCGGGAGGCACAGCATGACATTTTCAGTAGAACGGGTTCGCGCCGATTTTCCGGTACTGAGCCGGGAGGTTAACGGCCAGCCGCTGGTCTATCTTGACAGCGCCGCCAGCGCCCAGAAACCGGAGGCGGTGATTGGCGCCGAAGCGGAATTCTATCGCCACGGCTACGCGGCGGTGCATCGTGGGATCCATACCCTCAGCGCGGAAGCCACCTCGCGGATGGAGGCGGTGCGCCAGCAGGCGGCCATCTTCCTTAACGCCGGCTCGGCGGAGGAGCTGGTATTCGTGCGCGGCACCACCGAGGGCATTAACCTGGTGGCCAACAGCTGGGGAAACGCCAACGTCGGCGCCGGGGATAACATCATCATCAGCGAGATGGAGCACCACGCCAACATCGTACCGTGGCAGATGCTCTGCGCCAGGGTAGGGGCTGAGCTGCGGGTGATCCCCCTCAACCCGGACGGCACCCTGCAGCTGGACGTGGTTCCCGGGCTGTTTGACCAGCGTACCCGCCTGCTGGCGATAACCGAAGTCTCCAACGTGCTGGGGACGGAAAACCCGCTGTCGGCGCTGATTGCCCTTGCGCATCAGCATGGCGCGAAAGTGCTGGTGGACGGCGCCCAGGCGGTGATGCACCACCCGGTGGACGTTCAGGCGCTGGGCTGCGATTTTTATGTCTTCTCCGGCCATAAACTGTACGGCCCGACCGGGATCGGCGTGCTCTACGCCCGGGCCGAGCTGCTGCAGACAATGGCGCCATGGGAAGGGGGCGGGTCGATGATCGCCACCGTCAGCCTGACGGAGGGCACCACCTGGAACCAGGCGCCCTGGCGCTTTGAGGCCGGCACGCCGAATACCGGGGGGATCATTGGCCTCGGCGCGGCGCTGAGCTACGTCAGCCAGCTGGGACTGACCCAGATCGCCGAATACGAGCAGACGCTGATGCGCTACGCGCTGGAGGCCCTGCGCGCGGTGCCGGATCTGATCCTCTACGGTCCGGCGCAGCGCAAAGGGGTGATTGCCTTTAACCTCGGCCAGCATCACGCCTATGACGTCGGCAGCTTCCTCGATAACTACGGGATCGCCGTGCGGACCGGGCATCACTGCGCCATGCCGCTGATGGCCCGCTATCAGGTACCGGCCATGTGTCGGGCGTCGCTGGCGATGTACAATACCACGGAAGAGGTGGACCGCCTGGTGGCCGGCCTCCAGCGGATCCGCAAACTATTAGGGTAAAGGACGTGACGATGGCGGCATTACCGGACAAAGACAAACTGTTGCGCAATTTTAGCCGTTGCGCCAACTGGGAAGAGAAGTATCTCTATATCATTGAGCTGGGCCAGCGGCTGCCGCCGCTGAGCGCCGAGGAGCACAGCCCGCAGAACATTATTCAGGGCTGTCAAAGCCAGGTGTGGATCGTGATGGCGCAGGATCCTTCCGGCGTTGTCACCCTGCGCGGCGACAGCGATGCGGCGATTGTCAAAGGGCTGATTGCGGTGGTGTTTATCCTTTATGACCGGATGACCGCCCAGGACATCACCGAGTTCGACGTCCGCCCGTGGTTTGAAAAAATGGCCCTCACCCAGCATCTTACCCCCTCCCGCTCGCAGGGCCTCGAAGCCATGATCCGCGCGATACGCGCGAAAGCCGCAAATATTAGCTAGAATAAACAGGTAGATTTCATTCTGTTACGTCCGGCAGGGCGCTGACCCTGCCGCCGTTCAGTCTCCTGGCGTTTTATCAGCGAAAGAAGGAATCTCAGTATGAAACGCAAAACGATGATCGCTTTAGCCCTTCTCAGCGCCCTTGGCGCCTCACCGGCCGCCTGGGCCGTCGATTACCCGCTGCCTCCGGCCAACAGCCGGCTGATTGGCCAGAACCAGTACTGGACGGTTCAGGAGAGCGATCGCAACCTGCAGGCGATTGCCCGCCATTTCGATACCGCGGCGATGCTGATCCTTGAAGCCAACGATACCATCGCGCCGGTGCAGCCGAAGCCCGGGACCCAGGTGCTGATCCCTTCTCAGATGCTGCTGCCCGACGTGCCGCGGGAGGGGATTGTCGTCAACCTCGCGGAGCTGCGGCTGTACTACTTCCCGCCGGGAGAGAATCAGGTCCAGGTTTATCCCCTGGGCATCGGCCAGTTAGGGCTGGAAACGCCGGAGATGACCACCCGCGTCGGGCAGAAGATCCCTAACCCGACCTGGACACCCACCGCCGGCATCCGCGCGCGCTCGCTGGAGAAAGGGGTGACGCTCCCGGCGGTGGTGCCGGCCGGGCCGAATAACCCGCTGGGCCGCTATGCGCTGCGTCTGGCCTACGGTAACGGCGAATATCTCATCCACGGGACTAACGCGCCGGACAGCGTTGGGCTGCGCGTCAGCTCGGGCTGTATGCGGATGAACGCCGATGACATCAAGGCGCTGTTCAGTCAGGTGAAAACCGGGACGCCGGTGCGGATCATCAATCAGCCGGTGAAGTTTGCCGTCGAGCCGGATGGTAAACGTTATGTAGAGGTCCACAGGCCGCTGTCGCAGACGGAAGGGGAAAACACCCGGACCATCGCTTACACGCTGCCAGCGGCGTTTCACGCCTTCGCAGAGGATAAAGCGGTGGATGACCTGCAGCTGAAAAAAGCGATGTCGAGAAGGGCGGGCTATCCGGTGGTGGTATCGACGGGGGCGGGTAGCGCGGCGACGTCGCTGTCGGCGCAGAACAGTTCGTCTGACAACGGCCTGCTCACCCAGTAGCCCTCAGCGCGAGGGCAAAAAAAATGGCGCACAGAGTGCGCCATTTTTATTACCAGAACTCTTACTTACGGTAAGAGTGAGCCTGGTTGTCCAGACGCTGGTTAGCGCGAGCTGCGTCGTCTTTAGCAGCCTGAACGTCGGAACGCATTGCGTTCACGTCGTTGCTCAGCTGGTCAACTTTAGCGTTCAGAGTCTGAACGTCAGAAGACAGCTGATCGATTTTAGCATTGCTGGAGCAACCAGCCAGCAGAGTAGAACCCAGGATTACCGCGCCCAGTACCAGTTTAGTACGATTCATTATTAATACCCTCTAGATTGAGTTAATCTCCATGTAGCGTTACAAGTATTACACAAACTTTTTTGGGATGAGAATATTTTTTTTACCTGAACGCACTTATTTTTGATCGTTCGCTCAAAGAAGCATCGAATTGGTCAAAATCGCTGAAAAAGGCGAGTGAAAACAGCACGCTTCCATCGGATTCATCTTAGATAATCTCTTATTAAATAGTAAATTCCGATTTGCATTTTTAATAGGAAGAGCTAGTCGATGAATAAAAAAAAGCGCCCCGAGAGGCGCTTTATTAAAAAAAAACCAATTAACCTGTAAATTATTACAGCACGTGCACGGAAGCGGTATTAGTGGTGCCGCTCGGGACTAATGCGCCAGAGACCATCACCACCACGTCGCCTTTGCGCGCGAGGCCGCTCTTCAGCGCCAGATCTTTACCCAGGTGATAGAAATCATCCGTAGAGGCAATCTCTTCCACCAGCTGCGGCACAACGCCCTTGCTCAGCACCAGCTGGCGAGCAGTGGTTTCGTTGGTGGTCAGCGCCAGGATGGTGGCATCCGGGAAGTATTTGCGCACAGCGCGTGCGGATTTACCGCCCTGGGTGGCGACCACGATCAGCGGCGCTTCCAGTTTCTCAGCGGTTTCTACCGCGCCGCGGCACACCGCTTCGGTGATGCGCAGTTTACGGTTGTCGTTGTTGAAATCCAGACGGCTGGTCATGACGCGGTCGGTACGTTCGCAGATGGTCGCCATGATGGTGACCGCTTCCAGCGGGTATTTACCTTTCGCCGATTCGCCGGACAGCATTACCGCATCGGTGCCGTCGAGGATGGCGTTGGCCACGTCGCCGGCTTCAGCGCGGGTCGGACGTGGGTTTTTGATCATGGAGTCCAGCATCTGGGTCGCGGTGATAACCACTTTGCGCGCGCGGATACATTTTTCGATGATCATTTTCTGCGCGAAGATAACTTCTTCAACCGGGATCTCAACGCCCATGTCGCCACGAGCAACCATGATGCCGTCAGAGGCTTCGAGGATTTCGTCGAAGTTGTTCAGGCCTTCCTGGTTTTCGATTTTGGAGATGATCTGGATGTTTTCGCCGCCGTGGGCTTTCAGGTGCTCACGGATCTCGACGACGTCGGAACGCTTACGGATGAAAGAGGCCGCGACGAAGTCCACGCCCTGTTCGCAACCGAAGATCAGGTCCTGTTTGTCTTTTTCCGCCAGCGCCGGCAGGGCGATAGAGACGCCCGGCAGGTTCACGCCTTTGTTCTCGCCAAGGTCGCCGTTGTTCAGCACTTTACAGATAACTTTGTTGCCTTCGATAGCGGTCACTTCCATGCCGATCAGGCCATCGTCCACCAGAACGGTGTTGCCGACGCTCAGGTCAGAGGTGAAGCCTTCATAGGTTACCGCAACGATTTCGCTGTTGCCGATGACCGATTTATCGGTGGTGAAGGTGAAAGTCTGGCCCGCTTTCAGGGAGACGTCGTTGCCGCCTTCCAGCTTGATGGTACGAATTTCCGGTCCTTTGGTGTCCAGCAGAATAGCGGCTTTCTTACCGGTTTTGCTCATCACATTGCGCAGGTTCTGGATGCGCTGACCGTGTTCCGCATAGTCACCGTGGGAGAAGTTCAGACGCATCACGTTCATGCCGGCTTCCAGCATTTTGGTCAGCATCTCTTCAGATTCGGTTTTCGGACCGATGGTGCAAACAATTTTGGTCTTTTTCATGACAGTTTTAGTCTTTAAGTTGTGAAGGATATGGAATTCTCGCTCCGCGGGCGCACTGCCGGGGAGCCAAACCTGTATTACGAAAGTTGCTAAGCCACGCCCTAAGGATAGGTGACAACCCTGAAGCGTGCAGAAGAATGTGTGCTGGCGGTTCAGCCCATGAAATGTGGCAAGGTGTTATGCGTTTTATCATGCAGTCCAATGCGCTGAAACCATTCAAGAAAGAATCGAAGCGCATTATACGCTGGCGAAATCAAAAAGGAAAATAAAAACCTCGTTTCAAATTATGGACAAAACGCGTAACAAAACCGGCACGTTATGCATAAAACTATGCAACACATTTTTTCAACAGGCGGGATGAAAAGGGGCGGCGGAAAGGGAATTTTCTCCCGTTATGAGGCGGTAAAATGCGCCATTGACCCGGTAACGGGAGGATGATTTGCGTTGCCGGAAAAATCTATCAATAATGATTTGATTGATAATGAGAAAATGCGAGCCAGACTCAATGGGAAATAAAGCGAAAGACGACGAGCTGTACCAGGAAATGTGCCGCGTGGTGGGCAAAGTGGTGCTGGAGATGCGTGACCTTGGCCAGGAGCCGAAACACATTGTCATCGCCGGCGTGCTGCGCACCTCGCTGGCGAACAGCAAAATCCAGCGTTCACCGCTCACCGAGGAGGCAATGGCGAAGGTCATTCACGCCCTCTCCGGACACTGACGCCTTTCGCCGGCGGGTCAGGAAATCACGAAGCGGACCACCGCCCGGACGGCAATGTCGCAGTGGTGGGCCACCATCGCTTCATCGTCAATGGCGGGCAGCGGATCGTCAAGGTACAGACTGCTGAAGGTGTAGAAATTCGACACCTGATAAAAGCTAAAGCTGCTGATTAACCGGTGCACATCGCGCGCTTCCAGCCCCGCCTGAAAGACCCCCTGTTGCTGGCCGCGCTGCAAAATGTCTTCGAGAATCGACAGGGCGGTACGATTCAGCGGCTTCAGCTCTCCCGAGGTCTTCAGCCACTTGCCGCGCTGCATGTTCTCCATGCAAATCACCCGCATATAGTCCGCGTGGGTGGCGTGATAGCGCACGCTCCAGCGCACCAGCCGCACCAGCGCCTCTACCGGCGGCACATTCTCCAGCCCCAGCTGCTGCTCGGTTTCGCGGATCCGCGCATACACATGCTGCAGCACCTCCTGATAGAGCTGCTCTTTGCTTTTGAAATAGTAGACCACCATGCGCTTGGTGGTCTGCGCCTCGGTGGCGATCTGCTCCATGCGGGCGCCTGACAGCCCGTGTTCGGCAAAGACGGCGATAGCGGCGCTGAAGATCCGCTCCTTCAGAGATTGTGCTTCATCATGAGCAACGGCGGTCATGGCAACTCCTTTTTCTTGGGTGACAAAAAATACACATAATGATCACAATTTAGCAACCTGGTATGGCGCAAATGAACCAAATGATACATATTCAAGGCTCACGTCAGCTGTTGACCCGAGGACCTTATGCTGCGCTCTATCGCCACCGTTTCGATTTCCGGCACCCTGCCAGAGAAGCTGCACGCTATTGCGGCGGCGGGGTATCAGGGTGTGGAAATTTTCGAGAACGATCTGCTCTATTATACGGGGACGCCGGCGGAAATCCGCCAGCTGGCCGCCGATTTAGGGTTAAAAATCACGCTTTTTCAACCCTTTCGCGATTTTGAAGGCGCCAGCCGGGCGCAGTTTGCGGCCAATATGGCCCGCGCCAGACGCAAATTTGCGCTGATGCGCGAGCTGGGCTGCGACACGTTGCTGCTGTGCAGCAATGTGCAGCCGGACTGCTCGGCGGATAGCGAACTGCAGGTGGCGGACCTGCGGGCGCTGGCCACGCTGGCGGAAGAGGAGGGGATCGCTATCGGCTATGAGGCGCTGGCCTGGGGAACCCATGTGAACCGCTGGCAGCAGGCCTGGGAGCGGGTGCAGCGGGTGGACAGCCCGGCGCTGGGCCTGGTGCTCGACAGCTTCCATATCCTGGCCCGGGGAGACACCCTCGACGCGCTGCCATCGGTGCCGGTGGAGAAAATCACCTTCGTTCAGCTCGCCGATGCGCCGTATATGAAAATGGATCTCCTGGAGTGGAGTCGCCATTTCCGCTGCTTCCCCGGGCAGGGGGAGCTGCCGCTGGAGGCGTTTGCCGAGCAGATCACCCGCTGCGGCTATCGCGGCCCCTGGTCGCTGGAGATCTTTAATGACGGTTTTCGCGCCTCGCCGAACGGCGCGACGGCCAAAGATGGCTATCGTTCGCTGCTGTGGCTGGAGGAGCAGACTCGTCGCCGGCTCCCGGCGTGCGATGCCGATCTGTTTTCACCGCCGCCACCGCCGGTCTGTCACGGGCTGGAGTTTATCGAATTCGCCGCCAGCGTCGCCGAGGCGCAGCGCCTGGGGCAGCACCTGCAGGCGCTGGGTTTTCAGCACGAGGGAAGCCACCGCTCCAAACAGGTCACGCTGTGGCGCAACGGCGGGGCGCGGATCGTGATAAACCATCAGCCGCACAGCTGGGCCGATCACTTTTATCAACGCCACGGGGTATCGCTCTGCGCGATGGCGCTGCGGGTCGACAGCAGCGCGCCGATTGTCGCTCGCGCCCGCGCGCTGGGGTATGCCACCTGGCAGGGCGACGCCGGGCCGAACGAAACGCCGATCCCGGCGATCTGCGCCCCTGACGGCAGCCTGGTCTATCTCATCGATGCCGGGGAGGCGATCTACGAGCGCGACTTTCTCCTGCGCGATGGCGTGACGGTGCGCGAAGATTACCTCGGCATCGACCATCTGGCGCTGGGGATGGAAGCCGACAGCCGCGACAACTGGGTGATGTTCTTCCGCACGGTGTTTGGTTTTACGCTCGAACATGAGCAGACGCTGCCGGATCCCTATGGACTGGTGCGTAGTCTGGCGGTGCGCAGCCCGCAGGGGGAGATCCGCCTGGCGCTGAATATCTCCCAGAGCCGGGCGACGCAGATCGCCCGCTCGGTCGCCTGCTACCAGGGGGCGGGGTTGCAGCATGCCGCCTTTGCCTGCCGCGATCTGCCGGCCACCTGCGACCAGCTCGCCGCGGTTGCCGATCATGCGCTGCCGATCCCGGCCAATTACTATGACGATCTGCTGGCGCGCTTTGGCGGCGAGCTGGACGTCGGGCAGCTCCAGCGGCGGCAGCTCCTCTACGACCGCGATCCGCAGGGCGGAGCGTTCCTGCATCTGTATACCCGGCCCTTCATCGCCGGGCGCTTCTTCTTTGAATTAACCGAACGACGGGCAGGCTACGCGCTCTATGGCGCGGCGAATGCGGCCGTCCGTCTGGCGGCGATGCAGTATTGTTAGCCTGAATCAAATGGTTCATTATGCCTGAAACACAATAACAACACCCTCTGTACCCGAGACAGGAACCGACTATGAGCTCATATAGCCCTAACCCGACGGCCGCCGCCCAGCCAGCCGTCACCGCGCGCCGCTCCCGGCGGCGCATCGGCATTCTTACGCTGCTGGCCATCGGCACCATGATCAACTACCTCGATCGCACCGTGCTGGGGATCGCCGCCCCAAAGCTGACCGGTGAGCTGGGGATTGACCCTGCGCTCATGGGGATCCTCTTCTCCGCTTTCGCCTGGACCTACGCTCTGGCGCAGATCCCCGGCGGGCTGTTTCTCGACCGTTTTGGCAACAAAGTGACCTATTTTCTGTCGCTGACCCTGTGGTCGCTGTTTACCCTGTTCCACGGCATGGCGGTGGGGCTGAAGACGCTGCTGCTGTGCCGTTTCGGGCTTGGCGTCAGCGAAGCGCCGTGCTTTCCGGTGAACAGCCGGGTGGTCAGCGCCTGGTTCCCGCAGCAGGAGCGCGCGAAGGCCACGGCGGTGTACACCGTGGGGGAATACCTCGGGCTGGCCTGCTTTGCCCCGCTGCTGTTCTGGATCATGGACGGCTTCGGCTGGCGGGTGCTGTTCGTCAGCGTCGGCGTGGTCGGCATTCTGTTCGCCCTGGTGTGGTGGCGCTGCTACCGCGAACCGCATGAAGACCCTCGTCTCAGCCAGCAGGAGCGCGAGCATATCGAAAACGGCGGCGGCCTGAGCGCCCCAGCCGACCAGCAGGTGGCGTTCAGCTGGCCGCTGGTCCGCCAGCTGCTGAGCAAACGTCAGATCATCGGCGCCAGTATCGGCCAGTTTGCCGGCAACACGGTGCTGGTATTCTTTCTTACCTGGTTTCCCACCTGGCTGGCCACCGAACGCCATATGCCGTGGCTGAAGGTCGGTTTCTTTTCCATCCTGCCGTTTGTCGCCGCCGCCGGCGGGGTGATGTTTGGCGGCTGGATCTCCGACAAGCTGCTTAAAGCCACCGGGTCGGCCAACCTGGGGCGTAAGCTGCCGATCGTCGCCGGCCTGCTGATGGCCAGCTGCATCATCTCCGCCAACTGGCTGCAGAGCGACCTGGCGGTGATCCTGGTGATGTCGTTTGCCTTTTTTGGCCAGGGGATGGTGGGCCTCGGCTGGACGCTGATCTCCGACATCGCCCCGAAGGGGCTGGGCGGGCTCACCGGCGGCCTGTTCAACTTTTGCGCCAACCTCGCGGGGATCCTCACCCCGCTGGTGATCGGCTTTATCGTCGCCGGGTTCGGCAATTTCTTCTACGCGTTGATCTACATCGGCGGCGCCGCGCTGCTGGGCGTGGCAGCCTATCTGTTTATCCTCGGCGACGTCAAACGTATCGAGTTATCGCAGTAAGCAAAGGAGCAAGGCATGGTGATTAGTGGGAATACGCGGCTGATAGCGCATCTTGGCTATCCGACCGCCAGTTTTAAGGCGCCGATGATCTACAACCCGTGGTTTGTCGACCAGCAGGTGGACGTGAAGGTGGTGCCAATGGGCGTCAGGCCGGAGGACTATGCCGCGTTTATTCCGCCGCTGTTTACGATGACCAATATCATCGGCGCGCTGGTGACGATGCCGCATAAAATCACCACCTGCGATCTGGTGCAACGCCTGAGCCCGACGGCGGCTATCGCCGGCGCCTGCAACGCCATCCGTCGCGAGGCGGACGGCAGCCTCTCCGGGGACATGTTCGATGGCGACGGCTTTGTGCTGGGCCTGCGCCGTAAGGGATTTCAGCCTGAGGGGACGCGGGCGCTGGTGGTCGGCAGCGGCGGGGTGGGGTCGGCTATCGCCGCCTCCCTTGCGGCGGCAGGGGTCAGCGCCCTGACCCTGTACGATACCCGTCCCGAGGTGGCGCACGCTCTCGCTGGACGGCTGCATCAGCACTATCCACAGCTCGATATCACTCTGATGCAGCACGATCCTGCCGGACACGAGCTGGTGGTCAACGCCACGCCGCTGGGGATGAAGGTCAGCGATCCGCTACCGCTGGACGTTGACCGTCTGGCGCCAGGCACCTGGGTGGGGGAGGTGGTGATGACCCAGGAGTATACTCCGCTGCTGAGAGCCGCCCAGGCGCGACAGTGCCACATCCAGCGCGGGACCGACATGCTGTTTGAAATGATCCCTGCCTATCTGCGCTTTTTCGACCTGCCGGTAGCCACCCCCGAACAGCTGCGGGCGCTGGCGGAAATTCGCTACTGACGCGGCGTCAGTTCGGGTAAGATAGCGTTATATTATCTGTTTTATAGCGAATGACGATGATCTCTCCTCCTCTCATGCTGCTGGCGGCGGGAAGCCTGAAAAGCGCTTTCCAGCCGCTGGTGGCGCAGTTCCAGCAGCACACCGGCCTGGCGGTCGATGTGCAGTTTGGCCCCGCCGGCCTGCTGCGCGAGCGGATTGAGTCCGGGACGCCGTGCGCGGTTTTCGCTTCCGCCAACGCGGCGCACCCGCAGGCGCTGCTGCAGGCGGGTCTGGCGCAGGAGTGCCGGGGATTGGCCCGTAACCAGTTGATGCTCACCGTCCGGCGGTCGCCGGAGAACGACGCGCTGGACTGGCTGGCGCTGCTCAGCGCGCCCCGCCTGCGGCTGGCGACCTCCACCCCGGGCTGCGATCCGTCGGGAGATTATACCTGGCAGCTGTTTACCCGCCTTGAGGCGCGCTATCCGGGGCTGGGCAAAGCGTTGTCCGGGCGGGCGCAGCCGCTGGTCGGCGGCAGAGATTCGCTGAGCGTGCCGCCGGGAGCGATAGCCGGCGCGTGGCTTATTCGCCAGAACCTGGCGGATCTGTTTATCGGCTATGCGCACTATGGGGCCGCGCTGGCCGCCTGCGATGATCTGCGCACCCTGGTCATCCCCGCGCCGTGGAACATTTGCTGCGACTATCAGCTGGCGCGCCTTAGCGCCGACCCCGCCGCCACAGCCCTGTATCGCTTTATCCTCGGCGAGGCCGGGCAGGCCTGTCTCCGGCGGGCGGGGTTTTTATCCTTCAGCGACGCAGGGTAAACCCGGGGGCCAGCAGAGGATAAGCGGCCGCGGGATGGTGGATCAAACGTACCGGCAGGCCGTAGGCTTGCCGGAGGTGCGTTTCACTTAGCACGTCGGCCGTCTCGCCCGCCAGCCACTGGCCCTCCGGCAGGAGAAGGAGCGTATGGCTGGCCACCTGCAGGGCATGGTTCGGGTCATGGGTGGTGAACAGGACGGTGCGCGCCTGACGGTGAGCGAGGTCGTCGATCAGCTGCAACACCACCTGCTGGTTACCAAGGTCCAGCGCAGAACAGGGTTCATCCAGCAGGATATTCTGGCTGGCGCTGACCAGCGCGCGGGCGATGAGCACCAGCTGCTGCTGGCCGCCGGAGAGAGAGCTAAAATCGTGTCGGGCCAGGGGGGCAATGCCCAGCTGCGCCAGGGCTTTCACAACCCGTCGAGCGTCCTCCTCGCCCGGCTGGGCAAAGAGATCCACGTGACGGGCGCGGCCCATCAGCACCACATCACTCACTCGCCAGCTGAAAGCGGGGCGAAACGACTGCGGGACAAGGGCCACGCCGCCCTCGCACTGCATCTGGCCGCCAAGCGGGGGCAATACGCCGCTCAGGGTGTCCAGCAGAGTACTTTTTCCCCGGCCATTGGCGCCGAGTACCGCCCAGATCTCACCGGACCGGCAGGCCAGTGTCAGCGGGTCGAAGAGCGGTTGACGGCGACCGTAGCGTAGCGCTTCCAGCGATAAGGATATGTTCATGGCGCCATCCTCCGGCGTCGGGACTGCACCAGCAAAAAGGTAAACAGCGGCGCTCCCAGCAGGGCGGTGATAATCCCAATCGGGATCTCCGCCTGGGTCAGCGTGCGCGCCAGATCGTCCACCACCAGCATCAGGGCGGCGCCGAGCCAGAATGCGGTGGGGAGCAGGGGACGATGATCGGCCCCCACCAGCAGGCGGGCGAGGTGAGGGACCACCAGCCCCATCCAGGCGATGCTGCCGCTGACCGCTACCTGGGCGGCCACCAGCACCGCGCAGCAGACCAGCACGCCGCGACGCAGCGCGGCCACCGGAACGCCAAGACTGCGGGCATCCCGCTCCTCCAGCGCCAGCAGGTTGATGCGCCAGCGCAGCTGCCACAGCAGCCCGGCAGCCACGGTCATTGGCAAAAGCATGAGCAATACCTTATGCCAGTTGGCGGTCGCGAAGCTGCCGAGCAGCCAGAAGACAATGTTCGGTAACGTTTCTTCGCTATCGGCGAGGTACTGCATCAGACTGACCAGGGCGGCGAAAAAACCGCTGAGAATGATCCCTGACAGAATCAGCCCCAGCGTGCTTTCCCGCCCCTGCAGGGCGGCGAGGAGATAAATCAGCCCCAGCGCGATGAGGCCGAAGAAAAAGGTCGAGGCCATCATCAACAGGCTGCCGAATCCCAACAGGATCGCCAGCGTGCCGCCGAAGGCGGAGCCGGAGGTCACCCCAATGATATGCGGATCCACCAGCGGATTCTGGAACACCCCCTGTAAGGTGGCGCCGCACAGCCCCAGCGCGCCGCCGGCCAGCAGGGCCATGGCCACGCGCGGCAGGCGAACCGACCAGACGATCTGCCCAACCACCCCTTCACCGGGCGGCAGCTGGATCAGGGTATGCCCGACGGCGCTCAGGCTTAACGGATACTGGCCGACACCGAGAGAGGCAACGGCGATCGTCAGCGTCATCAGCGCCAGGCAAAGCGGCAACAGCCAGGGACGGGAATTAACGCGCATCGGGTGACCACGTCACACGAAAAAAACGCTGATAGTAATCCCTGGCTTTGCTGTCCACATCGATGTTCTGGTAGCGTGCAGGATAGAGTTTTTTCGCCATCCATAGCTCGCCCAGCGCCAGCGCCTCCGGCATTGGGTATCCCCAGGCTTTGGCGTATTCCGGCATCAGCCAGACGCGATGATGTTGCACCGCATCGATCGTCTGCCACTGCGGGTCGCTCTCTATCTGTTTGACCACCTGCGGATAACGGTCCTGGACGAAGATCACCTGCGGGTTCCACGCCAGGAGCTGCTCCAGCGATACCTGGCGGGCGCCTTTAACGCTCGCTGCCGCCACGTTCAGCGCCCCGGCGTGGGCCATCATCAGTCCGGTGTATTTTCCGGCGCCGTAGGTGTTCAGATCGGGATTGGCCATATAGACCCGCACCCGCTGGTTCTGCGGAATATCGGCCACCGGCGCGTTGGCCTGCTGGCGCGCCGCAAAGGTGTAGTGAATCAGCGCCTCGGCTTCGGGCTGGCGTTCGACGACCTCGCCGATAAGGCGGATCCCCTCCACCAGCCCGGCGTTATAGGCCTGCTCTTCGTCAGCCATGGTAGGGTTCATTTTATTTTTTTCCCCGGCGGCATCGTGGCGCAGCGAGATGGCCACCACCGGGATCCCGGCCTGCTGGATCTGCGCGATCATCGCCGGCGGCGCATAGTTGGCGACGAAAACCACCTGCGGACGTAGCGCCAGCAGGCTTTCAATATTGACCTGGGTGAGATCGCCCGGCGTCGCCAGTTGCGCGATTGTCGGCATAAAGCGGACGAACTGCGGCCCGAGCTGTTTCTTCCAGCTGCTTAAGACGCCGACGATATCCTCGGCGGCATGGAGTTGCACCAGCAGATTGAGCGTCTGATGCTGCAGAACCACTACGCGGGTGACGTGGTCGGGGAGGGTGACCTGGCGACCCAGCTGGTCAGTGACGGTACGGTCGGCGAAGGTCTGGCCGGTGAACAGGCTGGCGCTGAGCAGCGTCAGGCCCAGCAGTAAGGGGTGTTTTGACATGGCGTGGCTCGAGTGGCTTGAAAAATTCGATATATATTAAATTATATAACGATGCCGGGGGCAATAATTGATCGCCTTTCACCCCTTCACGATCAAGGAATGTCGTATAACACCTCTTCATCTTCCATACGGGCTTCTATCTGGCCCGCCACCCTCTGCAGCGCGGAGAGATGCTTCTGCGCCGCCTGCTCAATGGTCATGGCGCTGGCGATATAGACCAGGTTGAGGCAGCCGATGACCCGCTGCTGGCTGCAGACCGGCACGGCGATAGAGGCGATTTTCTCCTCCTGCCGCCAGCCGCGGAAATTTTCGCCATAGCCGTTCTGGCGGGTGCGGGCGAGGATCGCCGCCAGCCGTTCCGGTTCGCGAGCCAGCTGATACTCCGCTTCCGGACGGGCGGCGAGCATGCTGAGAATGGCGTCGCGCTCCGCGTCGGGGGCAAAGGCCAGCCACGTCAGACCGGAGGCGGTGAGCAGCAGCGGCAGTCGCCGTCCGACCATCGCCCGGTGAAACGACAGCCGACTGAAGCGGTGGGTGGTTTCGCGCACCACCATGGCGTCGACGTCGAGGGTGGTGATATCCGTCGGCCACTGGACCTCGCGCAGCAGCTCCCCGAGCAGCGGCGTGGCGAGGGCAGAAATCCAATGTTCGTCACGAAATCCGTCGCTCAGCTGGCGGACGTTAATGGTCAGACGAAAGCTGTCATCGGAGCGGCTGCGGCGGACAAAACCTTCCTCCTGCAGCGTCTCCAGCAGCCGGCGCACGGTGGTGCGATGCAGGCCGCTAAACTCCGCCAGCAGGCCGGGCGTCGCGCCGCCGTCGAATTTATTTAACAATTTTAATAACAATAAACCCCGGCTTAATCCGCGCACCGTTTTGTACTCAGTGGCCCCATCATCACGCATAAATCCTTCCTTAAAACGCTTTATAAACAGCGATGTGCACCTAGTGCACATTCAGCGATGTTTTGATTGTAGCCGAAAACACCCGCCCTATACTCAGCCCATTATAAAAATACGTTTACACATGATTAACAAATTGCCTGTCAGCCGGGCAGTTTCCGAGTCGTGAGGTCGCTAAGAATGACAACATCTACACCCGATATTCAACCCGCCGTGCAGCATACCGCCCAGGTCGCCATTGCCGGCGCCGGTCCGGTAGGCCTGATGATGGCCAACTACCTTGGCCAGATGGGCATCAGCGTGCTGCTGGTGGAAAAGCTCGACAAACTGATCGATTACCCGCGGGCCATCGGTATTGACGATGAATCGCTGCGGGCGATGCAGGCGGTGGGGCTGGTGGATGACGTGCTGCCGCACACCACGCCGTGGCACGCCATGCGCTTTCTGACCCCGAAGGGCCGCTGCTTTGCCGACATCCAGCCTATGACCGATGAGTTTGGCTGGTCGCGGCGCAATGCCTTTATTCAGCCGCAGGTGGATGCGGTGATGTATCACGGCCTGCAGCGTTTCCCGCAGGTCCGTTGCCTCTTTTCCCGCGAGGTGGAAGCCTTTAGCCAGAGCAGTGACGGTGTCACGTTAAATATCAAAGGACCGGACGGCGAGCGGGAGACGGTGCGCGCTGACTGGCTGGTGGCCTGCGACGGCGGCGCCAGCTTTATTCGCCGCACGCTGAACGTCCCTTTCGAAGGCAAGACCGCGCCGAACCAGTGGATCGTCATCGATATCGCCAACGATCCGCTGGCCACCCCGCACGTCTACCTGTGCTGCGACCCGGTGCGGCCCTACGTTTCCGCCGCGCTGCCCCACGGCGTGCGCCGATTTGAATTTATGGTGATGCCCGGGGAAACCGAAGCCCAGCTCAGCGAGCCGCACAATATGCGCCGTCTGCTGAGCAAAGTGCTGCCGTACCCGGATCGCGTCGAGCTGATCCGCCAGCGGGTCTACACCCATAACGCGCGCCTTGCCGAGCGCTTTCGCATTGACCGGGTGCTGCTGGCCGGCGACGCCGCGCACATCATGCCGGTCTGGCAGGGCCAGGGATACAACAGCGGCATGCGTGACGCCTTCAACCTGGCGTGGAAGCTGGCGCTGGTGGTCAACGGCAAAGCGGGAGAGGCGCTGCTTGACAGCTACCAGCAGGAGCGTCGCGACCACGCGAAGGCGATGATTGACCTGTCGGTCACCGCCGGTCACGTGCTGGCGCCGCCGAAGCGCTGGCAGGGCGCGGCGCGCGATGGCCTCTCCTGGCTGCTGAACTACCTGCCGCCGGTGAAACGTTACTTCCTCGAAATGCGTTTTAAGCCGATGCCGCAGTATCGCGAAGGGGCGCTGCTGACCGACGGCGCAGGCAAAGCCTCGCCGGTGGGCAAAATGTTTATTCAACCGCAGGTGACGCTGGAGAACGGCGAGAGTCTCCTGCTCGATGAGGTTATCGGGGCGAATTTCGCCATTATCGGCTGGGGCTGCAACCCGCAGTGGGGGCTCGACGCCGGGCAGATCGCCCGCTGGCGCGCGATAGGGGTGCGCTTTATCCAGGTCGTGCCGGAGGTGCAGATCCATCGCGAGCAGGATAACGCCCCGGGCACGCTGCGGGTGGGGGATAAGCAAAACCGTCTGAAGAGCTGGTTTGCGCAACATAACACCGCCATCGCCGTGGTCAGGCCGGACCGCTTTGTCGCCGCTCTCGCTATCCCGCAAACCCTCGGCGCGCAGCTGACCGCCCTGGCGGAAAAAATGACCCTTGCGGCCGGGGATACCGGCCACGCTGAAGAGAAGGTGGCCTGATATGCATGCCTATTTACACTGTCTGTCGCACACCCCGCTGGTGGGATTCGTTGACCCGGAGCAGGCGGTCCTCGATGAGGTGAACGGGGTGATTGCCGACGCCCGGCGGCGGATCGCTGAATTCGATCCCGAGCTGGTGGTGCTCTTCGCCCCCGATCACTACAACGGTTTTTTCTATGACGTGATGCCGCCGTTCTGCCTGGGCGTCGGCGCCACCGCCATCGGCGACTTCGCCAGCGCCGCCGGCGACCTGCCGGTGCCCACCGAGCTGGCGGAAGCCTGCGCCCACGCCGTGATCAACAGCGGTATCGACCTGGCGGTGTCGTACAACATGCAGGTGGACCATGGCTTCGCCCAGCCGCTGGAGTTTTTGCTGGGTGGGCTGGATCGCCTGCCGGTGCTGCCGGTGTTTATTAACGGCGTCGCCGCGCCGCTGCCGGGGTTTCAACGCACCCGGCTGCTGGGCGAGGCGATGGGCCGCTTCCTCAACACCCTCAATAAGCGGGTGCTGATCCTCGGCTCTGGCGGGCTTTCGCACCAGCCGCCGGTGCCGGAGCTGGCGAAGGCGGACGCCCATCTGCGCGACCGCCTGCTCGGCAGCGGCAAACAGCTGCCGCCGGACGAACGCGAGCTGCGCCAGCAGCGGGTGATCAGCGCCGCCCGACGGTTTACCGAAGACCAGCGCTCGCTCCATCCCCTCAACCCGGTCTGGGACAACCGCTTTATGAGCCTGCTGGAGCAGGGGCGGCTGAGCGAACTGGACGCGATCGGCAACGACGAGCTGTCGGCGATGGCCGGCAAATCGACGCACGAAATTAAGACCTGGGTGGCCGCCTTTGCCGCGCTATCCGCTTTTGGCCGCTGGCGCAGCGAAGGCCGCTATTACCGGCCGATCCCCGAGTGGATCGCCGGATTCGGCTCGCTGAGCGCCACCACCGAGATTTGATTAACCGGGAGACTAACATGAGCTATCAACCGCAAACCGAAGACGCCACCAGCCGATTCCTCAACGTCGACGAGGGAGGCCGCACGCTGCGCATCCATATCAATGACTGCGGCGACGGGGAAGAGACCGTGGTGATGCTGCACGGCTCCGGGCCGGGGGCCACCGGCTGGGCCAACTTCAGCCGCAACATTGACCCGCTGGTCGAGGCGGGCTATCGCGTGCTGCTCCTGGACTGTCCGGGGTGGGGGAAGAGCGATTCGATTGTCAACAGCGGTTCGCGTTCGGATCTCAACGCCCGCATTTTGAAAAGCGTGGTCGATCAGCTGGGGATCGATAAAGTCCATCTGCTGGGCAACTCGATGGGCGGCCACAGCGCGGTGGCCTTCACCCTGAGCTGGCCGGAGCGGGTGGCGAAGCTGGTGCTGATGGGCGGGGGAACCGGCGGCATGAGCCTGTTCACGCCGATGCCGACGGAGGGCATCAAACTGCTGAACGCCCTGTACCGCGAGCCGACCATTGAAAACCTGAAGAAGATGATGAGCATTTTCGTCTTCGATACCCGTGACCTCACCGACGCGCTGTTCGAGGCGCGGCTGAACAATATGCTGTCGCGCCGCGACCATCTGGACAACTTCGTCAAGAGCCTCGAAGCCAACCCGAAACAATTCCCTGACTTTGGCCCGCGGCTCGGCGAGATCGCTGCGCAAACTCTCATCGTCTGGGGACGCAATGACCGCTTCGTGCCGATGGACGCCGGACTACGCCTGCTCGCCGGGATCGCCGGCTCTGAGCTGCACATTTACCGCGACTGCGGCCACTGGGCGCAGTGGGAACATGCCGACAGTTTTAATCAGCTGGTGCTCAATTTCCTCGCACGGGCTTAAGGAGTGATGATGACTATTTCTCTTGACGCGCTGGCGCAACAGTTGCGCGACGCCGAACGAACCGGCCAGGCGATCGCCCCGCTGCGCGATATCCTCGGCGTCGACAACGCCGACGCCGCCTACGCTATCCAGCGCCTGAACGTGCAGCACCACGTGGCCCATGGCCGACGGGTGGTGGGCCGCAAGGTGGGCCTGACCCATCCCAAAGTGCAGCAGCAGCTGGGGGTCAACCAGCCGGATTTCGGCACCCTGTTTGCCGACATGTGCTACGGCGACAACGCCGATGTGCCGTTTGGCCGCGTGCTGCAGCCCAAGGTGGAGGCCGAGATCGCCCTGGTGCTGAAACATGATCTACCCCATGCCGATACCACTTTTGATGAGCTGTATAACGCCATCGAATGGGTACTGCCGGCGCTGGAGGTGGTGGGCAGCCGCATTCGCGACTGGTCAATCGGCTTTGTCGACACCGTCGCCGATAACGCCTCCTGCGGCCTGTACGTCATCGGCGGCCCGGCGCAGCGACCGGCGGGTCTGGATCTGAAAGCGTGCGCCATGCAGATGACCCGCAACCAGGAGCTGGTCTCCAGCGGCCGGGGCAGCGAGTGCCTGGGGCATCCGCTGAACGCCGCGGTGTGGCTGGCGCGCAAGATGGCCAGCCTCGGCGAACCGCTGCGGGCGGGGGATATCGTGCTGACCGGGGCGTTAGGCCCGATGGTGGCGATTAACGAGGGGGACAGCTTTGTCGCCCATATTGAAGGTATTGGCTCAGTCGCGGCACGCTTCGTCGCCGCCGGAGAAGGACATCGTGATGCGTAAACGTAAAGTCGCCATTATCGGCTCCGGGAATATCGGCACCGATTTAATGATTAAAATTCTGCGCCACGGCCAGCAACTGGAGATGGCGGTGATGGTCGGCATCGATCCGCAGTCGGATGGCCTGGCCCGCGCCCGGCGCATGGGCGTCGCGACCACCCACGAAGGGGTGGGCGGCCTGATGCAGATGGCGGAGTTTGCCGATATCGACTTTGTCTTCGACGCCACCAGCGCCGGCGCGCACGTCAAAAACGATGCCGCGCTGCGCGAAGCGAAGCCAGGGATCCGCGTCATCGACCTGACGCCGGCGGCGATTGGCCCGTACTGCGTGCCGGTGGTCAACCTTGAGGCCAATCTCCACCAGGGCAACGTCAATATGGTGACCTGCGGCGGGCAGGCCACCATCCCGATGGTCGCCGCGGTCTCGCGGGTGGCGAAGGTGCATTACGCGGAGATCGTGGCCTCCATCGCCAGTCAATCCGCCGGGCCGGGGACGCGAGCGAATATTGACGAATTCACTGAAACCACCTCGCAGGCGATTGAAAAGGTCGGCGGCGCGGGCAAGGGCAAGGCGATTATCGTGCTGAACCCGGCGGAGCCGCCGCTGATGATGCGCGATACCGTGTATGTGCTGAGCGAGATGGCGTCCCAGGAGGTGATTGCCGCCTCGATCGCCGAGATGGCGGCGGCGGTGCAGGCTTACGTGCCTGGCTACCGGCTGAAGCAGCAGGTGCAGTTTGAGGTTATCCCCGAGGATAATCCGGTCAACCTGCCCGGCGTGGGCCGTTTTTCCGGACTGAAAACCGCGGTTTACCTCGAAGTGGAAGGGGCGGCGCACTATCTGCCGGCGTACGCCGGCAACCTCGATATTATGACCTCGGCGGCGCTGGCGACGGCGGAGAAAATGGCCGGGGCAATGAACAGCGCGGCGGGAGCGACAGCATGAACGGTAAAAAACTCTACATTTCGGATGTGACGCTGCGCGATGGTATGCATGCGATTCGTCACCAGTATTCCCTGGCGCAGGTGCAGCAGATTGCCGGCGCGCTGGATAAGGCGGGGGTGGACTCCATCGAAGTCGCCCACGGCGATGGGCTACAGGGATCGAGCTTCAACTACGGCTTTGGCGCCCACAGCGATATCGCCTGGATTGAAGCGGCGGCGGAGGCGGTCAGCCAGGCGAAAATCGCCACCTTGCTGCTGCCGGGCATCGGCACCCTGCACGACCTGAAAGCCGCGTATCAGGCCGGGGCGCGGGTGGTGCGGGTCGCCACCCACTGCAGCGAAGCGGACGTCGCGGCGCAGCATATTGCCTTTGCCCGCGAGCTGGGGATGGACACCGTCGGTTTTCTGATGATGAGCCATATGATCTCTCCGCAGGCGCTGGCGCAGCAGGCGCTGAAGATGGAATCCTATGGGGCGACCTGCATCTACGTGGTGGATTCCGGCGGGGCGATGAACATGAACGACATTCGCGACCGCTTCCGCGCGCTGAAGGCGGTGCTGAAGCCGGAGACCGCCACCGGGATGCATGCCCACCATAACCTGAGCCTCGGGGTGGCTAACTCTATCGCCGCGGTGGAAGAGGGCTGCGACCGGATCGACGCCAGCCTGGCCGGGATGGGGGCGGGGGCGGGCAATGCGCCGCTGGAGGTATTTATTGCCGCCGCCGACAAGCTCGGCTGGCGGCATGGCACCGACCTCTACGCGCTGATGAATGCCGCCGACGAGCTGGTGCGGCCGCTGCAGGACCGCCCGGTGCGCGTCGACCGCGAAACGCTGGCGCTGGGCTACGCCGGGGTCTACTCCAGCTTCCTGCGCCACAGCGAAGCGGCGGCGGCGCGCTATGGCCTCAGCGCGGTGGATATTCTCGTCGAGCTGGGCAAACGGCGGATGGTCGGCGGCCAGGAGGATATGATCGTCGACGTCGCGCTGGATCTGCTTAACCGCCAAAAATAACAACGGGCGGCTGACCATGCATCAGCCGCCCATCACCTGCTCCGTTTGTCCGGCTATCGCAAAGGTACCCTATGACCAAGATAACGACCGCAAACTCCTCGCGCCTGGTGGTCACCATCGGGCTCTGTTTTATGGTGGCCCTGATGGAGGGGCTGGATCTGCAGGCGGCGGGGATCGCCGCCGTGGGCATGGCGCAGGCCTTTGCGCTGGATAAAATGCAGATGGGCTGGATCTTCAGCGCCGGGATCCTCGGCCTGCTGCCCGGCGCGCTGGTGGGCGGCATGCTGGCGGACCGCCACGGGCGCAAACGCATCCTGCTGGGCTCGGTGCTGCTGTTTGGCCTGTTCTCGCTGGCCACCGCGGTGGCCTGGAGCTTCCCGACGCTGCTGCTGGCGCGCCTGCTCACCGGCGTCGGGCTGGGGGCGGCATTGCCGAACCTGATTGCCTTAACCTCGGAAGCCGCTGGTCCCCGTTTTCGCGGCCGGGCGGTGAGCCTGATGTACTGCGGGGTGCCCATTGGCGCCGCGCTGGCGGCGGCGCTGGGGTTCTTTGGCCTCGCCGCGGCCTGGCAGACCATCTTCTGGATTGGCGGCGTGGTTCCGCTGCTGCTGATCCCGCTGCTGATGCGCTGGCTGCCGGAATCGCAGGCGTTTCAACGCGTGGAGACCAGCGTGCCGCTGCGCACCCTGTTTGCCCCGGGGCATGCCGCCGCCACGCTGCTGCTGTGGCTGGGCTATTTCTTTACTCTGCTGGTGGTCTATATGCTGATCAACTGGCTGCCGATGCTGCTGGTAGGCCAGGGATTCAGCGCCAGCCAGGCGGCGGGAGTGATGTTCTCTCTGCAGATCGGCGCCGCCTGCGGCACCCTGCTGCTGGGGGCGCTGATGGATAAGCTTACTCCGCTGCGCATGTCGCTGCTGATATACAGCGGCATTCTGGCGTCGCTGCTGGCGCTGGGCAGCGCGTCGTCGCTGAGCGGGATGCTGCTGGCGGGGTTTGTCGCCGGGCTGTTCGCCACCGGCGGCCAGAGTGTGCTCTACGCGCTGGCGCCGCTCTTCTATCCCGCGGCGATCCGCGCCACCGGGGTCGGCACCGCCGTGGCGGTGGGACGCCTCGGGGCGATGAGCGGTCCGCTGCTGGCCGGCAAGATGCTGGCCCTCGGCACCGGCACCGTCGGGGTGATGGCGGCCTCAGCGCCGGGTATTGTGCTGGCCGGCGTGGCGGTGTTCTGGCTGATGCATCGCCAGCAGCGCGCGGCCATTGTCTGAAGCCTGTCCGGCGGTCCGGCGAAAAAATGCCGGGCCGCCGCCTTGCCTCTGCGCGTGCCCTGGCCTAAGGTAAGACATCATTCTCTGTCGCTTATCGTCTCTATGGCTTACCGCTCCCGCTTACTCGACGCTATCCCTGGCATCCGCCACGCGTTTCTCGACGTCCACGAAACCGCCGCCTTTCCCTATGCCGAAATGGCGCCGGTGAAGCTGGTCCATGGCAATGAGGTTCATCATTATCAGCAGCCGCTGCCGACGCGCCCGCATGCCGACGCGGTGTTTACCGCCGTCGCCGGGCAAAAGGTGGGGGTGGTAACCGCCGACTGCCTGCCGATACTGATCGCCTCGCGCGACGGTCGCTTCATCTGCAGCGTGCATGCCGGCT
The DNA here is from genome assembly GCF_048822415.1 of Klebsiella sp. C360. Classification (NCBI taxonomy): domain Bacteria; kingdom Pseudomonadati; phylum Pseudomonadota; class Gammaproteobacteria; order Enterobacterales; family Enterobacteriaceae; genus Klebsiella; species Klebsiella sp. C360. The sequence continues at coordinate 190,773 of NZ_JBMEZZ010000003.1, forward strand.
GGCAGGGGCTGGCCAGCGGCATTGTCGACAACAGTCTGGCGACTTTTCGCCAGCAGGGGGCGGCGCTGGCCGATCTGGTCATCGCCGTGGGGCCGCATATTCACCCTTGCTGTTACGAAGTCTCCGCCGGATTTTATCAGCAACTGCTGGACCAGCCCGGCGGTGACCGGGTGGCCCGGCACCGCCAGCGGCTGTTCCATTCCCGTTCTGGCCCGGTCAGCGATCCGCTCAAAGCCGCGGCGCGCGGCAGCGATAATCTGTGGTTTGATCTGCGTGCTTTCGCTGAGGCGATCTTCGCAGAGGCGGGGGTGGCGTCAACGAGCGTTGAATGGCTGGGGAGCTGCACCTATTGCACGCCGCAGTCGCTGGGCTCCTACCGGCGCCGGACCCATTTTCCGGCGCCGAAGAGCTTTCAATACTCGTGGATCATGCGTGAGGCCTGAGTCGCGCTGGCGTTAGATCACCCGAAAACCGTGGGTGCCGTCGCGGGCCAGCTGATCCACCAGGCCGTACTCCCACTCCAGATAGGCCTGCATGGCCTCTGCGGAATTATCGGTCCCTTCATAGGGACGGCGATAGCGGTCCCGGCGCTCGACAGCGAGGCCGGCGTCGCCATGGGCCAGCGGCAGACCGGCGGCGATCCATGCCAGCGTCCCGCCGCGCAATACCTGTACCGGCTTACCGGTTAAGGCTGCCACCTCGGGCACCGCGTAGCGGGCCAGCAGGCTGCTGCCGCAGGTCACCACGTAACGTTGAGCGGGAGGGATCGCTTCCAGGGCCTGGCGCAGCTGCGAGCGCGTCAGCCACCACGCGCCGGGGATATGGCGGGCGACAAAGTTGGCGCTGGTGGTGAAATCGAGCACCACCGTACCGGGGTCGTCCAGCTGTTGCGCCAGCTGCGCCGGGCTTATCTCCTCCGCCTGCGGGGCGGGGGGCACTTCGGCGGCTGGTACCCCGCGCTCGCTCAGCTGGCTGGCCGACAGGGCGTTCAGCCGCGCCGTCTCCCAGCCCATCTGCGCCAACCACGAGCCGGTTATCGCCGCCCGGACGCCATCGTCATCCAGCAGCACCATTCGCGCCCCTCGTACGCTGGCGAAGTGATCGGTCTCCTGCACCAGCTGGCCGCCTGGCGCGCTCAGGCAGCCAGGATAGTGGCCCGCCGCGTACTCCTCAGGGCTGCGCACATCAAACAGGAAGGTGGTGCGGTCGCTCTGCTGCAGCCAGCGTTGCAGGGTCGCCTCATCAATGACCGCCACCCCGGCCCGTTCGGCGAGATGCGCCACCTCGGCGGCCCGGGCGCCAGAGGCGCGGGCGGAGGGATCGTATTGCCGCTGCTGCTGGTGCGCCAGCGTCTGGCCGGCCAGCGTCCAGCCGATAGTGCCATTGCGCAGGGCATGGACCGGGTTCGGCACGCCGGCGTTGATCAGCGACTGGGTGCCGATGATGCTGCGGGTGCGTCCGGCGCAGTTGACGATCACCGGCGTTTGCGGGGAGGGCGTCAGGCTCTCCACCCGCAGGGCCAGCTCGCCGCCGGGCACGCTGATGCTGCCGGGGATGCTCATGGTCTGGTACTCGTCGAAGCGCCGGGCGTCGACGATCACCACCTCCTGCCGGCTGTCGATGAGCGCCTGAACCTCCCGGGCGCTGAGCGACGGCGTGTGACGCACGCTTTCCACCAGCTCGCCAAAGGCTTTACTGGCGGAGTTGACGTCCTGAAACAGCTCGCCGCCGCTGCGGCGCCAGCCGGCGAGACCCTCGGCCAGCAGGGCCACATCCTGATAGCCCCAGGTCCGCAGCCGTTCGGCGGCGATCTCCGCCAGCCCTTCGCCATTGTCGTAGACGGTGATCGGGGTGGTGAAGCGCGGTATCCGCCGGCGCACCTCCAGCTCCAGTTTGCTGAGCGGCAGATTGACGGCAAACAGCGGATGAGCGGTGGCGAAATCGGCCTCTTCACGGACGTCGATGAGCGCCAGTTCACGACGGTCGAGCAGCGCCTGGCGGATCCCGGCGGCCTGACGGTAAGCGTAAGTGGACATAATGGTTATCCTTGGTGTTCGCGGGAGGGATCCCAGATGTTGGGCACATGGCGGTTGGCGTAGCCGGAGATAAACGGTTTTTGCTGGCCTTCCGGGGTATACACCGCGCGCTTCACCGCGCCGATGTTGCCGCCGTAAACATGAATGCTGATGGAGACGCGGTCCGCCAGCGCATTGCTGACGCGATGAATATCGCCATCGTCAACGGAGACTTTCTCCACCTGACCTGCCTGCAGGAGCGTGGCGGCGCCCAGCGGCCGCGGTATGCCGTCTGCATCCAGCTGGTAGCGTTGATTCTCCTCCGCGCCGCGCAGCATACCAATGGCCCCCCATACCCGGTGGTCATGGATCGGCGTCGCCTGTCCCGGCCCCCAGACGAAGCTGACGATCGAGAAGCGCTCCCCGGAGTCGGCATGCAGCAGATACTGCTGGTAATGGTGCGGGTGCGGCAGGGTGTACTCTTCCGGCAGCCAGTCGTCGTGACGTACCAGCGCCGCCAGCCGTTGGGCCACGGCGTCAAGCAGCGGCGCGGTCTGGTGGTGTTCACGGTGCAGGCGATCAACCTCATGAATAAAATGGCGTAATTTTTCCAGTCGTGGTCCAGTCATGTGCGGTTCCTGTCAGAGGGACTGGTCAAAACGCTAACAGAGGCGTTAATATTATTTAAATGCAATTTACGCATATATTAATATGCAAATTACACATGAGGATCCTATGCGCATCGACGATATTGACGCTCTGCTGGCCACGGTGCAGTTTTCTTCCCTCAATCAGGCGGCGGACTATCTGGGGATCACCCAGTCGGCTATCACCCGGCGCCTGCAGCGTCTGGAGCAGGAGCTGAACGTCACGCTGTTGGCGCGTCAGACCCGCCCGCTGACCCTGACCGCCGCCGGTCAGCGGGTGTACGAGCAGTGCCTGAGCATTAAGCGCGAGACGAAAAAGCTCTACAGCCTGTTGGATCCGCAAGGCGAGCCGCGCGGCGCGCTGCGTCTCGGCGTACCGCAGAGTATCAGCGAGATCGCGCTGCCGGCGGCGCTGGCGGCGCTGAGCCAGCAGTTTCCCGCACTGTCCCCGCAGGTCGCCTGCGGCTGGAGCGGAGAGCTGCAACGCCGGCTGGAAAACGGCGAACTGGACGGCATGCTGGCGATGGGCCCCGCCCAGCAGACCCTCGCCGAGGGCTACAGCGGGCGGCTGCTGTGTCCCCTGGAGGTGGTGCCGATTGCCGCCCGGCGTCTGAAACTGCGGGCGTCGTCGCTGCGGGAGTGCGTCGAACACGGCTGGATCCTTAACCCCGACGGCTGTGGACTGCGCGCCGGGCTCATCCGCGAGCTGCAAAGCCAGGGTCTGCGCCTGAAGCTTAACGTCGAGAGCGCGGGCGCCCAGCTGCAGATGGCGCTGGTGGCGCAGGGACTGGGGCTGGGTCTGGTGCCGCGGGCGGCGCTGGCGGCCAGCCCGTGGCGGGACGAGCTCGAGGTCGTCAACCTCAGCGACTTTCAGCCTACGGTGTCGCTGTGGCTGATCCACGCCCGGTATCTGGCAAACCTGCAGTCGCCGCTGACCTTTTTCGCCAGCAAAGTGGTGCAGCAGCTGACAGTATCCGACTGAAAGCACTATGTATTTTTGTTTAATGCCAGTCTTGCATATTAAGATATGATAAAAATGCATTTTGTTCATTAACACACCCTGTATAGGGTAATGACCAGCGCCGCCGTCGCGGCCACTCCATTACCCTGACGCAAGGAGTTGTTCATGAGCATTCAGTTTCTCGGCATGATTGGCCATCGCCTCTCTTCCGAAACGATTGCCCCGGTGGGGCCGATCTTTGACCGCGACTATATCGTTCGCTTTGCGCAAACCCATGAAGCCGCCGGGTTCGATCGCCTGCTGGTGGGTCACTGGTCCGATCAACCCGACGGCTTTCTGGTGACCGCCCTGGCCGGACTGTCGACGCAGAAAATTCAGTACCTGCTGGCCCATCGCCCCGGTTTTGTCTCGCCGACCCTTGCCGCGCGCAAATTCGCCACCCTTGAGCATCTGCTGGGGGGCCGGCTGGCGGTGCATATCATCAGCGGCGGCAATGACGCCGAGCAGCGCCGGGACGGCGATTACCTCGACCACGACCAGCGCTATGCCCGCACCGACGCCTTCCTTGACGTCGTACGCCAGGTGTGGACCAGTGAGCAGCCGGTAGATATTCACAACGATTTTTATCAGGCCGAACAGGCCTGGTCAGCCATTCGTCCGCTGCAAAAGCCGCACCTTCCCATCTACTTCGGCGGTTCGTCGGAAGCGGCCATCGCTGTCGCCGGCAAACACGCCGACGTCTTCGCCCTGTGGGGCGAGTCGCTGGCGCAAACCGGCGAGACCATCCAGCGCGTGCGCGCCGAAGCGGCGAAACACCAGCGTGATATTGGCTTCAGCGTCTCGTTCCGGCCGATTATCGCCGACAGCGAAGCCGAGGCCTGGGAGAAAGCCGAGCATATCCTGCACGTCGCCACCGAGCAGGCGGCGCAGCGCGGGGGCGGGTTCAAGGCCAAACCGGACAGCATCGGCGCCCAGCGGCTGCGGGCCACCGCCGCGCAGGGCAGAGTGGTGGACAAACGCCTGTGGACCGGCATCGCCCAGCTGGTGGGCGGCGGGCATAACTCCACCGCGCTGGTAGGCACCCCGGAGCAGGTGGCCGATGCGCTGCTCGACTACTACGACCTCGGGGTGCGCAACTTCCTGATCCGCGGATTCGACCCGCTGAACGATGCGGCAGACTACGGCCGGGCGCTGCTGCCGATCGCTCGTGAAAAAGCCGCGCGGCGTGCGGTGGCGGAGCGCGCATCGTGATCCATCCTGAGCGCGACGACTGGGCGCAGCAGCTGACGGCGGTACGCCAACAGATGGCGGAGCAGGCGGCCAGTCTTGACGCCAGCGGCGACTTTCCCTGGCGCAATATCGACCCTCTGCGCGCGGGGGGCTGGTTAAGCCTCGCCGTGCCGCGTGCTTACGGCGGCGCGGGCGCCAGCCTGGCCCAGCTGCAGCAGGCCATCGCCGCCATCGCCTGGGGTGAGCCGGCGACGGCGCTGATCGTCTGCATGCAGTATCTGCACCATTTGCGGCTGGCGGAAAACGACGCCTGGCACGCGCCGCTGCGCCAGCAGGTTTTTCATGATGCCGTCGAACACGGCGGCCTGATCAACAGTCTGCGCGTTGAGCCGGATCTGGGCTCCCCGGCGCGCGGCGGCCTGCCGGACACCGTGGCGAGCCGCCGCGCGGACGGCTGGGACATCAACGGCCATAAAATCTATACCACCGGCATTGTAGGGCTGCGCTGGCTGGCGGTTTGGGCGAGAAGCGATGAGAACCCGCCGCGGGTGGGCACCTGGCTGGTGCCTGGCGACAGCCCGGGGATTAGCGTGGTGAAAAGCTGGGATCACGCCGGGATGCGGGCTACCGGCAGCCATGAGGTGATTTTTCGCCACGTGCGGGTGGCGGCAGAGCATGCGGTGGATGTCTGGCCGGTCGATGCGCCACCCGCCGCCCAGGCGGAACCGTTGCGCCTGTTCGCCAACCGACAGACGGCATTGCTGGCGGCGATCTATGACAGCATCGCCCGCGCCGCTCACGACTGGCTGGTGAGGTGGCTGGCGGGGCGGGTGCCCGCGGGTCTCGGCCATCCGCTTTCCCGCCTGCCGCGAGTGCAGGAGAAGGTCGGGCAGATCGCCGAACTGCTGTTGGTTAACCGCAGCCTGCTGGAGCAGGCCGCTGCGCTGCGCTTTTCCGCCATTGAGGCCAACCTGGCGAAAGTCACTATCACCGACAACGCCATTCAGGCGGTGAATATCGCGCTCGGGCTGACCGGCAATCATGGCCTCAGCCGACAAAACCCGCTGGAACGCCACTACCGCAATGTGCTCTGCGGCCGGGTGCATACCCCGCAGAGCGACAGCGCCTGGCTGGCAGCCGGCCACTTCGTCTTTCAATCACAAGGATAATCACGATGCGTCTATCATTCTCAGGCCGGGTGGCGGCAGCGCTGATGCTGCTGGCGCTGGGCGGTTACGCGACGGCGCAGGAGCGGCTTACCCTGCGCATCGCCGATCAAAAAGGCGGCATGCGTTCGCAGCTGGAGGCGGCCAACGCCCTGCAAAACCTCCCCTACGACATTAAGTGGGCCGAATTTCCGGCCGCCGCGCCGCTGGCGGAAGCCCTTAACGCTGGCGCGGTGGACGCGGGGATCATCGGCGATGCGCCGCTGCTCTTCGCCCTGGCTAACGGCGCGCCGGTAAAAGCGATCGCCGTGGACAAAAGCAACCCGGCGGGGACCGCGGTGCTGGTTTCTCCCGGCAGCGCGATAAAAACCGCAGCCGGGTTAAAAGGCAAGCGCATTGCCACCGGCAAAGGGTCGATTGGCCATTTCGTGGCGCTGAAAGCCCTCGAGCAGGCGGGCATCTCGCCGAAGGAGGTGCAGTGGGTGTTCCTCGGTCCGGTGGACGCCAAAGTGGCGCTGCTTAACGGTTCGGTGGACGCCTGGGCGACCTGGGAGCCCTACACCACCCAGATGGTGAAGACCAACGAGGGGCAGATCCTGGTGAGCGGCAAAGGGCTGCTGCCGGGGAATACCTTCCTTGCGGCAACGGATTCAGCGCTTAACGACCCGCAAAAGCGCGCCGCGCTGCAGGATTATCTCCAGCGCCTGGCCGGCGCCGAGCGCTGGGCCTACGCCAATCTCGACAGCTACGGCAAAACGCTGGGGGAGATCATCCGCTTCCCGGCGGAGATCGCCCGCGCGCAGTTTGCCAACCGCCAGTCGCAGTGGCAGTCGCTGGCGGAGGAAACGGTGACCCAGCAGCAGGCGACGGCGGACTTTTATCTCGCCAACGGCCTGATCCGCACCCGGCTGGACGTGAAGCCGACCTTTGACCCCAGCTTTAGCGTGCCCGCCGGGCCGGCCCACGCGGAGGTAACGCCATGACCCCGTCCGCTTTTTCCCGTCGTCGTTTTTTAAAGCTAAGCGGTGGCCTGGCGCTGGCCGGGGTTTCCCTGCCGCTGTGGGCTCACGATATGGCGGAGATGGCCAGCGGCGATGCTCATCCGGCGCTGCGCCTGCCGCAGCCGTACAAGATCAAGCTGGCGATCAACAAAAGCGCGGTTTGCCTCGCGCCGGTCGCCGTCGCCGAGCAGCAGAAGATTTTCAGTAAATATAACCTCGACGTTGAGTTGGTTAACTTCGGCAACTCCACCGATGTGCTGCTGGAGGCGATCGCCACCGGCAAGGCCGACGCCGGGGTGGGGATGGCGCTGCGCTGGCTGAAGGCGCTGGAGCAGGGCTTTGACGTCAAGCTCACCGGCGGGACCCATGGCGGCTGCCTGAACCTGCTGACGGCCAAAGCGTCGCCGTTCAACGGCCTTGAGAGCCTGAAAGGGCAAACCATCGGCGTCACCGACATGGCCGGGCCGGATAAAAACTTCTTCGCCATCCTGCTTAAGCGCCACGGTATCGATCCGATAAGCGACGTGCAGTGGAAAGTCTACCCGGCGGATCTGCTCAGCGTGGCGCTGGATAAGCGCGAGATCGCCGCCATCAGCGGCAGCGAGCCGTTCAGCTATCGGCTGCTGGAGACCGGCAAGTATCAGCTGATCGCCAGCAATATGACCGGGGACTATGCCAATCTGAGCTGCTGCGTGCTGGGGGTGAGCGGGAGCCTGGCGCGGGACCATAAACCGGCCGCCGCGGCGCTCACCCAGGCAATCCTTGAAGCGCACAGCTATGCCGCCGAACATCCGGAAAGCGTGGCGCAATCTTTCCTCGCCCATGCGCTCAACACCAGTGAAGCGGAGGTAAGCGGCATTCTGCACGGACAGGGGCACGGCCACCACGCGGTGGGGGAGGCGTTCGTGAAAGAGCTGACGCAGTATGCGGTCGACCTGCAGCGGGTGCAGGTGATCAAACCGGGCACCGATCCCCATCAGTTTGCGGAGAGTATCTATGCCAACGTATTCGCCTGAGCAGGCGCTGGCGCGCCCAACCGGCCGCGCGCCGCTGTGGGGAGAAGGGCTGCTGGCCGCCGCGCTGTGGCTGCTGGGCGGTCTGTTCACCCTGGCCTGGCCCGATGCCGGGCGGCGCTGGCCGTTTAGCGAGGGCTGGGCGCTGGCGCAGTTCGCCTTCGGCGGCGGCTTGCTGCTGCTGGCGCTGAGCTATCGCTACTGGCGAGCGCGCGGCGCGCGCGTGCTGCATGCCGGCAAGTGGCTGGCGCTGCTGCCGGTGCTGTTCGCTGCCTGGGAAGGGCTGACCGCCAAGAGCGGCGTGCTGCCGGTGCCGTTTTTCGCGCCGCCGCAGGCGCTGATCGAGGTGCTGCACGACGACTGGCCGCGTCTGCTCGACAGCCTGCTGCACTCCCTGGGGCTGCTGGGGCTTGGGGTGCTGCTCGGCACCAGCAGCGGGTTCGTCACCGGTCTGGCCATTGGCTGGTCGCAACGGATAGGCTACTGGGTCCATCCGGTGTTACGCCTGCTGGGGCCGGTGCCGTCCACCGCGCTGCTGCCGCTGTGCCTGTTTATCTTTCCGTCAAGCTTCGGCGCCAGCGTGTTTTTGATTGCGCTGAGCACCTGGTTCCCGGTCACGGTGCTGACCTGGTCCGGGGTTATCGGCATTGACAAGGCGTGGTACGACGTGGCGCGGACGCTCGGCGCCAGCCAGCGTTTCCTGATCCTGCGGGTAGCGATCCCCGCCGCGCTGCCGAACGTCTTTGTCGGCCTGTTTATGGGGCTTGGCGCGTCGTTTTCGGTGCTGATTGTGGCTGAAATGGTCGGGGTGAAGTCGGGGATCGGCTTCTACCTCCAGTGGGCCCAGGGCTGGGCGGCCTATCCCAATATGTACGCCGCGCTGCTGGTGATGGCCTTGCTGTGCTCCGGCCTGATCAGCGGATTATTTATGCTGCGCGATAAGCTGCTGAGTTGGCAGCGGGGAGGGATGCAATGGTAACCGCGACGTCAGGTTCGCAGACGATAGCGCGCGGCGCGGCGGTATCGATAAGCCATCTTCATCACGCGTTTACGCTCGGCAAACAGGCGGTGCCGGTGCTGGAGAATATCAGCCTGCAGCTGCGGCCAGGGGAAAGCGTGGCGCTGCTGGGCCCTTCCGGCTGCGGTAAATCCACCCTGCTGCGGCTGCTGGCCGGGCTGGAAGCCCCGCAGAACGGACAGATGCAGTTCGACGGCGCGCCGCTCGGCGCTCCGGGGCCGGAGCGCATACTGGTGTTTCAGGACCCGACGCTCTATCCCTGGCTGACGGTGCGGCAGAACGTGCTGCTGGGCCCGCAGGCGCAGGGCAAAAGAGGGCTGGAAGCAAAGGCCGACGCGCTGATTGACCGCATCGGTCTGCAGGCCTTCAGCGAAGCGTGGCCGAGGCAGCTGTCAGGGGGGATGGCGCAGCGCGCCGCGCTGGCGCGCGCGCTGTTGAACGAGCCGCGCCTGCTGCTGCTCGACGAGCCGCTGGGCAAGCTGGACTCGCTGACCCGCATCAGCATGCAGCGGGAGCTGATCGCCCTCTGGCAGCAGCAGGGGTATACCAGCCTGCTGGTGACCCACGATATCGAAGAGGCGCTGCTGCTGTGCGAGCGGGTGCTGGTGATGTCGCCGCGTCCGGGGCGGATTATCGCCGAGTTCGCGCTGCCGCTGGCCTTTCCCCGCCACCGCGATAACCCGCAGCTGCTGCTGCATCGTCAGGATATATTGCGCATCCTCGGCCAGGAGGAGGACTGGTAGGGTAAACGCATTCCCCGGTGGCGGCTGCGCCTTACCGGGCCTGCGAACTCGAGAGGAAGAGGAAGGACCGCAGGCCGGTGCAAGCGCAGCGCCGCCCGGCAATGGACATCCGGCACCATGCGCTACGATTTTGCCCGGTGGTGGCTGCGCCTTACCGGGCCTGCGAACTCGACAGGAAGGGGAAGGACCGTAGAACGTAGGCCGGTGCAAGCGCAGCGCCGCCCGGCAATGGACATCCGGCACCATGCGCCACGATTTTGCCCGGTGGCGGCTGCGCCTTATCGGGCCTGCGAATTCGAGAGGAAGGGGAAGGACCGTAGGCCGGTGCAAGCGCAGCGCCGCCCGGCAATGGACATCCGGCGCCATGCGCCACGATTTTGCCCGGTGGCGGCTGCGCCTTACCGGGCCTACGAGATCGAGAGGAAGGGGAAAGACTGCAGGCCGGTGCAAGCGCAGCGCCGCCCGGCAATGGGTATCCGGCGCCATGCGCCACGTTTTGCCCGGTGGCGGCTGCGCCTTACCGGGCCTGCGAGTTCGAGAGGAAGGGGAAGGACCGTAGGCCGGTGCAAGCGCAGCGCCGCCCGGCAACGGGTATCCGGCGCCATGCGCCACGTTTTGCCCGGTGGCGGATGCGCCTTACCGGGCCTGGGAACTCGAGAGGAAGGGGAAGGACCGCAGGCCGGTGCAAGCGCAGCGTCGCCCGGCAATGGGTATCCGGCGCCATGCGCCACGTTTTGCCCGGTGGCGGCTGCGCCTTACCGGGCCTGCGAACTCCACAGAAGGGGAAGGACCGCAGGCCGGTGCAAGCGCAGCGCCGCCCGGCAATGGGCATCCGGCGCCATGAGAAAGATTAAAAATCCATCTTCACCGTGAACTGTACCTCACGCGGATCGCCAATCTGATTGCCGAGGTTATTGGTGCCGATGGAAGAGGTGTAATAGGTCTTATCAAACAGATTCTTCACATTCACCTGCAGCGTCACCGGATACTGCAGCTTCATCTTATAGGCGGCGAACACGTCCGCCACCGCATAGCCCGGTAGATAATAATCCGCGCCGTTGGTGCCGGAGCGCTTGCTGAGCGCATGGCCGCCGCCGCCCACCGTCAGGGTGTTGCTGTTGTAGACGTTATGAATGTCATAGGTCAGGAACAGCGAACCGGTGTGTTTCGGTACGTTCGGCAGCGGTTTCCCGGCGTAATCCGGATCTTCCAGCACTTTGGCGTCGGTGTAGCCGTAGCTGGCGATCACGCTGAGGTTATCGGTGATGGACCCCGCCAGATCCACTTCCACGCCCTGGGAACGCACCTTGCCCGCGGTTTTGGCCACCGTCTCATCGCCAATGCTCTCGGTGTACAGCACATTGCGCTTATGAATATCAAACAGCGCGATATTGGCGGTAATGCCCTCCAGCAGGTCGAATTTGGCGCCCACTTCGTAGGAGGTGGACTCTTCCGGCGGCAGCTCGCCGATATAGCTGGCGATCGACGACTGCGGCATAAACGACTGGGCGACGTTGGCGAACAGCGACACGTTCGGCGTCACTTTGTAGACCAGGCCGGCTTTCGGCGTCCATTTCTCATCGCGGCTGTCGGTATTGACGTTAAACGGTCGGCCTTTACCGGCGTACTGGGTGTAATACTGGTAGCGCACGCCGGCGACGGCGATCCAGTTGTCGGTCAGGTACAGCGCGTCCTGCACGTAAGCGGCATAGCTCTCCTGCTGGATCCGCTGATCGCTGTCGGACGCGGAGACGGTATTGCAGGTGTCGAGGGTGCCGTAGACCGGATGATAGATATTAAAGCCTTTCACGTTCTTGCAGCGCAGCATATCGGTGCGCAGCAGATCGTAATTCTCATAGGCGACGCCGGTCAGCAGTTCGTTATAAAAGCCGCCCACCACCACGTTGCCCTGCAGGTCGGCGCGGGTCGAGTGCATCTTCTGCGTGGAACCATGGGTACCATCGACCCGGCGGGTCAGGTTGCCGGTCGCCGAATCATAAGCCATTACTCGCGCCTGGTTATCGTTATAGTGATCCTGGCTGTAGCTGTAATCGAAGCGCGCGGTCCAGGCGTCGTTAAGGCGATACTCGGCGTTGAGCTGGGCGAGGTCGGAATAGCCATCGGTAATATTAAACGCTTCATCGAAGCGGGTTTTGCGATCGACGTTCACCGCATGGCCGGTATTCAGATCGAAAATAGTGCCGCGGTCAAAGGGCGCGCTGTAGTCGCGGTGCGAATAGGACGCGGTCACCGTCGCCCGGTCGCCAAACCAGGTCAGGGAAGGGGCGAAAAAGCTGCTTTTGTTTTTACCGAAATTGCGCCAGTAATCTTCATTCTGATAGTCCCCAATCAGCCGGTACGCCAGATTCGTGCCTTCGATGGGGCCGGTGACGTCGACGCTGCCGGTACCGCCGCCAAAGCTGGTGGACGTCGCGGAAACCGAACCGGAGAACTGCCGCTCCGGACGTTTGGTGATGACGTTGATCAGCCCGCCGGGGTCGAGAATACCGTACAGCGTCGAGGCGGGTCCCTTCAGGACTTCCACCCGTTCGGTGGCGGCGTTAAAGCTGCGCGGCAGAACGGTGCGCAGACCGTTGGTCATGATCGAGCCGTCGCGGTTAGCGCCGAAGCCGCGGCGGGTAAAGGCGTCCTGGGTGCCGCCGAGGGTGTTGGTTTGCACCACGTTGGCGACGTTATACAGCGCCTCGTCGAGCGAGGTGGCGTGCTGATCTTCGAGAACCCGGTCGCTGACGGTATTCACCACCTGTGGAATATCCAGCAGCGGCATCGAGGTCAGCGTCGCGGTAGAGGAGCTGAGCGGTTGATAGCCGCTGGTGGCGCTCTGCTGGGCGCCGTCGGCCACCACGGTGATGGTCTCTTCCGCGTCGTTGTTACCTTTCGCCGCGTTATTTTCCGCGGCCATTAATCCCGGTGAGGCTAAAAAAAGAAGCGAAAAAAGCGCCCGCCCTTGCAACGAGGTGAAGGCGACATGGGGTTGAGTCATTATCTTTTTCTCGTGAACGAATCTGCCTTTGCGGTCAGATAAAGCCAATAAAATCATTGCCCTGAATAATAAAAACACGCGATTTAGCGTCTGAACGCGCCTTTAAGTGTGTAATTGAGAATCATTCAACCATGAAGGAATGTAGTAGTAAACGTTATGCAAGATAAAAAATCAGCGGCGGGGTACAGGGCGTTTTAAACACCTCCATCAGGGAATATCCTGTGGTTATCTCTTTGATATTATTTTATTTTAATTCTATTGCGTTGGCGCGGCCTCGCTGTAGTCATCGTCCGCGTCTGAAGACGATGGCGACTATTGACTACTACATTCATCCCCGTCATGATCAAAAGAGAATGAGATTTATTTTGATTTGACTGCAGAATGTCCAGTCTCGCCTGGAACGCTGCGGCGCAGGAGCGAGTTATGCCACAGCGGGTGACACCTGCAGAGCAGGGGATCGTACTGGATGCCCTGTCGGCCGGCTACGGCCAGACCCTGATCGTTGACGACATCAACCTGACCATCCCCACCGGCAAAATGACGGTGCTGGCCGGGGCGAACGGTTCCGGCAAATCCACGCTGCTGTCGACCATCGCCAGGATGCTGAAACCGCTCGGCGGCAGCGTGCGTCTGGACGGGCAAGCCATTCATCAGATGCCGACGAAGGCCGTCTCGCGCCAGCTCGGCATCCTGCCGCAATCGCCGCTGACGCCGGAAGGGTTAACGGTTTTCGAACTGGTCTCGCGCGGTCGCTTCCCGTGGCAGGGGCTGATGCGCCAGTGGTCCGACGCCGATGAGCTGGCGGTGGAAGAGGCGCTGCGCTTAACGGGCACCCGCGAGTTCGCTCATCTGCCGGTGGACAGCCTCTCCGGCGGCCAGCGTCAGCGCTGCTGGATCGCCATGGCGCTGGCCCAGCAAACAGCCACCATTCTGCTGGATGAACCGACCACCTGGCTCGACCTGCGCTATCAGGTCGATATTCTCGAACTGCTCCAGACCCTGACCCGCGAGCATGGCCGCACGGTGGTGACGGTGCTCCATGACCTTAACTTTGCCGTCAACTATGCCGATCTGCTGGTATTCCTTAAACAGGGGCGCATCGCTGGCACGATCAGCGACGGTGAAGTCTGTAACCCTGAGCTGATTAAACGCGTGTTTGACGTTGACGTGCAGATGTCGATTAATCCGCAAACCGGCAAACCGTTCTTTATGCCGTTTCGCGCCCGCCAGGCGGCGGCACAATGAGCGTGGTTAGCCTGCATCCCGCGCGGCGGCGCGCCCGTCCCCGGCTGGCGCTGCTCCTGCTTACGCTGCTGCTTATTGCCGGCTCGCTGGTGCATCTTGGCCTGGGCGCCCGCTGGATCGCCCCGCAGACGGTGCTGCAGGCGCTGCTGGAGTACAACCCGCGTAACTTCGATCAGCGGATAATCGTCGAACTGCGCCTGGTGCGGCTGGCGGCGGCGCTGCTGACCGGCGCGGCGCTCGGCGTCGCCGGGCTGCTGCTGCAGACGGTGATCCGCAACCCGCTGGGCGAGCCGCATATCCTCGGCCTTAACGCCGGCGCGTCGCTGGCGGTGGTGGCGACCTCTGCGCTGGGGCTCTCCTTCGGCGCTTTCCCCGCCGCGCGGCCGCTGACCGCCGCCTGCGGCGCGGCGCTGCTGTTCGGCGGGGTGATGGCGCTGGCCTCTGCCGGTCGCGGCGGAGCGACGCCGCTGCGCATCACGCTGTGCGGGGTAGCGCTGTCGGCGTTTGCGTCGGCGGTGACGGCGGCGATATTAATTCTCGATGAACAAACGCTGCTGGCGATGCGCACCTGGCTGGCGGGCGATCTGGGCGGGCTGAACTGGAGCACGCTGCGGACGGCGCTGGTCCCGGCGCTGATCGGCCTTGGCGTTGCGCTGTTCCTTGCCCCGCGCCTCAACGTGCTGGCGCTGGGGGATAAGGTAGCGCTGGGCCTCGGCGTGAACCTCGTCCAGACCCGGCTGCTGGGCCTGCTGGCGATTGCGCTGCTCTGCGGCGCGGCGGTGGCGGTGGCCGGGCCGATCGGCTTCGTCGGGCTGGTGGTGCCGCACGTGGTGCGTCGTCTGGTGACGGAAGATATCCGCCTGGCGCTGCCCCTGGCGGCGCCGGTGGGGGCGCTGGTGCTGCTCCTGGCGGATATCGCCGCCCGGACGCTGGTCGCCCCTCAGGAGCTGGCCACCGGGGCGATGACCGCCCTGGTGGGCGCGCCGCTGTTTATCTTTATCGCCGCGAGGTTTTTTAAATGATGCGCGCCGTCCATCGGGCCGGTTTTCGGCCGCTGGTTTTCGCTTCCCGCCAACTGCTGCTGCGCCCGGCGGCGCTTAACATTGCCGCCTTAATGCTGCTGATGCTGCTGGCGCTGGGGCTGTACAGCCTCAGCCGCGGTAGCTATCCGCTGCCCGCGTCGACGCTGGCGCGGGCCCTGCTGGCGCCGCAGGAGATTGGCGAGCAGCCGCGCTTTATTCTGTTTGATATCCGCCTGCCGCGGATCCTGATGGCGCTGCTGTGCGGGGCTATGCTGGGGCTGGCCGGCGCGGCGATGCAGAGCATTACCCGCAACGGGCTGGCCGACCCGGGGCTGATCGGCGTCAAAGAGGGGGCCAGCATCGTGGTCCTGGGGATGGTGCTGTTTTTCCCGGCGGTAGGCCTGGTCTGGCGGCCGCTGGCGGGAATGGTCGGCGGCGTGGCGGTGGCCCTGCTGGTCCTTACGCTGGCGCGCGATTGCTCGCGACCGCGCTTTATTTTAATTGGCGTCGGCGTCTCCTGGACCCTGGCGGCGGCGGTCGGCATCTTTATGACCACCGCCGACGTTCGCGACGTGCAGACGGCGATGATCTGGCTGGCGGGCAGCCTGCAGGCCGCTACCTGGCCGCTGCTGGCGGTGGCCTTTTGCTGGGCGCTGCCCGGAGCCATCATCCTGTTCTGTACCGCCCGGGCGGCGGACGCGGCGCTGCTGGGCGACCGGACCGCCATCGGCCTTGGGGTGCGTCTGCAGCAGCTCACGCTGCTGCGCTTTTTCGCCCCGGTGCTGCTGACCTCGGCCAGTGTCTCCTGTGTCGGCAGCCTGGGCTTTGTTGGCCTGATGGCGCCGCATATGGCGCGTTTTGTGCTGCGCGGCGGCCAGGTATCGCTGCTGAGCGGAAGCGCGCTGATTGGCGCCTTGCTGGTGCTGGTGACCGATACCCTTGGCCGGCTGGCGTTTGCGCCGCTGCAGATCCCGGCGGGGATTGTTATTGCCCTGGTGGGCTGCCCGTTTTTTGTTGTCTTGCTCTGGCGTCGCCGCGATGCCCTTTAACCAGGAAGGTATTATGCGTTGGTTCGTCTCATTGCTGCTGTTGCTGACGGGGGCCGTCAGCGCCGCCGACCCACAAACTCAGACTTTTACCGATGATTTAGGCCGCACGGTCACCGTCCCGCTCCATCCGCAGCGTATCGTTTCGATGCACGATCTCGACATTACCATTCCGCTGATTGAGCTCGGGGCGCCGCCCATCGCCAGCCACGGCCGGACGCGGCCGGACGGCAGCCACTATCTGCGCTCCAGCGCCCAGCTCACCGGCGTCGATTTCGACAATAGCGATATCCGCTTTATTGGCACCGCCGATATCGATCTGGAAGCGGTGGCCGCCGCCAGGCCGGATCTGATCATCACCGAGCCCAGCCGTCACGTGTCGGTGGAGCAGCTGGAGAAGATTGCCCCGACGGTGAGCATCGACCATCTGCAGGGCAGCGCCCCGGAGATTTACCGCAAGCTGGCGCAGCTGACCGGCACCCAGCCGCGGCTGGCGATCCTCGAGCGCCGCTATCAGGAGCAAATCAAGCAGCTGAAAGCGATGGTCAACCCGTCGCAGTACAGCGTCTCGGTGATCCAGGCAAACAACGGCAAGGTCACGGTGCATCATTCTTACCACGCGCTGGGCCGGGTGCTGCGCGACGCCGGGTTCCGCTTTCCGCCGTTGATTGAGCGGATCCCCGACGGCCAGCGAATTGACGTCAGCGCGGAACAGCTGCCGGAGCTGGACGCCGATTTTGTCTTCGCCACCTGGCGGTCGGATACCGGCGGTAAGCCGCAGGATGAGCTGCAGGCGATGGAAGGCGTGATGCCCGGCTGGTGCGACTTTATGCGCGCCTGCCGCACCGGGCGCTATATTTTGCTGCCGCGTGAAGAGGTGATCTCCAACTCCTACGCCGCGCTCTCCCTGATGGTGGCCCAGGTGCAGTCGCATATTGCCGGCAGGCCGATCCCGGCGGTGGCCAAATGAAAAGCGCGGTAAAAAAAGAGAAGGGGCGGGTCGACCTGTTCGGCGAACGCTATCGTGCCCGGGCGCATCAGCTCTCTCCCCGCCTGCGGGCCGTGGTCAGCTATATCAACGACAACCGCGAGGTGGTGCTGGAGCAGACGGCGATGGAGATCGCCACCGCGACCCAGACCTCTGACGCCACGGTGGTGCGCGCCATCCAGGCGCTGGGCTTCGCCGGGCTGCGCGAGCTTAAGCAGACTATGGAGCGCTGGTTCGGCACCTCGGTCACCTCGGCGGAAAAGATGCGCTCGACGGTCACCGCACTCGCCAGCGACGTCAATTCCAGTATTGATTTTGTGCTTGAAGGGCACCAGCGGGTCTGCGAGGTCCTGTCGCGGGCCGACAACCGCGCGGCGGTGGCCCAGGCGGTGGCGTTGCTCAGCGACGCGCGCCAGGTGGGGATCTTCGGCATCGGCGCCTCGGGGATCCTCGCCGAGTACACCGCCCGGCTGTTCAGCCGCATTGGCCTGCCGGCTTACGTGATGAACCGCACGGGCTTTAGCCTCGCCGAACAGCTTATCGGCCTGCAGCGCGGCGATGTGCTGATCATGATGGGGCAAAAATCCCCCCATCGCGAAGGGATGACCACCCTGCGCGAGGCGAAGCGGCTGGGTATTCCGACCATCCTGCTGACCCAGGCGGTGGACTCGCGCTTCAGCCAGGAGGCGCAGGTGGTGATCGACGTCCCGCGCGGCGGGGACAGTAGCCGGATGCCGCTGCACGGCACGGTGCTGGTCTGTCTGGAGATGATTGTCCTGTCGGTGGCCTCGACCACGCCACAAAAAACGGTGAAATCCCTGAAGCGAATCAACGACCTGCACCGGGCCATCGGTAAATCCGGCGGTAAACGGACCAGTTGATAAGATAATTCACCAGCGGGAAGGTTTCCGGTTGCATACAAAAGTAAGTGTGTGTATTTTTATGCAAAATAAATGCATAAAAAGGATATCTCATGGTTAAGAATTTGCTCAAAGCGTGTTTCATGATGGCCGCGCTGACGGCAGCCGGACAGGCGGCTGCGGAAACCTACACCGTCGGCTCCGGCGGCACCTACCGGCCATTTGAATTTGAAAACAGCCAGAAACAGCTGGAAGGTTTTGATATCGACATCATCAAAGCCATCGCCAAAGCCGAAGGCTTTGACGTCAAACTGGTCAATACCCCATGGGAAGGTATCTTCGCCACGCTGAACACCGGCGACCGCGACATCATCATCTCCGGGATCACCATCACCGATAAACGCAAACAGATGGTCGATTTCTCCGCGCCGTACTTCCCGGCCGAGCAGTCTATCGTCGTCGCCCAGGATTCGCAGGTCGATTCCCTCGCGGCCCTGAAAAACGAGAAGGTCGGGGTGGTGAACTCCAGCACCGGCGATATCGTGGTCTCTGAGGTACTGGGCAAAAACAGCACGGCGATCAAGCGCTTCGACAATACCCCGCTGATGCTCCAGGAGCTGTTCGAGGACGGCGTCAGCGCCGCGGTGGGTGACGTCGGGGTGGTGAAGTACTACATCAAGCAACACCCGGAGAAGCAGTTCAAGCTGGTGCCGGATGCCAAATTTGAACGCCAGTATTTCGGTATCGCAGTGGCGAAAGGCAACAGCGAACTGCTGGGCAAAATCAACGCCGGTCTGCAGAAGATTGTTGCCGACGGAACTTACGCCAAAATCTATAAAACCTGGTTCGACGACAACGTGCCGACGCTGCCAGCGCAATAACCCACCTTTTTCAGTGACCACGGCTATCGCCCAGGCGATAGCCGTATTTTTTAGGGAAGGACTATGACGGGATTCCGTTGGGAGATCATCGAGGAGTACGGCCCGCTGTTTGTGGACGGCGCCCTGATGACGATTAAATGTACCATTATCTGCGTGATCCTCGGGACGCTATGGGGGTTAACCCTCGGTCTCGGACGGATGGCGAAGGCCGAGCACGGGCCATGGAAATATATTCTCCGCTACCTGGTGCAGTTTCCGGTGCGCTTTTACGTTAGCGCCTTCCGCGGTACGCCGCTGTTCGTGCAGATCATGGTGGTGCACTTTGCGCTGGTGCCGCTGTTTATTAACCCGCGCGACGGCCTGCTGGTGACCAGCGGCCTGATGAGCGCCGACTTTGCCCGCGAGCTGCGCGCCAGCTACGGGGCGTTCCTCTCCTGCATTGTGGCGATCACCCTTAACGCTGGCGCCTATGTGTCGGAGATTTTCCGCGCCGGCATCCAGTCGATCGACAAAGGGCAGATGGAGGCCTCCCGCGCGCTGGGCATGCCGTGGTGGAAAACCATGCGCAAGGTGATCCTGCCCCAGGCGTTTCGCCGCATTCTGCCGCCGCTGGGCAACAACGCCATCGCCATAGTCAAAGACTCGTCGCTGGCCTCGGCGATAGGCCTGGCCGATCTGGCCTACGCCGCGCGCACCGTCTCCGGCGCCTACGCCACCTACTGGGAACCCTACCTGACCATCTCTCTGGTCTACTGGGTGATCACCTTCCTGCTGGCGCAGCTGGTTAACCGTCTGGAAAAGAGGTTTGGCAAAAGTGATTCACATTAATAACTTACATAAGCGCTTCGGCGACAGCCACGTGCTGCGCGGCATCAGCTGCGACATTAAACCGCAGGAAGTGGTGTGCATCATCGGCCCCTCCGGATCGGGGAAAAGTACCTTTCTGCGCTGTATGAACGCCCTCGAGACGGTCAGCGAAGGCGAGGTGGTGGTCAACGGCTTTGCCGCCCACGACCGCACTACCGACCTCAACAAGATGCGCGAAAGCGTCGGCATGGTGTTCCAGCGCTTTAACCTGTTCCCGCACATGACGGTGCTGGAAAACCTGATTATGGCGCCGATGAATCTGCGCAATATGCCGCGCCAGCAGGCGGTCGACCTGGCGGAAGCCTTGCTGGCGAAGGTGGGCTTAAGCGATAAGCGCGACGCCTGGCCCTCGAGCCTGTCCGGCGGCCAGCAGCAGCGCGTCGCGATTGCCCGCGCGCTGGCGATGAAGCCGTCGATTATGCTGTTCGATGAGCCCACCTCGGCGCTGGATCCGGAGCTGGTGGGCGACGTGCTGGAGGTGATGAAAAACCTCGCCAGCGAGGGGATGACCATGGTGATCGTGACCCACGAAATGGGCTTTGCCCGCGAAGTGGCCGACCGGGTGATCTTCATCGACCAGGGCGTGATTCAGGAAGAGGGCAAGCCGGGGCAGATCTTTAGCGCGCCGACCAACCCGCGCACCGCCGCGTTCCTCAGCAAGGTGCTGTAAACCGGGCGGGCTGGCGCCAGGCCAGCCCGCTGAGTGTTGTCAGATATATTGATGATATTTTTCATCATTAGTATAAACATTGACTGAACTCATAAATCCCGCGACGACTCCTTTGTTAATCTCCGGGTATCGGTTTGGGCTTCTCCAGGAATATAACGTTGGAAATCTTTTTTTAACCCACTGAAAAATAGCGACTAACTATTTTTCATACGCCAAAAATCATGGTCCGTTAATGACGGACTCGGTTTCGTATGGGTTAAAAAAGGTACGTTATGACAGTTACATGGACGGTCACGCCCGTGGGGTATCAGCACATTGCCAAACGCTGCCCCTCCTGCAATGTAAAACGCGACTTCGCGCCTTCCGGCGCCATCCGGGTGAATTCGCAAAAGAAGCTGCTGGATATCTGGAGCATCTATAAATGCACGCACTGCGATTACACCTGGAATATCGCCCTGTTTTCCAGGCTGCACGTCAGCAAGATTAACCGCGAACGGCTTCAGCGCCTGAGGCAGAACGATGCTGCCATGGTTCGCTATTATGCCGCTGACCTCGCGACGCTGAAGCGCAACGGCGCTGTGCTGTCGGGGCAACCTGATTTTCGTATTCAGGAGCATTGGTCAGTCAGGCTAATGGCTTGCCCGCAAATAATGGTGCGCGTTCGGGTCCTTCAGCCTTTTCGCGTCAGCCTGCTATCAATACTGAAAAAGCAGCTCAAGCTGAGTACGGCTGATATCCGGTGGTTGGTCGCGACAGGGCAGATCAAAGGTATCCCACTAAAACAGCTCAAGACGAAAAAGCTGAAGGCGATGGAATATCATTTTCAGCTGGCGGCGGAAACGCTGTATGCGCGACGCCGGATTACGTTATCACTTCGCCGTAGATAACTCGTCCGGAAGATAAGCCGTAGCGCTTTAACCGCGGTTTTTCGTTATTCTCAATGAAATCAGGACGGCGAAGTCGGCCGTCCTGAATTACTCATTACTGCCTGAAAAAGGCACTTCCGCAGCAGCCAGTCAAGCTGCCGACGCATAATAAACAAACGCCAGTTTATTGCCGTCGGGATCGCGGACGTAGGCGCTGTGAAAGCCGTCGCCATACTGCGGCCGGTGACCGGGCGCACCTTCGTCACGTCCGCCGAGTTGCAGGGCGAGGGCATGCAGTTCCGCAATATGTTCGACGGAGCGGGCGTTAAGCGCCACCATCGTTCCATTGCCCACCCCGGCAGGCTGCTGATCAAAGGGGACGCCCACGCACAGCCCGCAGGCCTGGTTGCCGTTGAAGGTGCCCCATGAGGCGCCTTGTTCGTTACGGCCGGCTTTGGCGTGCCCCAGCAATGCCATTAACGGGTCATAGAACTTGATGGCGCGTGGTAGATCGTTCGTTCCCAGCATAATGTATGAAAACATAGTGTCCTCCTGTTGCGGGCAAAAGGTGACTTTCGCCCGCTTACTGCGTGAAGCTGATGGCAACAGACCCGGCGCTGCGCTCAGCCTCGCCATGGTACACCGCCTCAATATTATTCCCCTGCGGATCCAGCACAAAAGCGGCATAGTAACCAGAATGATAGTGTCGTTCGCCAGGCGCGCCGTTATCGCGGCCGCCATGGGTCAGCGCTGCATGGTAAAAAGCGTCCACCATGTCGCGATCTCTGGCCTGGAACGCCAGATGGTGGCGCCCTGTCAGTTTCCCGGCGGCCTCCGGGCTGTGGCGTGAGGCCACCACCAGTTCGTCGGCCAGCAAGTATTCATTGGCGGTGGCGATCGCCGGGATCTCCAGCGCCGACAGTACGGCGGTATAGAAGTTTTTGCTTGCCTCAAAGTCTTCGACAACCAGCAGAATATGATCGATCAATCTGCCACGATGTAACGTATTACTTTCCATATGATTTCCTCCTGGCAGGGGGGCCGGCAATGGTTAACAGCAGTGAGCCAGCAAAAACAGGATACCCTCCGGTAAGGGCCATAAAAAAGGCTGGCGCCAGGCCAGCCGTCAGGACTACTGCGCGGACTCCGTCGCTTCGTCCATGTCCTCTTCCTGCTCGCTGGCGAGCAGGGTTTTCTCGTTTTTACACAGACACTGGATCAGCAGGAACAGCCCGCCGCTGGCCACCAGGGTGGCGATCAGGCCATCGTAGCCGGTGATGCCGATCAGCATGCCGCTGACTACCGGTCCGGCGACGCTGCCGGCGGACCAGAAAAAGCCGAACAGGGCGTTAATCATAATCAGCTTCTGCCCGCTAAAGGTTTTCCCCGCCCGCACCAGCGACAGGGTATACAGCGCCCCCGCCGCGGCGCCCAACAGCAGACAAATGGCCATCAGTTGAATCCGTGAGCCGAGCATCAGCGGCAGGGCCAGCAGCGACAGGCTGAAGACCACCGCGCAGGCCAGATGCACGCGGCGAATGCCGACCCGGTCGGCCAGCCAGCCGAGCGGGGTCTGGAACATCGCATCCCCGGTAAGCACCACGGTCACCAGCAGCACCGCCATTCCTTCATTAAGCCCCTTGTCCATGCCGTACAGCGGCAGCAGGGCGAGGATGCTGGCGTCGAAGAAGGCGAAGCAGAAGACCCCGGAGGCCAGTACCGGCAGGAAGGCGCCGAGGCTGCGCCAGCTGGCGCGCTCCCCAAGGCTTTCGCGGGTGCCGGTGGGCAGATGGCGCAGCATCAGCAGGCAGACGGCGGTGACCGCGACGATCGCCATCAGCGCCGAGGCCTGCCAGGCGGGGCCGACGGAGATCAGCAGCGGCCCGGCCAGCTGACAGCCGGTAAAGGCCGAGGCGTAGATGCCGGTGAGGGTGGCGCGCTGGCTGCCCGCCGCGCCGCCGGTGATCCAGCTTTCGCCCAGTACGATAATGACCCCGGAGGCCAGGCCGGTCAGCAGGCGCGGCAGCAGAAGCAGCGTCATATCGGTGGTCATGCATGAGGCGATGGTCGCCAGCGCCAGCAGGATCAGACTGCCGCTCAGCAGCACGCCCATCTCAACGCGCCGGCACAGCGCAGGAGAGAGGAAAGAGGAGATCATCATACCGGCGGGCGGCAGGGCGGCCAGCAGGCCGACGTACAGCGGCGCAACCTGCTGCTGCGCCAGCTCAAGACTGATTAACGGCACCGTATAGCCGGTGATAAATCCCACGAGCGACGCGGCCATGATCATCGCCAGCGTGGGGGCAAGACGATTCTGGTCTGGGTTAAACATTTTATTTCCGATGACGGAGAGGTCAGTAGTGGATCCTTCGGCAAATTGCCGTCCTGAGTTGCATAATAATTAATCGCCTGGCCGTTGTCACCGTTGAAATCACTACCAAAAAAGGTCCGCCCGGCCGCGGCTGGCGTGTACGCCGCGCCGCCGCCGCATTTCGTGACGTTGTCAGCGTGTTAACGACAGGATATAACGGAGGGAGCGGCAGCGACCCGGCGCCGGTGAGCGACGGGGAAAAACGCAACGCATGACCCAATTATTCAGCATTACGCTATGCAGGAAAGGAGTAATACATGGCCGTATCGCCGTCACTGATCGCCGAAGCCACAGGCTGGCGACGTGAGTTTCACGCCGCGCCTGAGCTCGGATATCAGGAGCAGGAGACCTCGCGCCGCGTCGCCGAGCTGCTGGTCTCGTTTGGCCTGCAGGTTCATCGCGGGCTGGCCGGCACCGGCGTCGTGGCGACGTTGGAAAACGGCCCCGGGCCGGTTATCGGCCTGCGCGCCGATATGGACGCCCTGCCGATCACCGAGCTGGGGAGCGTCAGCTACCGTTCGCGCCGCGCCGGGGTAATGCACGCCTGCGGCCACGATGGCCACACCGCGATGCTGCTGGCGGCCGCAGCCCATCTGGCGCAGACCCGCCAGTTCAGCGGTACCGTCCACTTTGTCTTCCAGCCGGCGGAAGAGAACCTTGGCGGCGCGCGCAAAATGGTGGAAGAGGGGTTATTCGAACGCTTCCCGATGGATGCGATTTACGCGCTGCATAACTGGCCGGGGATCCCCCTCGGCGAAGTGGCGCTCAGCGATGGCGCGATGATGGCTTCCCTCGACGCCTTCGAGATTACCCTGCGCGGCAAAAGTTGCCATGCGGCGATGCCGGAGAGCGGGGCCGATCCCATCGTCGCCGCGGCGCAGCTGATTATGGCGCTGCAGACCATCCCCTCCCGTCGCCTGTCGCCACAGGATTCCGCGGTGGTCAGCATCACCCAGATAAACGGCGGCGAGGCGATCAACGTCCTGCCGGACACCGTGGTGCTGCGCGGCACCTTCCGCTGCCTGAGCAACCGCGTTCGCGCCCGCGTGCGGGAGCTTATCGAAAGCTATGTGGCGACCCAGCCGCAGGTGTCCGATGTCCGGGGCGAGATTAGCTGGTTTCCGGGGTATCCGGTGACCAAAAACCATGCGCCGCAGGCGCAGCTGCTGCGCGAGGTGGCGGTCGCCACCCTCGGCGCGGAGGCGGTGCGCTGGAACCAGGCGCCGTCGATGGCCTCTGAGGATTTTGCCTGCATGCTGGAGGTCTGTCCGGGGGCCTATTTCTGGATCGGCACCGATGGCGAAACGCCGTCGAAGCCGTTGCATAACGCCAGCTATGACTTTAACGACGCGCTGATTAGCCACGGGGTGGCGATGTGGGTGGCGCTGGTGGAGAAACAGCTGCCGGCGGCGTAACCCGCCGGCAGCGGCAGGAGGGAAGGGAGCGCGCGCGCTCCCTGAGGTCAGACGTCGGCGGCGGCTTTCAGTCGTGCCTTCATGTCGCTGTAGGCGGTCCAGGCATAGCGCTCCGCCCACTGCTGGTCGGCAATCGCTTCCACTTTCACCGCACAGTATTTGGTTTCCGGCGTTTTGGAGATCGGATCCAGGTTATCCTGGGTCAGCTCATTACAGGCGCCCACCCACCACTGATAGGTCATATAGACCGCGCCCGGGTTGATGCGATCGCTGAGGTCGGCGCGGGTGATGACCTTTCCGCGCCGGGAGCTTACCCACACCAGCTGTTTGTCGGCGATCCCCAGCCGTTGCGCATCCACGGGATTCATCTGCACCCGTCCCGGCTCGTCGGCCAGCGACTGCAGCGCGGCGCAGTTGCCGGTCATCGAGCGGCAGGAGTAGTGCCCCACCTCCCGCACCGTGCAGAGCACCAGCGGCCATTCATCATCCGGACGCTCCGCCGGCGCGCGCCAGGCGGTGGCGAACAGCTGCCCTTTACCTGATGGGGTGTCGAAGCGGTTGTCTTTATACAGCCACGGCGTGCCGGGGTGGTCGAGGGTCGGGCATGGCCACTGAACATGGCCCATATCGCCCATTTTCTCCCAGGTCACGCCGTAGAACAGCGGGCAGAGCTCGCGCATCTCGTCCCAGATCTGCTGGTTGTTGTCATAGTGCATCGGATAGCCCATTTCGCTGGCCAGCAGACTGATGATCTCCCAGTCGCGCTTCACATTCCCCGCCGGCGGGATCGCCTGTTCAAACCGCTGAAACCCGCGGTCGGCGCAGGTGAAGACGCCGCCGTGCTCGCCCCAGGAGGTGGCCGGCAGCAGGACATCGGCAATCTCCGCCGTTTTGGTCATGAAGATATCCTGCACCACCACGAAGT
The DNA here is from genome assembly GCF_048822415.1 of Klebsiella sp. C360. Classification (NCBI taxonomy): domain Bacteria; kingdom Pseudomonadati; phylum Pseudomonadota; class Gammaproteobacteria; order Enterobacterales; family Enterobacteriaceae; genus Klebsiella; species Klebsiella sp. C360. The sequence goes on from NZ_JBMEZZ010000003.1 coordinate 216,727, forward strand.
CCAGCGCCTCGATGCCTTTGCGCACCAGGCCGAGGTCGGCTTCGGTCTGCAGCGGATCTTCGCCCATAATGTAATAGGCTTTGATCTCGCCCGTCAGCGCCTTATGCGGCACCTCGGTGATGCGGGTGCCGACCTGGTCATCCATCTGCGCCGGGTCGATCCCCCAGGCGGCGGCGAATTTCGCCCGCACGGCCGGGTCGGTGACCTCCTGATAGCCGGGGAACAGGTTCGGCAGCACGCCCATATCGCAGGCGCCCTGTACATTGTTTTGCCCACGGACCGGGCCCACGCCGACGTTCGCCCGTCCCAGGTTGCCGGTGAGCAGCGCCAGGCTTGCCAGGCCGCGCACCACGTCCACCGCCTGGCCAAACTGGGTGACCCCCATGCCCCACATAATGGTGGCGGAAGGGGCGGCGGCAAACATGCGCATTGCCTCGCGGATCGCCTGCGCGCTGACCCCGACAATCCCTTCCACTGCTTCCGGGGCGTAATCTTTCACCGCCTCGCGGTAGGCATCCAGCCCTTCGGTATAGCGTTCGACATAGGCTTTGTTGTACAGCTCTTCTTCCAGCAATACATAGCCGAAGGCGTTCACCAGCGCCATGTTGCTGCCGTTGTTAAGCTGCAGATGACGGTCGGCTATGCGTGCGGTTTCAATGCGTCGCGGATCGCAGACGATGATTTTGGCGCCGTTTTCCCGGGCTTTGATCACCCGGCGGGCGACGATGGGATGGGAGTCGGCGCAGTTGTAGCCAAAGACCAACAGGCACTTCGAGTTTTCGATGTCGCTTATCGAGTTGCTCATCGCCCCGTTGCCCAGCGCCTGCTGCAGCCCGGCGACGGAAGGGCCATGGCAGACGCGGGCGCAGCAGTCGACGTTGTTGGTGTTCAGCACCGCGCGGGCGAACTTTTGCATCACATAGTTGGTTTCGTTGCCGGTGCCGCGCGAGGAGCCGGTGGTCATGATGGCGCGCGGGCCATGCTTCTCTTTGATCTCCCTGAGCTTGCTGGCGGTATAGCGAATCGCCTCCTGCCAGCTGACCGGCGTGAAAGCGCCGCCTTTCTGGTAGCGGATCATCGGTTGTTTAAGACGGGGCGTCAGGAGCTGCGTGTCGTTAAGAAAATCCCAGCCGTAATAGCCTTTCAGGCACAGCTGGTTCTGGTTGGTGACGCCGTCGGCGGCTTCCGCGCGAATGATTTTATTGTTGTCGACAACCAGTTTAAGTTTGCAACCCGCCCCGCAGTAGGGGCACACGCTCGTGATTTTTTTCATCAGTAACAGACCTGTTAACAGTGAACAGAGGATCGCTGTCGCGCCGGGCCCGACGGGCAACGATCGCGGTATCGCCTGGTGGTGATGCGGACGCAGGCCCGCTGCGCTATGCAGGTCTCGTGCCAGATTTTAATTTATTGATTTACAATGAAAAATAACAGGGAAAGGATGACGGGAGCGTGACCTCGTCACTAATGACGATGACGCAGAGCGCCGACGTCAGACGCTCTGCAGGGGATAATGCCGCTACGCGAGAGGGCGGCAGCGGGCGATATGCGACTCGCTCAGGCCGACGTCGCGCGCGGCGGCGCAGATTGCCTGCCAGCTGCCCGCATCCAGCGGGATCCCCTCGGCCAGACGCGCTTCGCGGTTGGCGGCCTCCCATTCGCCGGGGGCCAGCACCGGGGCATCGGGATCGTGCGGCGACTGTTTACACCATGCGATAAAGGCCTCCGTCTGCGCCTGGCTGTCCGGGGCATCGAACGCGTCCGGGCGCAGGATCACGGTGGTCATGCAGTTAAAGATGGCGTCGACGCTGGTCTGCAGGCTTTCCTGATGGGTGGTTTGCCCCCCGGAGAGCGCGCCGCCGAGCACTTCGCACAGTGTCGCCAGGGCATAGCCTTTGTGCTGGGCGAAGGTGAGCAGGGCGCCCAGCGGCGAGGTCTGCATCACCGCCGGGTCGGTGGTGGGCAGCCCCTGGGCGTCGATCAGGCAGCCGGGCGCCACGGCTTCTCCTTTGTGCCAGGCGACGCGGGTTTTACCAAAGGCGATGGCGCTGGTGGCGTAGTCCAGCAGCAGCGGCGGATGGCCCGCGCGGGGAAACACCACGCACAGCGGGTTAGTGCCGAAGCGGCTGTCTTTTCCGCGGAACGGGGCGACCATCGGGTCGCCGATCACGCTGACGAAGTGAATGGAGATCAGCCCGGCGGCGGCGCACTGCTCCGCCCAGTAGCCGATGCGTCCGACGTGATGCGCATTGCGCAGGGCGATAGCCGCCATGCCGTGCTGCTTCGCCTTTTCGATGCCTAACTGCATCGCTTCGTGGGCGACCACCTGGCCGAAGCCGGCGTTGCCGTCGAGGGTGACCACGGCGCCGGCGTCTTTGGTGACCGTGGCGTGGCGGTTGAGCTGCAGAAAGCCGCCGGCGTGGGATTTGACATAGCTTGGGATCATCCCGACGCCATGGGAGTCATGCCCGGCCAGGTTGGCGGCGATCAGATGGTCGGCGACCAGCGTCGCTTCTTCTGAGCGGCTGCCGAGATGGGTAAACAGTGAGACGACAAACTGATGCAGATCCGTCGCCAGAAAGCGGTGTCCTGTTGGCACTGATTCTCTCCTGTAGTCTGTTGTTATTTTGTTATGTTTGCCGTTTTATGCTGCGCCGCCCGGCGCAGAAGGTCAAGGGCGGACTCTCCCGGCGACAGGCCACTGCGCCAGCGCCTGGGTTATACGACAGACGATAAAAAACCGGTCCGGGATCGCGTTTTAATTAACGTCATAAACACCACATTTTTAAATTCTGCCACTGTCACAAAAGCCATAAAAAAGCCAGCCCCGGCGTTGCAAGGGGAGCTGATACCACTATATGTTAAATTTGTGTTTATTAATTGATGATTAAAGGTTGGTATCATGTATAAGAAAATAAGTGGTTTAGTGGTTTCACTGACGGCCGTTTTCGCCTGTGCCGCCTGGGCGGAGGTGCCTGCGGGCTATCCGGCGGATTATCAAAAAACGGTTGATGCCGCCGTCAAAGAGGGCAAGGTGGTGATCTATTCCACAACCGATACCAAAGCGGCCGGGCCGTTAATTAAAGGATTTGAAGCGCAATATCCGGGCGTAAAAGTCGAATATAACGACATGAACAGCACCGAGCTGTATAACCGCTATATCAGCGAGCAGGCCGCCGGGGGCGGCAGCGGGGACGTGGTGTGGAGCTCATCGATGGATACGGCGCTGAAATTAGCCACCGAGTACGCGGAACAATATGCCTCGCCGGAGGTGAAGCAATTACCCGACTGGGCGGTGTGGCAGCAGAAAGCCTATGGCACCACCTACGAACCGGTGGTATTTATCTATAACAAACGGCTGATCCCGCAGAATGAGGTGCCGGACTCGCACACCGCGCTGGCCAAATTGATCGCCAGCCAGGCCGATAAATTTAAAGGCAAAGTCACCACCTACGATATCGAAAAATCGGGCCTCGGCTTTATGCTGGCGGTCCAGGACAGCCAGGCCGACGCGAACTATTTTACCGACCTGGCGAATATCGCCAAAGGCGGCCTGACGGTGCAGTCTTCCACCGGCACGATGATGGAGCGCGTCTCCTCTGGCGAAAACCTGATCGGCTATAACATTCTTGGCTCCTATGCCGAAGCGCGGGCGAAAAACGATCCCTCTTTAGGCATCGCCTATCCGAAAGATTACGTGCTGGTGCTTTCCCGCGTCTCGTTTATTAGCCAGGAGAGCGAACATCCCAATGCGGCGAAATTGTGGCTGGATTATGTCCTGTCGGAAAAAGGCCAACAGATCCTCGCCAGCCAGGCGGATATTCCCTCTCTTCGTCGCGATATTGAAGGCAAAAATGATATCGACGGCATGACCACGCTGCTGGGCAAAGCGTTAAAACCGATCCCGGTCAACGAAACGCTGCTGGATTATTTACAGCCGCAAAAACGTCTGCAGTTTATTAAACAATGGCGCAGCGCCGCCGCGAAATAATCCTCCCCCGGGGCATCGCCGATGCCCCTTATTCACACCCGGCGGGTTTATTCACCTGACCAAAGGGATGAACCATGAATGTATTACGCAGAAAGTGGCAGGGGCTGCCGCGCGGCGTGGTGGTGTGCATCACGGCGCTGGTGATTTACGTCCCGCTGTTATTTATTGTGGTGCAGAGTTTTCTCTCCGCGCCGTTCTTTTCCCGCTCCAAATCCTGGAGTCTGGAAGCCTTCGCCTTTATTTTTACCGACCCGGATTTTTATCTGGCGTTAAGGTCAGGGTTTATTCTGGCCTTTGGCCTGGTGATTATCGCCATTCCGCTGGGCGGTATTTTGGCCTTTCTGATGGTACGCACCGATTTACCCGGCCGGCGGTTCATTGAGCCGCTGATCCTGGTGCCGATCTTCGTCTCGCCGATGGTGCTGGGCTTTGGCTACGTGGTGGCCGCCGGGCCGGTAGGCTTCTTTTCCCAGTGGGCGCAGCAGCTGATCGGCTTTGTGCCGTGGAATATCTACTCGATGTTCAGCATTGTGGTCATCGCCGGCTTAACCCACGTGCCGCACGCCTATCTCTATATCTCCTCGGCGCTGCGCAGCGTTGGTTCGGACGTGGAAGAGGCGGCGCGCACCGTCGGCGCCACGCCGCTGCAGGTGATGACTTCGGTGAGTCTGCCAATGGTGCGGCCCTCCATTCTTTACGCCTGCGTGCTGCTCTTTTTCCTTGGTCTGGAAGTCTTCGGTCTGATGCTGGTGCTGGGCGACCCCGAGGGCAACATGGTGCTGGCGACCTATCTCTACAAGCTGACCAATAAGCTTGGCACCCCCTCCTACCATCTGATGGCGGCGGTGGCGGTGGTGCTGATCTGCATCACCATCCCGCTGGTCATGCTCCAGCGTCGGCTGATGCGCACCGCCAACCGCTTTGTCACCATGAAGGGCAAGGCGTCGCAGGCGCGGGCGCTGCCGCTGGGCAAATGGCGCTGGGTGGCCGGGGCGGTGGTGGTGGCCTGGCTGACGGTGACCATCGGCGTCCCGCTGCTCGGCGTGGCGCTGCGCGCCTTTATCTCCAACTGGGGCGTCGGCGTATCGCTGTGGGATGAGCTGTCGCTGACGACGTTCCACAATATCTGGCAGCAGCCCAACCTGCTGCGGGCGATCGTCAACTCGATGGCTATCGGCATCGTCGGCGGCGCGCTGGCGGTGATCTGCTATCTGTTTGTCGGCATCGCCATGCACCGCAAAGCGGACAACGTCACCCGCTTTCTTGATTACAGCGTGCTGGTCCCGCGCGCGGTGCCGGGGCTGCTGGCCGGTCTGGCCTTCCTGTGGGTGTTCCTGTTTGTGCCGATGTGGCTCGATCAGTCGCTGAAGCATGGCTGGCTCTCGGCGCTGCCGGTGGCGGACTGGCTGCGGGAGCACCTTATCGTGCAGCTGCGCGCGCTGCGCAATACCATCTTCAGCGTCTGGCTGGCCTACACCGTGGTATGGATGGCCTATGGCCTGCGGCTCATCTCCTCGACGCTGCTGCAGGTGGGACCGGAGCTGGAGGAGGCGGCGCGCAGCACCGGCGCCTCGCGGGGGCAGATCACCCGCCACGTCACCGTCCCGCTGTCGCGCTATGGGCTGATTGGCTCCTGGCTGCTGATGTTTCTGATCTTTGAGCGCGAATATTCCACCGGCGTCTATCTGCTGTCGCCGGGTACCGAAACCATCGGCTCGATGCTGGTGTCGCTGTGGGCGGCGGGGGCCATCGATATCGTCGCGGCGCTCTCCTTTATCAATATTCTGCTGGTGGTGATTGGCCTTGGCATCGCCCTGCGCTTTGGAGTGAAATTACATGATTGAGTTATCGGTTGAAAATCTGCATCTCACCTATGGCGACAACCCGGTGCTGAAAGGGGTGTCGATGACGCTCGGCCGGGGAGAGGTGGTGTCGCTGCTGGGGCCTTCGGGAAGCGGCAAAACCACGCTGCTGCGGGCGGTGGCCGGGCTGGAGAAGCCGACGAGCGGGCGGATCGCCATCGGCAACCGCACGGTGTACGACGGCACGCCGCGCAGCGAAATCCCGGCCGAAGAGCGTAACCTCGGCCTGGTGTTCCAGTCCTATGCCCTGTGGCCGCACAAAACGGTGTTCGACAACGTGGCCTATCCGCTGAAGCTGCGTAAAGTCGCCGCCGGGGAGATTAAAGAGCGGGTGCAGCGCGTGCTGGATCAGCTGGGGCTGGGGCATCTTGGCAACCGTCATCCGCACCAGCTCTCCGGCGGCCAACAGCAGCGGGTGGCCATTGGCCGGGCGCTGGTCTACAACCCGCCGGTGATCCTGCTGGATGAGCCGCTCTCTAACCTCGACGCCAAGCTGCGCGAGGAGGCGCGGGTGTTTCTGCGCGAGCTGATCATCAAGCTGGGCCTCTCGGCGCTGATGGTCACCCACGATCAAAATGAAGCGATGGCCATCTCCGATCGTATTCTGCTGCTGAACAATGGCGTCATCGAGCAGCAGGGGACGCCACAGGAGATGTACGGCAGCCCGGCGACGCTGTTCGCCGCCGAGTTTATGGGCAGCAATAATCGCCTGCACGGCAAGGTGATGGCGCTGGAGAACGGCAGGGCGCGCATCGAAGGCGCCAGCTGGAGCCTGTGGGGGCGAGCGGGCGAGGGGGTCAGCGTCGGCGAGCCGGCGACGGCGGTGATCCGCGTCGAGCGCCTGCGTCTTGACGGCGCGGCGCAGGATAACAGTCTCCAGCTACCGCTGCTGACCAGCATGTACCTCGGCGACCGCTGGGAGTACCTGTTCCGCACCGAGGGTGACGACTTTCCGCTACGCGCCTACGGAACCACGCTGCGCGATGCTGAACACTGCCATCTGACGCTCCCGGCGGAGGATGTGTGGATTTTTCCGCAGCGGTAACCGTTTGTTAAGACGCCAGATGGCACACGGCTTCAATATTGTGCCCGTCTGGCGCAATCACAAAGGCGGCGTAGTACCCGGCGTGGTAGTTGGGCCGTAACCCCGGCGCGCCGTTGTCCTTTCCTCCGGCGGCCAGCGCCGCCTGCCAGAAGGCGTCTACCTGCTCGCGGCTGTCGGCGCGAAAGGCGATATGCAGCGGCGCCGGTTTGTCCGCACTTTGATAGAGACACAAAGAGACATCGCCGCTGCCGGCCAGCTCTGCGCCGTAGGTCGGATCGCCTTCGCCGACCAGCGTTACGCCAAGCGGGGCCAGAGCCTGTAAAAAGAACGCTTTGCTGGCGGCATAGTCGCTGACGCCGAATTTCACATGATCGAACATCTCTTCTCTTCTCCTGTGGACGGGGTATCGCCAGCCGAACGCGTTAGCCGGGAAATAGATGCAAAATAGTTAACAACGGGTAGTAACTTTTTTAACAGCTCAAAATGTTTAATTATTCCTAATACGAGTATTTACAGACGTTTAATCTGCCATGTACCATAAACAAAAAATAACATTTGTGATACAAGTCACTCTTTTTTGGCGCATGGGTAAGCTCAGCGCGGTGTGAACGCCGCCGGTTTACCGCCTCAAGGTTATGGCAGCACCCTTCTCACGATGACATTCCGGTGAATTTCTCTCCGATTTCCCGCGTTTCGTTGAGAATCGTCTACTATCCAAACGATAACCCTATAAATGATATCGCCTCTGGCGATGTTTTATCCGACTTGCCGGTCCGGGCCAGACGCTAAGCGGTTTAAAAGCGCAATGGTATCGGTTCCAGCACGACATTCACTGGTTTTGTCAGCGACAAAAACAGTAATTTTCAATGACAGGAATGTGATGATGTCGAGCGAGAAAACTAACAATTCCAGGCGTGATTTCCTGGTGAAATCGATGGCGCTGATCCCGACGGTGGTGATCGGCGGCGCGGGAGCAGGGGCCATTGGCGTGGCCACCAGCGCGACCGCGCAGGCGGCCCCCGCTTCAGAGCCAGCCTCCGGGAACACGGCGGCGGCCAGCGACTGGAAGCCGCAGTTCTTCAACGATCGTGAGTGGGCGTTTATCAACGCCGCTGTCGCTCGCTTAATCCCGGCGGATGAACTTGGCCCCGGCGCTAAAGAGGCCGGCGTGCCGGAGTTTATCGACCGCCAGCTCAATACCCCTTACGCCACCGGCTCCATCTGGTATATGCAGGGGCCCTTCAACCCCGACGTGCCGAAAGAGATGGGTTATCAGCTGCCGCTGGTGCCCAAACAGATCTATAACCTCGGGATCGCTGATGCCGAGGCCTGGTGTCAGGACAAGTATCACAAGACCTTTGCTGAACTGAGCAGCGAGCAGCAGGACGAGGCGCTCGGCCTGTGGGAATCGGGCAAAGCCGAGTTCAAACAGCTGCCGGCTTCGCTGTTCTTCACCTATCTGCTGCAGAACACCCGCGAAGGCTTCTTCAGCGACCCGATCCATGGCGGTAACAAAGGCATGGTCGGCTGGACGCTGATTAATTTTCCCGGCGCGCGCGCCGACTTTATGGATTGGGTTGAACGGGGCGAACGCTACCCCTTCCCGCCGGTATCAATTAATGGGGAGAGGGCGTAATCATGGCCACCGTATTGAAAAAAACCGATGTCGCGATCGTCGGCTTCGGCTGGGTTGGGGCGATCATGGCCAAAGAGCTGACCGAAGCCGGGCTCAACGTCGTGGCGCTGGAGCGCGGCCCGATGCGCGACACCTGGCCGGACGGCGCCTATCCGCAGGTGATTGATGAGCTGACCTACAACATCCGCCGCAAGCTGTTCCAGGACCTGTCGAAAAGCACCGTCACCATCCGGCATAACACCAGCCAGCAGGCGGTGCCGTATCGCCAGCTGGCGGCCTTCCTGCCGGGTACCGGCGTGGGCGGCGCCGGGCTGCACTGGTCCGGCGTCCATTTCCGCGTCGATCCCATCGAACTGCGGATGCGCAGCCACTATGAAGAGCGCTACGGCAAAAACTTCATTCCCCAGGATATGATCATCCAGGATTTCGGCGTCACCTACGACGAGCTGGAACCGTTCTTCGATAAAGCGGAGAAAGTGTTCGGCACCTCCGGGACCGCCTGGTCGATCAAAGGCAAGGTCGTCGGCAAAGGCCGCGGCGGCAACGCCTTCGCCCCGGACCGTTCAGATGACTTCCCGCTGCCGGCGCAGAAAAACACCTGGTCGGCGCAGCTGTTTGAAAAAGCGGCGCTCGAGGTGGGCTACCATCCCTACAACCTGCCGTCGGCCAACACCTCCGACTCCTATACCAACCCGTACGGCGCGCAGATGGGCCCGTGCAACTTCTGCGGTTTCTGCAGCGGCTACGCCTGCTACATGTACTCCAAAGCCTCGCCGAACGTGAACATTCTGCCGGCGCTGCGCCAGGAAAAACGCTTTGAGCTGCGGACCAACGCCAACGTGCTGAAGGTCAACCTGACCGACGACAAATCCCGTGCCACCGGCGTGACCTACGTCGACGGCCAGGGGCGCGAAATGGAGCAGCCGGCGGACCTGGTGATCATCGGCGCCTTCCAGTTCCATAACGTGCACCTGATGCTGCTCTCCGGGATCGGCAAACCCTACAATCCTGAGACCGGCGAAGGGGTGGTGGGGCGTAACTTCGCCTACCAGAACATGACCACCATCAAGGCCATTTTCGACAAAGACACCTACACCAACCCGTTTATCGGCGCGGGCGGCAACGGCGTCGGCGTCGACGACTTCAACGCCGACAACTTCGACCACGGCGCGGCGGGCTTTGTCGGCGGTTCGCCGTTCTGGGTCAACCAGGCCGGGACCAAGCCCATCTCCGGTTTCCCGGTACCGCCGGGCACCCCGGCGTGGGGCAGCAAATGGAAAGCGGCGGTGGCCGATACCTACACCCATCACCTGTCGATGGATGCTCACGGCGCGCACCAGTCCTATCGGCAGAACTACCTCGATCTTGATCCGAACTACAAAAACGTCTTTGGCCAGCCGCTGCTGCGCATGACCTTTGACTGGCAGGAAAACGACATCAAGATGGCGCAATTTATGTTCGATAAGATGGCGCCGATCGCCAAAGCGATGAAGCCGAAATATATCCTCGGCAGCCCGAAAAACGCCAACAGCCACTTTGATACCACCACCTACCAGACCACCCATATGAACGGCGGGGCGGTGATGGGGGAGGATCCGAAAACCAGCGCCGTTAACCGTTATCTGCAAAGCTGGGACGTGCATAACGTCTTCGTCATCGGCGCCTCCGCTTTCCCGCAGGGGCTGGGCTATAACCCAACCGGCACGGTGGCCGCGCTGGCGTACTGGTCAGCGAAGGCGATCCGCGAGCAGTATCTGAAAAATCCGGGTCCCCTGGTGCAGGCATAAAGGAAGGCAGATGATGAAAATGCAATGGTTATCGGCCCTGGTGCTTGGGGCATTGAGCTGCGCGGCCTTCGCCGAAGAGGCGCCTGCGGACAGCAATCTGATTAAGCAAGGGGAGTATCTGGCGCGGGCGGGGGACTGTGTCGCCTGCCACACCAACGGCAAAGCGGGCAAACCTTTCGCCGGCGGTCTGCCGATGGAGACGCCGATCGGCACCATCTACTCCACCAATATCACGCCGGATAAAGAACACGGCATCGGCGGGTACACCTTCGAAGAGTTCGACGACGCGGTGCGCAAGGGTGTGCGGAAAGACGGTTCCACGCTCTATCCGGCAATGCCGTATCCCTCATTCGCGCGGATCAGTGAAGCGGACATGCGTGCCATGTACGCCTACTTTATGCACGGCGTGGAGCCGGTGAATGTCGCCAACAAGGACACCGACATCCCGTGGCCGCTGTCGATGCGCTGGCCGCTGGCGTTCTGGCGCGGCATCTTCGCCCCGACGCCGAGCGACTTTGTCGCCAACCCGCAGGTTGACCCGGTGCTCGAGCGCGGTCGCTATCTGGTGGAAGGCCTGGGTCACTGCGGCGCCTGTCATACCCCGCGTAGCCTGACGATGCAGGAAAAAGCGCTCAGCGAAAGCGAAGGCGATGATTACCTGGCGGGCAGCAATGCGCCGATTGACGGCTGGGTCGCCTCCAGCCTGCGCGGCGAAAATCGCGACGGTCTGGGGACCTGGAGCGAAGCCGAGCTGGCTGAGTTCCTGAAAACCGGACGTAACGATAAATCGGTGGTCTTCGGCGGCATGAGCGATGTGGTGGAGCACAGTCTGCAGTATCTCTCTGATGACGACATCACCGCCATCGCCCGCTATCTGAAGTCGCTCCCGCCGCGCGGCGGCAAACAGACCCCAGCCCCGGTGGAAGACAGCGTGGCGAAAGATCTGTGGAAGGGTAACGACAGCAAAACCGGCGCCGCGCTGTATGTCGATAACTGCGCCGCCTGCCACCGTACCGACGGCGCGGGCTACCAGCGCGCCTTCCCGTCGCTGAAGGGCAACCCGGTGGTACAGACCGAAGATGCCACTTCGCTGATCCACATCGTTCTGACCGGGAGCACCACGCCGGCGGTGAAAGATGCGGTCTCCAACCTGACCATGCCGTCGTTCGGCTGGCGTCTGGACGACCAGCAGGTGGCGGATGTGGTCAACTTCATCCGCACCAGCTGGGGCAACAATGCGCCGGCGGTCAGCGCCAGCGATGTGGCGAAGGTGCGTAAGGAGACCGCGGCGCACAATGAGAAGGCGTTAGGCAACGCCGATATCTCGAAGCTGCCGGGGGCCGGACAGTAACCGTCAGGGTTGCGTCGCCCGCGCGGCGCAACCCTGACTTAGCCAGGACGTAAAATACTGTCTGAATCAAGGAGTTTGCCTTCATGCTGCATGCAGAGCGACTGACCTGCATCGTTGACGATCGACCGCTGTTTGCGGAGCTGACGCTGTACCTTGCTGCCGGCGAGCTGCTGCAGGTCGCCGGTGATAACGGCGCGGGGAAAACCTCGCTGCTGCGGATCCTTTGCGGCCTGGCGCGCCCGGAAAGCGGGGTGGTGAGCTGGCAGGGCCAGCCGCTGGCCCAGGTGCGGGAGTCATTTCACCGGCAGCTGCTGTGGCTGGGCCATAAGCCCGGCGTCAACGCGGCGCTGACCGCCGATGAAAACCTGCGTTTCTTCTTTCCGGCCAGCCGCCTTCAGCAGCGGGAAAGCGCCCTCGCCGCCGTCGGCCTGGCGGGCTATGAAGATCTCCCCTTAAGCCAGCTCTCCGCCGGGCAGCAGCGCCGGGTGGCGTTAACCCGCCTGTGGTTAACCGACGCGCCGCTGTGGATCCTCGATGAGCCGTTCACCGCCCTCGACGCCACGGCGATAGAAACCCTGACCCGTCGCCTGGAGCAGCACGCCCGGCAGGGGGGAAGCGCGATCCTCACCACCCATCAGCCGCTGCGGCCGCTGGGCTGCCCGTTGCGCACCCTGCGCCTCGGCGACGACGGCGGGAGGCGGCAATGATGAGAGCGCTGTTGGCCCGGGAACTGCGCCTGGCGTGGCGCAGCGGGGCAGAGATCCTCAATCCGCTATGGTTCTTTCTGATCGTCATCACCCTGTTTCCGTTCGGCGTTGGCGCCGCGCCGCAGCTGCTGGCGCAGATTGCGCCGGGCGTGGTGTGGGTCGCCGCGCTGCTGGCGGCGCTGCTGGTGATGGATCGGTTGTTTCGCGACGACTGGCAGGACGGTTCCCTGGAGCAGCTGATGCTTCTGCCGACGCCGCTGGTGGCGGTGGTGCTGGTGAAGGTGGTCGCTCACTGGATGATGAGCGGCCTGCCGCTGCTGATCGTCTCGCCGCTGGCGGCGCTGCTGCTGGGGATGAATCTGCACGACGCCGGCGTGCTGGCGCTGACCTTGCTGCTTGGCACGCCGACGCTCAGTTTTCTTGGCGCGGTGGGGGTTGGCCTGACCGTCGGCCTGAAGCGCGGCGGCGTCCTGCTGAGCCTGCTGGTGCTGCCGCTGGCGGTGCCGCTGCTGATTTTCGCCACCGCGGCCTGCCAGGCGGCGGCCGCCGGGCTTCCGGTCGGCGGCTATCTGGCGATGCTGGCGGCGTTCTTAACCGCCAGCGCCACCCTGTGCCCGTTCGCCACCGCCGCCGCGCTGCGGCTGACCGTGCAATAATTCGCTGCGCCTGCGGGCGCGGCCATCATAACCGTGTGAGTAAGCGTCTATGTGGAAAGCGTTACATCAACTGGCGATCCCCGAGCGGCTGTACCGCCTGTGCGGGTGCTGGATCCCCTGGCTGGCGGCGTTGAGCGCGCTGTTGCTGGTCATCGGCCTGGGGTGGGGCTTTGGCTTCGCCCCGGCGGACTATCAGCAGGGGGAAAGCTACCGGATCATGTATCTTCACGTCCCGGCGGCGATGTGGTCGATGGGGCTGTACCTGGCGATGGCCGTCGCGGCCTTCGTCGGGGTGGTCTGGCAGATCAAAATGGCCGACCTGGCGATCGCCGCCCTGGCGCCGGTAGGGGCGGTCTGCACCCTGGTGGCGCTGGTCAGCGGCGCGGCGTGGGGCAAGCCGATGTGGGGGACCTGGTGGATCTGGGACGCCCGCCTGACCTCGGAGCTGGTGCTGCTGTTTCTGTATGCCGGCGTCATCGCCCTGTGGCACGCCTTTGACGACCGCCGCCTGGCCGGGCGCGCGGCGGGGATCCTCGTCCTGGTCGGGGTGGTCAATTTGCCCATTATTCATTACTCGGTTTACTGGTGGAACACCCTGCACCAGGGTTCGACCAACCTGCAGCAAACCATCGACCCGAGCATGCGTCTGCCGCTGCGGATCTGTATCTTTGCTTTCCTCGCGCTGTCGGTCACCCTGACCCTGATGCGCCTGCGTAACCTGATCCTCCAGCAGGAACGTCGTCGGCCGTGGGTGGTGGCGCTGGCTAACAAAGGAGCCGCCCGATGAGCCCCGCTTTTTCTTCGTTCGCCGCCTTCCTGAATATGGGCGGCTATGCCCTGTACGTCTGGCTGGCGGTGGCCGTGGCCATCGCCGCCTTTGGCCTGCTGACGGTTCATACCCTGTGGGCGCGGCGGGCGCTATTCCAGGAGGTGCGACGCCAGCAGGCGCGCGAGCGGCGGATCGCGGCCGCTCGCGAACATGACAAGGAGGCCGCGGATGCAAGCGCGTCGTAAAACCCGGCTGTATATCGTGCTGGCGGTGCTCGCCGGCCTTGGGCTGACCGTCAGCCTGACGCTGTACGCCTTGAGCAGCAATATCGATCTGTTCTACACCCCGGGGGAAATTATCTACGGCAAAACGGAAACCCGGGCGCTGCCCCAGATCGGGCAGCGCCTGCGGGTGGGGGGCTACGTTCAGCCAGGCTCCCTGCAGCGCGACCCGCAAACCCTCGACGTGCGCTTTAAGCTGTATGACGCCCGCGGGGTCGTGGACGTCAGCTATAAGGGCATTCTGCCGGACCTGTTCCGTGAAGGACAGGGCGTGGTGGCCCAGGGCGTTCTGGACGGCGAGCGGCATATCACCGCTCAGCAGGTGCTGGCCAAGCATGATGAAAATTACACCCCGCCGGAGGTGAAAAACGCCATGACGCCGGCGAAAGCGGAGGCGCAGCCATGATGCCGGAGCTGGGCAACTTTTTATTGTGTCTGGCGGTGGGGCTGGCGCTGCTTCTGAGCGTCTATCCCCTGTGGGGCGCGGCGCGGCAGGACCGGCGGCTGATGGCCCTGGCCCGACCGCTGGCCTGCGGGCTGTTCGCCTGTATCGGCGGCGCCTTCCTGCTGCTGGTGCACGCCTTCGTGGTCAACGATTTTACCGTCCGCTACGTGGCGGAAAACTCCAACAGCGCGCTGCCGGTGTGGTATCGGGTGGCGGCGACCTGGGGGGCGCACGAGGGCTCGCTGCTGCTGTGGGTCCTGCTGCTCAGCGTCTGGACCTTCACCGTCGCCCTCTTCAGCCGCCGGATGCCGCTCGACGCCGTCGCCCGGGTGCTGGCGGTGATGGGGATGATCGCCTTTGGGTTCCTGCTGTTCATCCTCTTTACCTCCAACCCGTTCAGCCGTGGCCTGCCGCAGTACCCCATTGACGGCCGCGACCTTAATCCGCTGCTGCAGGATATCGGCATGATTTTTCATCCGCCGATCCTCTATATGGGGTACGTCGGCTTCTCGGTGGCTTTCGCCTTCGCCATCGCCTCGCTGCTGGCGGGGCGGCTGGACACCGCGTGGGCGCGCTGGTCGCGTCCCTGGACCCAGGCGGCGTGGATGTTCCTCACTCTCGGCATCGTGCTGGGCTCGGCGTGGGCCTATTACGAACTGGGCTGGGGCGGCTGGTGGTTCTGGGACCCGGTGGAAAACGCCTCGTTTATGCCGTGGCTGGTAGGGACCGCGCTGCTGCACTCCCTGGCGGTGACCGAGAAGCGCGGCAGCTTCCGCGCCTGGACGGTGCTGCTGGCCATCGCCGCCTTCTCCCTGTGCCTGCTGGGCACCTTCCTGGTGCGCTCCGGCGTGCTGGTCTCGGTGCATGCCTTCGCCTCGGATCCATCGCGCGGGCTGTTTATTCTGGCGCTGCTGATTGTCGCCATCGGCGGGTCGCTGCTGCTGTACGCCCTGAAGGGCGGCAGGGTGCGGGCGCGGGTGGAACATACGCTGTGGTCGCGCGAGTCGTTCCTGCTTGGCAACAATATCTTGCTGATGGCCGCGATGCTGGTGGTGCTCCTCGGAACGCTGCTGCCGCTGGTGCATAAAGAGCTGGGCCTCGGCAGCATCTCCATCGGCGAGCCGTTCTTTAACACCATGTTCACCGCCCTGATGGCGCCGTTTGCGCTGCTGCTGGGGCTGGGACCGCTGATCCGCTGGCGGCGCGATGACGTCGCCAGGCAGATTAAGCGCCTGGTGATCGCCCTGGTGGTGACGTTGTCACTTTCTCTGGCGCTGCCGTGGCTGCTGCAGGATCGTATCACCGCGATGGCGGTCATTGGCCTGATGATGGCCCTGTGGGTGCTGATCTTCGCCCTGATGGAGGTTCACGAACGGGCCACCCATCGCCACGGCTTCTGGCGCGGCCTGCGGACGCTGACCCGCAGCCAGTGGGGGATGGTGCTCGGTCACGTCGGCGTGGCGGTGACCGTTATCGGCATCACCTTTAGCCAGAGCTACAGCGTGGAGCGCGATGTACGGATGCGCCCCGGCGACAGCATCGATATCCACCGCTATCACTTTGTGTTTAACGGCGTGCGCAATATCGTCGGCCCCAACTGGACCGGCGGGGAAGGCATTATTGCCGTGACCCGCAACGGCCGCCCGGAAGCGACGCTGTATGCCGAGAAGCGCTTTTACACCGCCAGCCGGATAATGATGACCGAGGCGGCGATCAGCGGCGGGCTGACCCGCGATCTGTACGCCGCGCTGGGGGAAGAACTGAGCGACGGCAGCTGGGCGGTGCGTCTGTACTACAAACCGTTCGTTCGCTGGATCTGGTACGGCGGGGTGCTGATGGCCCTCGGCGGTCTGTGCTGCATGCTCGACCCGCGCTACCGGATGCGTAAGAAACTGCAGGAGGCCTCATGAACCGGAAGCTGCTGTTTATCCCGCTGGTGCTGTTTCTGGCGCTGGCCGCCGCGCTGTTCTGGCAGCTGATGCGTAACGCCGATGGCGACGACCCGACGACCCTCGAGTCGGCGCTGATTGGCAAACCGCTGCCGGAATTTCGCCTTGAAGCGCTGGATACCCCCGGCCAGACGCTGGACCGACGGACGCTGATTGACGGCAAGCCGCTGCTGCTTAACGTCTGGGCCACCTGGTGCCCAACCTGTCGCGCCGAGCATCAGTTTCTCAACGGCCTGGCGCAGCAGGGCGTGCGGGTGGTGGGGATGAACTACAAAGACGATCGGCAGAAGGCGATCAGCTGGCTGCAGCGCCTGGGTAATCCGTACAGGCTGAGCCTGTACGACGGCAACGGCATGCTCGGCCTGGATCTGGGGGTTTATGGCGCGCCGGAGACGTTTCTCATCGACGGTCAGGGCATCATCCGCTGGCGGCACGCCGGCGACCTGAACGACCGGGTGTGGCGCGAGGAGCTCCAGCCGCTGTGGAATCAATACAACCGGGGGGCGGGCTGATGAGAGGTGTCATAGCCATCCTGCTGGCGCTGATGCTGACCGGCCAGGCGTGGGCCGCCATCGATACCTGGCAGTTTAAAGACGAGGCCCAGGAGCAGGCGTTCCGCGAGATCACCTCCCGGCTGCGCTGCCCGAAATGCCAGAACAACAGCATCGCCGACTCGAACGCGATGATTGCCGCCGATATGCGGCAGAAGGTGTACGAGCTGATGCAGCAGGGTAAAACGAAAGGGCAGATCGTTGACTATATGGTGGCCCGCTACGGCAATTTTGTCAGCTACGAGCCGCCGCTGACCGCGGGAACGGCGCTGCTGTGGCTGGGGCCGGGGCTGTTCATCCTGGCGGGCGCGGGGGTGATTATCGCCCGCGCGCGTCGTCGCGACATTCCTGACGCGGCGCTCAGCGCCGAAGAGCGCCAGCGGCTGGCGGCATTATTGAAAGAAGGAAAAGAACGATGAGCCTGTTGGTGGTTATCGCCGGGCTGCTGCTGGCTGGCGCGCTGGGGCTGCTGTACTTCCCGTGGTCGGGCAAAGGGGCGGTGGACCGCGATACCCTCAACCGCGCCCTGTATCAGTCGCGCCTGCAGGAGCTGGCGCAGGAGCGCGGCGAGGACAACCCGGCGCTGGTCGTCGAGCTGCAGCGCACGCTGCTGACGGATATCCCGCCCCAGGCACAGCCTGGCGAACGGCCGCTAAGCCGCTGGGCGCTGTTTCCGGGCGCGCTGCTGCTGGTGGTCCTGAGCCTGGGCCTGTATCTGAAAACCAGTGATATTGGCCAGGTGCTGCTCTGGCAGCAGGCGGAGCGGCATTATCCTGCGCTGCTGCAGCAGGTTAAGGACCCGACCGCGCCGCCTCTGCGTATGGATGAGCTGGCGGAGCTGCGGCTTGGCCTGCGCAGCCATCTGCAGAATACCCCGCACGACCTCGCCGGCTGGCAGCTGCTTGGGCGGCTGGGCCTGCTGTTGAACGATGGCGAGACGGCGATCGGCGCTTTTGGCCGGGCGCATGCGCTGGCGGCGGACGACCCGGCGGCGGCTTTCGATTATGCCAGCGCGCTGGTGCGGGCGGGGGATAGCGGTCAGGTCCGGATGGGCGAG
Organism: Klebsiella sp. C360; assembly: GCF_048822415.1. Lineage (NCBI taxonomy): Bacteria > Pseudomonadati > Pseudomonadota > Gammaproteobacteria > Enterobacterales > Enterobacteriaceae > Klebsiella > Klebsiella sp. C360. The sequence goes on from NZ_JBMEZZ010000003.1 coordinate 234,814, forward strand.
CTGCTGCTGCGCGACCTGCATCAGCGACAGCCGACCAGCCTGCCGGTGCTGGAGATGCTGGCCTTGAGCGCGGTGCGTAATGAAGATTACCCCGAAGCCGTGGCGGCCCTGCAGGCGTTGCTGGCCCGGCTGCCGGAAGGGGATGCGCGGCGCGAGGCGATTGTCCGCCAGCTGGCGCAGGCGCAGCAGCAGGCGCAGTAACTGCCCGGCGGCGCTGCGCTTGCGCGGGCCTGGGGATATGAGCTGACGGGAGGCCTTTGTCGGCCGGGTAAGGCGCAGCCGCCACCCGGCAACATGGCGGGCACGGAGCGATAGCTTGCCCGGCGGCGCAGCGTTTGCGTAGGCCTGAGGGATATGAGCTGACGGGAGGTCTTTGTAGGCCGGGTAAGGCGCAGCCGCCACCCGGCAACATAGTGGGCACGGAGCGATAGCTTGCCCGGCGGCGGGGGAGACTGTTATCGGTTTTACAGGTTCTCCGCCCGGGGAAAGCGTTTATCACGCGTGACTTCAGCGTACTTTATGCTCCCGCTTCGTGTTGCTGCACCCGGTTTTCCGTGGCGCAGGGAGCAGTATGGCAGCGGCAACGACTGCCGGACGGTTCCCTCTCCCTCCGGGAGAGGGCCAGGGGCGGGAAAGTACTGCTGGGAAGTCTTTTATGTTATCTGTGGCTTCAGCGGGTATTGCGCTCCCGGTTAGTCTTCTGCGTTATGTCAATCATGGCGCAGGGAGCGCACAGGGGGCGGCCAGTCGCCTCCGCCCCCTGTACCCCCGGGCTCCGGCCAGCAAAATCGCCACTGCGTGGTCCCTTCGACTTATCCCTGCAGGCTTCGGGTCGGGCCGAGGCAGCGTCCGTGCAAAACACGGCCCTCAGCCCGCATCCATGCGGGCTGCCCCGGCCTTCCGGGAACGTCTCAGCGATTTTGAGGCCGCCAACACCGGCAGTTTCAGCAACCATGGTGAATATATTAACGACAGGTCGCACGAACCCTGTAGGCCGGGTAAGGCGCAGCCGCCACCCGGCACAAAATCGGCTCCGTACCAGCTGTCCTTGCCCGGCGGCGCTACGCTTGCGCGGGCCTACGAAGGGCGCGAATAGAGCACCAAATCGCGGGCAGCCTTTGTAGGCCGGGTAAGCGAAGCGCCACCCGGCAACATGGGGGGCACGGAGCGATAGCTTGCCCGGAGGCGCCGCGTTTGCGTAGGCCTGAGGGATATGAGCTGACGGGAGGCCTTTGTAGGCCGGGTAAGGCGCAGCCGCCACCCGGCAACATGGCGGCCACGGAGCGATAGCTTGCCCGGCGGCGGGGGAGACGGTTATTGGTTTTACAGGTTCTCAGCCCGGGGAAAGCGTTTATCACGCGTGGCTTCAGCGTAGTTTGCGCTCCCGGTTAATCGTCTGCGTTATGTCTGGCATGGCGCAGGGAGCGCACAGGGGGCGGCCAGTCGCCGCCGCCCCCTGTACCCCCGGGCTCCGGCCAGCAAAATCGCCACTGCGTGGTCCCTTCGACTTATCCCTGCAGGCTTCGGGTCGGGCCGAGGCAGCGTCCGTGCAAAACACGGCCCTCAGCCCGCATCCATGCGGGCTGCCCCGGCCTTCCGGGAACGTCTCAGCGATTTTGAGGCCGCCAGCACCGGCAGTTTCAGTAGCCATGGTGAATATATTAACGACAGGTCGCACGAACCCTCCAGGCCGGGTAAGGCGCAGCCGCCACCCGGCAAAAATACGGCACAAATACGGCCCAACAGCGTAGCCGGGATAAGGCGTCACGCATCGCTCTCCGGGATTCTCCCTGCTGGCGCGATGCTCAGCCGCTTCCGTGTTAAGTTTCAGGTGTCGCATGAATCACTGAAGTACATCCCCCTTAGCATCAGCAGCAGGCTGCCGCTTAGGCCCCGGATATCCCTCCCTTAACGCTGCAAGCGCGGTAGATCCCGAGCACCGGAGTGAAAAAGGATTAGCTGAACGTCTTCAGCGCGGGACGCAAATCCATGCTAATCACCTGAGGGGGTTAGCTCGCCCATGTTCCCCGACGAGCCGGATCGCGCTGCTGACAGCTGGCAAAAGAGTCGTTGATATAGTCGCTCAGCGCCCACTTGTCCTGATAGCCAAACGTCCTCGGGAATGGATGTAGTACGAAGCGCCTAGTCAGGTGGTCAACGTGATTGCCGCTGAAGACGCGGTGTTCACGGATCATCTCATCTGGTAACCTGTCACTCGCGCCGTTGGTAACGTGAATATTCATGGTTAACTTTGGAACTCAGACGATTAATGAAAACTAGCAGACTATTCACTTTAATTTTGCCATTGTTACTGACACTCTGCGCCAGCACAGAGGCCAGCGCCAGCACACCTTCAGGCAGCATTTCCTCTGCAAACACATCAATTACCACTCGTGATAAGAACGGAAACCTACTGCCGAGTTTCCTGCGGATTCAGTACGATGTTGATTCAGATGGCAGAGTTCAGAATGTAAAGATACTTGAATCGACAACGACTCCGGAGTTGGAACATCAAATCATTGATAAAATGATTAAAAAATGGCGCTTTGAAAAGGGCAAACCGGGAATAGCTCAAAGATTAGTCGTCAAGATCCCACCCAAATCAGACGGCGGTCCCGCGAATAAGCAGTAAGCACTTTTAATGACTAGTCGCCTGACGCAACGTCTACGTCTTTAACGTCCCCGGGGCGCCTGGAGGGGACTCTACCTATCAATAGAGGGTTCGTTTTACCGTAAGCTTACTCTCAAACAAAAAAAGCCCCTGCATATCAGCAGGGGCAAGCCATGTCAGAGCTTATTATTTATTAGTTAAATACCATCCCGCCGTCGATCAGCAATGACTGACCGGTCATATAATCAGAATCCGGGCTGGCAAGATAGGAGACGCAGGCGGCGACATCTTCCGGTTCGGACAGACGACCGAGGGTGATGCGTTTGGCGAACTCGGCGGTACCGTAGCCCAGCGGTTTACCGGCAGCTTCGGACACCTGGCGGTCAATTTCGGCCCACATCGGCGTTTTGACGATCCCCGGGCAGTAGCCGTTGACCGTGATGCCCAGCGGCGCGAGGTCGCGAGCGGCGGTCTGGGTTAAGCCGCGTACGGCGAATTTACTGGAGCTATACACCGCCAGCTCCGGGTTGCCGACGTGGCCGGCCTGGGAACAGGCGTTAATGATTTTCCCGCCGTGCCCCTCTTTCTTAAAGGCCTCGACCGCCGCCTGAATGCCCCAGATCACCCCCTTAACGTTGATGTTGTAGACTTTATCGACAATCTCCGGGGTAATGGACTCGATCGGCGTGGACGGCGCCACGCCGGCGTTGTTGACGATGACGTCGAAGCCGCCCAGCGTTTTGCGCGCCTGTTCGACAGCGGCAAACACCTGATCGCGGTCGGAGACATCCACTTTCACCGCCATGGCGCGGCCGCCGGCCTGGTTGATTTCGGAGGCGACCGCTTTGGCGGTGGCGTCGTTATAATCGGCAATGGCCACGGCAAATCCATCCTTTACCAGACGAAGGGCGATAGCTTTACCAATCCCCTGGCCGGCGCCGGTAACAAGTGCGACTTTTTTCATTTTCCTTTCCTTATTGTGATGACTTACAGAATCTGACTCAGATGCAGCTGACCCATCAGCAGCGGGTTATCGCGATAATCCACCGGGATGGCCACTACCGCCGGGCCGTCGACGTCCATCGCCGCGCGCAGGGTCGGCTCCAGCGCCTCAGCGCTTTCCACGGCAAACCCTTTGGCGCCGAAGGACTCGGCATAGGCTTTAAAATCCATCGGCCCGAACTCGACGCCGGACAGGCGCTGATATTTTTTCTCTTCCTGGATGGCCACCATGTTGTAACCGTTATCGACCCAGATCAGGTGCAGCACGTTGGCTTTCAGGCGGACGGCGGTCTCCAGTTCCATGCTCGACTGCAGGAAACCGCCGTCGCCGGAGACGGAGACCACTTTGCGCTCAGGATTGACCAGCCAGGCGCCGATGGCCCAGGGCAGGGCGACGCCCATGGTCTGCTGGCCGTTGGAGATCATCACCTGACGGGCGCGGAAGCTGTAAAGGTAGCGGGCGATCCAGATATGGAAGCTGCCCATGTCCACGGTCAGCGTGACGTCGCTGTTGACGATATCCTGCATCGCGCGAACGATACGCAGCGGATGCAGGGCAAACTGATTCAGCTGCGCGCCGCGGCGGTCCAGCAGTTCGCGCTGGTGCTGGCGGTCGCGGAGGATCTCCGCCGCCTGCGGGGAGAGCACCAGCCGGCGATCGATATTTTGCGCCAGCTTGCTGAGGGTGCCGGCGATATCGCCCACCAGCTCGACGTCCGGGGTATAGTTGCGTTCTTCATAGGCGGGCAGGACGTCGATATGCACCAGCGTCGCGTTGCCGCTGTTCCACATCGCCGGTTCATATTCCACCGGGCTGTAGCCGATGCAGATCACCAGGTCGGCGAGCTGCAGCAGACGGTCCCCGGCCTGGTTGTTAAACAGCCCGACCCGGCCGGCGAAGCGAGAGAAGTTATCCTGATTCACCGCCCCGGCGGCCTGATAGGTGCTGGTGACCGGAATATGGCTGGCCTCCAGCAAGCGGCGTAGCGCCGCGCTGTTTTCCGGCTGGCTGGCCATCAGGCCGAGCAGGAAGATCGGGTTCTTCGCCTGAGCGATAAGCTTCGCCACCTGGTCGATGGCGGCATCCGGCGCGGCGCCCATCTGCGGGGCCCCGCTGGCCGGCAGCACTTTACCGCCGACCGGGCCATCGACCACATCCTGCGGCAGGCTGACGAAAGCGCTGCCCGGCCGGCCCTGCTCGGCGGCGCGGAAGGCGTTGGAGACCACTTCCGCCAGCGCGTCCGGCGCGGTCACCTCGACGGCGTATTTCGTCACCGGGCTGAACATCGCCACCGTATCCATACTCTGGTGGACCTGTTTGGCCTTATCGGCGCGTTTCACCGCGCCGCCCAGGGCCACCACCGGGTCGCCTTCGCTGTTGGCGGTGGCCATACCGGTGATCAGGTTGGAACAGCCCGGACCGGAGGTGACCAGCGCCACGCCCGCTTTACCGGTAATGCGCCCGACGGCGGCGGCCATAAACGCGGCGTTGGCTTCGTGGCGTACCGGAATAATGCGAATGGAGGAATCCAGCAGTGAGTCGAATACCTTGTCGATTTTGGCGCCAGGGATGCCGAACACCTGACGTACCCCCTGGGCTTCCAGCTGGCTGACGACGAGATCGGCACCGTGCGCCCACTGGCGTACCGGATACTGTTTGTCCATGTGACCCCCTTAACTTTCTACGGAACGGATGGCGGCATCGAGATTATCGGGATGCAGATTGGCCTGCAGGAACGCGCTGTCGGCGGGCAGGTCGATCATCAGCTTGTGAATTTCGCCGAAGGTCAATACCCCGTGGTCGAGCTGGTAATCCAGCAGGTGACCGCCGCCTTTGCGGTCATCGGTTATAAAGTGCTCGTGATACCCGGCGACGTTGATCCCCTGCATATGCTGCGGGGTACGGAAGCCGACCAGCACCCCTTCGCGCTGGTTAAAGCGGAACACCGGCTGATCGTCGAGGACGTCGGTCATCGCCCGGTACGGCGGCGTCTGGCGCGGCACGGTGCGGGTATGGGCATGGCGGAAATGGCCGTCGATGCGCAGGGCGCAGAACAGGTTGTCAGAGGGGATTTGCTGGTCGATCACCTCGTGCAACTGCTGGCGGCTCACCGGATGGTCGAAGGTTTTCCGGTACTGCGGCTGGAACCAGGTCATCACCGCGAACGGCGTTTTCTGCTCCGGCTGGGCTTTGCGCGCGCTGCCGTCGGCCCGCAGCTGATAGACCTGACTGCTGAAGGCGATCAGCTCCCCGTCCAGCTCATTAAAGGTGCCGAGACCGAAATCGCCGTGCTTCAACAGGTCCGCGATGGTGGTGCTGCCTTCGTAAACCCCGCTCAGCAGGGCGCTCATGAGCGATGTCTGATAGAGCACGCTCTCGGGATGCTGCGCGGAAAACGCCCGCAGGGTTTCGCATAGACTCTCTTCGCAGGTGCATTCAGCAGAATGATTCATATACCACTTCCTCGTTCAACAAATATAAGAAAGGTTAAATAAATGTTGACCCGATTCAGCTCACAGTTCCAATATAGAAACCATGCTGGTTTGAGACGTTTTCGATATGGAACTTCGTTATCTTCGCTATTTTGTCGCCGTCGCCAGGACGCGGCACTTCACCCAGGCCGCCAAGGAACTGGGTATTTCACAGCCTCCGTTAAGTCAGCAAATTCAGCGGCTTGAGCGCGAGGTGGGGACCCCGCTGTTTCGGCGTTTGACCCGCGGGGTGGAGCTCACCGAGGCCGGTGAGTCGTTCTATGAGGATGCCCGCCAGATCCTCGCCATGAGCGATGCGGCGCTGGAGAAGGCCAAGGGCATTGCCCGCGGGATGAACGGCAGCCTGTCGCTAGGCATTACCAGTTCTGATGCTTTCCACCCGCAAATCTTCACGCTGCTGCACCGTTTTCAGCTCGATCACCCCGGGGTGACCCTGCACCAGATGGAAGACAATATGGCCAATCTGATGACCGCCCTGAGCGAGGCCGAGCTGGACATCGCCTTCGTCCGTCTGCCGTGCGAGAGCAGTAAAGCCTTTAATCTGCGGATTATCGATGAGGAGCCGATGGTTATCGCGCTGCCGCGCGATAACCCGCTGGCGACGCAGCCGACCCTGGCCCTGGAGCAGCTGCGCGACGTGGCGCCGATCCTCTTCCCGCGGGAGGTGGCCCCGGGGCTGTATGAGCTGGTGTACAACAGCTGCCTGCGCGCCGGCATCGATATGGAGCGCGCCTGGCAGTCGTCGCAGATTTCGTCATCGCTGAGCATGGTCAATGCCGGGTTCGGCTTCGCGCTGGTCCCGCAGTCGATGACCTGCATTCAACAGCCGAACGTCAGCTATCACCCGCTCAGCGGGGCGCCGCTGAAGACCGATATCGCCATCGCCTGGCGGCGCTTCGAGCGCTCGCGCACGGTGAAACGCTTTCTGGCGATGTTCTGATCGTCGCGACGCCTGCGGTTTACTGCGCCACCCAGCCGCCGTCCATGTTCCACGCCGCGCCGCGCACCTGGGCGGCGGCGTCGCTGCACAGAAACAGCGCCATTTCGCCCAGCTGCTGCGGGGTGACAAACTCCCCGGAGGGCTGTTTTTCCGCCAGCAGCTGCGCGCTGGCCTGCTGCGGGTCGACCCCTTCGGCGATGCGCTTATCGATCTGCTGCTGCACCAGCGGGGTCAGCACCCAGCCGGGGCAGATGGCGTTGCAGGTGATGCCGCTGCGCGCGGTTTCCAGGGCCACGGTTTTGGTCAGGCCGACCACCGCGTGCTTGGCGGCGACATAGGCCGATTTCTCTTTCGACGCCACCAGGCCATGCACTGAGGCAATGTTGATGATGCGCCCCCAGTCGCGCTGGCGCATGCCTGGCAGCGCCAGGCGGGTGGTGTGGAAGACGCTGGAGAGATTGATCGCGATGATGTCGTTCCATTTGTCCACCGGGAACTGCTCCACCGGGGCGACGTGCTGAATACCGGCGTTATTGATCACGATATCGACGCCGCCGAAGGTGCTTTCGGCATAGCGCATCATCGCCTCGATCTGCCCGACGTCGCGCAGGTCGGCGTCGTGATAGCCGGGGATCTTGCCCAGCGCGGCGACTTCAGCCCGGGCGTGGCTGCTGTCGCCGAAGCCATTGAGCACCAGCTGGGCGCCTGCCTGCGCCAGCACTTTGGCGATCCCTAAGCCGATGCCGCTGGTGGAGCCGGTGACCAGCGCCGTTTTACCGTCTAAATTCATTTTATTACTCCTTCAATCGGGTCTCAGACAATGCCGGTCACATAGAACGTGGCAATGACAAACAGCACCGCGAGGCTTTTGATCACCGTGATGGCGAAAATGCCGCCGTAGGCCTGGCGATGGCTCAGGCCGGTGATCGCCAGCAGGGTGATCACCGCCCCGTTATGCGGCAGGGTGTCCATGCCGCCGCTGGCCATGGCGGCGACGCGGTGCAGGACCTCCAGCGGAATATTGGCGGCGTGGGCGGCGGCGACAAAGGTTTCGGACATCGCCGCCAGGGCGATGCTCATTCCCCCGGAGGCCGAGCCGGTGATCCCGGCCAGCACCGTGACGCTGATCGCCTCGTTTAACAGCGGATTGGGAATGGCCGCGAGGGCTTTCGACAGCACCAGGAAACCCGGCAGGGCGGCGATAACCGCGCCGAAGCCATACTCAGAGGCGGTGTTCATTGCCGCGAGAATCGCCCCGCCCACCGCCGTCCGGCTCCCCTCCGCCAGCCGGCCGCGAATATTGCGATAGCCGCAGACCAGCACCAGCACAATGCCGGAAAGCAGCGCTGCCTGCACCGCCCAGATGGCGGTGATTTTCCCCACCTCGGTGACGACAGGCTTCGCCAGACCCGGCAGGGTGAGCTCATGGCTGGCGCCGTACCATTGCGGGATCCAGTGGGTAAACAGCAGATTCAGCACCCCCACCAGCAGCAGCGGGGCGATTGCGATCAGCGGATGCGGCAGGTCGATGTCATCCGGGGTCTCCGGCTCATTTTGCAGATCGGTCCCATAGCCTTCGCCGCTGGCCTGCGCTTTGCGGCGCTGGCGCTCCAGCCACAGCAAACCGAAGAGGATAATGAACAGCGAGCCGATAAGCCCCAGCCACGGGGCCGCCCAGGCATTGGTGCCGAAGAAGCTGGTGGGAATAATATTCTGGATCTGCGGCGTGCCGGGCAGGGCGTCCATGGTAAACGAGAACGCGCCGAGGGCGACGGTGGCGGGGATCAGCCGCTTGGGGATCCCGCTCTGGCGAAACAGCTCGGCGGCGAAAGGGTAGACGGCAAAGGCCACCACAAACAGCGACACCCCGCCGTAGGTCAGCAGGGCGCACACCAGCACGATCACCGGGATCGCGTGGCGGCGGCCGAGGATGCGGATGGCGGCGGCGACAATCGACCGTGAGAATCCCGACAGCTCAATCAGCTTGCCGAACACGGCGCCCAGCAGAAACACCGGGAAATAGAGCTTTACAAAGCCAACCATTTTTTCCATAAACAGGCCGGTAAAGGCCGGGCCGACCGCGCCCGGGTCGGTGAGCAGCACCGCGCCGAGGGCGGCGATCGGCGCAAAGAGGATCACGCTGTATCCACGGTAGGCTGCCAGCATCAGTAACGCCAGCGCGGCCAGGGCTATTATCACACTCATCACGACGTCTCACTCTCATTGTTATTGTAGGGGTACAGAACGCGATACTAGGGTTTCAGGGCGAAGCGCAGCTGGTGTTCCCGGCGCGACTGGATGCGCTGGCGCCGCGCCTCGTCCCAGCGGTAAAAGCCTTGCCCGCTGCGGGCGCCGGTGTCGCCTTGCGCCACTTTCTCCGCCACCAGCGACATCATCTCCGTACCGCTGGCCAGCTCCGGCAGCAGGTGCTGGCAGATATCCTGGACCGTCGCCAGGCCTGTCATGTCCGCCGCCTCCAGCGGGCCGACCATCGCATAGCGACGGCCCAGCGAGGCGCGCATCACCTGGTCCACCACCTCCGGGGAAGCGATGCCGCTGTGGACGATGTGCAGCGCTTCGCGCAGCAGGGCGAACTGCAGTCGGTTGCCGACAAAGCCCGGCGCGGCGCGGTTGAGCACCACCGCTTCCAGCGCGCAGCCGGCGCAAAAGTCGCTTACCTGGCGCGCCAGATGGGGCAGCGTGGCGCTCCCGGGCACCACTTCCACCAGCGGGATCAGGTGCGGCGGATGCCAGAAATGGGCGATCAGCAGGCGTTCCGGAAGGCGCATGCCCTGCGCCAGCCGATCCGGCGGCAGGCCGCTGGTGTTGCTGGCGATAATCGCCTCGTCGGCGAGCAGCGTTTCCAGTTCGGCATACAGGGCGTGCTTCAGCGCCAGCCGTTCGGGGATCGCTTCAATCAGCAGCGTGGCGTCGGCCAGCGCCTGCAGCGCCGGGGTGGGGATTAAACGGCTCAGCACGGCGTCGCGGTCGGCGGGATCCTGCTGACCGCTCGCCTCCAGCTCGCGCAGGATCGCCCCGGCCACAGTGGGCACCTCGGCAAGACGTTGCGGATCGGTGTCATACAGGCGGACGGCGTGACCGTGACGGGCGAAATGGCAGGCGATGCCGACGCCCATCAGTCCCGCGCCGAGTACCGCCAGACGTGGTGTAAACATAGTGGCTCCTGTTAACGTTGAAGGGTCATGGCGATGCCCTGGCCGCCGCCGACGCACAGGGTGGCCAGCCCTTTACTGGCGCCCCGGCGCTGCATCTCATGCACCAGGCTGACGAGGATCCGGCAGCCGGAGGCGCCGATGGGATGGCCCAGGGCGATGGCGCCGCCGTTGACGTTGACCTTCTCGCTGTCCCATTCGAGCAGCTGACCGACGGCCAGCGCCTGGACGGCAAAGGCCTCGTTGGCTTCGATAAGATCCACCTCGTCCAGCGTCCAGCCGGCGCGCTGCAGCGCTTTGCGGCAGGCGCTCACCGGGCCGATGCCCATCACCGACGGGTCGACCCCGGCGACCGCCGCGCTGACGATGCGCGCCAGCACCGGCAGCCCAAGCTCGCGCGCTTTATCGACGCTCATCAGCAGGACCGCCGCGGCGCCGTCGTTCAAGGATGAGGCATTCCCGGCGGTGACGCTGCCGTCAGCCGGGCGAAACGCCGGGAGCAGCTGGGCCAGCTGCTGCTCGCTGGTCTCCGGGCGCGGTTGTTCATCGTCGGTCACGACACGCGGCGGCTTTTTGCCCTGCGGAACGCTGACCGGGACGATCTCCTCGCGAAAGCGTCCGGCGGCGATAGCGGCCGCCGCTTTGCGCTGGGAGCTGGCGGCGAAGGCATCCTGGCGCTCGCGGCTGATATCGAAGGTATCGGCGAGGTTCTCGGCGGTCATGCCCATGTGGTAGTCGTTAAAGGCGTCCCACAGGCCGTCCTGGATCATGCTGTCCTGCAGGCTGGCGTGGCCGAAACGCAGGCCGTCGCGGGCGCCGTGCATCAAATAGGGAGCATTGCTCATGCTCTCCTGGCCGCCGGCGATAACGATCCCGGCGTCGCCGCAGCGGATCGCCTGCACCGCCTGCTGAACCGCTTTCAACCCGGAGCCGCACACCAGATTGACGGTGACCGCCGGGGTGTCCACCGGCAGGCCGGCCCGCAGCGCGGTCTGGCGCGCCGGGTTCTGCCCGCAGCCGGCGGTGAGCACCTGGCCGAAAATCAGTTCATCGACCGCCGCGGCGGGCAGCTGGCAGCGTTCAAGCAGGCTGCGCACTACCGCCGCGCCGAGGTCGACGGCGGAAAGCGGGGCGAAGGCGCCGCGAAAGCTGCCGACCGGGGTACGTACTGCAGCAACAATGGCAATATCGGTCATGGTCTCTCCTTAGCTGAAGCGCATTTCGCGCACGTCGTCGGCGACGATCAGCCGTCCCGCCGTTTTACGCATCACCTCGTCGGGGCTGACCCCCGGAGCCACTTCGCGCAGGACAAACGCCCCGTCGACAATGTCCAGCAGGGCCAGGTCGGTGAGCACCCGGCGAATGCAGCCCACGCCGGTGAGCGGCAGGGTGCACTGCGGCAGCAGTTTGGATTCGCCGTTCTTTGAGGCGTGGGTCATCACCACGATGATGTTCTGCGCGCCGGCCACCAGGTCCATGGCGCCGCCCATCCCCTTAACCATTTTCCCGGGGATCATCCATGAGGCGATATTCCCCGCGACGTCGACCTCAAAGGCGCCAAGAACCGTAAGATCGACGTGGCCGCCGCGGATCATGGCGAACGACTGGGCGGAATCGAAGATCGCCGCCCCGGTTTGCGCGGTGACGGTCTGTTTGCCGGCGTTAATCATGTCGGCGTCGATGGTTTCCTCATCGGGAAATTCGCCCATCCCCAGCAGGCCGTTCTCCGACTGGAGCATCACTTCAATACCAGCGGGGATATAGTTGGCCACCAGCGTCGGGATACCGATCCCGAGGTTAACGTAGTCGCCGTCGCGCAGCTCCTGGGCGACGCGCATCGCCATTTGTTCACGGGTTAGCATCTCAATGCCCTCCGGCGCGCAGGGTGCGCTGTTCAATACGTTTTTCGAATTGCCCGACGATCAGCCGGTCGACATAGATCCCCGGGGTGTGAATGGCGGAGGGCGGCAGTTCGCCCGGCGGCACGATCTCTTCCACCTCCACCACCGTAATGCGCCCGGCGGTGGCCATCAGCGGGTTGAAATTCTGCGCGGTGTGGCGGTAAACCACGTTGCCGTACCAGTCAGCTTTCCAGCCCTTCACGAGGGCAAAATCGCCGCGAATGGCCTGTTCGAGAATGTAATTTTTACCGTCGAACTGGCGCACCTCTTTGCCTTCGGCGACCGGGGTGCCGTAGCCGGTGGCGGTGTAAAAGCCGGGGATCCCGGCGCCGCCGGCGCGGATTTTTTCCGCCAGCGTTCCCTGCGGGGTGAGCTCTACCGCCAGCTCGCCGCTCAGCACCAGCTGTTCAAAAAGCGCGTTTTCCCCGACGTAAGAGGCCACCACTTTGCTGACCTGGCGCGATTCCAGCAGCATGCCGAGACCGAAGCCGTCGACGCCGCAGTTGTTGGAAACCACCGTCAACCCCTGCACCTGGCGGCGCTTCACTTCGGCGATCAAATTTTCGGGTATACCGCACAGGCCGAAGCCGCCGGCGAGCAGCGTCATGCCGTCCGTTAACCCTTCCAGCGCCGCTTCGTAGCTGGCGACGCGTTTATCCAGTCCTGCCATCTTGTCTCTCCTGCCTTGCGATAGCCTTATCATTGGCGCTGGCGACTGATTTGATAATTTTGAATTTGTGACCCACTCATTTGGAAATTTTATTAATTTCCTGTTAACTAATTTCTTTCAATTAGTTAACAGGATGAAAAATGAGAATGAGTGTCAAACAGTTACGCGCGTTTTTAGCGGTAGCTCACACTCTCAATTTCGCCCACGCCAGCGAAAGGCTGAATCTGTCGCAGCCAGCTCTCAGCCTGACCATCAAAGGATTGGAGGAGGCGCTGGGGGGCGCGCTGCTGCAGCGCAGCACCCGCAAAGTGACCCTCACCCAGGAGGGGGAACTCTTTCTGCCGATGGCCCGTCAGCTGCTGGCCGACTGGGATAACGTCGAGGAGGCGATGCGTCAGAGCTTTACCCTGCAGCGGGGCAAAATCTCGGTCGCCGCGATGCCGTCGTTCGCCGCCAACGTTCTGCCGGAGGCGCTGAAAGCCTTCCGCGACCGCTATGCCGGGGTGAACGTCACGGTGCATGACGTGATAAATGAGCAGGTGATCGAGATGGTGCGCGAGGGGCGGGTGGAAATGGGTATCGCTTTCGAGCCATCGCCCAGCCACAACCTGCTGTTTACCCCGCTGGCGGTGGACCGCTTCGTGGCGATCGTTCCCCGGCAATCGCCGCTGGCGAAGAAAAAAAAGCTCACCTGGCAGGAGCTGTTAACCCTCGACTTTATTACCCTCCAGCGCCCTTCGGCGGTGCGCCTGATGCTGGAGGAGGCGCTGGCGCGCAGCGGGCGTCAGCTGGACGTGGCCCTGGAGAGCCATCAGCTGGTGACGGTGGGGAGAATGGTGGCCAGCGGGCTGGGGGGCAGCGCGGTGCCAGCGCTATGCAAAACGCAGATGGCCTCGCTGGGGGCGGTGTGCATTCCGCTTAGCGATCCGCCGATTGAAAAGTGCGTTGGGGCTATTTATGCCGGACATCTGCCGCTGTCGAAGGCGGCGCAGGCGCTGCTGGATACGCTGAAAGGGTTTTTACCCAGCTGAGGGAGCGGGAGGCAAAAAAAACCGGCCCGCGGGCCGGTTTGATAATCAGATTTTGCAGGCGTCGCCGCAATCGTCATCGGCAACGATCGCCTGGGCTTTTTTGTCCGCTTCTTCCAGACGCTCCGCGTTGCGCTCTTCCGCTTCATCCAGGCCGCTGAAGACCAGGTTGTCGAGATCAATTTCCATAAGTTACCTATCGTTGCTGGTTTTGGATCAGCGTCAAGTATAGGGCAAAACCGCCCGCGGATGTACCCGCGCTTCGCGCCGAACGCACAGAGCGTTAAGTCGCTGGGCGGCGGGCATCACCTACCATAATTAACCGTTGACAGGATGGCGTTAATTTTAATTATCGTCGACAGAACAATTTCCTGCCGCAATATTAAATGAAAGGACAACGAAGGTGTAATTAAGCGTTGACGAATATCTTTTATGTTAATATGGCCGCGATTATGGATGAATCTATGGATCTTAATCAATGGGACATACTGTTGCAGGCGCCATCAAAGAATGGCGTAAACATAATAAAGTGATCGGTCAGGTCAAAATAAACTATAAAAAAATTTTACGAAAATGCAGAGAGCTCTCGCTCGCAGGAGGTAAGTACAGAGAATATCAAGGACTTTGCGCCAAATATCAGTGCGCGCGGTTGACCGCCGTAACCCAGGGGCTGGTGCCTTTCGAGGATAAACCCTTTAAGGCCTATCTTAATAAACGGATGTCAAAACGGCGCAAGCTGGATATTGCCCACGGTTCGCTGAATTTTATCGAGAAAACATTTCAGCCGGATGTGCTGCCGCAGCTCTATAACGTGGCGGATTTTGGCCGGGCGATGTTTGCTATTCCTTTGAAAACTGGCGATAAGCTTGACGTTAAGCTGCTGGCGTCGCCGTTTCAGGAGGAGGGTGAACTGATGCTGCAGCTGTTTCTCGGCGACCGTCGCGTCTATAGCGTCTGTTTTTCCTGTACCGACGATGGCCGCGCCTATATCGGCGGTATTCAGGGCGGGAAAGATATCACCAATGAAGAGGTGAAGGCGCTGACCAAAGAGCTGCATGGCGCGCGGCCGAAAAATATCATCATGAGCGTGCTGTATGGTTTCTTAGGCTATTTCAACATCACCACGGTCTACGCGATCGATTCCGATTACCACGTGAAAAGCGATCTGGTGAAAGCCAGTTACTCATCGCTGTGGCTGGAAATGGGCGGTGAGAAACAGGCTCGCGGCTGGTATAAACTGCCGGCGCAAGAGATCAAAAAAAGTATTGAAGAGGTGAAAAGTAAACACCGCAGCCAGTTTATTAAGCGCGAAGGCATTAAAGAGCTGATTCAGCTCGATATGGCCAACGCCCTGCGGCAAATCACCTTGCGTTCGCGGGTGAATTAACGCCTCTTATACGTCAAGCGGACAGCAGGGGGCTGTTGTCCGCCTGACGAAATCCTTTCTTTACTGGCCGCTTTCGCCGACCGGCGGCGACGCGGAGGCGGCGAGCAGCGGGGCGCTGCGCCACCACACCATCAGCGCGACCAGCGCGATGACGCTCAGCACCCCGAAGGCGGTGGCAAAGGAGTAGCGTCCGGCGATAGCGCCGGTTAACGCCGGACTCATTGCCGCCCCGGCCCCCTGCATCAGCATCACCACGCTCTGTCCGGCGTTGACGTGCCCGCTGCCGCGCAGCAGCGAGACGATAAAGCTGGGCACCGCCACCCCCAAAATCCCTGCCGCCAGACCATCAAGAATTTGCACCGGGACCATCATCGCCGGGGCGTCGCTGGAGGCCGCCAGCGCCGCGCGGATGGGCATGATCAGCAGCGCCAGCAGAATGCATCGCCAGTAACCATATTTGTCGATGCTGCCGGCGACCCGAATGGCTACCGGGATCATCACCACCTGCGAAATAATCACCGTAGCGGCGGCAAACAGCCCCGGATTGAGGTGTCCCGGCGCGGCGGCGATCCGCATGCTCAGCATCGGCAACAGCGCGGCGTTGGCGAGATGGAACAGCATCAGGGTCACGCCGGCGATCAGCAGCGGCGTATGGCGGAACAGGATGGCAAACCCAGGCAGAGAGGGCGGGACGGCCGACTCGAGGCCGCGGGCGGCGTCATCGTCGATATCGCTGCCGCGGATCGCCAGCAGGGCGATGAGGGTGAACAGGGTGGTACCGGCCATCAGAATGAAAATGCCGCCGATGCCCCAGTACCAGGCGATGGCCCCGGCAATCAGCGCGGTGAAGAAATTCCCCGCGTGGTTGAAGGCTTCGTTTTTGCCCATCTGGGCGCTAAAGCCGCGCTGTCGGGTCAGCCCAAGGGTGATCCCGGCGATTAACGGTCCGACAAAGGCCGCGCAGATCCCGCTGGCGACTTGCGAAAGGGCCACCACGCTGGTCTTCTGACTGAACCAGAGCAGCAGGGTGGTCAGGGTTATCACCAGGCAGACCACGGCCAGCAGCACGCGCTTATGCCGCGAGGTGTCGGTGATGAAGCCGGCGGGCAGGGTCGCCAGCAGGCCAGCAACGCCGCCGATGGTCATCAACAGGCCGATATCCTCCGCCTGCCAATGACGCTGGGTGAGAAAGATCCCCAGAAACGGCCCAAGGCCGTCGCGAACGTCGGCGATAAAGAAGCTGGTCAAACATAAAGCCCGCAGTGAACGAAGCGACATTTTCTACCTTTAGCATGAGCGATCCGCGGATCAGCGGCGGACCAGGGCGGTCATGGCGTGCGCCACGGATAATGGCCGGGAACGGACCCGGCAGAGAGCGTCATCCTTTATCGCACCGTTCGATGAAAGCAAAATGTCCCGCTGTCTTCGGGTAACGTGGCAATGCAACATACCTGCTCGTCGTGGCTTCCGCCAGAGGTCTACGAAAGTTCTGTAACGGGGCAACCGCGCCGCTGCCTGCGCCGCGGGGCTATCAGCGTTCGTCTGCTTTAACGATCTGCAGCGCGGCGGGATTCGCCACGCTGCCGCTGGCGGTGACGAACCCCGGATGGACGGCCTCGCCGCTGACGCTATCCACCAGCGCAATATGCGGCGCGCTGTGCAGCACCTGCTGGTGGCCCCATTCCATCAGGGCGAACAGCACCAGCGCCAGGCTACGGCTTTTATCGGTGAGAACATATTCATAGCGCTCGCGAGCCCCCGCTTCCCGGTAGGGGACTTTGCGGAGCAATCCCATTTCGGTCATTGTTTTCAACCGGGTGGTGAGCGTCTGGCGGGTGATATGGGTATGCGTCTGCATCGTTTCAAAGCGCGTCACACCGTAAAACGCCTCGCGGAGGATCAGCAGCACCCAGCGGTCACCGAGTATTTTGGCTCCTTCCGCCAGGCCGCACAGCTCCGGATCGAGGTAGGGCAGTGATTTATTTTTTGACATCGCGAGATTGACCTTCTACTCTGAGTTTGAATTTTAGACTTAGATGCTAAGGAGCATAGCGTGCCATTTGTTAACGTGCAAACCATTAAAGGGATCATGACCGCGGAACAGAAAAGTGAGCTGCTGCGGCGGATGACCGATCTGCTGGTGGAGATTGAGGGGCAGGGCGATCCGCAGTTCCGCCAGTCGGTATGGATCCGCATTGATGAACATGACCCGGAACAGTGGAGCCTGGGGGGCGTCCAGCCGACGGCCGCGATGATTGCGGCTAAATTCGCCGCGGCGCGGCGCGACTGATCCCCTGAATAAACCGGGCTGCGAAGCCCGGCCCGGCGATCTGGCGCAGAAGAGGAGTCAGAACGCCGGGTAATATTGCTATTCGCTATGGTGCAAAAGCGTATTTTGCGGCTAAGGTAACGGTCAGGGAACCCAACAAACAGGGCGCGATGCCAGACGGCCAGCCTGGCGTCACTCTCACACCGGTGAAAACAACGGATGTCTACAGAACAGATGCTGCCGCTGGCGGCGCAGAACAAAAATATCATCCGCCTGGCCGCCGCTCAGGCGCTGGCCGGCGCCAGCTCGGTGGTGTTCTACGCCACCGGCGCTATCGTCGGCAATACCCTCGCCCCCAGCCCGTCGCTGGCCACGCTGCCGATCACCCTGTTTGTGCTGGGGATGGCGGCCTCGATTTTGCCTTTCGGCGCGCTGGCACGAAAGCGGGGCCGCAAAGCCGCGTTTATGGCCGGTACCGGCGCCGGGGTGGTCACCGGTCTGGCGGCCGCTCTGGCGGTGGTGCTGGGCTCTTTTCTGCTGTTTTGCTTCGCCGCGATGCTCGGCGGCGCCTATGCCGCGGTGGCGCTCAGTTTTCGCTTTGCCGCCACCGACGGCGTCGCTCCGGAACGTCGCGCCCGCGCGCTGTCGCTGGTGATGGGCGGCGGCGTGGCCGCCGGGATCATTGGCCCGATGCTGGTCACCGGCACCATGCACCTCTGGCCGACCCATACCTTCGCCTTCACCTTTCTCGCTCAGGCGCTGGTGGCGGCGCTCGCCGCCATTCTGCTGGCAGGCGTGACGTCGGCAGAGCCCGCGGCGGCCAGCGTGCGCGGAGGGCGGCCGCTGCGCGAGATTATCCGCCAGCCGGGCTTCGCCACCACGGTGTTCAGCGGGGCGGTGGCCTATATGGTGATGAATTTTCTGATGACCGCCGCGCCGCTCTCCATGCATATGCACGGTCTTTCCCAGCAGGCCGCCAACCTCGGGATCCAGTGGCATGTGATGGCGATGTACGGCCCGGGATTTGTCACCGGCCGGTTGATCCAGCGCTTCGGCGCCGTGCGCATGGCGGCGGCGGGATTGCTGATCACCGGCGCGTCGGTGGCGGTCGGTCTCAGCGGCGTCGGGGTATATCATTACTGGCTGTCGCTGATTTTGCTCGGCATCGGCTGGAACTTTGGCTTCACCGGCGCCTCGGCGAAAATCATCGATTTCCACCACCCGGAAGAGAAGACCCAGGTGCAGTCGCTCAACGATTTTCTGGTCTTCGGCGTGATGATCGTGGGTTCGTTTTCGTCCGGCGTTCTGCTCAACGCCTTCGGCTGGAACGCGGTGCTGTGGGGCTCCCTGGTGCCGGTGGGGCTGGCGCTGTTCACCCTGCTGCTGCGCCCGTTATCGCCGCCCCGCGCTTAGCGCCTGGCCTGCTGCTGCGCGGGCCGTCTTTTTGCGCTTTTCGCAAATGCGTTGCCGAACTTTATCAAAGCCAGCGCGTGGGAAAACGTCACATACGCGACATGCTGTAGTAATGTCTACAGCATGACAATGCATCTCCTGACCCTCAACCTGACGATGTCTCAAGCCGCTGAGCCCTGAAGAGCACGTCGGCACGCGGGTGACCTTCGACGTTCTGGCCCGACGCAGTGCTCTGGAGGCCGCGATCCCGATACCCTGGGGCGGCTTATCCACTTCCTGGACGTCGGTGGGGAACCGACCCCGGAGGCGGGGGGAGAAAGCATTCTTGCAGAGCTGCGGGAAACCATTACGGACGATGACCAACTGCTGGCGGCAGCCTGCTCGCTGTTCGACGGCATACTGAGATCCTGTGAAATGAGGTCTGGCAATCATGAGCAAAACGGTGGTTCTTCCGCAGAGTGACAGTCCTTCCGTCGTCGCCTCCGTCTCCTTCTGGCAGGCCTTTCGCTTCTGGCTGAAGCTCGGCTTTATCAGCTTCGGCGGGCCTGCCGGGCAGATCGCCATGATGCACCAGGAGCTGGTGGATAACCGCCGCTGGATCTCGGAAGGACGATTCCTGCACGCGCTCAACTTTTGTATGGTCCTGCCCGGCCCGGAGGCGCAGCAGCTGGCGACCTATATCGGCTGGCTGATGCATAAAACCTGGGGAGGCGTCATCGCCGGGGTGCTGTTTATTTTGCCCTCGCTGGCGTTACTCATCGCGCTGGCGTGGATCTACCTCGTCTGGGGGGATGTCGCGGTGGTGGCGGGGATTTTTTATGGCATCAAACCCGCCGTGGCGGCGATCGTGCTGCAGGCGGCGCACCGCATCGGCTCGCGGACGCTGAAAAATGGCGCCTACTGGGCCATCGCTGCCGCAGCCTTTGTCGCTATTTTTGCGCTGAACGTTCCTTTTCCGCTGATCGTCCTGACCGCGGCGATCGTCGGGTTTATCGGCGGACGGATGGCGCCGGCGACATTCGGCAAAGCCGACGCCCACCCTGCGCAGAGTCATCCCGGCGGGGCCGCCATCATTGATGACGCGACGCCGATCCCGGCCCATGCCATTTTCAGCTGGCGGCGTACCGCCCAGGTACTGATCGCCGGGATGCTGCTGTGGCTGGTGCCGATGGCCGCTCTGACGCTAATGCTGGGCTGGGCGCATCCGCTGACCCAGATGAGCTGGTTCTTTACCAAAGCCGCGCTGATGACCTTTGGCGGGGCGTATGCCGTCTTACCTTACGTTTACCAGGGGGCGGTAACCCACTATGGCTGGCTGACCGCAGGGCAGATGATGGACGGCCTCGCCCTTGGGGAATCCACCCCCGGGCCGTTGATCATGGTGGTGACCTTTGTCGGGTTTGTCGGCGGCTACACCAAAGCGGTATTGGGCGTCGATGATGCGCTGCTGGGGGGCATCGCGGCGGCGTGCCTGGTGACATGGTTTACCTTTTTGCCCTCGTTTATCTTTATTCTCGCCGGCGGGCCGTTTATTGAAACCACGCATAATAAAGTGGGATTTACCGCGCCGTTGACTGCTATCACCGCCGCGGTGGTGGGCGTTATCCTGAATCTGGCGCTGTTTTTTATCTGGCATAGCGTCTGGGGACCGTCCGGTTTCGACCCATGGTCTGCGGCCATTGCCCTGGGCGCCGCCGGGCTGCTGTTTCGCTATAAGTGGAAGCTGACCTGGGTGCTGGCCGCCGCCGCCGCGGTGGGCCTTATCGTCCATATGGCGGGACTGTCCGGCGCAGGATAAGGTCGGCGTCGGGCTGTGAGAAACGTCGCCAGATGCGGTAGCGGGGAAGAGGCCAGTGCCTGTGCAGGCACTGGTCGGATGGTGAGCACTTATTTATCTACGGGAGGCTCCACCGCGAGCTGCAATTGACAATATTGTTCAACTCCTTCTTTAAGCATCTTAATAATCATTAGCAGCATGGGTAAGTACGGAACGAACTTAACAAGCAGTGAGCCCGTAGATCCGTCAAGCAGCGTCAGCGCGGCATCCACTTTCTTTTTCCATGTTTTGTTATATTCCACGCAAAAATTCTTTATATCGGCTGGCTGCGTTGAACGGGCAATCTGTTCGAGTTCTTCGATGGCGTTGAGTGCCGCTTTTATTTTCTCAATATCAGTTTGTTGTGTCATATTAGCCTCGTAGTAACAGGAGAAAGAGGATTAACTCATTTTTACTTCCAGGTTTGTGGCTTAAAGAAAAGCCACGGTAAGGTGTAATCGTACAGCGCTTTAACCGGCACTACGGATAAGTGGAAATGCTTATCGTGCGGGCTGGCGCCATGGTAATCGCGCCATACCCATGGCTGGACAGAAGCGCTAATAATATGTTTGTTCCAGATAATGTATTTAATTCGTTTGTCTTTGCTGTCGACCAGTGCATTGACAATCGCCTGAGCATCACACCCCTGAGCGGGATCGTGCGTAATATCGATAGCCGTAACCACACCAATATTTCCATCCAACACCTGCGGGTTATGATCCGAGTTGGTGTGGGCATGATGTTCATCACCAATGGTGCCATCGCTGGCCTTATTGCGGTGCGGAGCATATTGATTAATCTGATCTCTGAGTATCAGCAGACTCTTTGCGACACGCCATACCATGTTATTTACCCTCCGGATTGAAACAGGGGTTTGAGCTGACCGGTTCTGCGCCAGGAACCACGTCCTGATAAACCGGAGATGGGGGGAGAGGATCGACTACTGCATCCGCCTTCACGCTGTTGACTTGTTGCTTCTTCAGGTTCTTCACTTGCAAAAGATAATTAAGGATAGCGTTCCAGAACGCAGACCCGCCGCTCGCCATCAAGCCAATACATAATGTCATCAGATCCGGGTGTTTAAAGGCCGAAAAACTGCCGGCGACGAAGGGTTGCGTCAAAAACGCCGTCACAATTCCGGCCACCACCGCTAATAGCTGCAGGGCAGATTTGCGTTTTCCTTCTATGACTGGATCCTGCTTTTCCAGATTAAGCCAGGGAAAATATCCTTTAATAATCTCTACCACTCTTTCCGAGGCGATACTAATGGCGATCAGCATCGTAATGATGTTTTCAAGTTGCGAAGAAATGGCATCGCTCATATCACCCTCACTATTTCTGTGTTGAATAAAAATAAATGACAACGTTTTTAACAAGTGTTTACTGCACAGGAATAATTCCTGGCGGGTAAGTTTCACGGTCATTTTTTATTGTTCAGGTAGGCAAGGGGCAAGTGATAATTTAATGATCGCGAATAATAAACTATTTGCCAGTACCTGCCAGAAATGACAATTTAACTCGAGAGCAATATTGAACCGTGAATTTAACCCGCGATAATAAATTTATCGTCGCTTTTTTGATGAGTATAACGGAGGAAACAGAGACGCCACTCATTCATATGAATGAGTGGCGTAAAAAAACTCGCCGTGCGGGCAGGGGGAAGAGAAACGGGCCCGCTCCGCGTTTGCCCGCACGCGGAGCGGGGCGGCGCGATCAGGTCGCGGGAGTTTCGCGGGTGGCCCGCGCCAGCGGGTTGCTGTCCAGTTCCAGCTGGTCGCGCAGCGCCCAGCCGCGCAGCTTGCCGGGGTTAAGCAATCCCGCGGGGTCGAGAGATTGTTTCACCGCCACCACGTCAGGGCGAATCACCCCTTGTTTGCCGTCCTCAACCTGCAGCACGTGGGGGTTGTTAATTTTGACGTCGTTATCGCGAAATATCTGCATGATCGCGTTGAGACGTTCGGGCGTGGTATAGCGCACCAGCTGCAGACCGCTGGCGGTGAGGTTGCCTTCGATATCGCGCAGAAATTCAATATGAGACATCACCTCCCCGGCGAAATGCTGTTCCATCTGTAAAATTTGCTGCGGATAGCGCTGCGGATCAAACGCGGTCTGCAGATAGGTCAGTGTATTGTCCACCTTGAGCGCATGCAGGGTGGTGTGGTTCCAGCAGTATTCCATTAACGAGCCATTGTGCGCCCGGGCCTCATCGCTGGCCTGGCGGATGGCGTTGTCCCCGCGATGGCGCTGTAACAGGCTGGCGCACACGCCTTCGCTCTCTTCGGCGATCAGGCTGATAACCGCATGCTGCCCGGCGCGGTAACGATCGTTGAGGTGGCTAAAATAGTCAGCGATCGGCGTGGCCAGCAGCGCGACCTGGCGCTTCACCAGCCCCGGCGAGCGGACGCAGGCGTTGGCATAGTTCAGGGCATCGGCGAAATCGTCAAACACGTCCAGGCGTTCTATCCACTGGTGCACGGGAGCCAGCGCCAGCTCAACCTCAAGAATGATGCCGTTGGTGCCGTAGGCGTGATGCAGCAGCAGCGCTTCGGGAGCCGGGACGGTCAGTACGCGAGGGACCGGCTCGACGGTCATCACTTTGACGCTGAGCACATTGCCTGGCGCCGCCAGCGGCCCATAGTTGATGGAGCCGATGCCGCCGAACCCGCCGCCGTAAAGGCCGCCCAGGCTCGCCAGTCGATAGGTCGACGGCATACAGCGCAGCTCCCAGCCCGTCGGGCGGGCGGCGGTTTCGATGTCCGCCAGGCGAATGCCGGCCTGGGCCCTCACCGTGCCGTTGCCGAGGGCGACGATCTGGTTGAGCCCGGTCATATCCACCAGCATCCCTCCTTCGAGAGGGACCAGCTGTCCATAGTTGCCGGTGGCGCTGCCGCGCAAGGTCAGCGGCAGCTGATGCTGCGCGCAGGCGGCGACCAGCTGGCGCAGCTCCTCTTCATCGCGCGGGCGAACCACCGCGTCCGCCTGTTTTCCCGCCAGCTGCTCGGCGAGTACCGGACTGAACCAGTGAAAATCGCGGGAAAGCCGTTTGAGTTTCGCCGGCTGCAGGGTCCACTCCAGCGCCGGGAGTGCCTGCTGGATCGCCGCGACCGCTTGTTGACGTCGTTCATCAGTCATCATTCTTTTTCCTGTTCGTCAGCAAAACATTAATGAGATTGCACGGCTTCGCTTTCATGCCAGGCGCTGAGCGCCCGGCGCGAGACCCAGGACATCACGCCGAACAGCGCGATCCCGGCGAGAGAGATCAGCAGCAGCGCGGCAAACATCAGCGGGATATCCAGCTGGTAGCCGGCCTGCAGGATCTGATAGGCCAGCCCGGTATTGGTCCCGCCAGTGCCGGCGACAAACTCCGCCACCACCGCGCCAATCAGCGACAGCCCGCTGGAAATACGCAGCGCGCCGAAGAAATAGGGCAGCGCCGAGGGGATACGCAGCCGCACCAGGGTCTGCCAGCGGCTGGCGTGATTGAGGCGGAAATAGCTCAGCAGGCCGGGGGAGACGCTGCGCAGTCCCTGGGTGGTATTGGAGATGATGGGGAAGACCGCCATCAGGGTGGCGCACACCACCAGCGAGAGGGTGGCGTCCTTC
This sequence comes from Klebsiella sp. C360, assembly GCF_048822415.1. NCBI lineage: Bacteria > Pseudomonadati > Pseudomonadota > Gammaproteobacteria > Enterobacterales > Enterobacteriaceae > Klebsiella > Klebsiella sp. C360. The sequence continues at coordinate 259,120 of NZ_JBMEZZ010000003.1, forward strand.
ACCCAGATGATGATCAGCGGGGCGATGGCGACGATCGGCGTCACCTGCAAAAACACGATGTAGGGAAACAGGGCGGTCTCCACAAAGCGGTTCTGCACCAGGATAAACGCCACGGCGGCGCCGATGACAATCGACAGCAGAAACGAGATCAGGGTGATCTTGAGGGTGAACAGTAGCGCCAGCAGCAGCGGCGTGAGATGCGTCCACAGGCTGTCCAGCATCACCAGCGGCGACGGCACCAGAAAGGCCGGGATGCGGAAATAGCTTACCGCGCCCTGCCAGAGGAGCACCACCGCCACCGCGACGAGGGTCGGATAGAGAATTTTGAGAAAACGCGGATGCTGGATCCACGGCGTTGAGGTTGTGGTCTTCATATTATGGCTCCATACCGGACTGGCTGGCCTGCAACAGACTGTCCTGCAGCTGACGGGCATACAGGGAAAATGCCGGGCTGACGCGGAACGCCTCGCTGCGCGGGAACGGCTCCCGGATGGCGATATCTTCCACCACCCGTCCGGGACGGGCCGCCATCATGATCACCCGCTGCGAGAGAAACACCGCTTCGTGGATCGAGTGGGTGACGAAGACCACCGTCAGATTCTGCTCCTGCCACAGGCGCAGCAGATCGCTGTCGAGCTTGTTCCGCGTAATTTCATCCAGCGCGCCGAAGGGCTCATCCATCAGCAGCAGCTTTGGCCGGGTGACCAGGCCGCGGGCGATGGAGACGCGCATTTGCATGCCGCCGGAGAGTTCGCGCGGCAGGACGTCGGCGAACTTGCCGAGCCCCACCAGCTCAAGGACTTCACTCACCCGGGTGTTGCCCTCCGCGCGCGGCACGCCGGCCAGATCCAGCGGCAGCCTGACGTTATTGCGCACGCTGCTCCAGGGCATCAGGGTGGCCTCCTGGAAGACGAACGAGAGCGGATGCTGGGCTTTTTCCCGGCTGTCGCGCCGCCACAGCATCAGCTTGCCGTCGCTGGGCTCCACCAGGCCGGCGACCATCTTCAGCAGGGTGCTCTTCCCGCAGCCGGACGGGCCGAGCAGGGTAATGAACTCCCCCTGGTTGATGGTCAGATTGACGGGCAGCAGCGCCCGGGTGCCGTTGCTGTAGATCTTCTCCGCCGACAGCACCTCGATGGCCGGCGTGGCGGAGGCGGGTATAAAGCGGGTGTCGCTCATCACGGTCAGTTTCGGGGCGGTATTCATGGCATCACTCCGGCGTCTTTGACCATCTCCAGGGTGTAAGTCTGCTCAAACGGCACCTTGCTGGCGTCGATCAGGTTGTTTTTCACCAGCATGTCCCAGGTTTTCTTCAGCCGTGGCTCGGTGATGATGCCGATGCCGCCGGTCATGGCGTCGCCGCCGGTCACCAGCTGGTACTGCTTCATCTGGGCAATGCCAAAAGCGATCTGCTCGGCGCTCATTTGCGGGTTCGCTTTGCCGATCAGGCTGTTGCCGGGGCCAGGATCCTGCAGGTAGCTTTTCCACCCTTCCATGGAGGCTTTGACGAAGGCCGCCACCGCCGCCGGACGTTTGCGGACGGTGTCCGCCATACAGATAATCGAGTTGCCGTAGGGCGGGTAGCCCCAGTCGCTGAGCGGATAGACATAGAACGGCTGCCCGCCTTTGGCGACGGAGAACGGCTCGGAGGTCACGTAGCCCTGCTGCACCAGATTTTTATCGGCGAGGAACGGCTGGACGTTAAAGGTATAGGGGCGCACTTTGCTGCCAGCCAGACCCAGCTCGCTCTTCGCCCACGGCCAGAAGGAGGTATAGGCCTCGGTGGCGAGCAGGAAGGTTTTGTCTTTAAGCTCCGCCGGGTTGCTCACTTTGTCATGAGTGATAAACACCGTCGGCGAGTGCTGGAACACGGTGGCGACGGTTACCGCATGCACCCCGGCCTGCCAGGTCTCCAGCGCCTGGCCGTTGTCGCCAAGGGTGCAGTCCGCCTGACCGGCCGCCATCAGCTGCATGACGTTGATCTGCGGGCCACCCATTTTAATCTCGACATCAAGTCCGGCGTGCTTATACAGCCCGGTGGCCTGGGCCTGGTAAAAACCGCCATGCTCCGCCTGGGCATACCAGTTGGTGAGAAACGTGAACTTCTCCGCCGCGACGCAGGAGGCTGAGGCCGCGAGGGCGGCCACGGTCAGCAGGGTAAAAACTGGCGTTGATCTGGTATTCATCAGGGCTCCTTGGATTCAGCAGCGAAAGAGGGTGGTAGGGACTGTACAAAGCCGTGCCAGTGCTGTTTGCCCCAGGTCGGTTCGCGACGTTCGACCCAGGCCATGCGGTGGATCTCGATGATTGCCTGCGCCCAGCTGGCGGCGAGGGAGTCGAGAAGCCCTTCGCCTTGCTCCCGCGTCGCCGGGGTTGGGTCGCCAATCACCCCGCTGGGGCCAAAGTCATAGGACGCCCACGCCGCCGCCGGGCGGCCTTTCGACAGGGTCGGACAGGGGAATTCCGGCGGGAAGTTGGCGACCGCCCGCTCCATATGAACGCACTCCGGCGCCAGCGCCAGCATCAGCGCCGTTTCGCTATGCCCGGCGTGCATTGCCATCCGCTGTTCATGCGGGCTGAGGAACTGTTTTTCGCAGTTGGGCACGTTGAACACGTCGTGCGGGATGGCGATGAAATCCCCATGGCGCAGGCGCATTTCCCGGCAGGCGATCTGCAGGATCTGCGGCTGGCCGCCGTGGCCGTTGATCATCAGCAGCTTGCGAAAACCGGCCCGATAGAGGGATTCGGCGATCTCCAGCAGGGTATGCAGCAGGGTATCGCCGCTGAGGGTAAGGGTGCCGGGAAAATGCAGATGCTCCTCTGACTTACCGTAGACGATCGGCGGGATGGCGTAGGCCGGGATCGCCGCCGGCAGCCGGGCGAGGGCATGGCCCGCCACGCCGGAAGATATCACGCTGTCCACCGAGCAGGGCAGATGCGGGCCGTGCTGTTCGATCGCCCCGGTGGGGAGGACGATAACCGTATTGCTTTTATCCGGCAGGGCGGCCACGTCCGTCCAGCTCAGGAAAGGGAGAAAGCGCGCTGCAGGAATGTAACCGTTAATCATCGCGGTGCCTCGGAGTGAATTGGCTGGGGTAACCAGACGGTTGCTTCGACTTCAATCAATACCGTGGCGTCGGGCAGCATTTCGCTGACCTGCACCACGGTGGATACGGGCGGCTGGTCGGGATAAAACAGCTTCCTGACCCGGCTGTAATAGGGAAAATGGTCAAGGTTGCGAAAGTACTGCACCAGCTTGATAACGTCGCTCATCTGCCCCCCCGCGGACGCCACGGTGCGGCGGATGCTTTCCAGTACGTACCAGCTCTGGGCGAGGATCGGCCCCTGTTTCGCATCGGTTGAAAATTCCCCGGTCGCCCCCAGCAGCTCCCGCACCGGCTCAGGCACATCCTGAAAGCCGTTGACGATGGTGCCGGTCAGGGGATTGACCGGAATAATGCCGGAGAGAAAAATAAAATCGCCGGCTCTGCGCCAGGCGGCATACCGCGCCAGCGGCGCCCCTGCGCCTGCTTCAAGACTCATGTGCCATCTCCTCCTGCCACACTCGCCGGTGGGTTAACCTGCCGTGGTTAACCACCAGACGGGCGGCGCTGTTTAAAGGCCAGGTAAAACGGTCGCTACCCGGGAAAATCACCACGCTGGCCGCCGCCCCGACGGCAAAAGGGGCCGCGTCTGCCGGCGAACCGGTCAGCGCCGCGCGATCGCAGATCAGCCGAGACTGCCGGTCGAACGGGTCGCTGAGCTGGGCGCTGAACAGGCCGCAGGCCAGGGTATCCAGCGGGTCGTAGCTTCCCGCCGGACAAAAAGCGTCCTGCACGTTGTCGCACCCAAGCAGGGTGGCCACGCCGGCGGCCTGCGCCTCGTGCAGCAGGGTGATCCCCCGCTGGCGCGGCGTGCGGCCGAACGTCGCATCCTGCAGCAGCAGGTTGGTCATCGGCAGGGCGATAAGGGTGACGCCGTGCGCCGCCAGCTGGCGCAGGATCAGCGCCGCCTGCGCGTCGCTGCCGGCGGCCAGCGCGCAGCCGTGGCTGCAGCAGATATGCCCGGGGAATGGGTGGCGGGAGAGATGATCCGCCAGCCAGGTCAGCCCCTGAGACACCTTGCTGAGCTCCTCATCGATATGCAAATCCAGATCCAGTTCCCAGCGGGCCGCGCTGCGCAGCAGGTTTGCCATGGCGGCGGCGTCCCAGTTGGAGGAGTGAATGAAGCCCCCCAGCAGGCAGCGCTCCCCGCTGTTGGCGACCGTCCGGGCAATGGCCTCGGCGTCCGCCGGATCGCGAAACAGGGGCAGCGGGACCAGCGCCACCCGTTCCAGGGTGATGCCGCCGGTATCGAGACGGGCGATCTCCTGCCAGGCGTCCGGCGCGTCGGCGGTAAACCAGTCGATATGGCTGCGTAAATGGGTCACGCCATTTGCTGCCGCCCGGGCCAGCGCGGCGGACGCCCGACGTTGAATATCCGCCATGGTCCAGTGTCGGCGATCCTCGTGCATGGCGTGGATCGCCGCCAGCAGCCCGGCCTGCGCCGGACGGCAGCGTTCAATGGTAAAGGTTTTGTCCAGATGGGCATGGGGTTCCACCAGGCCGGGGAGCGTCAGGGCCCCCGCCAGGTCCCACAGGCCGGGAGCCGGCTCGGCGGACGGCGTCACGGCGGCGATCCGTCCATCGCGAAAGGCCAGGTCCGCCAGCCGCGGTTCACCGTTGGCCTGCGTCGGCCAGCCGTCGGGCAGCGCCCAGGCCGGAAGTCGGGCGCGGCTGATGCCGGCGAGCGGCGCGCAAGAGGAGGGGAACGTCATCGTCAGTCTCCTCACAGATCCAAAACCAGACCCGGCGATTTCGCCCGCGAACAGCAGAGCGTGATCTGGTCGTTGCCGGCTTTCTCTTCCGCCGTCAGCACGCTGTCCCGGTGTTCGGGGAGCCCGTCGAGAACCCCGGTAATACACGATCCGCACATTCCCTGTTCGCAGGAGAGCATCACCTCCACCCCGGCATGCTGTAATACCTGAGCAATGGTTTGATCCGCGGCGACCAGCAGACGCTGCCCGCTGGAGGCCAGCTCAATATAAAATGCGTTGTTCGCCGCGATATTATTTTCCGCCGCGGGAGTAAAGCGCTCGAATACGAATTGCGACGGCGACCAGCGATATTCCTCCATGACTGACCGCAGTCGCTGAATAAAGCCCTCCGGGCCGCAGGCCACCACTGCGGTATCAGGGTGGGGCGTGGTTAAGCATTCGGGGATCCGCTGGCGAAACGACGCGCCTTCCTCGCTGCAGTGGATCGCCACCGTGCCGCTCGCGGCCAGCTGGGCCAGGCGCGATGTGAAGGCCGTCTGGCGCGAGCTGGCGACATAATAATGCAGCTCCAGCGCCCCTTTTCTGGCGGCAATCGCTTCGGCCATCGCCAGCAAAGGCGTGATGCCGATACCGCCGGCAAACAGCAGGTAGCGCCCGGCCTCCGGCAGGGGGAAATGGTTGCGCGGCGACGATATGGAGAGCCGATCGCCGTGTTTGAGTTGCTGGTGCAAATAGCGTGAGCCGCCGGTGGACGCATCCGTCAGCCGGACGCAAACTTCATAATGATTACCGCGGTCAGGCATGCCGCACAGCGAATATTGCCGCGGGCCAACGCCGGGAATAATAATATCGATATGCGCCCCGGCGGAGTAGGCCGGTAATATTTCCCCGGCCGCCGCCTGCAATATTAAAGATAGATTTCCCTCGCCGTTGGGGCGTATTTCCCCCACCGAGACCGAAATAAGATCGTGGCTGTGCATTACCGTTTTCTCTCCCTCAATCCGCTGTCTGCAGGGCGGCCAGGGGCAGCGAAGGGATACCCGCTCCTTCGCGGTGACTGTCCGGCGTGCAAAAATGGATGAAACGATCGTTTCTCCGCTATAAATGCTACGGTATTGTGATAAAACTGTTGCGTCCAGAGCTTTGATTCGCACAACCCGTTGCAAAAAAGAGAGCACCCAAACGATGTTTGCCTTCTCCCGATTTCTGCTCTATTTCACCGAAGTGGCCCGTCAGGGGTCGTTTCGTAAAGCGTCAGAGGCGCTGCATGTGTCTGCGTCTTCTATTGACCGTCAGATTTTGCGCGTGGAACAGGAGCTGGCGATGCCGCTCTTCGAGCGCCATCCCACCGGGCTGCGGCTGACCGCCGCCGGGGAGCTGCTGCTGCACGCGGCCAATAACTGGAAAAAGGACTTTACCCGGGTCTGCGAGCAGCTGGATGACCTGCGCGGACTGCGGCGGGGGCATGTGCGCATCGCCACTATCGATGCCATTAACCGGCATTTCTTTTCGACGATGCTCAAAGAGGTGCACAAACATTATCCCAACATCTCTTTTACATTGACCACCATCAACAATATCCACATCCAGCAGGCGCTGATCTCCGGCGAGGCGGATTTCGGCATCATGCTCAATCCGCAGACCTCCCGCGAACTGCAGGTGCGGGCGTTTGCCGAAATGAATATGGGGATCGTAGTGCCGACCGGCCATCCGCTGGCCAGCCGCAGCGCTGTGCGCTTTAGCCAGTGCATCGACTACCCGTTTATCCTGCCATCCGCCCCGTTGATGATCAGCGAACCGGTGGAGGCGCTGGTGAACATCAGCGGCAACGAGGTGAAGGAGGTGGCGGTATCGAATAACATCCACATGATCCGCACCCTGATCAAAGAGCAGATGGGCATCGGCATCCTGTGCCGGCTGGATATTCTCGATGAGATCGAGTCCGGCCAGCTGGCGTTTGTGCCGCTAACCGATCCGCAGCTTAAGCCTTTCACCCTGGCGCTGTGCGTCTCGCCCGCCCGCCAGCTTTCCCTTGCCGCCTCGATGATGCTGAACCAGCTGGAGATGCTCTTCAGCCAGCTGTGAGAGACCGGACAGGCACTAAAATCATTCATCAACGCACCAAAGTGGTGCATTTATTGTGTGCATGAATCAAAGGTTGCATGCCCAAGGGCGGCGGCGCAGGCGATTTTTCGCGGCCGCTCGCGGGCCATCAAATCTGGCATTGTTTTTGTATATCTGAGTGTGAGTAGAAGCGGTCAGTACGGGTTATCCATACGGTACATTGCTCAGTCACCATGTCGCGGTTCAATGTTGACCGGGATGGGAGGCTGAGCCACATTCGCTCGCTCCCCCTCCCGGCGTAAAGAGGAGAGGGATAATGAAAACAGGCGCACGCCTTCCCCGGGGCTTACGCTGGCTGGGCCTGATGGCCCTCAGCGGTGTCTCGCTGGCCGTTCAGGCCGAGGAAAAAATCGTTCTGCTGACCTCCTGGTACGCTCAGGCGGAGCAGGGGGGTTATTATCAGGCTCAGGCCACTGGGCTGTACAAAAAATATGGTCTCGACGTCGAGATCCGCTCCGGTGGACCGCAGGTCAACGGCATGCAGTTGCTGTTGTCGAAGCGGGCCGATGTGATCATCGGTTACGATCTGCAGCTGCTGGAAGGCATTCAGCGCGGCTTCCAGGCGAAAGCCATTGCCGCGCCCTTTCAGTACGATCCCCAGGGGCTGCTGACCCACGCCGATGTCACCTCCCTGCAGGGGCTGAAAGACAAAACCATTCTGGTCTCCAGCTCCGGTCAGGCGACATGGTGGCCGTGGCTGAAGGCGCAATACCAGCTGAGCGACGCTCAGGTTCGCCCCTATACCTTCAATATTCAACCCTTTGTCGTCGACGACGCTGTCGCCCAGCAGGCCTATGTCAGCTCCGAGGTGTTCCAGGTGCAGAAGGCCGGGGTGAAGGCGAACTTCTTCCTCTTTTCTGAGCATGGTTACCCTCCCTATGGCGGCATTCTCATCGCCCGCCCGGACACCATCGCTGAGCGTAAAGCGGCGATGGCGAAGTTTGTCCGCGCCTCAATGGAGGGTTGGGTGAGCTATCTCAAGGATCCGGCGCCGGGAAATGCGTTGATTAAGCAGGACAACCCGAAAATGACCGACGATCTGCTCGCCTGGGGCGTGACCCAGATCCGTGAGCATCATCTGATCGACGGCGGGGATGCCGCCAGCCAGGGCTGGGGGACGATGACCGACGCCCGCTGGCAAAAGACGCGCGATTTTATGGTCAGCGCCGGTCTGCTGGCGGCGGCCACCGACTGGAAACAGGCCTATACCACCGACTTTGTCCAGACCATGCAGGTAAAACCCTGAGGAGCGACGCCATGTCATTCATCATTAAAAATGCCCATGCCATCCTCAGCGGTCTGTCCGGAGAGGCGGCGCGGCTGGCCGGGCCGGATATTCGCATCCGCGACGGCAAGATTGCGGCCATCGGCAGCCTGACGCCGCTGCCGGAAGAGCGACTGATCGACGCCCGCGACTGCGTAATCTATCCGGCATGGGTGAATACGCACCATCATCTTTTTCAGTCGCTGCTGAAGGGCGAGCCGCAGGGGCTGAACCAGAGCCTGACGGCCTGGCTGAGCGCCACGCCGTACCGCTTTCGCGCGGCTTTCGATGAACATACTTTTCGTCTGGCGGTGCGCATTGGTCTGGTGGAGCTCCTGCGCTCGGGCTGCGCCAGCGTGGCGGATCACAACTACCTGTACTGGCCGGATATGCCTTTCGACACGTCGGAGATTCTCTTCAGCGAAGGGGAAGCGCTGGGGATGCGCATCGTTCTGTGCCGGGGTGGGGCGACCCAGGGTCGGGCGGTGGAGCAGGATCTGCCGGTGGCGCTGCGTCCGGAAACCTTCGACGGCTATATGGCGGATATTGAACGGCTGGTCAGCCGCTATCACGACCCGCGGCCCGACTCGCTGCGCCGGGTGGTGATGGCGCCCACTACCGTCCTGCACTCCGCGCCGGGCGCCCAGCTGCGGGAGATGGCGAAGCTGGCCCGCCAGCTGGGGATCCGGCTGCACAGCCATTTATCGGAAACCGTCGATTATCTTGACGCCGCGCGGCAGAAATTCGCCATGACGCCGGTGCAGTTCTGCGCGGAGCACGACTGGCTGGGAAATGACGTGTGGTTTGCCCATCTGGTGAAGCTTCTGCCGGAGGAGATTGCCCTGCTGGGCCGCACCGGAACCGGCATTGCTCATTGTCCGCAAAGCAATGGCCGGCTGGGCAGCGGCATCGCCGATCTGCTGGCGCTGGAGCAGGCCGGGGTCCCGGTCTCGCTGGGGGTGGACGGCGCTGCCTCCAATGAAGCGGCGGATATGCAAAGCGAAGCCCATGCCGCATGGTTGCTGCAGCGCGCGCGCAAAGGGATGCTGGCGCAGCCGCGCTACGCCGGAGGCACCTTCGAGGGCGGAGCCGATGCGGCCACGGTGGAGGATGTGGTGCGCTGGGGCAGCGCCGGCGGGGCGCAGATCCTTGGCTTAGCGCAGAGCGGCACCCTGCAGGTCGGGATGCAGGCGGACCTCGCCATTTACCGGCTGGACGATCCGCGCTACTTCGGCCTGCATGATATGGCGATTGGCCCGGTGGCCTGCGGCGGCCGCGCCGCGCTGAAGGCGCTGCTGCTGAATGGCCGGCCCATCGTGGAAGATGACGCCATTCCCGGTCTCGACCTTGACGCGATGCGCCACGACGCGCTGGCGGCAGTCCGTACCCTTCAACAGCGCGCCGCTGTTTAACTGATCACAGGATAATGACGATGAACACAACCACCCAAAATCAACGCTATGCCTTACAGGAACTGGAAAAAGAGGCGCTGATGGGCGCCCAGGGCGAAGAGACCTTCGCCCGCGAAGTGCGCTGTATCGACCTGTCTAACTTTGCCGAAAGAAAAAATGACATTGCCGAACAACTGTGGGAGGCGGCGGTGGAGATCGGTTTCTTCCAGGTCAGCCATCACGGTATTCCGCTGGCGGCGATCCGCCAGGCGTTCAGCACGACCGAGGCGTTTTTCGACCTGCCCGACGAGGTGAAGCGCCAGTATCCGCTGGCCGGCAACGCCGGCTGGGAGAGCAAGGCGCAGGTCCGGCCATCGACCCGCACGCCGGATCAAAAAGAGTCATATCAGATAACCCGTCCGCTGATGGACGGGCGCTGGCCCAGCGATCGGGAGCTGCCAGGCTTCCGACAGACGATGCTCGGATTTGAATCGCAGTGCTGGCAGCTGGGGATGAAGATCCTCTCCTGCTTTGCTTTAAAGCTCGGTTTTCCGGAATCGTTTTTTACCACCGCGCACGATCCGCAGCGTGACACCTATCAGAGCACCTTGCGCATGCTGCACTACTATGCAACCGAGCAGTCGCAGCAGGGGATGTGGCGGGCCGGCGCGCATACCGATTTTGACTGCCTGACGCTGCTGTTCCAGCGCCCCGGTCAGGGCGGCCTGCAGGTCTGCCCTGGCAAGGACCGCGAAAGCCAGCAGTGGACCAGCATTGAGCCAAGGGAAGAGGTCATCACCTGCAATATCGGCGATATGCTGATGCGCTGGAGCGACGACCAGCTGCCGTCTAACTTCCACCGGGTGAGAAACCCGCAGCCCCACGAATATCAGGGGCCGCGCTACAGCCTGGCGTTTTTCTGCCAGGCCAATAAAGATGTCGAGATCCTTGGGCCGCAGAGGAAGTACCCGCCCATCAGCGCCGAGGATTATCTGCAGCAGCGGATCCAGGCCAATTTCGCCAAAGGGTAGGATGTACTCTTGAGTGGTTTTCCTGTCGCCGGCTTTCGCTGGCCGCGCGGCAGGATATCCGGCGCTGGGCTTTTCAGCTACCGTGTTAAGTTTCCTGGTGTTGCTGAAATATCTTAAGAACATCCCCCTAAGCGTCAGCAGCAAGCTACCTTGGTAAAGGCCCCTGAAATCACGCCCTTTATGTCGTAAACGCCGTAAAGCCAGCTCACCGGGGTTAAAGGGATTACCTTAACTTCTTTGTTGCTGTTAGTGGGTTAAGGCTAACCAGGGCAGGGGGAGGCAGAATTTATAGCTCGGTAAACGGCTACGCCGGGCTTTCGGCGCCATTTGACTCCAGAGACACATGTAACCTCATCTGGGCCTCCATGCCGCTGACGCGGCATTCAGAAGCTTCCTGATGCTGTAGGTGTTAACGTCTGCTCTGTGCCAAGAGCGGAAGTTCCTAACATCATGCTTCATTCGTTTAAGGGGAGTAGATCAGCTAACAACTCCTACGTCCTTGGGAAAGGTCACATATGCTAAACAGCAGCTCAGCAAAGAGAAGAGCGAATCTGGTAACGGGAAACCGTTATGATATGAATAAGGCTCCCAATGGGAGCCTTATTTTTTGATAGGGATGATGAATATTATCCGAGGCTTACTGGCTTTACACCTTTCTTCGGCCCGACCATATCCATGTCTTTTTCCTTCTGACCAACTTTGGCAAGTTTGTTGCCATCGATGGAAGCCCAGAAGTCTAGAGAGCGTCTTGCACTGGCCATAGCTTTATCAGAAGTGATTTTTTTATGTTGTTTGATCATGGTTAACCTCTTTGGCTATAGACCCTATGGGTAATTTTATAACAAATGCGTTCATTAAACAAACAGCCCATCGACTGCTGATTGAGACTGTCATTCTTCATCTGGGTCAATGCCATTCACTTTCCGTCGTATGGTGTCGAGGATGTCGCACACATCTGCAGACATCTTACTGTGGTCATTCCATACTTGGGCAAATCCGTAGCTCCTGTAACGCGGTTGTGCATCTTCAGTAGGATCTTGAATATAAACGTCGTCAAGCTCCGCGATCTGGCAGAAGGTAGTCGCGTAAATAAGTGCGATGATCAACACATTGCCTGTTAGGTCGGTATCCTCATCTGAAATGAAGTTTTCTAACATGCAAATTGAGAATTGCTCTCGCCGCCAGTCGTATTTACAAATGATAACCGCATGAAGCTGTTCGGGCTCATCACGGTCGATCAGCTTTAACGTTATATCCAGTATTCCATCTTCAGCGTCACCGCGATAGGTCTGCATCGCCCATCGCCAGTCCAAGTGGCTTTGTAAACTTGCATCTTCAAGCTGGCGTCTCTCTTCATCGCTCAAAACGCCTACAGAGATATTAGTCCATCCAAGTGATTCAATAGCTTCTTGTGTTGTTGCTAGACATTGATCATGTATTTGCTGAGTAGATAGGAAGCTCACTTCATGTCATCCTTTATCTTTTGTCCTACAGCAATTATATCGTTCAAGTGTGGAAGTAGGCGAGTTATTCTGACCTGTTCCGCTCGCTATACGTGGTTCTAGAGGGCTGACATGACTGTTCCCAGCTGATTGCCACACGGCATTGCTCGCAAGATTTATGTCGATACAATTATGAACGACTGATGATCGCTCGCAGCAGACTTTAAACTTACCCAGTACGTCCGATTCGTTCTGTGAGTTCAATCGGTCGATGCAGCGCTTTCCTTAATCAAGGGGGAACGTTGTCATGAAACGAAGAACTCGGATTTACTCCACACCTGTTCGCCTTGGATATACGGAGTCGAGCTCCCGGTAACCGTTCAACCTGATGTGCTGGCGTGAAAGGTGAAGCAGAGGGCCATGTGCTGCGAATCAAGGTTCAGCGGTGCTGACTTTACTGACCTTAAGGGAAGGGGGCGGCTCACTCTGCTTCAGTGGGGGTAGCTAATCACCACAAATTGTTAGACATAAGGGACGGGGGTTGTCGATGCGGGTGACAAGGGTATTTCTGCCGCAGCCATAAAATCGATAAAACAGCGTATTCGCGGCGACAGGTAGCGGCTGGCAGGCCACAGGACGGAGAAATGCCCATCCTTGACGCAACAGCCGGGCAATACCTCTTGCAGGTGTCCCTCATTGATGGCCTCACGCACAACAAAATCAGGGACATAGGCGATACCCATCCCCGCCGCGCTTAAGCGAATGGCAGCCTCAATGTTATTGACCCTCATCACGGAAGCGGCCCTGAAATCCCCCGTCAGCCGCATATCGCGCAGTTCCCAGGGCTGGATCAGCCCCGTCGAAGGGAAGCGAAAAAAAATGCACTTGTGCGCCGCCAATTCCGCTGGCGAGCCGGGAACGCCGTATTCCGCCAGATATGCCGGGCTGGCGCAGAGCACAAAACGAAAACCCCCCAGCTTTCTGGCGATCAAGCGGGAGTCCGCTAGTTCACCGCTGCGGATAGCGATATCAAATCCCTCATCGATCAGATTGACCAGCCGGTCACTAAAATCGAGATCCAGTTCAACCTGCGGATAAAGACGGCTAAAGGCGGTGAGGGCAGGGAGCAGCAGGCGGTAGCCGATGACAGGCAGTGAAATTCTCAATTTGCCGGAGGGCTGTGTGAGACTGCTCGTCAGCTCAGACTCGGCCTCCTGGATCTGCTCCAGGATACTCTGGCAGCGGGTCAGAAACGCGGCCCCCTCCGCCGTCAGGCTGACGTTTCTGGTGCTGCGGTTAAACAGCCGGACCCCCAGCTTATGCTCAAGCCGGGCGACATTCTTACCCACCGCCGAGGCTGAAATGCCCAGCAGCCTGGCGGCCTGAACAAAGCTTAGCGTTTCGGCGGTGCGGACAAAGGACGTTAGCGAGGTGAGACTGTCCATCGATTATAAACCTTATATCTCTTAAGAAGATATTTTCAGTCTATTTATCGGCATTAACATCCGCAATAGGATGGCGGCAGTTTATTCATTCCTTCCTTGCCGACTGATGAGGGCCGCCTGATGTTACTCACCGCCAGAACACATTCCCGATCCGCCAGCGCCCTGGCCGCGCTTTCTGTCTTTATGGCGGCCACGCTGCTGCCGTTAAGTTTTACCGGCGGCGTCATGACCACCCCGGCGATACAGCAGTCGCTGGGCGGCTCTCCCGCTGCGCTGTCGTGGCTGACCAATGGCTTTATGCTGACCTTCGGCAGCTTTTTGCTGGCCGCTGGCGTGACGGCGGATGCCATTGACAGAAAACGCATCTTTCTCGCCGGCGCCGCGCTGTTTTGCCTGAGCAGTCTGCTGTTTTGCCTGACGGACGATCTCTTCCTGTCAGGCGCGCTGAGGGCTCTGCAAGGTCTGGCCGCGGCGATGATTTTAGCCAGCGGCAGTGCGGCGCTGGCCCAACTGTATGACGGCGCTCAGCGGACGCGGGCATTTAGCATCCTGGGCACGGTGTTCGGCGCCGGCCTGGCGTTCGGTCCGCTGCTGATCGGCTTCATGATCGACGCGGTGGGCTGGCGCGGCGTATACGCCCTGTTTGCGCTGCTCTCGGCGATGGTTCTGCTTATCGGTCTGGCGTATCTGCCCGCGGCAGAAAAAAGCGAGCCGCGGACACCCGACAATCTCGGCTTAACCCTGTTTACGCTGGCCCTGATGCTGTTCACTGCCTCGCTGATGGTCATTCCGGCCCGCGGTTTTTTATCGCTGACCACGCTGGCCTTGTTCATCGTATCGGGGGGGCTGTTCGTTGCGTTTGCCGTGCGCTGCCGAAGAGTGAACAACCCGGTGCTGGAACTCACCCTGCTGCGCCATCCGCGTTTTGTCGGCGTACTGTTGCTGCCTGTCGCCACCTGCTGTTGCTACGTTGTCCTGCTGATTATCGTTCCACTGCATTTTATGGGCGGAGAGGGGATGAGTGAGTCGCAGAGCGCGCTGTATCTGATGGCGCTGACCGCGCCGATGCTGATTTTCCCATCCGTTGCGGCCCTGCTCACCCGCTGGTTTTCACCGGGGCAGGTGGCCACGGGGGGGCTGATGATTGCCTCCGTCGGGTTGCTATTGCTGGGCGATGCTTTTCACAGCCACCGCCTCCCGCAGCTGGTGCTGGCGCTGATCCTGTGCGGGGCGGGGGCGGCGCTTCCCTGGGGATTGATGGATGGCCTGGCGATATCCGCAGTGCCGGTCGCCAAAGCCGGTATGGCGGCAGGCCTGTTCAACACCGTTCGCGTTGCCGGCGAGGGGATCGCCCTGGCGGTCGTCACCGCGGTATTAACGGCAAGCAATAACCTGACTCTGCAGAGTCGCGTTCACGGGTATGCGCCCGAGGTGATTCACCGCGCCGCAGGCTGGCTGGGGGCTGGTAATGTGCCGCAGGCGGCTGCGCTTTTGCCTGACTTTTCCCTTCGGGCGCTGCGCGAGAGCTATGACACTGCTTATACGGTACTGTTTAGCGGGCTGGCGGTCGTCACCCTGCTGTGCGCCCTGATGGTCTGGCGGACGCTATGCCGCAAGGGGGGCGCTATCCAGACCCGCCACAGCGGATCCTGAACCGCCATGACGGTGCACTGGCGTCACGCTCCCGGCAATCGCCTTTTCCGGTCTGCTCAGCGAACCGGGACTGTCATTGTTTCTCTGGCGGAACTATGCTGATTAGGGCGGCCACATGCGCCGCTCCGGCAGCGGAAACAGTGACTCACAGGTGGCGGTATGGCGAGCGATCCGGAACTGATTTACATCGAGATCCTTGAAACGGTGCTGATGGCCACCCTGGATCCTGATTTGTGGAAATCGGCGCTGCAGAAACTGGCGTTCCTCACCGGCCATCAGTACGCGGCATTTCTGTTCTACGATAAAGGCAACGCGCACCTGCTGACCGATTCACTCCTGCTGGAGGAGAAGGTTTTCACCGCCTATCGCGACGTGTTTCTGGCCATCGATCCCGCCGAAAAAATACTGACCGCGTTACCGGTCGGGCAGATGTACCGGGACCGCGAGTATTTAGGCGATAAGTTTATTGCCGGCAGCGTCTATTACAATGAGTTTCATCACCCCAACGATCTGAATAATCTTACCAGCGTCAAGCTGTGCACCCTCAATGGCTATGCCACCTATCTGTCACTGATGACGGCCAATACGGCAGCTTATCCGCAGCCGGCGCAGTTTGAGCTGTTCAGGCGCTTGATCCCGGCGCTAAAAACCGCCTGCCAGCTACACGCCCGGTTTGAACAGCTGCGGGACACCATAAAATACCAGAGCGCGGTGATGGACAATGGGATCTACCCGGTATGGCTGGTGGATCATGGCGGTAACATTCTCTACGCCAGCGCGCATGCCGAACGCTACCTGCGCGCCAACGCCCGCCTCTCCTGGTACAGCGGGGGCGATACGCTGTGCCTTGATACCGACAGCAAAAAACTGAAACGGGCTATCGAGCTGGCCACCCGAACGGCAGAGCCGCCAAGGGCAGGGCTGTGCTATACCGCCGGGTGCCAGCCGAAACCGATCCTGGTGATCCCGGCGGCCCGCCTTGCCGGGGTGGCCTGCGTGATTATTCCCGAGCCGTTTCTCACCGGCAGCGCCGTGATGGAGCTGTTTAACGTCAAGCCTGCCGAGAACGCAGTGGCGGAGCTGTTGGTGCGGGGCATGACGCCGGATGAGTGCGCCTTACATCTGGGCGTATCTATTGCCACCATCAGAACCCACCTCAGCGCCCTGTACCGGAAAACCCACACCCGTAATCAGGCAGAACTGTTGCTGATCATCCGCGCGATCCACGGCTGACAGCTTGCTCAGGAATGATGGTCGCGCAGGAAAACGGTCAGTACCTCTTTCGGCGGCACGCCGCCGCATTCGCCAATCATCCAGCCTACCGCGCCGCGGTGATAGGCGCCGTGAAAGAGCATGTGATTCAGCATCTCCATCGCGGTCATATTGCCGTCGCCGCCGTCGACAAATTTGAAGGCGATACGTTCGTGGAAATCGGCGGGCGTCATGGCGCTGACGTACTGAATGTATTCGTCCGTACAGGCGGTCATGGCCGTTTCCAGCTCATCAACGGTTGGCGTCCCGGGGGTATTCAGCGCGGTGTAACCGTGCGTCTTGCCGCGCAGATTCGCCCGGAAAATCATGTCAACGACATGGATATGGTTCATCAGCCGGAGGGTCAGGTGACGCTTTTCGCCATGTACTGTACCGTCTATCGCGCGGATCGCCTGCAAGGTGGCAAGGTCAATCCAGCGCTTGTATTTCAACAGCGTCACTACGGTGTCTTTGTCCATTGTCGGTCCCGGGTTGGTTGTAAGCCATTATCTTAGCGATGATGCCAGCGAGTTGTCACTCTCCCGCGCCAGGCACAAAAAAGCCTCGCCGGGGCGAGGCTTTTTAATCAGCAGGTGATTTAGTCAAACACACCGTTAATCACGGCGGTAACGATGGCGGTGCTCAGGGCGACCAGCACCAGGTCATCGCCGACCGCGCGCCATTCATAGCCCGGATAATAGGGCAGGTCGTTAATCATAGAAGCGGGCAGGGTCTTTTTCGCGATACCCGGAGGTAACGGTTTGCCGCGGGCGACATTTTTGGCGATACCCGGAGGCAGCGCCTGATAACCGACCAGACCGTAGTTCACCGCAAGGGAGCGCGCCCGTGAGAAGCTAATATCGCTGTCGACGTGGTCGGGCTTGCCGTAGTTTTTGCGGTTGCCATGATCGTCATTGGACTGACCTTTATTTTGTCCTTTATTGCCATGGTCGCCGCTGTTACCGCTGTTACCATGATTGCCGCTATTGCCATGGTTACCACTGTTCCCGTGATTACCACCGCCGCCGCCATTGCCATTGCCGTTACCCGGGTTGGCATAGGCCGGAGCCGCCATG
The DNA here is from genome assembly GCF_048822415.1 of Klebsiella sp. C360. Taxonomy (NCBI): domain Bacteria; kingdom Pseudomonadati; phylum Pseudomonadota; class Gammaproteobacteria; order Enterobacterales; family Enterobacteriaceae; genus Klebsiella; species Klebsiella sp. C360. Next base: position 276,613 of record NZ_JBMEZZ010000003.1, read on the forward strand.
ACGGCGAGAGAAATAACCGCCGCCAGTGCTGTTTTAATAGTGCGACGCTTAAGCATGATCTTGATTCCTTAATGTGGAGTACACGCATAAAAAATAAGATAAAGCTATGCCCCAGGCAATCTCATATAGTCTTATTTTTTGCCGGGTTTTCACGGGAAGGTCACAAAGGGATAGCGGGGCGCGGACGAGCAGTTCCATTGCTGCGTTTTGACAGACGGGCGACCGCGCCCCGCTAAATGTGTCGCCGGCAGGATCGCTCCCGGGCGTGTCGCAAAAAAATGCCCGAAGCCATCGGGCAAAAATGAATAAAAATATTACGCTTCATTCATAACGCGTCTCACAAGACGGAGCGGATAGTAAATCCTGGCGCCGCTGCGCACAATCGGCCGCTTGTTTAGAAATAAATAACCCGGCCCACCGCGCTCAGGACGCGATCCAATGGCAGGCGACCCGATGGCCAGGGGCCACCTCGCGCAGCGCCGGCGCTTCTCTGCGGCACCGCTCGCCGACCTGCGGGCAACGGGATGAAAAACGGCAGCCGGCGGGAGGATTGACCGGATCCGGGATCTCGCCTTGCACCAGCGCCTGCGGTTCGCTGTGCGGGTCGAGGGTCGGCACCGCGGCCAGAAGCGCGCGGGTGTAGGGGTGGAGGGGGCGGCTGAACAGCGCATCGCGGCTGGCGCTTTCCACCAGTTGCCCGAGATACATCACCGCCACATCGTCACATAGATGCTCCACCACCCCGAGGTCGTGGGAGATAAACAGAAACGTGACGCCGCGGTCGTCGCGCAGGTCGGAAAACAAATTGATGATCTGCGCCTGAATGGACACATCGAGGGCCGAGATGGGCTCATCGGCGACGATAAAATCCGGGTTGAGGATCAACGCCCGGGCAATACCGATCCGCTGGCGCTGGCCGCCGGAAAACTGATGCGGGAAGCGGGCGTAGTGTTCCGGCGCCAGGCCGCAGATCTTCATCACGTCGATCACCCGGTCATACAGCTGATCGCGGGCGCAGAGCTTGTGCTGCAGCATAGCTTCGCCTATCGCCTCGCCAATGCGCAGCCGCGGGTTCAGCGAGCTGTAGGGATCCTGAAATACCAGCTGCATCCTCGGCCGAATGGCGCGCAGGGCTGGCGCGGTCAGGTCGGCCAGCTCCTGACCGTGAAATTTCACGCTGCCGGCGCTCTTCTCGTACAGGCCAAGCAGGGTTCGGCCGACGGTGGTTTTCCCGCTGCCGGACTCGCCCACCAGGCCAAAAATGGTGCCCGGACGGATGTTAAAGCTGACGCCGTCCACCGCGCGAAGCTCGCCGGTCTGTTGGCCAAACAGGCCGTCGCGCAGCGGAAAATATTTTTTCAATCCATCCACTTCAATAACATAGCGTTCGCTCATGCTGTCGCCTCCGCAAATTCGCTGTAAAAGCAGGCGGCCCGCTGGCGCTCGCCGAGCAGCGGCGGAATCGCCTCCCGGCAGCGCGGCGTCGCCCGCTCGCAGCGCCCGGCAAAGGCGCAGCCCGTCGGCAGGGCGGCCAGATCCGGCACCTGCCCGGGAATCGAGTACAGCCGCCGACGCCGCTCGCCCGGCACCGGGCGGGAGGCGATGAGCCCACGCGTATAAGGGTGCTGCGGATGGCGTAATACCTCCGCGGTGGCGCCTTGTTCCACAATCCGTCCGGCATACATCACCACTACCTGCTCGGCCATCTGCGCGATCACCCCCAGGTCGTGGGTAATCAGCATCATCGCCATCTGGCTGGCCCGCGCCCGGTCCCGCAGCAGGCGCAGGATCTGCGCCTGCACGGTCACGTCAAGCGCGGTGGTGGGTTCGTCGGCGATCAGCAGTTTGGGCTGACAGCTCAGCGCCATGGCGATCATCACCCGCTGCAGCATGCCGCCGGAAAGCTGGTGGGGATAGCTGACCATCAGGCTGTCGCCGCGCGCCAGGCCGACCTCGTTGAGCAGCCGGGTAGCCTGCTGCCAGGCGGCTTTCGGCGTGGCGCCGAGGTGGCGGATCGGTGGTTCGCACAGCTGCTCTCCGATGGTCAACACCGGGTTCAGGGCCGACATCGGTTCCTGAAAGATCATTGCCAGCTGGTGGCCGCGCAGGTCGGCCATCTGTCTGGGTTTTAGCCGCAGCAGATCGCGGTCCGCGAAACGGATCTCGCCGCCGTCGATGCGCGCGGTCTGCGGCGGCAGGAGGCCCATCAGCGCCATCGCGGTGACGCTTTTGCCGCAGCCGGACTCGCCCACCACGCCAACGGTTTGCCCGGCCTGAATCGTGAAAGAGACGTCCTGCACCGCGCGCACGCGATGGCGTTCGCCAGCGAAAGAGACGGAGAGATGATTAAAGGAGACTAACGGTATGCTCATTTCAGCCTCGGTTTCATATTGGGATCCATGGCGTCGCGCAGGCCATCGCCCAGCACGTTAATGGCGATCACGGTGATAAAGATGGCGATCCCTGGCGGCATCCACAGCCAGGGACGGCGCTGGAAATCGATCAGGCTATTGGCGGCGTCCATCATATTGCCCCACGACGGCGTCGGCGGCACCACGCCGAGGCCGAGATAGCTCAGCGCGGATTCGCTGAGGATGGCGTTGGCGACAGCCATGGTCGCCATCACCACCAGAATCGGAATGGTATTCGGCAGCAGGTGGCCAAACAGCCGGCGACGCGCCGACAGGCCAAGCACCTGGGTGGCCAGCATAAAATCGCGTTCGCGCAGGGAGAGACATTGTCCGCGCACCAGCCGCGCCAGTCGGGGCCACTCCAGCAGGCTGAGCATCACCACCACCATATAGATGCGCGAGTCCGGAGAAAAATCGAGCTCGGAAAGCATCGCCCCGGCGACGATCAACAGCGGCAATCCGGGGATGGTCATCACCAGGTCGGCCACGCGCATGATCACTCTGTCGGTTAACCCGCCGACATACCCCGAGAGAGCGCCGAGCAGATAGCCCAGGAATACCGACATCACCATGGTCAGCAGGCCGATAATCAGCGAGATGCGCCCGGCCAGCAGCAGGCGGGTGTAAACATCACGGCCGAGGAAATCGGTCCCCAGCCAGTGTTCGGCACCGGGCGGTTGGTTGATGCTCAGGGCGTCGGTGGCATCCTCTTTCCACGGCGACCAGACGGGCCCCAGCGCGCACCACACCGCCATGACCGCCAGCAGGATCAGGCAGAACATGGCCAGCCGGTTACGGCGCAGCTGTCGCCACCCCTGGCGCCAGGGAGAGGGGGTAATGTGCGCCAGCGCCGGGATAGCCGCCTGCCGCTGGCGACGACGGGAAGCAAAGTAAGACAGGATCATCATGACCTCACCCGAATACGCGGATCGGCCCAGGCGTACAGCACGTCGGCGAGCAAATTACCGACGATCGTCAGCACCGCCAGAAACAGGGTGAACCCCATCAGCACCGGATAGTCGCGGGCGGCCAGCGAGTCGATATGGATGTGGCCCGCCCCCGGCCAGTTGAATACCTTTTCGGTAATGATCGCCCCGGAGAACAGCCCCGGCAGCTCGAAGCCCAGCAGGGTGATGATCGGCAGCAGGGCGTTGCGCAGCGCATGTTTGAGGATCACCGTGCGCTCCTGCAACCCCTTGGCGCGGGCGGTACGGATAAAATCCATTTTCACCACGTCGAGCATACTGGCGCGCACATAGCGCGTCAGGCTGCCCGCCTGCAGCATCACCAGCGCCAGCACCGGCAGCGCCAGGTGGGCCGCCACCTGCAGCACATACTGCCAGCCGCTCTCGTCGCTGCCGGTATTGGTCATCCCGCCTACCGGCAGCCAGTGGAGATCGACGGCAAACCATTTAATCAACAGCAGGCAGAGGAAAAAGGTGGGGAACGACATGGCGGCAAACACCGCGACGCTCACCAGATGATCAAACCAGGAGCCGGGTCGCAGGGCTGACACCACGCCGACCGCCAGGCCAATGCCCCAGTAAAAGACCAGCGCGACGCTGGCCAGCAGAAAAGAGTTCCAGATGTACTGGTTGAGCAGCTGGCTGACCGGGATCTGATACTGCAGCGAAAAGCCTAAATCGCCGCGCAGCAGCTGTCCCAGCCAGTGGAGATAGCGGGTGAACAGCGGCTGGTCGAGGCCATAGATCGCCTTGAGCTCCGCGGCGCGGGCGGCGGTCAGGGTGATATTGCCATCGATAAAGTCGCCGGGGGTTTTGGCAAACAGCATAAAAATAATGAACGAGGCCAGCAGCAGCATCGGCAGCGTTTGCAGCAGGCGCCTCAGGATGAAATTTTTCATGACGATCTCGCATCAGCCGCCGGTTAACCCGGCGGCCAGGGGATTTACTTGACGATTTTCACATCCGGCAGGCTGCCGGTCAGGCCGTTGTAGATATCCGGTTTAAAGCCGGTGACGCGGGCGCTGCTGGCGGAAAGAATGTTGCGATAGCCGAGCAGGATCACCGGCGGATCGTCGGCCAGCACTTTGTACAGCTGGTGATAGATCGGCTTGCGCTGTTCGATGTCGAGCACCGCGTTGCCGGCGTTAATCAGCTTATCGACCTCCGCGTTGTGGTAGCCGGACGCTTTCGCTTCGCTGCTGTAGAAATCCCATACCCCATCGTGCGGGTCGTTGAGGGTGCTGGTGCTGAACGAGGCCAGATCGTAATTTCCGGCTTTGCGCTGCGCCATCAGGGCGTTGAAATCCACCACCTGCGGCTTAAGCAGCACGCCGATCTGCCGCCAGTTCTCTTTGGCGATGGGGATCAACGCATCGTTGAGCACCTTCTTGCTCACCAGCAGGGTCAGCTCCAGACGCTGGCCCTCTTTGACGCGGATACCGTCGGCGCCAGCTTTCCAGCCGGCCTCATCCAGCAGCTTTTTCGCCTGCGCCGGATCGTAAGAGTAAGGATTGACGCCTTCTGCGTTAAAGGCCCAGGAGATAGGGGCGATCGGCTCGATGGCGACTTTGCCGTACCCCTGATAGACCACGTCGATCAGCTTTTGCCGGTCCAGGCCGTAAATCAGCGCCTGGCGCACCCGCTTATCCTGCAGCGCCGGGCGATGAACGTTGAATTCCACCTGGCTGTAGTCGCTGGAGCCGTAAAGGTTAATGTTGGCGAAGCCGAGCATCTTCAGCTGTTCGATATCGTCAGGACGTGAGGTAAAGGCGTCGTAGTCGGTCTCCCCGGTCTGGAACAGCTGGAAGTTGGTCGACGGATTGGTTACGCGATAGATAAAACGTGGCGTTGGCGGCGTCCCACGGTAAAAGTGGCTATTGGCATGGAAGCGAATTTCCTGACCGGGAATATAGGTATCGTACACGTAAGGGCCGTTGCCCAGCGGCTTGCCGTGCAGTGAGCGCAGATAGTCGAGATTTCCCCGCTGATATCCTTTGCCGTACCAGGCTTTCGACAACACCGGCCCGCCAATTTTGGCCAGCGTGGTGGCGCCTGGCTGGGTGGTGGTCACCTGCAGGGTGAGCGGGTCGATGACCTTCAGACCGCTGACACGGTCAGCCTTGCCGGCTTTGTATTCTGCGCCGCCGGCGATATTGGCCAGAGTGATGTCGGTATCGCCATCATATTTGGGGTCGAGCAGGACCGTCAGGGTAAAGGCAACATCTTCCGCCGTCAGCGGTGAACCGTCGCTGAAGGTCAGGCCAGGGCGCAATTTGATGGTATAGACTTTATTGTCCGGGCTGACCGTCCAGCTCTCCGCCAGCCCCGGGACCAGCTTGCCCTGGCTGTCCCAGTCGATCAGGCGTGAAAAAATGACGTTAGTGACGTTTTCATCCCAGCCGTTGACGAAAAAGTAGGGGTTGAAGATCCCCTGCGGCTCGGCGATCCCGGCCACTACCGTGTCCTTGCGCAGCTTAGCGCTGGCCGGGATCTGACTGGCGTCGGCGGCCGGGGTGATGCCTTCTTTCAGGAGACCCTCAGCAAAGACGGCAGAAGAAAATGCTACCACGCCGCCGAGCAGGGCCACTTTTAGCGCCAGGGCAAAGCGGGTTTTTCTGGTTTTTAATCCTTGTTGTAATCTGGACAAAAGTGCTACCTCATCAAGTGATTGCGTGGTGATTTACAATTCATGACGAAAGATAAGAGGCGCACTCCGCCCTGTCTAACACTGAAACGCTATGATTTATAACCAATTATCCTTAGCAAAGGTTCGGCAATATAATCCCATTCTTTGGCTATGAAGCAGTGGTTTCCGCTGCCCGATGAGAGTGGGCCAGCATGCTATCCGCGACCCAGCCTTTCCATCGCGAGGTTCTGAACAGGCGTCACACCTGCGCGGTATTCGCCGGATGGGCGAGAACGATGAGAGTGGACCCGTACCGACCGCCGTGTACGGCGTAAGGCACCGTGACGGTCGGTTCCGGGCAGACGTTAACGCTCCTTCGCCGCAGGGGGAAGCAGTGAGGGGGCGGTTGCGGCTAGCGGCTGCCAGAGCCGCTCGGGGTCGCGAAACCCCTCTTCGATGAGGGCATAAAAGCGGCTGGCGTGGAGACCGTCGACGAAGGCATGGTTAAATCGCCCGGCCACCGGGATCATGCCGTTCTGCAGTTTCCCCCAGGTGAGCGCCGGAACCGCGGCGCCCACCGCGTATTCCGCATGGGTCATCGAGGTGAAGTGGAGCCACGGCAGACAGCTGGCGCAGATAAAATGTTCGCCATCGACGATGAGCGGCGCAGGCGATGTCTCTCTTGCCGCGACGATCTTTGGCGTTGCCGCGGCGCTGAAGGTGGTGAACTCGGGAGCGTTGTCGCACCATACCTGGCGGAAGCCCTCCTCGACGGTCATCACCGGCGTCATGACCGCCAGACTGTCATATTCAATCACCTCGCCATTGCGCATGCGCTGTCGGAGCTGCGGTACCCCGTTAGCCGCGCGCAGCAGGGCATAGAGCGCGAGCTGAAAAAACGAGACCCGACGGTCCTTCGCACATTCGTACAGGCGCTGCGCCTCTATCGGAACGCAGAGATTAAAGCTGGGGTTGGCAAATTGTCGGTAAAAGGTGAAATGGTCCCGGCGGGGCCAGGCCGCGGTGTCGATGATCCGGTAATGTGCCATGGATGCCTCCTTATGGCTGGCGGTCTGCTGACTATGCGACGATTTCAATCAGGTTGCCATCGGGATCGGCGATCACCGCCTCATAATAGCCGTCGCCGGTGGTGCGCGGCGGTGAAACCAGTATTCCCGCCGCGCCGGCGCGCTGGGCAAGGGCATCGACCTGTTCTGCGCCGCCCACCGAGAGGGCCAGGTGCGCCCAGCCGGTATGGTTATTATCGGCGCTGGCCTGCTGCAGGCCAGGCTTGGTCATCAGCTCGATCACCACCTCGTCGTCGATGGTGACAAAATAGGAGGCAAAGCCGGGATTGGTCTGGCTGAGGTATTTTTCATTGATGCTGGCGGCAAAGAACTCGACCCAGAAGCGGGCCTGAGCCTCAAGCCGTTGGGTCCACAGGGCGAAATGGGCAATTTTCATGGTAAACCTCCGGGCAGGAACATTGACAATCACGGCAGGGCAGACGATCATGCTTGCTGTTGCTCGTTTATGATGATTTAAGGAGTTTCTTTGCTCGATTATGCTGCTTTTCCTCAACAGCGACAAGCGCTGATTTGCCAGATCCTGCAGGAAAACGGCAGGGTGGTGTGTGCGGAGCTGGCGGCGCGTCTTCAGGTGTCTGAGCACACCATCCGCCGCGATCTGCATGAGCTTAGCCGCGAAGGCGTCTGTAAAAAAGTCTACGGCGGGGCGGTGTTGAGCCTGCCGGAAGCGGGAGATTACAGTGAACGGAAAGATAAAAACCGAGCAACAAAACTCAGGATCGCGCAGCAGTGCGCCCGGCTGGTGAAACCCGGCGGCATCCTTTTCATTGATACCGGCACCACCAATCTGGCGATGGCCGAGGCGCTGCCCGCCGAGCTGGCGCTGACGGTGGTAACGAACTCTCCGGAGATCGCCGCGGTACTGGTGAAAAAGCCGCTCTACGAGGTGGTGATGCTCGGCGGCCAGGTGCAGCGGGCGAGCGGGGGCTGCGTTGGGGCCGCGGCGGTGGCTCAGGTGCAGGGGATGTTATTCGACCAGGGGTTTATCGGCGGCTGCGCCATGGCGCCAGAGTCGGGCCTGACCGGCTTTGACTATGCCGACTGCGAGTTTAAGAAAGCGGTGATTAAGCAGTGCAGCGAAATTATCATCGGCCTGACCTCGGATAAAATTCCGGCGGTGGCGCGATTCGTGGTGGCCGCGAGCAGCGATATCGATGTGCTGGTGGTGGAGGAGAACATCAGTCGCGAATATCGCGTTGCCTTTCAGCAACACGATATTCGCATCCATACCGTGTAGCCGCTAGCGGGTGAGGGAGGTGGCGATAAGCCGCAGTCCCAGCGCCCCCAGCACCGTCGCGGTGGCGATATCGATTCGCCGCTTCAGCCGCAGGTAGACCCGACGCGGACGATCAGCGGAGAGCACCAGCGCCACCAGCGAATACCAGCTGACGTCAATCAGGAAACTCATCAGCGGCACGATGTAATAGAAGGCGGTGGGGATCTGCGCCGGCAGCACGGCGGTAAAAATCGAGGCAAACACCAGCGCGGTTTTGGGATTGCTCAACTGAGTATACAGCCCGTCGCGGAAAGTCTTCAGCAACGAACGGTTGCCGTCCATGCCGCTGGCGGAAAAATCCATCGGCTGCGCCGAACCGCGGAAAATCTTATAGCCCAACCATAACAGGTAGAGCCCGCCCGCTACTTTCAAGCCAATAAACAGCTCCGGCACCGCGGTGAGCACCTTCTGCAGGCCCAGCATCGCCATAATAGAAAAAATGGCGGCGCCGGCGCCGGTGCCCAGGGCGGTCACCAGACCGTGCAGGCGCGAGCGGGCGACCGCATTGCGCGCGACAAAAATAAAGCTCGGGCCGGGACTGATCACCCCCATGATCAGCACCGCGGCAAGGGCCATCAGGCTGGATAAGAACATAGCAACTCCTGGTATGTCCGCCGCCGGCAGGCGGTCGGCAACGTGGGGACGGTACGAGCAAACAGAGTAACAAACTGGCTCAGGAAAGCACGTGAAAACCCTGTGGAAAAGGCGAGGCTGAACGGGCATCCGCGGCGCGCGATTTCTGCGCAACTGTTTGAATAACGATTCCCATTCCTGTCAGCGATGGTAAACTGAATAACTGTGATCTTTGTCATACCGTAATAACTACAGAGAAGAGACACTGCTATGCAACATATCATTGAGGGCTTCCTCAACTTCCAGAAAGAGATCTTCCCCCAGCGTAAAGAGCTCTTCCGCAGCCTGGCCTCCAGCCAGAATCCCAAAGCGCTTTTCATCTCCTGCTCTGACAGCCGTCTGGTGCCGGAACTGGTTACCCAGCAGGAGCCGGGACAGCTCTTTGTTATTCGTAATGCCGGGAATATCGTGCCGTCTTTCGGGCCGGAGCCGGGCGGTGTATCCGCGACCATTGAGTATGCCGTGGTTGCGCTGGGCGTGACGGATATCGTGATCTGCGGTCACTCTAACTGCGGGGCGATGAAAGCGATCGCCACCTGCCAGTGCCTGGAGCCGATGCCGGCAGTGTCTCACTGGCTGCGCTACGCTGATGCTGCGAAAGCGGTGGTGGAAAAGAAAACCTGGGCCAGCGAAACCGATAAGGTCAACGGCATGGTGCAGGAAAACGTCATCGCTCAGCTGAACAACATCAAAACCCATCCGTCGGTGGCGGTCGGTCTTCGCGACCAGACCCTGCGCCTGCACGGCTGGTTCTATGACATTGAAAGCGGCGAGATTCAGGCGCTGGATAAAAACACCAAATCCTTTGTTTCGCTGTCGGAAAATCCGGACGTCTTTTTCGAATAAAGCCGTTCCCAGGGCATGGAGGCCCTGTTCATCTCATCTCCTCACCACTACCACTCCACGCAAATTTTGCCGAAATGGGCGCCGCTTTGCAGATAGCGGAAGGCGTCTGGTAAGGCCGCAAAATCAAACACTTTATCGATGACCGGCCGCGACGCCTGCAGGTTCAGCGCGTTGACGTAGTCCTGTTGTTGCCGGCGATGACCCACCACCAGCCCCTGCAGTCGGGCCTGTTTACTCATCAGCAGATGGGTGGGCACATGACCTTCGAAGCCAGTCAGGACGCCGATCAGCGCGATGTGTCCGCCAACACTGACGGCCTCGAACGACTGGCCCAGGGTGCCCGGTCCGCCGAGCTCCAGGATAATATCGGCCCCGCGATGACCGGTGATGTCCTGCACCGTAGCGCCCCAGGCCGGGGTGGTGCGGTAATTGATGAGATGGTCAGCCCCCAGGGCGCGCGCGCGGGCGAGCTTTTCATCGGATGAGGAGGTGACGATGACCTGCGCGCCCATGCTTTTCGCCAGCTGCAGGGCGGTTATCGACACGCCGCCGGTGCCGAGCGTCAGCACCGTATCGCCCGCTTTTAGCCGCCCCTCCACCACCAGCGCGCGCCAGGCGGTGAGGCCGGAGGTGGTGATCGTCGCCGCCTCCCTGAAGCGCCATCCGTCAGGCGCATGGGTAAAATGACTGGCCGGTCTGACTACATACTGGCAGGCGAACCCCTCGGCGCCGTCGCCCGGCGTCTGGCTGAAGTCCTTCACCTGCGGGCCCGGACGGCCATCCAGCCACTGCGGGAAAAAGCCAGCGACCACCCGGTCGCCTGACTGAAACTCGCTGACCCCGGCGCCAACCGCTTCGACCACCCCCGCGCCGTCAGCCATCAGGATCCGCCGATCGGCAGTGGGAATCACCCCCGTCGCTACCAGCAAATCGTGATAGTTCAGGGAGGTGGCGTGTAGCGCTACGCGGATCTCGCCTGCCGCCGGCGCGCCGGGGTCGGCAAGATCGACAAGCTGCAGATTGTCCAGCGAACCGGGTTTGTTGACGATCCAGGCTTTCATCATGGGGCTCTCTTTTCCAGGGGATGCGCTAAGTATTGGCCCGTCATCGGCTGAACGCCACAGCGCGTCGGTCAGGAAATCACTGCCCGGAGAAAGAGGCGAAAAAAAAGCGCCGTTTTTGACGGCGCTTTTTTAATCGCGAAAGAGGGAAGAGATTATTTGCTCAGCTCAGCCGTCATATGAACGCGATTATTAAACTGGGCGCTGGTGATTTTATAGGACGCACCCTGCTCAGCGGCCTGGGCGGCGATTTTGGCTTCTGCACGGTCCAGGGTGGAAGCGGTGGCGCTGACGCTCTGGGCGAAGCTGACGGAAGAGAACAGCGACAGTGCAGCAACAGCAACGAAAGTTTTGATGGATTTCATGGTCATATTCCTTAATCTGGTGTCTGATATAGGGCTTGTCGCCCTGATGTGATAAAGAATACGCGCAAAGCCTGGCGGTTAAAATCAAAACAATTTGCGAAACTCATTCAAATAATATGAATGATTTTCGGCCGGTCGCGATGCAGCACGTCGTTGCCGGGCTGGCCGTAGCCCTGGTCTATAGCAACTCAGATCGGCGCAGAGGCGGCTAAACGTGGCCTCTGCGGTCATAAAATGATGAAAATGGGTATGGCTGACGAGGCGAAAATTACTTTTGATCCGCTCCAGTCCGTTGTAAACCCGCTTGCGATTGACGCCCAGCGTGTCTGCCATCTGATTAGTCGACTGGCCGCCTACCACGCCACGGATCATCTGCATCTCCAGGTCATTGAGTGGGGCTCGCAGCCGGGAGGAGCGACTCTGACGCTGAAGGCGCGGCGCGAAAGGGCGGCTGCGATCTGCCAGACGGAGCAGAAGGCGGCGGATCTCCTGAACGCTTTCCCGCTGGCTGACCCACAGGAGGGTATCCGCGTAAAAGGCGCGTCCGCGTTTGACGTTGTTGGCGGAGGTAAATCCGACCACCAGGCCGGGATAGCGCTGGGCTAATTCAGCAGCGGCCTGATAATCGTGATAGTTTTCCAGCGCTAAAATAATCACATCCAGCCCGGCCGGATCGGGCAGATGGCTGAGCGGCAGTGAATGAATAATGTTCAGACCGGGCAAGGTTTCCTGAATATCTCTGAAACACTGGGCGAGGCCGATATTAAAATAAATATTATTGCTGTGAATTAAAATATTCAAAGAATAAACCCTGTTACAAGCGATCTAAACGGCGCGGGAAGGAGATTAGCTGCGAACCAGAAGTTTATTCATATCAGCAGGCGAGGTGTTTATATAATTCATCATGCCCGGCGGTTTGAAGGAATAAATTTCGGCTACACAAGCAGGATTAATATAATACCCTGCGCACTTAACGCGGATAATTAACACGCTTTCGACCCCCGCCTGGTTTAAGCGAGATTTTAAGGTCTGAATGACCTGCCATAATCGCTGCGCGGACGGACGGAGATTATTTTTCTCCCAGACGTTAATCATTAACTCTTCATCACTGACCAGACGTTCTCTGCCATGCGCCAGCAAATATTCCAGTAAACACGCCATGGTGCTGCGCAGCTGAACTTGCGTTCGCGTCCCACGTAACGCGATAATTTCCCGATGATGCAGGCAGTAGAAAATATTATCCGCTAACTTATAGCCAAGTAGTTTATAGCCTGTAGTCATCCACCACTCCCTGACAAATCCCCGTATTGCCGGTGCAGAGTACCCGCCTGCGGCGGTCTGACCAAGTGAATTTTATGAGCTAGAATAATCAAAACAATTAACCACATTCGCATACATAACTAGAATAAAAATCTGATAAAATCGCTCGCTTCTGTTGGATTATGTGGTATAGGAAAAGTCTTAATCAAGAGGTGTGCGAAGTTAAACGGTTGAAAATATAGGTGGTGGAAACAAAAAATTGCATTTACCTTGATCTAGATCAATTTTATGCCTTTCAGGTGGCAATCACCATTTACATAGCAAAACAAAGATTGAAATAACAACGTTTAAGTGATGATAAGCTGATTCTGAACTTATGGAATTACCCAGGGAACTGTTCATTACTTTTCAGGAGCGTTTTTATGGTCATTGCAACTCGTAAGCCTCTGTGCAACAAACGCTGGGCCGCCAGCCCGGCCTCTCAGGATCTTCAGTTGACCCAGCTGCGTCACCCCTGGGTCGCCACCACCGCCAGCTGCAAAAGTAAAAAAGGCTGGAAGCGCCGCGGTTAACGGCTAATCCACTTCCCCAGACACCACGCCCCGGTCGCGTTAATGCCACGACCGGGGTTTTGCTGTGATCGGTGTTCTGCGTGAAGGTCACACCGGGCGCAGGCAGTAGCCTGAGGCGGTATTCTCCACGCTGGCGAATCCCGGCAGGCCAAGATGCATACCGGCGACGAGCCACCGCTCGCTGGCGGCCTGGCGCAGGAGACTTTCCCGTGTACGCCGCGCCTGGTCAGGATCGACGTCAAAGGCCACCGATGCCTCTGGCCGGGCGCTCTGGATCGAGGGAAAGTGGACGATATCCCCCCAGATCAGCAGCGACGTTCCGCCCGCCTCGAGGCGATATCCGGTATGCCCCGGCGTATGGCCGGGCAGGGGACATGGTCGGATCCCGGCGATCCGCTCATTTTCATCGATAGCACGAATTTGCGTCGCGCAGATCGCCATTACGCGCCGGACGAGCAGCACGTTGCGTTGTCCACGCTCGCTGGCGTTGTCCAGTGTCGACGGCGCCAGCCAGTAAGCGCTTTCCCGCGAGGGCAGGAACACCGTGGCGTTGGGATAAGCCGGTGTACCGGCGGCGGTCAGCAGGCCGCCGATATGGTCCGGGTGCGCGTGGGTGAGGAGGATGGTGTCAATGTCCTCAGGGCGGACGCCGAGCAGCGCCAGATTGGCGATAAGCGCGCCGCCGACGCCGTTGGCCCCGCCGGTGCCGGTATCCACCAGCACCGTGTGCCCGCGTCCGCGGATCAGGTAAGCGCCGATCTCGATGGTTTCCGGCGAGATTACCCCGGCCTGGCGCTGCAGACGCGCCGCCTCTTCAGGGGCAATCCCCGCCAGTAACGTCAGCGGCGCCGTCATCTGGCCATCACTGATGGCGCTTATCGTCAGGTCGCCTGCTGTCAGGGAATAAAAGGGAGCTGGTGTCATGTTGACCTCACGCTTGCTCCGCCGGGTGACGCAACCGGGCGGTAATGGGCTGATAGACAAAGACGGCGGCCGTGGCGGCGTGGGGATGCAGGTCGTCACGCGGGACGATGGCGGCATAGCGGGTATGCCGGGTGGCCAGACCGCCGGGCTGCAGGACGACCGGCGCAGCGACGGGCAGGGCTTCCACGGTATCGCTCAGCAGCAGCACCTCGTCCGGAGCAACCTCCCGCAGCGCGTTAGTTGTGAGATAGAGGTGGCGATGCCAGTCGGCGATCGCCGATTGCCAGCGGGCAAAATGACCGCCGCCGTTGCGGCGATAGGCGTCGCTGTCGATGACGGCGGCATCGCGGATATCGTGTAGCGCCAGGTAGCGAGGGCAGCCCTCGCTGAGCGCGCAGAAGCGCTGCGAGGCATGAAAACCGGGCACCGAGACCAGCGCCGGTAATTTTTCCAGATTGTAAAAGGTATTCCACGCCGCTTCGCTTTGCGGGTCGGTGTAGGCGCATTCGACGACATAGAGCATAGTGACCTCGAGAGACAGATGATTGAGCGCATAAGGCGCTTCAGTGAATTTACTTCATCCTATCTGGCGAAAATGGCGCTGAAAAACGATGTTTATTCAAGACTCAGTGATATTCTGTCACTGACTTTCAGTCAGCCCGCACAAGGAGCATTGGCTATGCGTCGTAAAATTCCCAGCAGCGCTGCGCTACTGGCCTTTGAGGCCGCCGCCCGCCACGGCAACTTTGCCCGCGCGGCGGCGGAGCTCGCGTTAACGGAAGGGGCCATCAGCCGGCAGATCGCCCGTCTGGAAGCGCTCCTCGACAGCAAACTATTCGACAGAATCGGGAGCCGGGTACGGCTCAATCCGGCCGGCGCCCGCTATGCCAGACAGGTCCGCGAGATCCTCAGCAGGCTGGAGCGGGAAACCCTCGACGTCAGCGGGATGCCGGCCGATGGCCGCAGTCTGGAGATCGCCGTGCTCCCCACCTTCGCCAGCCGCTGGCTCATCCCCCGCCTCGGGCAGTTCACGGCGCAGCATCCGCATATCGTGGTCAATATCGCCGCTCGCAGCGACCCCTTCATTCTGCCGGGCAGCGGATTTGATGCGGCTATCCATTTTGATCACCCGGCGTGGACCGGAATGGATGTGACGTTTTTGTTTGCGGAGTATCTGCTGCCGGTCTGTCATGCTGCGCTGCTGACGGATAACGATCTCCCGGGGTTGCTGAACCGGCTGCCGCGCATTCATCGGCGGCAAAATCCGGATGCCTGGCTGCACTATGCCCGGGAGTGTGGTCTGGCGCTGGATAACCCGGCGCAGGGGCCGCGCTATGATCTGCATGAGATGGCGATCGCTGCGGTACTCAGCCAGCAGGGCGTGGCCCTGGTGCCGAAGATGTATGTGGAGAGCGAGCTGCGTAACGGGACGCTGGTCGCCCCGTGGCCGGGCTCCCCGACGCTGGCCAAGCGCTTCTGCCTGATCAAACCCGGCGGCGGCGAGGGGGAGCCTGCGCTGCAGGCGTTTGAGCGCTGGCTGCAGACGACGATTGCGGCAGGTTAGCTTAAGGCGGGCCCGGGCGTACGCTGCGCCGCCCGCTGGCGGGCATATTTGCCCGGCGATGTCCCGGCATAGCGGGTAAAAGCCACGCTGAACGCGCTGGCCGAGCCATAGCCGAGGCGCTCGGCGATATCCGCCATGCTGATGCCCGGCTCTCCCAGCCACCGCATCGCCAGGGTCATGCGCCAGCTCAACAGATAGCCCATCGGGGTCATTCCGGTCAGGCCGGTAAAGCGTTCAAACAACGTCGAGCGAGACAGCGCGCAGTCGGCGGCCAGGGCGTTGACGGTCCAGCGTCTGGCGGGGGCCTCATGCAGCAGACGGATTGCCTGGGCGATCCGCGGGTCGCTCAGGCCGCGCACCAGGCCTGGGGTGGCGAGTGTTTCGCAGGAGCGGATGGCCTCGATAAACAGCAGCTCAACCATCCGCGCCAGAAAGAAAGATTTACCTGCGCGATCCGCCTGGGCTTCCTCTTTCAGCAGTCCGACAAAGGTCGCCAGCCGCGGCTGGTCGCGAACCACCACCAGGGCGGGCAGCAGCGAGGTCAGCAGGCTGGCGTTATCCGAATCGGCAGCGCAGTGGCCGATCAGCGCCAGCATCTCCGCCGGCTGGTCGAGGGCTCCCAGGCGAAAGTGTTCCTCCGCCAGTTTCACCGGGGTGGTCTCCAGCGCCGGTGAAGGCGGCGGGGTCAGGCTGGTAAGCGCGAAGCGGTACGCCGCCGGGATCAGCATAAAATCCCCGGCGCGCAGGGTCTGCGGCGGATGCTGGTCTATTTCCAGCCGACAGCCTCCTTCCAGCACCACGCCATAGAACGCCATGCCCTGGTCCGAGCGAATGACGCGCCATTCTCCCGCCCCCTCAATGGTTTTGGTCAGCACCGCTCTGAGATTTAGCATCGCAATGATTTCCGCCAGCGGGTCGCTCATTTCCAGACTCCTGCTAAAGAATGATGGATTATTGACCCTATATCGTCCGGAGCGGGCTGTCTATGATGAAAAGGAAGAAGCCAATCGGAGACAGAGAGATGCAAACGATTATGATCACCGGCTGTTCATCGGGTTTTGGCCTGGAGACGGCGCGTTATTTTCTTGAACAGGGCTGGAAGGTTATCGCCACGATGCGGGTTCTGCGAGAGGATCTATTGCCAGCCAGCGACCGTCTGCGGCTGGTGCGCCTTGACGTCACCTCAGCGCAGAGTATCGCCGAGGCGATTGCCGAGGCCGGAGAGATTGACGTTCTGGTCAATAACGCCGGAGTGGGGATGCTCAACGCCCTGGAGGGGGCGTCGCACGAGGCGATAGCGAACCTGTTTGCCACCAATACTCTTGGGACTATCGCCATGACCCAGGCGGTACTTCCCCGGTTCAGAGCGCGCCGTAGCGGGACGATCGTGAATATCACCTCTGCGGTCACCCTACAGCCGATGCCCCTGCTGGCGGTCTATACCGCGAGTAAGGCGGCGGTGAACGCCTTCACGGCATCCCTGGCGCTGGAGCTGCGGCCCTTCAATATTCGCGTCGGGGTGATCCTGCCGGGACGCGATCCCCAGACCCGCTTCGGGGAAAACGCGCGTCGAACGATGGGCCAGCTCCCGGAGAGCTATGCGGCGCTCGGCCAGCAGATCCTCGACAGCATCCAGGAAAACGCCAGCGTGACGCGGGCTGTCGATGTGGCTCAGGCCGTCTGGCGAATGGTGAACGATCCTGATGCCCCTTCGCGGCTGCCGGCAGGGGAAGATGCCCTGGCGATGGCGCAGGCCAGTCGGAGTCGCGAATAATCGGCTTTAGCTTTGTCGTTGGCAGGGTTCGATAACGTTCAGGCGGGAAGCGCAGAAGGCGTGCGTTTTCCGGTCAAGATGCTGCAGGGTAATGTTGAGAGGGAATGATAAGAAACAAGATTGGTGCGTCTGAATGGACTCGAACCATCGACCCCCACCATGTCAAGGTGGTGCTCTAACCAACTGAGCTACAGACGCATTATGGTGCGTTTAATTGGACTCGAACCAACGACCCCCACCATGTCAAGGTGGTGCTCTAACCAACTGAGCTATAAACGCATAATGGTGCGTTCGATTGGACTCGAACCAACGACCCCCACCATGTCAAGGTGGTGCTCTAACCAACTGAGCTACGAACGCAATGTTGTGGTGACAACGGGGACGCATATTAGCGGCAGGCAGGGGATGTGGCAAGAGGTAAACGTCACTTTTCTTGTACATTGCTTGCGATTGCGGATCTTTTACCCATTCCGGCGATATTTTACTGAACCACAAGGATATTTCTTCGCCAGCAGGCGCCTCGCCTCTCTTTTCTCCGCGGGTCTCAACCTGCGCACAAAGGTTGCCGTTGTGTTAAATTATCGCCCACCAGAAGAGAGGAGTAATAACGAAGATGAAATCGATAGGTATTTTCTGCGGTTCTTCAGCTGGCGAACATCCGCTGTATCTCGACACTGCCCGACGGGTTGGCCACACGCTGGCGCAGCAGGGCCTGGCTGTTGTCTATGGCGGCGGCAAAGTTGGCTTGATGGGGGCGGTTGCCGATGCGGCGCTTGAGGCCGGGGGCGTGGTGATTGGCGTGATGCCGCGCGGCCTGGTGGAGCGGGAAATTGCCCATCGCGGGTTGACGGAGCTGCATGTGGTTGAGGATATGCACGAACGGAAAACCAAAATGGCGGCGCTGGCCGACGGCTTTATTGCTCTGCCGGGCGGAGCGGGGACGCTGGAAGAAATTTTCGAACAGTGGACCTGGGCGCAGCTGGGCATCCATGAAAAGCCGTGCGCATTTCTGAATATTAAAGGGTATTACGATCCGCTGCAGGCGATGGTCAATAACATGGTGCGGGAAGGGTTTATGCACCCGCGCTACGCGGAGATGCTGCCGTTTGCTGCCTCGGCAGAGGAGATTATCGCCGGTTTTCGCGACTATACGCCGCCGGCGCGTAAATGGGTTCAGCAGCCCGCTATTTAAACATCAAGCGAAGGGTAAACAGCGCGCAGACGATGAGCAGAACCAACAGCAATTCGAAGCGATAACGTTGCAGCATGATGTCCTCCTGAAAAAAAACCGGCGCTATTCAGCGCCGGTTTATCACCTTAACGCTCTGACCGTTATGCCGCCGGTTGTACCGCCGGTTTGGCTGCGTGGTGCGCCGCTTTGTGGTGCTTCTTCGCCGCCTGGGCTTTCTGCGCTACAGCCGGTTTCGCTGCGGCTTTATGATGCTTCTTCGCCGCCTGGGCTTTCTGCGCGGCCGCCGGTTTCGCTGCGGCTTTATGGTGCTTCTTCGCCGCCTGGGCTTTCTGCGCTACTGCCGGTTTCGCTGCGGCTTTATGGTGCTTCTTCGCCGCCTGGGCTTTCTGTTCGGCTGCTGGTTTCGCCGCCGCTTTATGATGTTTCTTGTGATGAACGGTGGTGTGGCTGGCTGCGGCAGCCGGGGTGGTGGTCGCGGCATCGGCGGCGAAAGCAACAGATGACAGACCCATAGCAGCGGCAACAACCAGAGCTAATACTTTTTTCATGCTGAAATCCTCGAATTGGTTTCCTGAGTAACCCCACTGCGGGGCTGTTGGCCACACTATATGCATCTCCGGGGCGCTCATCAGTGAGTCTTTGGTGTCGGGGAGTAACGGAATGTACAACGCCGGAACAAAACTGAAGAAAGAAAAAGCCCGCCGGGGTGGCGGGCTTTGGCAGGGTTAGCGCGCGGCGCGCTGTAAGATAGTGCTGGAGGGCTGGCGCTGCAGAAAACGCATCCGCAGCATCATCATAATGGCGGCGGAGGTCAGGCCGATGATAAATCCGCACCAGAAGCCGGCGGGCCCCATGCGGGGGACAATCACGTCGGTCAGCGCCAGCAGGTAGCCGCTGGGCAAACCCAGCACCCAGTACGCGGTAAAGGTGATAAAAAAGATAGACCGCGTATCTTTATAGCCACGCAGGATACCGCTGCCGATCACCTGAATGGAGTCGGAGATCTGGTAGACCGCCGCCAGCAGCATCAGATGCGAGGCCAGCATCACCACCTCAGGGTTATCGTTATACAGCAGGGCAATCTGCTTACGCATCAGCACGGTAAAGATAGCGGTAAACACCGCCAGACAGACGCCCACGCCCACGCCCGTGCGGGCGGAAACCTGGGCATCGATCGTTGAGCCCTGGCCGAGGCGGAAGCCGACGCGAATGGTGACCGCGGCCGCCAGCGACAGCGGCAGAACGAACATCAGCGAGCTGAAGTTCAGCGCAATCTGGTGGCCGGCGACGTCAATGATCCCGAGCGGAGAGACCAGCAGCGCGACGACGGCAAACAGGGTCACTTCGAAGAACAGCGCCAGGGCGATGGGCAGCCCCAGCTGCACCAACCGCAGCAGAACGGCGAAATCGGGGCCGCTGAAGCCCTCGGCGCAGCGGATATCGCGCATCGAACGCGCCCGGCGCACCCACCACAGCATGCTGGCGAACATCACCCAATAAACGGAGGCCGTCGCCACGCCGCAGCCGACGCCGCCCAGCTCCGGCATGCCAAAATGGCCATAGATAAAGATGTAGTTCACCGGAATGTTGACCAGTAAACCGATAAAGCCCATGACCATCCCGGGCTTGGTTTTCGCCAGCCCTTCACACTGGTTACGGGCGACCTGGAAGAACAGGTAGCCCGGCGCTCCCCACAGCAGCGCGCGCAGATAGCCAACCGCTTTCTCCGCCAGCAGCGGATCGATGTTGTGCATGGAGCTGATGATATAGCCGGCATTCCACAGCACGATCATGATCAGCACCGAGACCAGCCCCGCCAGCCAGAAGCCCTGACGCACCTGAGGCGCGATACGCTCCCGCCGCCCGGAGCCATTGAGCTGCGCCACCACCGGGGTCAGCGCCAGCAGCAGCCCGTGGCCGAAGAGAATGGCCGGTAGCCAGATGGAGGTCCCGATGGCCACCGCGGCCATATCGGTGGCGCTGTAGCCGCCCGCCATCACGGTATCGACAAAACCCATCGCCGTCTGCGCCACTTGCGCAAGAATGACGGGTATAGCCAGAGCTAATAACTGACGCGCTTCAATGAAATACTTCTGCACGTGAACACCTTTGTATTGTTGTTTTTTTGAGACTAAAAAAGCCGCCGTAACTGGCAGCAAGGGGATAAAAATGAGGAAATTCCAGTCTATTGTAGCGAGGATTAGCCATTAAGCCAGTGAAAAAAGAGTCGAGGCACGAAGCGCGCTGGCAACCGCTCAGCCCTCCTGTTATTGTTCCCGATAGCGAAAACGGTAATGATACCGTCATGATTTTCAACAGGAGCCAAACATGTTTACTGGTATTGTTCAGGGAACCGCGAAAGTGGTCTCCATTGATGATAAACCCAATTTTCGCACCCACGTGGTGGAGCTGCCGGCGCATATGCTGGAGGGGCTCGAAACCGGGGCATCGGTAGCCAACAACGGCTGCTGCCTGACGGTGACCGACATCAACGGCGCGCGCATCAGCTTCGATCTGATGAAAGAGACGCTGCGGATTACCAACCTCGGCGATATTCAGGTCGGGGATGAAGTCAATGTCGAGCGGGCGGCGAAATTCAGTGATGAAATCGGCGGGCATTTGATGTCCGGCCATATTATGACCACGGCGGAAATCGTGAAGATCCTCACTTCCGAAAATAACCGTCAGATCTGGTTTAAAGTACAGGATCCGACGCTGATGAAATATATCCTTTATAAAGGATTCATCGGTATCGATGGCATCAGCCTGACGGTAGGCGAGGTGACGGCAACCCGATTCTGCGTGCATCTTATTCCGGAGACGCTGCAGCGGACCACGCTGGGGGCGAAGAAGCTGGGCGACCGCGTCAATATCGAGATCGACCCGCAAACCCAGGCGGTTGTCGATACGGTTGAACGCGTGCTGGCGGCGAAAGAGGTCGCGGCTAAGGTCAGTGAAGCCTGACAAAAAATCCCCCGCCGGTGAGCGGGGGAGTGTTTTTTAACGGGCGACGCGCAGTCCGTGTTCAATCCCGCGCGAGAACACCACCTGCCAGAGCTGAATGTCGCGGGCGCGGAAGGCGCCGGCGCAGGCGTTCAGGTAATAACTGAACATGCGTTTGAAACGCTCAGAATAGTTATCGGCAATTTCCGGCCAGCTGGCGAGGAAACGCTCATACCAGGCCATCAGGGTGGTGTCATAATCGGCGCCGAAGTTGTGCCAGTCTTCCATCACAAAGTGCTTCTCGCTGGCATCGGCGATCTGCCGTACCGACGGCAGGCAACCGTTAGGGAAGATATATTTATTGATCCACGGGTCAACGTTATGGTCGGTGACTTTGGAACCGATGGTGTGCAGTAAGAAGCGGCCGTTGGGTTTCAAATTACGATCGGCGACCTCAAAGTAAGTGGCGTAATTTTTGGGACCCACGTGCTCGAACATGCCGACGGAGACGATGCGGTCGAAGCTGTCGTGCAGATCGCGATAATCCTGAAGACGAATATCCACGTCAAGGCCGTCGCAGCGCGCCTGGGCCATCTTTTGCTGTTCGGCGGAGATGGTCACGCCGACAACGCTCACCTGATAATTCCGCGCCATATATTCGGCAAGACCGCCCCAGCCGCAGCCGATATCCAGCACTCGCATGCCTGGCTCGAGCTCCAGCTTACGGCAGATGAGATCCAGCTTATCCTGCTGCGCGGCTTCGAGGGTCTGCGCCTCTTTCCAGTACCCGCAGGAATATTGCATGTAGGGATCCAGCATCCGGCTGAAAAGATCGTTGCCGAGGTCATAGTGCTCTTTGCCGACGATCCAGGCGCGTTTTTTACTTTGCAGGTTAAACAGGCGAGCGCCTGCGATGCGGAGTGTGTCTTTGAAATGGTGAGGGAGTTGTTTTTCCAGCCCGGCGCGGAGCACTTTATGGAAGAATATATCCAGACGCTCGCAGTCCCACCAGCCGTCCATATAGCTTTCGCCTAAACCCAGCGACCCCTCCTGCAATACGCGTTTAAAAAAAAGAGGGTTTTTAATCCGCAGGTCTGACGGCGCGGAGCCATTGATTTCAATTCCCGCACGGCCCAACAATTCAGCTGCAATCCGGTACCAGTCATCATTTGGTACACTTACTTCTTCTATACACGATGAACTCATAGCTTCTCCATCACGCCCAAGTGATCAGAACCTTAAAACAGCGTAGACGCTTTTTTGGCTTTGTGAGAAATCTCACGGATAATCCGTGAAGTCGCTATCCGACGTAGAACAGAGGAAGGGAGATAACCCTTGCCGAAAGGCCTTCCATGGTGAAACGGAGGCATCCTGCATCCGTTAATCTGTTAAATATTTTTTATTTATGTGAACCCGGATCCAGTATAGGACGCTAAGTACTGGCTTTCAATAAAAATATCTTAGCGTGCTAACCACTGGTCCGGGCTCTGGCGACGGGCGTCAGGCGTGGGAAGAGTGGGCCGCCAGCGCTGGCGTCTGCTGCAGGCGATAACCCACTCCGGCTAACAAAATAGAGACCAGCATCACGCTGGTGGTGGTCAGCAGCGGCGTGGCGATCAGCGCGGAGACTAGCAGGCTGGTCAGGAAGCACAGGCCAAGCTGGAGGGTGTTCTGCAGCGCCGCCGCGCGGCCGGTTGCCTGCGGGAAAGGCTTCAGCGCCTGAGCGACCACGATGGGGTAGATCCCGCCGTTGACCACCGCCATCAGGCAGAACGGGATCATTAACGCCATCAGCGAGGCATGCGTTTGCAGACCCACCAGCCAGGTGGCGGCGACGCTGACGGCGAAGACCACCAGCAGCCACGGGAGCATTTGTTGCCCGGACCATTTTTGCAGCAGCGCGCGACAGCCATAGCCGCCCACCAGAAAAGCGATGGTCTGCGGGATATAGCTCAGGCCGATGGCGGTCGGGCCGTAGCCCATCTCATGAAGGATAAACGGCGAACCGGTAAGCCAGGCGAAGAAGCTGGCGGAGCAGGCGGCGTAGATCAGGACGTTGCCGCTGTATTCCCGGGAGCGCAGCAGCGCCAGAAAAGTGATTTTCTTTTCAGCCACTGTGGCCGACTTAGCGGCGGCCTTCAGGCGCAGGGCAGGCAGCATCAGCAGCAGAGTGATGGCAAACAAGGTGGCGAAGATGGCTTGCCACTCGAAGTGCACCAGCAGCCAGCTGCCCAGCAGCGGGGCCAGCGCAGGGGACAGTCCTACCAGCGGCATAATAGTGGCGAAGATGCGGTTGGTGCGCTGGGCGGGATAGAAATCGGTCACCATCGCCTGCCAGGTAACCGCCGCGGCGCAGACGCCAATCGCCTGCAGAAAACGCAGCGCCAGCATCAGCGTGGCGTTCTGCACCCACAGCATCCCCAGGCAGCCGACCGCGAAAATCGCCAGGCCGCTCAGCAGCACCGGTTTGCGCCCGTAGCGGTCTGACAGCGGCCCCCAGAAGAGCTGGCCCAGCGCGAAGCCGGCGAGGAACAGGCTCAGGCTGGCGCTAATGGATGCGGCGGAGGTGTCGAGATCCTGCTGCATGGCGGCAAATGCCGGCAGGTACATATCGGTGGCCAGAAAGCCCAGCACGCTCAGGCCGGCCAGCCAGACTAAAAATCCTTTCCCAGGTTGTGACATAACGTTCTCATTTTTGGAGTACAGGTACGATGCCGCAGAGTGTAGGGAGTGCATTGTGGCTTGTGAAACGCTAATATTTGTCACATGCATTCAAAAATTTTGCAGGCAAAAAATGTGGTCTGA
This sequence comes from Klebsiella sp. C360, assembly GCF_048822415.1. Classification (NCBI taxonomy): domain Bacteria; kingdom Pseudomonadati; phylum Pseudomonadota; class Gammaproteobacteria; order Enterobacterales; family Enterobacteriaceae; genus Klebsiella; species Klebsiella sp. C360. The sequence continues at coordinate 300,918 of NZ_JBMEZZ010000003.1, forward strand.
ATACTCTCTGGAAGTGGTTGATGCCGTCGCCCGTAACGGCAGCTTTAGCGCGGCGGCGCAGGAGCTCCATCGGGTGCCTTCCGCCGTCAGCTATACCGTGCGTCAGCTCGAAGAGTGGCTGGCCGTCCCGTTGTTTGAGCGCCGTCATCGTGATGTGGAGCTGACCCCTGCTGGGGTCTGGTTTTTACAGGAAGGGCGCTCTGTTATCAAAAAAATGCAGATCACCCGCCAGCAGTGCCAGCAAATTGCCAACGGCTGGCGCGGGCAGTTGTCGATCGCGGTGGACGATATCGTGAAACCCGCGCGGATGCGCCAGATGATCGTGGATTTCTATCGCCATTTTCCCGACGTCGAGCTGATCGTTTTTCAGGAAGTGTTCAATGGGGTATGGGATGCGCTGGCCGACGGCCGCGTGGAGCTGGCGATTGGCGCAACGCGCTCTATTCCGGTCGGGGGCCGCTATGCGTTCCGCGATATGGGGATGCTGAGCTGGGACTGCGTGGTGGCGAGCGAGCACCCGCTGGCGAAGATGGCGGGGCCGCTGAGCGACGATGTCCTGCGCAACTGGCCGTCGCTGGTGCGGGAAGATACCTCGCGTTCGTTGCCCAAACGGACAACGTGGCTGCTGGATAACCAGAAGAGGGTGGTGGTCCCCGACTGGGAATCGTCGGCAACCTGTCTGTCGGCAGGGCTCTGCGTCGGCATGGTGCCAAGCCATTTCGCCCGGCCATGGGTGGATCGCGGCGAGTGGACCGCGCTGGCGCTGGAAAATCCGTTTCCGGATGCGGCCTGCTGTCTGACCTGGCAGCAGAATGATGCTTCACCGGCGTTAAACTGGATGCTGGACTACCTGGGGGACAGCGACACGCTGAATCGGGAGTGGCTGCGGGCGCCGGAGTGATCCGCGCCCGCCAGTGCTTTAGCGACGATAGTCGACAAACGGGCCATCCGCCACCGAGCGGCGTTCGACCAGCCGAGGGTGCACTTCAATAGACTGCGACTCTTCGCGCTTGTTGACGATACGATCCAACAGCATATTGAACGCGGCTTCGCCCAGCGAATCTTTCGGCTGATGAATGGTGGTTAACGCCGGGCTGAAATAGCGGGCGTTGCGCACATTATCATAACCGATCAGCGAAATGTCCTGCGGCACGCGCAGCCCCATTTCATCCGCGGCGCAGATAGCGCCCATCGCCATAATGTCGCCGCCGCAGAAGACCGCCGTTGGACGGTGTTGTTGGCTCAGGATCTGCTGCATGGCGCGGTAGCCGGACTCCGGCTCGAAGTCGCCCTGTACAATCCAGTTTTCCGGCACGCTGATATGCGCCTCTTTCATCGCCTGCATGAAGCCGGCCAGTCGCCCCGCGCCGGTGTTGCGCTCCAGCGGGCCCGGGATCACGCCGATTTCGCGGTGACCGCGTTCAATCAGGTAACGTCCGGCGATATACCCGCCCTGGAAGGCGTTATCGATTACCGCATCGGTAAAGTCGGCTTTTGCTTCGCCCCAGTCCATCACCACCATCGGAATATGGCGATACTCTTCCAGCATGCTCAGGACGGAGTCCGGGTATTCGGAACACATCACCAGCAGACCGTCGACACGTTTTTGCGCCATCATCGACAGATAGGCCCGCTGTTTTTCCGGGTCGTTCCAGGCGTTGCCGAGGATCAGGGTATAGCCCTTCTGGAAGCAGCTCTTTTCAACGGACTCAATGATTTCAGCGAAATAGGCGGCTTCGCTACTGGTCGCCAGCAGGCCAATCGATTTTGTATGATTGACTTTCAGGCTGCGGGCCACGGCGCTCGGCGAGTAGTGCAACTCTTTAATCGCCGCCCATACCGCATTGCGCGTCTCTTCGGCAACGAAACGGGTTTTGTTAATTACATGTGATACAGTTGTAGTGGAAACGTTTGCGCGCTTCGCTACATCTTTAATAGTTGCCATTACATCTCACTCCATGCCTTGACCTGATCGCCTGATCATCGATACGTAAACGTTTGCCTACACACACCCTGAATACAATTTTCAACATTGCATCACGTCGGGAAAACGACACAGAACGACAGGAAGGGGTCAATGGCCGATACGCTTTTAAATTAGCGTGGGATTTTGTCCGATCTTGGGGCAAAGTGGAAGAGCAAAAATGTGCATCGCCCTAAATCCCGGAAGATTTTTGCGATTTTTTGTGCAAAAATGAGCAAGCTCACTTTTGGTGTGGGGATAACAAGAGGGAAAAATGATGGATACCAATTTAAAGTTTTCGCTGATCACCACGATTATTGCCCTCGGCGTGATCGTCGCATTCAGCCTGACCGCCATACTGCACTAATGTTCCGATGAGGGAGGAACGCGGCTTCCTCCCCGTATCCCGCCATTATTATCAATTCTGCAAAAATCTTTTGTCATTTCGTTCACTTTTGTTTTTTTGTGATTGATGTCATGCTTTTGGCTTCTGATGTTACGCCGTCCTCCCTGACGGTCTGATGGAGTCATTGAATGAAAATCAACTTTCCTTTACTCGCGCTGGCGATCGGCGCCTTTGGCATTGGGACTACCGAGTTCTCCCCGATGGGATTGCTGCCGGTGATTGCCAAGGGCGTGGACGTCTCGATACCGGTAGCGGGAATGCTGATCAGTGCGTATGCCATCGGCGTCATGGTCGGCGCGCCGCTGATGACCCTGCTGCTGTCCCATCGCGCCCGACGCAATGCGCTGATTTTTCTGATGGGGATCTTCACCGTCGGCAACCTGCTGTCATCCATTGCGCCGGATTACACCACGCTGCTGCTGTCGCGCATTATTACCAGCCTCAACCACGGCGCCTTTTTTGGCCTGGGGTCGGTGGTGGCGGCCAGCGTGGTGCCCAAGCACAAGCAGGCCAGCGCGGTGGCCACCATGTTTATGGGCCTCACCATCGCTAATATCGGCGGCGTGCCTGCCGCGACCTGGCTTGGAGAAACCATCGGCTGGCGGATGTCCTTCCTCGCCACCGCGGGGTTAGGCCTGCTGGCGATGGTGAGCCTGTGGTTCTCCCTGCCGAAGGGCAGCGCGGGCGAACGGCCGGATGTCAAACAAGAGCTTTCGGTCCTGTTACGGCCGCAGGTGCTTTCTGCCTTACTGACCACCGTGCTGGGCGCCGGGGCGATGTTTACGCTGTATACCTACATTTCGCCGGTACTGAATTCGCTGACCCATGCTTCATCGCTGTTTATCACCGCGATGCTGGTGCTGATTGGAGTTGGTTTTTCGCTGGGCAACTATCTGGGCGGCAAATTCGCCGACCGGTCGGTCTCCCGCACGCTGAAAGGCTTTCTGCTGCTGCTGATGGCGATCATGCTGGCGATACCGCTGCTGGCGCAATCCCAGGCGGGTGCGGCCATCAGTATGATCGTCTGGGGCGCAGCCACCTTTGCGGTAGTGCCGCCGCTGCAGATGCGAGTGATGCGCGTGGCGCATGAGGCGCCGGGTCTCTCTTCTTCGGTGAATATCGGGGCGTTCAACCTGGGCAACGCGCTGGGCGCCGCCGCCGGCGGGGCGGTGATCTCCGGCGGACTGGGATATGCGTTTGTGCCGGTGATGGGCGCGATTATTGCCGGTCTGGCGCTGCTGCTGGTCTGGTTTAGCGGACGAGCGCAGCCGGAGGAGGCCTTTGCCAGCCAGTCATAAACGGTGGGGAAGGGTGTAAAAAAAACCGCAGCAGGGGTCACTCTGCTGCGGTTTGTCGTTTATGCGGCCAGGTTAGCGGCAACAAACTTCCAGTTAACCAGCGCCCAGAAGTGGTCCAGATAGCTTGGACGGGCGTTGCGGTAGTCGATGTAGTAAGCATGTTCCCAGACGTCAACGGTCAGCAGCGGCTTCGCGTCGGTGGTCAGCGGGGTACCCGCGTTGCTGGTGGAGACGATAGCCAGGCTGCCGTCGGCATTTTTAACCAGCCAGGTCCAGCCAGCGCCAAAGTTTTTCGCCGCGGCGTCGGTAAATTTGGCCTTAAACTCTGCGAAGCTGCCGAAGGATTTGGCAATTGCGGCCGCCAGCTCGCCTTCCGGTTCGCCGCCGGCGTTCGGCGCCAGGCAGTTCCAGTAGAAGGTGTGGTTCCAGACCTGCGCCGCGTTGTTGAAAACGCCGCCTTCAGAGGTGCGCACGATCTCTTCGAGCGATTGACCTTCGAACGCGGTGCCTTTGATCAGGTTGTTGAGGTTAGTGACATACGCCTGGTGGTGTTTACCGTAGTGGTATTCCAGGGTTTCTGCGGAAATGTGCGGCGCCAGGGCGTCTTTTGCATATGGTAATGCAGGTAATTCAAACGACATTGCTACTCTCCTTATAACTTTTTTGTTTTATCTCACATTGACAAGATGAGGTTTTCACCTGAATCGCGTTCTGACCGCCCGACGCTGTCGCGTCCCGGGCCTGTTATTGTATTGAGAATGTTAACATTTGCCGCAGGCAGTGAAAAGCCTTACAACGATAAAGGCTATTATCGCCGGCGCAACTGCCGAAGGCTTAACCGTTTTCTGCGGAGCGGCGCGTTAAGACGCCCGCAGATGTTGCAAAAATGTATAAGTAAAAGGAGGCTGGGTCTCCAGCCTCTCGCCGCGATGGTTAATTTCTTAGCAGGCCATCTGAAGACCCCCGCAGCGCAAACGACTGAGTGAAAATAATCATTTTAAATCAAATGATTAATGACGATATGCTTTCAGGTAATCGCCGCTATGCCAATAATTCATTGTCTATTTTGATATTTGTATGACAAATATAGCCGCCGGCAGCAATTTCCACAGGATGGCTACGATGGCAAAAACAGATGAAGTGGTAAGCCCGAAAATGATCCCGGTCGTGCAGGGGATCGTTGACTGGATCGAAGAACATATTTTTGACACCCTGCCGGTGAGCGCGATAGCGAAAAAGTCCGGCTACTCGCACTGGTATTTCCAGCGGCAATTCGCCATGGTGACCGGCTGCACGCTGGCGAGCTACGTCAGCCGCCGGAAGATGACCATCGCGACAATCTACTTAACGCAGACCGAGGCCTCCATGCAGAGTATTTCCCAACGTCTGGGGTACGACGGGCAGGCGGCGTTCTGCCGCACCTTTCACCGTCACTTTGGCATGTCGCCCACCCGCTATCGTCGGGAAGCGCCGGTCACAGAGGCGAATATGCAGTTTCCCCTGACGGTGGGGGCGGAGAACGCGCAGGTGAAGAGGGCTGCCGCCGTAGCGGCAGACCGGGATCAACGAATGGTTTTCGGGGTCATGACGCGACGGGCGCCGACGTAATGACGTACCCAGTAATCTTCGCTCAGGGAGGTGATTTGAATATCGCGCCCCGTGCGCGGGGACTGAATGAATTTCCCGTTGCCGACGTAAACGCCAACGTGGTCGGCAGTGCCGCGTCCGCGGGTGCGGAAGAAGACCAGGTCGCCGCTCTGCAGTTCGTCACGATCGACCGGACGCGCATCGCGCAGGTGGTACATTTCATTGGCGGTACGCGGGATATGAATCTTGACCAGATCTTTGTAGGCGTAATAGACCAGCCCGCTGCAGTCGAACCCGGTGCGCGGCGAGGTGCCGCCCCAGCGATACGGTTTACCCAGCTGGCCCATCAGTTTGTTCATGGCGGTACTCTGCGCTTTTTGCACCCGGACCCTATGCGCGTCGGCGATCGTCAGATTCGCTTCGCTGGCCTCAGGTTTACAGCGTTTTTTATAGCCCTTACGCACCACGCATTTGCTTTTGACGCTGTTCAGCGCCAGGGCCGGCTCGGCGCTGGCGGCCACCGTTTTTGCGCACTGCTTTTTATACCCTTTACGCAGCACGCATTTCTTCGTGGCGCCGGCGGCCTGACGATGAAGCGCGGTTTGGCTTGCTGCGGTAGAGCGGGTAGGGAGCCGGGTGCTCGAGGATTTTTTACTGGTGGTTTTAGCGGTGGTTTTACTTTTTTGACTGGTTGCTTTTTTCTTGCGCTCTGAGCCGCTTTTCGCGGGCAACGCCTTCGGCGAGGCGGAGGCGTGCGTATGCCCTGAAGCCTGAGCCAGTGGCGTGAATGAGATAGATGTGAACAGTAATGCACAGAGCGATATCGCGATTTTGTTTAGCCGCGCCACTGAGCAATCCCCTGATTAATTACAGACATGTACAAATGCCTGACGATGAATGACAAACCGGAACGATTCTAAAGCATAAAAACCCGGAAAGTTAATATTCTTTTGTATCAAAAATGTCGATTGGTTAACGATTGCAAGAAAACGCGTCAGACATTGACCGCCTCGCACAGAAAATGCGCAACGCGCGCCTGCCCGCGACGGCAAAATGATATTTTTAAGGCAACTTCGCGCAACAGAAGATAAAATATGAATAGTGAAAAAAATGTTATTATCGGTCCTGCCCTCGGGACGCTACAATGACAAGTTACTGCCGTAGAAAGAAGTTTAAGGAAGCACGACAATGAGCTCGACTTTAGAAAAGATCCAACGCCAAATCGCTGAAAACCCGATCCTGCTGTACATGAAAGGTTCGCCGAAGCTGCCAAGCTGCGGTTTCTCCGCTCAGGCCGTTCAGGCGCTGTCCGCCTGTGGCGAACGTTTTGCTTACGTTGATATCCTGCAGAACCCGGATATCCGCGCCGAGCTGCCAAAATATGCCAATTGGCCGACCTTCCCGCAGCTGTGGGTGGACGGTGAACTGGTGGGCGGCTGCGATATCGTCATCGAGATGTACCAGCGCGGTGAACTGCAGCAGCTGATCAAAGAGACAGCGGCGAAATACCACACTGACGAGCCGAAAGCGGAATAATTCCCGCGGTCAGTAAAAAAGCGACTTCCTGGAAGTCGCTTTTTTTATCACTCCGGCGTCGCCACCGGCAGCGGCCAGCCGCCCAGACGCTTCCAGCGGTTCACTATCTCGCAAAACAGCTGTGCCGTCTGCTCGGTATCGTAGAGGGCGGAGTGGGCCTGCGCGCCGTCGAACGGCATACCCGCGGCAATACAAGCTTTCGACAATACCGTCTGGCCCAGCGCCAGCCCGCTCAGCGCGGCGGTGTCGAAGGTGACAAACGGATGGAACGGGTTGCGTTTTAGCCCCGCCCGTTCGGCGGCGGTCATGGTGAAGCTGTGGTCAAATGTGGCGTTGTGCGCCACCATGATAGCCCGACTGCAGTCGCTCTCTTTCATCCCTTTGCGTACCATTTTGAAGATGGCATGCAGAGCGTCGTATTCGCTAACGGCGCCGCGCTCTGGATCGTGCGGGTTAATCCCGTTAAAGGCCAGCGCTTCGGGCTGAAGATTGGCGCCCTCGAAAGGTTCAACATGGAAATGCAGCGTTTCATCGGGCATCAGCCAGCCTTGCTCATCCATCTTCAACGTAATGGCGGCGATCTCCAGCAGGGCGTCGGTTTTGGCATTAAATCCTGCGGTTTCAACATCAATCACCACTGGATAAAAACCGCGGAAACGGTCGCACAGACCATTCAGTTGAGCGTTCTCGGACATCAGATTCTCTTAGCTGGAAAAAAGTAGCGCGCATTATGGCAAATTTTGCCACGGCTTGCAGCAGGCAGGGGTGAAAACAACGGGCGCCGCAGCGCCCGGGCGAACGAGGATAATAAAGTCGCTATGGTCGGGGGGGTTAGTTGCCCAGCCCTTTGCCGGCGTCTTTCTCTTCAATCAGCTCGATTTTGTAACCGTCAGGATCTTCCACGAAGGCGATAACGGTGCTGCCGCCTTTTACCGGCCCGGCTTCGCGGGTAACGTTGCCCCCGTTCTGGCGGATCCGCTCGCAGGCTTCGGCGGCGTTGTCGACGCTCAGCGCGATGTGACCGTAGGCGGTGCCCAGCTCATAGCTGTCCACGCCCCAGTTGTAGGTCAGTTCGATCACCGCGGTATCGCTCTCTTCGCCGTAGCCGACGAAGGCGAGGGAGTATTTGTACTCCGGGTTTTCGCTGGTGCGCAGCAGCTTCATGCCCAACACATTGGTATAGAAGTCGATAGAACGTTGCAGGTCGCCAACGCGCAGCATGGTGTGGAGTAAGCGCATAATGTCCCCTATGCAGTTTATTTGATAGATCAGAGCCTTGAGTATAGCGGCGATACGTCGCCGCTATCAATGGAGGGATTACAGCGTAGGATAATCGGTGTAGCCTTCCGCGCCGCCGCCGTAGAAGGACTCCGGGCGCTGCGGGTTGAGCGCCGCTTTTTTCTGCAGGCGGGCCACCAGATCCGGGTTGGCGATGTAATCGCGGCCAAAGGCCACGGCATCAATCAGCCCTTTGCTGATCAGGTCGTTGGCTTTTTCAACGGTGTAGGCGCCAGCGCCAATGATCACGCCCGGGAAGCGGTCGCGAACTTTCTGACGGAAGGCTTCGCTGTACGGCTTGCCGCCCGCCCAGTCCGGCTCGGACATGTGCAGATAGGCGATACCGCGTTTCGCCAGCTCGCTAATCAGATACAGCGCGTCTTCTTCTTCGTTCGGGCCATTATCTACATTCTGGAAGCTGCCAATCGGCGACACGCGGATGCCAATCCGGTCGGCGCTCCACTCTTTGCTCACGGCGTCAACCACCTCCAGCACCAGACGGGCGCGGTTTTCCACGCTGCCACCATACTGGTCGGTACGCTGGTTCGCCGACGGCGAGAGGAACTGGTGCAGCAGATAGCCGTGAGCCGAGTGCAGTTCAACCAGATCGAAACCGGCGTCACGGGCATTGCCCACCGCCTGACGGAAATCATCGACGATCCCCGGGATCTCTTCGGTTTCCAGAGCGCGAGGCATCGAGGTGTCGGCGCGGATGGCGTGGCCGTTTTCGTCGCGCAGCGAGGTGCGGGTGCCGGCGCTCAGCGCAGACGGCGCTACCGGGGCGGCGCCGCCGGGCTGCAGGCTGCTATGGGAAATTCGCCCGGTATGCCACAGCTGCACGGCGATATGGCCGTTTTCCGCGTGAACGCCGGCGGTGATTTTCTGCCAGGCGGCAATCTGCTCCGGGCTGTGCAGCCCTGGCGCGCCGGCATAGCCTTTGGCCTGGGCGGAAATCTGCGTCGCTTCGGTGATGATCAGCCCGGAGCTGGCGCGCTGACGGTAATATTCGCCCATCAGCGGGGTAGGGATATCGCCCGGCTCGATGCTGCGCAGACGCGTCAGTGGAGCCATAAATACGCGATTAGGGACGGTGACGGTACCGACTTTCAACGGGGTGAATAATTTTGATTCCGACATAATGACTCCTGAGTAGACCGGTCGTCTAGGAACTGATGAAATAAAAACGCCTGTTAAACAGCAGGCGCCGCAATAATCTGTTTCGCGTGGGCAAGGGCGCTCTCCAGCGGCGTTGCGCTACGCGTTATTTTGGCCTGCAGGTTGGCGCCGAGCCACAGGGAATAGAGCACCTGCGACAGGGTCATGGCCTCGCCGTCAAATGTCAGACTGCCTTCCTGACGTCCTTTCTCCAGTGCGTCGCCCAGCAGGGCGATGATCTGGCTGGCGCCGTGGTTCATGGCGGTGCGCATGTCTTCCGACAGATCGCAGACCTCTGCCGACAGCTTGACGGTAAGACACCCGCTAATAATTCCCTGCTGGTAAAACTGATTCAGCGTGTGCTGATAGTAGGCCAGCAGCCGATCGCGATAGTTGCCGTCGCCATGGGCGAAGTGCTCGACCAGGCGCTGCAGATATCCGGCGAAATGGTTTTCCAGCAAGGCGACGCCGAAGGCTTCTTTAGAGCGAAAGTAATGATAGAAAGAGCCCTTGGGCACTTCCGCCGTCTTCAGGAGTTCGCTCAAGCCCATGCCGGTAAAGCCGCGATGCATGCAAAGCCGCTCGCCGGTGGCCAGAATATGTTCTCGGGTATCGCAATCGCTGTGTCTGTTCATGGAGCACACTGTAGTAGACCGATTGGTCTAATGCAAGACCCGGCGCAAAAATGTTAGCTGGCGCAGCACGTAGTGAACAAAATTTGCGTCAGCGCGGGGAAACGTCTTCAATGAAAGGAGATGAGGGGACAGGAGGCGTGTGGTGGCAGAGCAGTTAGAGTTTTTCCCGGTGCAGAGCCCGTGCCGGGGAATTTGTCAGACCGATGAGCGCGGCTACTGTCGCGGCTGTTTCCGTAGCCGTGAGGAACGTTTTAACTGGCAAACGATGAGCGATGCGCAGAAACAGGAGGTTTTGCGTCTGTGTCGTCAACGCCTGCTGCGCAAAATCCGCGCAAACAGGCCAGAGGCGGCGGAAGAACCGCAGCAACCCTCACTGTTTTAAGCCAAAAATTACGTATACTCAGAGCACTTTTTTATTGAGGAAGCGGTTATGGTTCAGCGTATTGCTATGGCTCCCCAGGGGCCGGAATTTTCGCGTTTTGTGATGGGCTACTGGCGTCTGATGGACTGGAAAATGTCGCCAGGCGAGCTGGTCGGCTTTATCGAACAGCATCTCGATTTAGGCATTACCACCGTCGATCACGCCGATATCTATGGTGATTACCAGTGCGAATCCGCCTTTGGTGAAGCCCTGAAGCTGGCGCCGCATCTGCGTAGCCGAATGGAAATTGTCAGCAAATGCGGCATTGCCACCCGGGCGCGCGCTGAAAACACCATCGGTCACTACATTACCGACCGGGACCACATCGTGCTCAGCGCTGAGCAATCGCTGCGTAATCTGGCGACGGACCATCTCGATCTGCTGCTGATCCACCGGCCGGATCCGCTGATGGACGCCGACGAGGTGGCTGAAGCCTTCCTCGCGCTGCATCACAGCGGCAAAGTACGTCATTTCGGCGTCTCGAACTTTACCCCTTCCCAGTTCACCCTTCTGCAGTCGCGCCTGCCGTTTACGCTTGCTACCAACCAGGTGGAGATCTCGCCGGTGCATCAGCCGTTGCTGCTCGACGGTACCCTCGATCAGCTGCAGCAGCTGCGTATTCGCCCGATGGCCTGGTCCTGCCTCGGCGGCGGCCGCCTGTTTAATGAAGAGGGCTTTCAGCCGCTGCGCGACGAGCTGGCCCAGGTGGCCCACGAGCTTAACGCCGACAGCATCGAGCAGGTGGTTTATGCCTGGGTGCTGCGCCTGCCATCGCAACCGCTGCCGATTATCGGCTCGGGCAAAATTGAGCGCGTGCGCTCGGCGATTGTGGCTGAAAAGCTGAGTATGACCCGCCAGCAGTGGTTCCGTATCCGCAAAGCCGCGCTCGGTTACGACGTGCCATAACCGGCATTTCGCCTCCGGAAACCTGTTCCTGGTTTACACTTAACAGGGAGACAGCCATCCGGAGGTGTTATGCAACGATGTATTCTCGCTATCCTTTCCCTCGCATTTTGCGCTGGCGCGCAGGCCGTTAGTGAAGATGTGCAACTTAATCTCGTGACCAGCCAGGGCGTTGGTCAATCCATCGGCAGTGTAAAAATCACTGAAACCGACCGCGGACTCGAATTTGCTCCCGATCTGCGAGCGTTGCCGCCGGGCAAGCACGGCTTTCATATCCATGCTGAAGGCAGCTGCCAGCCGGCGATGAAAGAGGGCAAAGCCGTAGCCGCCGGAGCGGCGGGCGGACATTACGATCCGCAACATACCGGTAAACATGAAGGGCCGCTGGGCACCGGACATCTTGGCGATTTGCCCCTGCTGGTGGTCAACGACGCGGGCGTGGCTGACCAGCCGATTATCGCTCCGCGTCTGAAAACGCTGGCGGAAGTGAAAGGCAAAGCGCTGATGGTTCATGTCGGCGGCGATAATATGGCCGACAGTCCGCAGCCGCTGGGCGGCGGCGGCGAACGGTTTGCCTGCGGGGTGATTAAGTAAGCTTTTCGCCAATCGTTCCGGCGACCGGAGCCTGTTCCAGCTGCGATAGCGCGCAATACAGTCGCCAGATCGCGGCGGCCAGCTCCCGGGCCGCCGGCTGATGATGGTGGTTCAGAACCTCGCAGATCCGCAGCAGCTCCTGCAGCGTGGTGGCCAGCGGCCGCTGCTGCACGCCGCGCTCGCTCATGACATCGCGCAGCAGGTTGATACACAGATCGCGCACCTGGGCGAGCGGATCGGAGCGGGTTTCCCACTCGCGAAGCTGCCAGACCACGTGGGAGCAGTTCAGTAAGACCACCCCCCAGCGCAGTAGCCAGCGGCGGGCCAGCGCATCCTGGCTCTGACTGAGCTGGCTGACGTGGTGATATACCAGCGATTCAAATTCGTGCTCGCTGTGCTGGGGGCGGCGGCTGAGCTGATCGACAAAGTGACGCCGTAACGCTCTGATGTGCCGTCGCCCTTTGCGGGCGTCCGAGCCGGGACTGAGCACCGCAAAAGCCAGCCACGCAAAGCCCACGCCGACAATCTTGCTTAAATTGTCATTGAAAAAGGCCGCATAGTCGTACACCGGTGGGTTGGTGACGGAGATAAACGAGCCCATAAAGACGATAAGCTGCCCCCACAGGCCGGCAAATTTTGGCCACTGCAGCTTGAGTAACTGCATGGTGGTCAGCAACGGGAACAGAAACAGCAGGAACTGCCACAGGTCGGTGATCTGCACCATCAGGCCAAATTTCACCACAAAACTGAACACCGACAGCAGGACCAGGGTCTGCATCAGCAGGGTTAGCGAGCGAAACGGCGAGGCCGACACCGAGTAGAGTACGCAGCAGATGGAGGCCAGGGTCAGGGCCGCCGCGCAGCTGGTCCACTGGGTACTGATCCCCCACGCGCCTATCGCCACCAGGGCGCAAAAGGTACGAATGCCGTTGAGCAGGGCTTCCGCCTGGTCCGTGTGGCGGGTCAGCGCGGGTGCGGAAGGAACATTGAACTCGGCGATCGCTGAGGCATTTTCAACCCGGCGGATCCAGCGGCTGCTTTCCAGATAAATGCGACAGAAATAGCGTAACCGCGCCCAGAAGGCGAGGTGGCGGTAATCCGCGCCCGGCGGCGGCGCCAGCGGCGCCAGAATGCGGGCGACGTGATAGCTGTCAGCATGGGCGGTGGCGAGCTCCGCAAGCAACGACTCCAGCACCTGGCGGGTATTGGCCGGGGCGTCAGGCCAGTTCAGCAGCATACGCCGCAGGCTGGAAATGACGCTGGTCATTCGGAGCTGTTGGTGCAGCAGGTAGTTCAGCAGGGGATTCTGCCGACGGAAGCGGTAGTGGCTCCAGAAGGCCTGGATGCGCAGCAGGTTCATGGTCAGGATCTGGCCAATTACGCTTTCATGGGCGGTGCGGATAGCATCCGTCGTTTCCGGTACCCACAGCAGACTGGCGTGCTCCAGCAGGCGGGCGTGCATGGTTTTCAAAGCCGTCAGCAGGTTGCTGCCATCGGAGGTGCTGGGCAGGATCATCATCATCAACCCGCCGCACAGGATCCCGACGATGACTTCGCAGACGCGCGACTGGGCAATCACCCATAGCTCGTAGCTGTCGCTGATATTAATCACCGGAAAGGCGATGATGGCGCAGGTATAGCCCGCCAGCTGAAAGGCGTAGGCCACGTTGTTGGTGAACAGGGCGCAGGCCCAGGTACAGAGCGCCAGCCAGCCGGAGATACTGAACAGGAACAGCCAGGGATCGTTGAGCGTATGGCCCGCCAGCAGCAGGGCGGCGCAGGCGCCAAGCAGGCTGCCGGCAATGCGGCCGAAACTTTTACTGATCACCCCGCCGACGGTGGGAAAGCTGACCACCGCCGCGGAGGTCATCGCCCAGTAGGGCTCATCCAGATCCAGCGCGTAGGCGATGCTCAGCGCAAGACACATCGCGATGCCGTTACGCAGCGCGTATCGCCACTGCGGTCGGGTGGCTTTAACCCAGGGCAGCGTGCGCCATGACAGGGTCTGCAGATTCATCACTGTCCGCCGATCGAGACGGTGCAGGTGGTGCCGGAGACCAGAGTGACATCGGCCGGCAAGCTATCAAAGGCAATCCGCACCGGGACGCGCTGGGCGAGGCGGACCCAGGGGATATTCGGTTTGATATTGGCCACCAGCCCGGTTCCCTGTTCCACGCTCTGGTCAACAATCGCGCGACCGATGCTGGCGACATGCCCCTGCAGCGTCTGCTGATTGCTGTAGAGAATGATTTGCGCCGGATCGCCGATGCGAATATGGCGCAGTTTGGTCTCTTCAAAGTAGCCCAGCACATAGAACGAATGGCTGTCCACCAGGGCAAAGACCGGATGGCCGGTGGTGGCGTAATCGCCGACCCGGGTGGAGAGGTTAGTCACCCAGCCGTCCACCGGCGCTTTGACTACCGTCTGGCTGAGCTGCCACTGCGCATGCTTCAGCGCCGCCTCGGTGACACCGACTCCCGCTCTGGCGGCCGCCAGGGTGGTGGTGGCGGTATTCAGGGCGGTATTGGCGTTTTCAAGGTCTTCAGCCGAGATGGCATTCTGCGACAGGTTTCTGCGACGGCGGGCTTCGCTGGCGGCTTTGCTTTGCTCCGCCTGCGCTTTCGCCACCTCAGCTTGCGCTTTCGCCAGCTGCGCCTGGGCGTTCAGCACCGCAATGCGGTAGGGGGTGTCGTCGATGGTAAACAAGACTTCACCGGCCTTGACCCGCTGGTTATCGGCCACGTTAAGCTGCAGAATACTGCCGGAGACCTGAGGGGTGATCCCGACCTGCTCGGCGCGCACTTTCCCGTCGCGGGTCCAGGGGGACTGAGTGTAGAAATTCCATAACAACCACGCGGCAACCAGTGCGATGGCCGCCACCAACAGCGTTGACAGATATTTTAATTTTTTCATAGCAGGTAGATCACCAGGCAATCAATAACAGCAGGGCCAGACAGACCGCGAGCGCGAACAGGGAGAGATCCATTAGCAGGGGATGCCAGATGTCGCCCGCATACATCCAGTCACGCAGCTGGCGATGTAAAAACAGCCAGATAAAGAAGCCCAGCAAGACGGCTTTGAACAACGGAGGGAAATAGACGGATGCGCCGAACATCAGGTCCTGCAGCGGCAATCCGGATGAATTAAGACTCAGTTTCACAAGCAAAAATCCTTTGCCATAACAGGGATAACCTCAGGACGTGCTACTCTTTAACAGTGTAAATCATTGTTTTGGTTTTTGTTGAATCAAGTAATTCATTTGTTTTGATTATTCAAATGCTGCACACTATTCTAAAATCAGTATAATAACTTAGCAAGCTAATTATAAGGAGATGAAATTGGAATCGCCACTTGGTTCTGATCTGGCACGTTTAGTTCGCGTCTGGCGCGCGCTAATCGACCATCGCCTGAAACCTCTGGAGTTAACGCAGACTCACTGGGTCACGCTGCATAACATCCACCAGCTGCCGCCTGAGCAGTCGCAGATCCAGCTGGCGAAAGCCATCGGTATTGAACAACCGTCGCTGGTACGTACGCTCGATCAGCTGGAGGAGAAAGGGCTTATTTCTCGCCAGACCTGCGCAAGCGATCGGCGGGCCAAACGCATCAAGTTGACTGAAAAAGCCGAACCGCTGATCAATGAGATGGAAGAGGTGATAGGCAAGACCCGCGATGAAATCCTCTCGGGGGTCTCGAAGCAGGAAGTGGAGACGTTGCTCCACTTAATTCGTAAACTTGAACAAAATATCCTCGATCTCCAGGCAAAAGATTAATCCTTTTGCGGCCCGGGTTATCCCGGGCCTTTTTTTACCCACCCTGGCGTCGCCAGATCACCACCCGATTACGTCCGCTGTTTTTTGCTTCATACATGGCTTCGTCCGCACGCTGGACGCACTCCTCCGCCGTCACACTTCTGTCATGGGAGGTATACACCCCCATGCTGATGGTCATCCGCTCTGGCAGAGCGGTCTGCTCGGCGCTGACCGCCAGACGGATGCGCTCGGCGATCGCCTGCGCCTCGTTCTCTGAGGTGTTGACCAGCAGCAGGGCAAACTCCTCACCGCCGATGCGGGCGGCGACATCATCCTTGCGCGAATGGCTGTCCAGCACCGATGCGGCAAATTGGATCACCTTGTCGCCGGCGATGTGGCCGTAGTTATCGTTGATGCGTTTGAAATGGTCGAGGTCGCTGATAATCACCGACAGCGGATGCTGGGCCTTCACCTTCGCCAGCTGCTGGTTTAGGGTGTCATAGAAGAAGCTGCGGTTATAGAGGCGGGTCAGCGGGTCGCGGATCGAATTCTGGTAGGAGTTGACATACTTGTGGTTAGACTCCCGATAGAGGATAAAGACGTCGACCAGCAGCACCAGGATCAGGAACAGGGTGCACAGCGTTTCAAAAAAACGCGCCTGATACCAGGCCTGATCGAGTTCCCCAACGGTAGAGAGCAGCCGGAAGAGGGTGAACAAATATGCGCTGCAAAAAAAAGCGCCGCTATACCAGAAAATATTGCGCAGTTTGCTCAAGCAAATTATTAATATTAGCGTGATAAACCAGACTGCCATCAGCAGCCAGCTGATAATACTTTGCCACAGCGGGGTGAAAGTATGATTCAGGTCGTCGATAAAATTGATGCTCAGCTTCGGCGAGTGGCTGGAGTACAGCCATGATAAAAAAATAATGGTTAATGTAAGAACAATGCATGCCGCGAAAGTCATTACATGAGCTTTCCAGGAATGCATGATGCGCCGGCGGAAGTAATACAAAATAATTGATGACATGAATAAGACAGCCATCATTATATTGCGAAAGAAATAATATATGACGGCGTCGTTTTGTTTCACCACCGGAGAGGGATTGCAGCTGAGCCAGTCCGGATAGCTGCTGAGCGTGCCCAGCATCAGCAACGCCGAACAGGCAAAGGCGAAAGCGACAGGGGTCAGATACAAGCGACGCTTGCTGCTCCAGTATTTCATGCCCATAAAACAGGCAATAGTGATATGAAACACCATCAGAAAACTGGTCAGCAGAGGAAATAGTGTAGATGAAGTGCTGTTGAATCTGGTGTGAAAAAAGTCCATCAACCCGGTCATGCCGACCCCGGCCAGTAAACAAATACAAATATAAACGATAAGACGTTTAACGACATGATTCATGTGTTTGGGCATAGACAATATTCCACAGGGAAAAGCAAGGGCAACGATATTGCGTCGACATAAAAAGAGTAATGTGCAGAAGAGTAGTCGGGGATGACTGATAAAATATTGCGCAGGCGCAATGATTAATGCAATTCAAAAATTAAGATGTCTGAATGCTAATGCGAAGCTATTAGGGTGTAATAAATCCAGAGGAAAAATACGATGCGGCATAACTGGCCGCATCGTCAGAGGGATTATCGAGGAGAGACGGTGACCTGGCTGCCGCTGCCGGCAATCGCCACGCGCTGACCCACGGAGAACGGGGTGCTGCCCTGTTTCTGCACCACCATAATGGTATTGCCGTCATCCTTACGGATTTCCAGTTCCACGCCCTGGGTTTTATTCATCGCGCCCTGCACGCCCTGACCGGCTACGCCGCCCGCGACCGCACCTGCCGCTGTGGCCAGAGAGCGTCCGGTACCGCCGCCGATGGTGTTCCCGAGGAACCCACCCAGCACCGCACCGCCAATCGCCCCGATGGCATTGCTGTCGTCGCCGCTCTGGATCTGTACGGCGCGGGTATGCACGATGGTACCGTATGTCACGCTCTGCACCTGTTTGGCTTCAGATGCGGAATAAACATCGCCGGACAGGCCGCTGCTGCTCACGCAGCCTGCGAGCGTGAAACCAATCATCGATACAGCCAAAACACGTAAAATCATTTATGAATCTCCTGTTCACCGAAGGTGTTCAATTGAACGTCCATGCGGTTAATTATATGGCATTTAGTCGTCGGCGGGCATAGCTTCTCTCCGGACTATACAAAAAATAATAATTAATGGTGCTTCAACCTTAACTAAACGCCGGTTCTTTACGATGTTCTCTGAATTGTCGCTCTATTGTTAAAAAGTATTATTACAACATAGCATTAGCGGACACTTTATGGTGGAGTGAAGGATATACAAGGGTCATGGAATGAAGGAACAACGTATGAGATCGGGTCGCTTTATTGGCGTTATGTCTGGTACCAGCCTTGATGGTATCGATGTCGTTTTGGCTGCCATCAATGAAAACATGGTGGCGCAGCAGGCCAGTCTCACCTGGCCCATCCCACACGCGATAAAAGAAGAGATTCTGGCGATTTGCCAGGGCCAGTCATTGACCCTTTCACAGCTAGGTCGTCTGGACACCCGACTGGGGCGGCTGTTTGCCGATGCCGTGCTGGCGCTGATGCGACAGGAAAAGCTCAAACCCACCGACGTTATTGCCATCGGCTGCCATGGACAGACCGTATGGCATGAACCCCTGGGCGACGCGCCGCATACGATGCAAATTGGCGATAACAACCAGATCGCCGCCCATACCGGCGTCACCGTGGTGGGGGATTTTCGTCGCCGGGATATGGCGCTTGGCGGGCAGGGGGCGCCGCTGGTGCCGGCATTCCATCATGCGCTGCTGGCGCACCCCGTTGAGCGGCGGATGGTGCTCAATATCGGCGGGATCGCTAATGTATCGCTGCTGGTGCCGGGCCAGCCGGTGCGGGGCTATGATACCGGACCGGGAAATATGTTGCTGGACGCCTGGATCTGGCGCCAGCAGGGCAAACCGTACGATAAGGACGCCCAATGGGCCAGCGAAGGCAAAGTGCTCCTGCCGCTGCTGCAGGATATGCTGAGCGATCCATGGTTTGCCCTGCCGGCGCCGAAAAGCACCGGTCGGGAATATTTCAATTACGGCTGGCTGGAGCAGCATCTGGCTCGTTATCCTGGGCTGCGCGGGCAGGATGTGCAGGCAACGCTCGCGGAATTAACCGCCGTGACCATCAGTGAGCAGGTATTGTTAAGCGGCGGCTGCGAGCGTTTGTTAGTGTGCGGCGGCGGCGCGCGTAACCCATTGTTAATGGCGCGCCTGGCGGCCCTGCTGCCGGGAACTGAAGTCTCCACCACCGATGAGGCGGGGATCAGCGGCGATGATATGGAAGCGCTGGCCTTTGCCTGGCTGGCCTGGCGCACGATCGCCGGCCTGCCGGGTAATCTGCCCTCCGTGACCGGCGCCAGCGAAGCCACGGTGCTGGGCGCCATTTTCCCTGCTAACCCGCCGCAGAATCGGAGTTAACTGAAATCTTAAAGACGACGCGACCGGTAAACTGGACAAGTTAAGCGGAGGGCGGAGTGCCCTCCGTGACCGGGAAAGTCGAAGGCAAACGAATGAAAAAAATTCTTATCGCAGTTGTACCTTTTATGCTGGCGGGCTGTAGCTACTACAACCAGTTTGTCGAGCGGATGCAGACGGACACGCTGGAGTATCAATGCGACCAGAAACCGTTGACGGTCCATCGCAATAACCAACGCCAGCAGGTTAGTTTTATCTATGACAATCAGCAGCTGAATCTGTCAGAGGGGCTGTCGGCTTCCGGCGCGCGCTACACCGACGGCGTCTATGTCTTCTGGTCGAAAGGCGATACCGCCACCGTCTATAAGCGCGACCGCATCGTCCTCGATAACTGCCAGCTGCAGACCGCCAAACGTTGAGATTTCTGTCCGGGGGGCGCACAATAACGCCACCTTTTGACTATATCCTCAATGGCCATGTCTGATAACGACGAACTCCAGCAAATCGCGCACTTGCGCCGTGAATACACCCGTGGCGGTTTGCGTCGCCACGATCTTCCTGCTGAACCTCTGCCGCTGTTTGAGCGCTGGCTGCGTCAGGCCTGCGACGCGAAACTCGCCGACCCAACGGCCATGGTGGTTGCCACCGTCGATGAGCGCGGCCAACCCTATCAGCGCATTGTGCTGCTTAAGCATTACGACGAAAAAGGGCTGGTGTTTTATACCAACCTCGGCAGCCGCAAAGCCCATCAGATTGAAAATAACCCGCAGGTCAGCCTGCTGTTTCCGTGGCATATGCTGGAGCGCCAGGTGATGGTGATCGGCAAAGCGGAACGCCTGTCGACGCTGGAGGTGGTCAAATATTTCCACAGCCGCCCGCGTGACAGCCAGATCGGCGCCTGGGTCTCGCAACAGTCGAGCCGGATCTCTGCCCGCGGTATCCTGGAGAGCAAATTCCTCGAGCTGAAGCAGAAATTCCAGCAGGGTGAAGTGCCCCTGCCGAGTTTCTGGGGCGGATTCCGCGTCAGCATCGAGCAGATGGAGTTCTGGCAGGGGGGTGAACATCGCCTGCACGATCGCTTTTTATACCAGCGCGATAACGGCGCCTGGAAAATCGACCGCCTGGCACCGTAATTGCCGAAATTAGTTATCGAAGCGCTGGCGCTGAAAGGGCCGGCGCTTTATTCTATGTACTTTTCGCATCTGGCGAAAAGTCGTGTACCGGCAGAGGTGCAGTCGTTTATACATGGAGAATTTGATGGCAAGCAGTAACTTGATTAAACAATTGCAAGAGCGGGGGCTGGTAGCCCAGGTGACGGACGAGGAAGCGTTAGCAGAGCGACTGGCGCAAGGCCCGATCGCGCTCTATTGCGGCTTCGATCCTACCGCTGACAGCTTGCATTTGGGGCATCTTGTTCCATTGTTATGCCTGAAACGCTTCCAGCAGGCAGGTCATAAACCTGTGGCGCTGGTGGGCGGCGCTACCGGTCTGATTGGCGACCCAAGCTTTAAAGCTGCTGAGCGTAAGCTTAATACCGAGGATACCGTGCAGGAGTGGGTGGATAAAATCCGCAAACAGGTAGCCCCGTTCCTTGATTTTGACTGCGGCGACAACTCGGCGATCGCGGCGAACAACTATGACTGGTTTGGCAGCATGAACGTGCTGACCTTCCTGCGCGATATTGGTAAACACTTCTCTGTTAACCAGATGATCAACAAAGAAGCGGTGAAGCAGCGCCTGAATCGTGACGATCAGGGCATCTCCTTTACCGAGTTTTCTTACAATCTGCTGCAGGGTTACGACTTCGCCTGCCTGAACAAGCTGCACGGCGTGGCGCTGCAGATTGGCGGCTCCGACCAGTGGGGCAACATTACCTCCGGTATCGATCTGACGCGTCGTCTGCACCAGAACCAGGTGTTTGGCCTCACCGTGCCGCTGATTACCAAAGCGGACGGTACCAAGTTCGGCAAAACCGAGGGCGGCGCCGTGTGGCTGGATCCGAAAAAGACCAGTCCGTATAAATTCTACCAGTTCTGGATCAACACCGCGGATGCTGATGTCTATCGCTTCCTCAAGTTCTTCACCTTTATGGACATCGCAGAGATCAATGCCCTGGAAGAAGAAGATAAAAACAGCGGTAAAGCGCCGCGCGCCCAGTACGTGCTGGCAGAGCAGGTGACGCGTCTGGTGCACGGCGAAGAGGGTCTGGAAGCGGCGAAACGCATTACCGAGAGCCTGTTCAACGGCAACCTGAGCGACCTGAGCGAAGCTGACTTCGAACAGCTGGCTCAGGACGGCGTGCCGATGATTGAGATGGAAAAGGGTGCCGATCTGCTGCAGGCGCTGGTGGATTCCGAGCTGCAGCCGTCCCGCGGTCAGGCGCGTAAAACCGTCGCCTCTAACGCAGTGACCATCAACGGTGAAAAACAGGCCGATCCGGAATATGTTTTTGCCGACAGCGATCGCCTGTTCGGCCGCTACACCTTGCTGCGCCGCGGTAAGAAGAATTACTGCCTGGTCTGCTGGAAATAAAAAAATACTACCAGGGCGTGGGAAACCACGCCCTTTTTCTTTTTAGGGTTGTGGTAAGAAAATGAAGAACATCCTCGCCATTCAGTCTCACGTTGTGTTTGGCCACGCCGGCAACAGTGCCGCCGAGTTCCCGATGCGCCGCCTGGGCGCCAATGTCTGGCCCCTCAATACCGTACAGTTCTCTAACCACACGCAGTACGGCAAATGGACCGGCTGTGTGATGCCGCCTTCGCACCTGACGGAGATCGTCCAGGGCATCGCCGCTATCGATAAGCTGCAGACCTGTGATGCGGTACTGAGCGGCTATCTCGGCTCTGCTGAACAGGGCGAGCATATCCTGGGCATCGTGCGTCAGGTAAAAGCGGCCAATCCGGCGGCGAAGTATTTTTGTGACCCGGTGATGGGCCATCCGGAGAAGGGCTGCATCGTCGCCCCGGGCGTGGCGGAGTTCCACGTGCGTTATGCGCTGCCGGCCAGCGATATCATTGCGCCTAATCTGGTGGAGCTGGAGATCCTCTGCGGTCATCCGGTCGCCAGCGTGAGCGAGGCGGTGGCCGCCGCGCGGGAGCTGATTGCCCAGGGGCCGGAGGTGGTGCTGGTTAAGCATCTTTCCCGCGCCGGCATGAGCATGGACCGTTTTGAGATGCTGCTGGTGACCGCAGATGAAGCCTGGCATATCAGCCGGCCGCTGGTGGATTTTGGCCTGCGTCAGCCGGTGGGCGTTGGCGATGTGACCAGCGGTCTGCTGCTGGTGAAACTGCTGCAGGGCGCCAGCCTGCGCGACGCGCTTGAGCACGTCACCGCCGCAGTGTACGAGATCATGTTGACCACCAAAAACATGCAGGAGTATGAACTGCAGGTGGTGGCGGCGCAGGATCGTATTGCTGTGCCGGAGCACTGCTTCAGCGCCACCCGACTGTAACTTTCCGACTCTGCCCGGCAGAGCGCCGGGCAGTCTCTGGTCTTACTTTAAGCCTTCCGCTGCCAGTGCGTCAGCCACTGCCGGACGCGCCGCCACCTGCGCCATCCAGCTGCCGATATGACTACAGGCGGCCATATCCAGTTTAATCGCATAGCCCCAGCGCAGCACCGTGAACAGATAACCATCGGCGATAGTGAAGCGATGGCCGGTGAGCCACTGTTTATCCGCCAGCGAGGCATCCACGTACTGCAGTTTTTTCTCGAGCAACGCGCGCGCAACGGGCTTATAGTCCTCCGGGGTGTCCGGGCGGAACAGCGGCGTAAAGCCTTTATGCAGTTCGGTAGCGACGTAGTTCAGCCATTCCAGGGTCTGGTAACGGGCAACGGAGCCCACGGGCGCCAGAAGATGGCGGTCCGGCACCTGATCGGCGATGTACTGCATAATAGCCACGCCCTCAGTAAGCAGGATGTCATCATCCAGCAGCAGCGCCGGCACCTGACCTTTCGGGTTGATCAGCAGATAATCTTCCCCGTTTTCCAGCTGTTTCCTTGCCAGATCCACGTTCTGCAAAGTGAAATCCAGGCCGCTTTCGCGCAGGGCGATGTGTGAGGCGAGGGAACAGGCGCCGGGTTTGTAGAACAGTTTCATGCGTTACTCCTCGTGGCTGCAGTTTTCTGTATGTTAGTCCCGCCAGGGGTAAAAAAAAAGCCGCTAACCTAACGTTAGCGGCTTAAAAATAATTGGTTTTCCCTGCGGCGTCAGGCTGCCGCGGTTTCGCGTGCTTTTACGTCCGCGCTGTCGTCCTGAGTCATTCGGTTCAGCTTCGGCGCGGTCAGCAGCATCAGGGCGGCGATGACCGCGGTGACGATACCGATCTGCAGGAACACGTGGCCATACACTTCCAGCGACACCAGCGGATCGGTGACGTTTTCCGGTACCGCCATCAGGTTGGCGATTTTCCCGGCGATGATTGCCGCACCGGCGGTGGTGAGGAACCAGCTGCCCATAATGAAGCCCATCAGACGCTGGGGAACCAGCTGAGCGACCATCGCCAGGCCGAGGCCGGAAATCATCAGCTCACCGATAGACTGCAGCGCGTAGCTCAGAATCAGCCAGTTAACCGAGACGATACCGGCGTCGCTGGCGAACTTCGCCCCTAAAGGCAGGACGAGGAACGCGCCGGAGCACAGCACCATACCGATAGCGAACTTGTGCGGCATCGGCAGGCGGTCGCCCATCTTGTTATAGATGGCGGCCAGAATAGGGCTACCAATCATGATCCAGAACGGGTTCAGCGCCTGATACTGTTCCGGCTCGAAGGCGAGGCCGAGGATCGAGTGCTCCACGTTGCGGATAGCAAAGAAGTTCAGAGAGGTCGGCATCTGGCTGTACAGTACGAAGAAGACGATCGCTTCTACCATCAGCAGGAAGGCGACGATCATTTTGCGACGCGCGGCGCCTTTCAGGCCCATCGCCTCTTTGGCGAAAATCACCACGATACCCAGCGCGATGACGCCCAGCGCCATGCGTGCGATACCCTGGTTGTGCAGCAGCCAGGTAGCGATAGCGACCAGCACCACCACGCCAGCGATGGTCGCCAGCAGTTTACCCATATGCACCGGGGCAAAGTCCGGTTTCGAACCGTACTGTTTCACCCATTTCTGGCAGAAGGCGAAGTTAATGATGGTGATCACCATCCCCACCACGCTCAGGGCGAAGGCGACGCTCCAGCCGAAACGCGCGGCCAGCCACGGAGTTGCCAGCATCGAGAAGAACGAACCGATGTTGATGGACATGTAGTACATGGTAAATGCACCGTCCAGACGCGGATCGTTTTTGTCATAGCAGGTAGAAAGCAGGGAAGACGGGTTGGCTTTAAACAGGCCGTTACCGACGGCGATAGTCGCCATACCCATATAGACGATAGCGGCGTCATGACCGGACCAGGCGACCAGCGCATAGCCGATGGCCAGCACGATAGCGCCCAGCATAATGACGCGTTTGGTACCCAGCACTTTATCGCCCAGCCAGCCGCCAATGGCGACCAGGCCATAAACCAGCGCGCTAAAGGAGGAGAACAGAGTAATGGAATCCGCTTCCGACATACCCAGCTGTTTTACCAGGTAAACGGCCATGATCCCTTGCAGGCCGTAGTAACCAAAACGCTCCCACAACTCGATCGAGAAAATGAGATAGAACGCGCGTGGTTGTTTGAAAGCGTTCAGACTCACGCTTTCTGCTGGTTTATTGTTTGCAGTAGACACATATACCTCTTTTTTTACATCCCATATTTACTGGGGGGTGTTCGGGGCGCAATCTCGTTGGACCGCCGCCTTTATAGTTATTCTTGGAGGGAAAACGGCAGGTAATGTTCACTATCCTGGCGCATCAGGCAAGGCCTTTGTAATAATCTGTTACACATAATCAGGGCGGTATAATGCTCCGGTCATATGAATGTTATCCAGAGTTAAATTTCACCGTTACGTTATCGCTGCTATTTTTATCTTTTTGATTCGCCCATTTTTCCCGTAAAGGCGATATATTCTACTGATTGCGCAATAAAGTAGTGATATGGTCCATTATCCTAAAAATTCATGGCTTATTATCCTGGTGATCGTTGATCAGCCGTTGTATTGCCTGACTTTTATTTCCATTTTAATAACATTCTTTCAACATCGAGTTGCGAGCATGATCTGGATCACAAATGCATAGAAATTTTGCGCCGCTAAAAAATGAATGAGCTGGTTGTTTGTTATATAACCGGATAATAGCCCATGAAAATGCGGTTTATGTGGTGTTAACGGCGGGTTAAATAGCTAAATGCGGACCATAACCTAAAGTTAGGCTATGGTCGTGAGTAAGACGATCAGGCGTAAACTTTGTCTTTGAATTCGCAAAGGTCTTCAATCAGGCAGGAGCCACAGCGCGGCTTGCGAGCGATACAGGTGTAACGGCCGTGCAGAATAAGCCAGTGATGGCAGTCGACCTTAAACTCGGCGGGAACCACCTTCAGCAGCTTCTCTTCCACCTGTTCGACGTTTTTCCCTGGGGCGAATTGCGTCCGGTTGCAAACGCGGAAGATATGGGTGTCCACGGCGATCGTCGGCCAGCCAAAGGCGGTATTTAGCACCACGTTGGCGGTTTTGCGGCCCACGCCGGGCAATGCCTCCAGGGCCGCTCTGTCCTCCGGTACCTCGCCGTTGTGCTGCTCCAGCAGGATCCGGCAGGTTTTGATGACGTTTTCCGCTTTGCTGTTAAACAGGCCGATGGTTTTGATATAGGATTTCACGCCCTCCACCCCCAGCGCCAGCATCGCCGCAGGCGTATTGGCCACCGGGTAGAGTTTGGCTGTTGCT
Source organism: Klebsiella sp. C360 (assembly GCF_048822415.1). Classification (NCBI taxonomy): domain Bacteria; kingdom Pseudomonadati; phylum Pseudomonadota; class Gammaproteobacteria; order Enterobacterales; family Enterobacteriaceae; genus Klebsiella; species Klebsiella sp. C360. Next base: position 326,755 of record NZ_JBMEZZ010000003.1, read on the forward strand.
TTATTGACGCTCACGTCGGTCGCCTGCGCCGAGAGCAGGACGGCAATCAGCAGCTCAAACGGCGAGCTGAAGTGCAGCTCGGTGGTGGGGTGGGGATCGTTGTCCCGTAGCCTGGTAAGGATCGCCAGGCGTTTGGCTTTGTTCATATTACGCTTTCCCTGTCGCGTCAGACGGTGCGACAGAGTCGGCCCGGGCCGCCTGCGCCTTCCGCTGCTTGCTACGTTCATCGATAAGGTATTTTACCGCCAGCATCATGCCGAGGCCAATAAAGGCGCCTGGCGGCAGCATAGCCAGCAGGAAAGGAGTGTCTGTATGGAAAACCTCGATGCGCAGGACCTTTGCCCAACTGCCAAGCAGGCTGTCGGCACCGTCAAACAGCGTGCCATTGCCTAGGATTTCGCGCAGGGAGCCCAGCACGAACATCGCGCAGGTGGCGCCCATACCGATAGAGAAGCCGTCCAGCGCCGACAGCGCCGGTCCTTTTTTGGCGGCAAAGGCTTCGGCGCGGCCCACCACGATGCAGTTGGTGACGATAAGCGGGATGAAAATCCCCAGCGACTGATACAGACCGAACGCATAGGCGTTGATCAGCATCTGCACCACGCTCACCACCGAGGCGATAATCATCACGTAGATCGGGATCCGAATCTCCGCCGGGGTCCAGCGGCGCAGGCTGGAGATGGTCAGGTTGGTCAGGGTCAACACCAGGGTCGTCGCCAGACCCAGCCCAAGGGCGTTGGTGGCGGTCGAGGTGACCGCCAGCAGGGGACACATCCCTAACAGCTGAACCAGAGCGGAGTTGTTTTTCCACAGACCCTGGACGATGACGTCTTTAACTTCGCTCATGGTTACTCTCCACAGGCGCTGAATTCAGGAAGTTGCGCAGGCAGCGTTTGTGCATACAGGCCTGCGCGCTTAACGGCATTGACCACCGCCCGGGGGGTGATGGTGGCGCCGGTGAACTGGTCAAAATCGCCGCCGTCTTTTTTGACCGCCCAGTGGCTGTCGCCCTGGCCGTGGATAACTTTCCCGGTAAAATGGGTGATCCAGTCCGACAGGCGCAGCTCGATTTTATCCCCCAGACCCGGGGTTTCATGATGCTCGGTCACGCGGGTGCCGAGGACCGTGCCGCTAAAATCGGCGGCCACCAGCAGCTGGATCGCTCCGGAATAGCCATCCGGCGCGGTGGCTTCCATGACCGCGCCGATCGGCTGGTCGTTATTTTTGGCAATCCACACTTTATGCTGGCCTTTGCCCAGCGCCGGGGCGCTGACCAGATAGCAGCTCTTGAGCAGATCGTTATTATAGCGGTCGGCAGGTAAAACCTGGTCGAATAACGCTTTCTGCTGCTGGGCCGCCTGCTGGTCGATGGTGCTTTTAGTCAACTCATTGATCGCCGCCGTTAGCCCGGTGGAGCCGGCGGCAAACAGCGCCAGCGTGACGCCGTGTTTTCGCATGGTTTTTAACATCTTCGCTCTCTCAACGGTGGCCATACGCGCGCGGACGGGTGTAGTAATCGATCAGCGGCACGGTAATATTCGCCAGCAGAACGGCAAACGCCACGCCGTCCGGGTAACCGCCGAAGCTACGAATAAGCCACACCAACAGGCCGGCGAGGGCGCCAAAGATCAGACGGCCGCGGTTGGTTGTCGAAGCCGTCACCGGGTCGGTCAGAATAAAGAAGGCGCCAAGCATGGTGGCTCCGGAGAGCAAATGCATCTGCGGTGAGGCCAGACTCTGCGGCGAGAAGATCCAGCCGAGGGTCGCGCACAGGCCAAGGCTGACGAGGAAGCTGACCGGGATATGCCAGCGGATCGCTTTCTGCCACAGCAGAAAAAGTCCGCCCGCCAGCCAGGCGATATTCACCCACTGCCAGCCCAGGCCCGCCAGAACGCCGCCGTAAACCGGCAACTGCAGTACCTGCTGGACGCTATGTCCGGCATGCAGGGAGGTTTTGAAGGTATCCAGCGGGGTTGCCTGGCTGATGCCGTCGATACCCAGCCGCAGGCTGGCCATGTCGCCTCCGGCGGCGGTATGACCGGTAAAGATCATCTGCAGCGTATCGCTGAACGCCGGGATATGGGCGGCAATCTCGTATGAAGGCAGCCAGGAGGTCATCTGCACCGGGAAGGAAATCAGCAGCACGACGTAGCCGATCATCGCCGGGTTGAAGGGGTTATGGCCGAGTCCACCGTACAACTGCTTGGCGATCACTATGGCAAAGGCGGTGCCGAGCACCACCATCCACCAGGGGGCCAGCGGCGGAATACTCACCGCCAGCAGCAGGCCAGTGAGCAGGGCGGAGTTATCCCTCAGGGTGGACGCAACAGGCTGTTTGCGCAGTTTGAGAATAGCGGCTTCCATTGCCCAGGCCGTCAGAGCGGCGAGGACAATCTGCAGGACGGTGCCCCAGCCGAAAAACCATGTCTGGACCACAATGCCAGGCACGGCGGCGAGCAGCACCAGCAGCATAATGCGCGAAGTCTGCCGCTGGTTATGGGTATAGGGGGAGCTTGCGATTCTGAAAACCATTTATTCCTCGTTAACTGCCTGCTGTGTTGCTTTGCGCGCCTGAACGCGGGCGATCGCCGCGGCGACGGCCGCTTTGCGTGGGTCGTCATTGGCTGCGGTTGACGCGATTTCCGCCTGGGCGGCCTGCTGTTCGGCTTTGCGCGCTTTGGCGCGGGCGATGGCGGCTTCCACCGCGGCTTTACGCGGGTCGACCGGCTCGGCCACCGGGGCTTCCGCCGGCGCCGCCTGCTGTTCGGCTTTGCGCGCTTTGGCGCGGGCGATGGCGGCTTCCACCGCGGCCTTGCGCGGGTCGACCGGCTCGGCCGCCGGGGCTTCCGCCGGCGCGGCCTGCTGTTCGGCTTTGCGCGCTTTGGCGCGGGCGATAGCGGCTTCCACCGCGGCCTTGCGCGGGTCGACCGGCTCGGCCGCCGGGGCTTCCGCCGCCGCGGCCTGCTGTTCAGCTTTGCGCGCTTTGGCGCGGGCGATGGCGGCTTCCTCCGCGGCTTTACGCGGGTCGGCCGGCTCGGCCGCCGGAGCTTCCGCCGGCGCGGCCTGCTGTTCGGCTTTGCGCGCTTTGGCGCGGGCGATAGCGGCTTCCACGGCCGCTTTGCGTGGATCGGCAGCGTCGGTCGACGGAGTTTCCGCCGGCGCGGCCTGCTGTTCGGCTTTGCGCGCTTTGGCGCGGGCGATGGCGGCTTCCACCGCGGCCTTGCGCGGGTCGACCGGCTCGGCCGCCGGGGCTTCTGCCGGCGCGGCCTGCTGTTCGGCTTTGCGCGCTTTGGCGCGGGCGATAGCGGCTTCCACGGCCGCTTTGCGTGGATCGGCTGCGTCGGTCGACGGAGTTTCCGCCGGCGCGGCCTGCTGCTGCGCTTTACGCGCCCGGGCTTCGGCCTTCCGCGCTTCGCGGGCGGCGATCGCCTCGCTGTTGTCCGGTCTGGCGCCGGCCTGAATCACGATAGGCTGCGCGGCGTCGCGCTGTTTATCACGTACCCGGGTCAGGGCGGCGTTAATCGCATCCTGATCTTTGGCGGCAGGCTGGACGGCGGCTTTTTTATGCCGCTCGGCGCGGGCCGCTTTCTCACGCTCCAGGCGCGCCTGTCGGGCCTCGAATCGCGCTTTGGCTTCCGCAGCGCGCTGCTCTTCCTGACGAATCGCCGCGATCTCGGCTTTCTCCTGACGGAAGTACTGCACCAGCGGAATATTGCTTGGGCATACCCACGCGCACGCGCCGCATTCGATGCAGTCCGCCAGATTGTGGGCGGTGGCTTTATCGTGCTGCTGGCCTTTGCTGAACCAGTAAAGCTGCTGCGGCAGCAGATCGGCCGGGCAGGCGTCGGCGCAGGCGCTGCAGCGAATGCAGCCTTTCTCTTCCTGCGGCTCGCCCATCTCGCTGGCGGAGGGGGCTAACAGACAGTTGGTGATCTTCACCACCGGGACGTCGAGCCCCGGCAGGGTAAAGCCCATCAGCGGCCCGCCCATGATCACCATTGGCTCGGCGCTGGCGCAGAAGCCGGCGTCGTTCAGCAGATGGCGCACCGGCGTGCCAAGGCGCGCCCAGACGTTGCCCGGCCGGGTTACCGCCTCGCCGGTGAGGGTGACCACGCGCTCGGTTAACGGCTCGCCGTCAATCACTGCGCGTTTCACCGCATAGGCTGTACCGACGTTCTGCATCAGCACGCCAATGTCCGAAGAGCGACCACCGTGGGGTACCTGTTTGCCGGTGAGAATTTGGGTGAGCTGCTTGGCGCCGCCGGAGGGGTATTTGGTGGGGATCACGCGCAGCGAAATGCCATGGGCGTCGCAAAGCACCGCCCGCAGCATCGAGATGGCCTGCGGCTTATTGTCTTCAATGCCGATCAGCACCTCGTCAGGCTGCAGAATATGGGCAAGGATGCGGATCCCTTCGACAATCTGCGCCGCGCAGTCCTGCATCAGACGGTCGTCCGCCGTGATATAGGGTTCGCACTCGGCGGCGTTAATGATCAGCGTTTTAATTTTATCGCCGCCGCCGCGCAGTTTACTGCCGGTGGGGAAGCCCGCGCCGCCGAGGCCGGCAACGCCAAACTGGTGGATGCGCTCAATCAGCGCTTCACGGGTACGGGTCTGATAGTCGCTCCAGCCGTCGCGTTCGATCCAGCGGTCTTCGCCGTCGGCGTCAATGATCACGCTCATCTCCGCCAGCGCGGACGGATGGGCAGTGGTGTGCGGGGCGATAGCGGCAACGGTGCCGGAGGTGGGAGCGTGAACCGGCAGCATTCTTCCCCAACCGCGGGTCAGCGGCTGGCCGCGCAGCACCCGGTCGCCGACCTTGACGCACAGTTCGCCTTCGGCGCCGATATGCTGCTTCAGCGGGATCACAAAGCGCTGCGGCAGGGAAACCTGGCGCAGCGGGGTGCCGTTTGACTGGGTTTTCATCTCCGGCGGGTGAATACCGCCGTTAAAATCCCAGACTTTGTCTTTTCGGAAAGCGGAAAATAGCTTAAACATGTTGTTCCACAGGAATATTTCGCACCGGGATCGTATGCAGATCCCATTTCCAGGTTTCCGGGGTCGTCGCCACCGGAACGAGTGAAATGCACTGGGTCGGGCAGGGGGCAACACACAGGTTGCAGCCGGTGCACAGGTCGCTCATCACGGTATGCATGGCGCGGGTCGCCCCGACAATGGCATCCACCGGACACGCCTGAATACATTTGGTGCAGCCGATGCAGTTCGGCTCGTCAATCACGGCGAGCATGCGGGCCGGCTCGGCTGCCTGCTCGTCGCCGTCGACGGGCTGCGGGTCGACGTTGAGCAGGGCGGCGATTTTTAACATCACCGCTTCGCCACCCGGCGCGCAGCGGTTAATTTTCTCACCCTGCACGCCCACCGCTTCCGCATAGGGGCGGCAGCCAGGGTAGCCGCACTGCCCACACTGGCTCTGCGGCAACAGTTCATCAATTTTTTCCACCACCGGGTCGTCCTGCACCGCGAAACGGCGCGACGCGTACCCCAGTATTAAGCCGAAAATCAGCCCTAACAGGCTGATGGCGATCACGGCTATCCAGACTGCGCTCATTACAACTTCACCAAACCACTAAAGCCCATAAAGGCCAGAGACATTAAACCGGCGGTAATCAGCGCGATGGCATTACCGCGGAACGGCGCGGGGACATCGGCCACCACCAGACGCTCGCGGATCGCCGCGAACAGCACCATCACCAGCGAGAAGCCGACGGCGGCGGCAAAACCGTACAGCGCCGACTGCAGGAAATTGTGGCCCAGATTGATGTTCAGCAGCGCCACCCCAAGCACCGCGCAGTTGGTGGTGATCAGTGGCAAAAAGATCCCCAGCAGGCGATAAAGCGCCGGGCTGGTTTTACGCACCACCATCTCAGTGAACTGAACCACCACGGCGATAACCAGAATAAAGGCCAGGGTACGTAAATAAACCAGATTTAGCGGGATAAGGATCCAGGTATCAATCAGCCAGGCGCAAATAGAGGCCAGGGTCATCACGAAGGTGGTCGCGAGCCCCATTCCCATTGCGGTTTCCAGCTTTTTGGAAACACCCATAAACGGGCACAGGCCAAGGAACTTCACTAAAACGAAGTTATTGACAAGGACAGTACCGATAAAGAGCAGTAAATAATCAGCCATCATGCGACCTGAAACGAAAAAAAGCCGCTTATTATCGAATAAAACGATACCGGCGACAACAGGTTAAGTGTGGGGTTTTTACGGATTAACAAAGGTCCGTTTGACCCGCTGTGAACGGCGAAAATAGGGCGCCAGCAGCGCGGCGGCCAGCAGTGGAAACAGTAGCTGACGCAGAGCAAGGGCATCCGAAACGGGGGAGAAGGCAAACGCCTTTATCGCCAGCAACAGCGTAATGAGCAGCCAGATAATATAGTGTTTCGGCACCAGCGAGCGCCGCTTGAAAAAGGCGATGGTCAGCCAGAGCGTATAAAACCACATGGCGAGGGCAAACAGCAGCGAGGCGACCCACAGCGCCATGTGTGCGGTGCTCATGGCGCGCAGCAAGGCCCAGGTCTGCGGCGACATGAGGGCATTGGCAAAAAATAGCAGCGATAACGAGGCGCTCAACAGCGCCAACAGCAACCAGGCCAGCGGTGCCAACAGCCATCCGCCGATGCGCTCCGCAGATTGAGACGTCATGTTTCTCCCCTATTCAACGCCAGTATATAAAAGCAGGCCGGGAAGTATAAGCAACTGGCGTGAAGGATGACAGTCTTACTGCACGAATCGCCAAACGGATTTAGGCACCTGGCCCACATCGAACAATTTACCACCGGAAACCAGCTCTGCCCGGCGATGGTCGGCGGCGCGATACATATTAACGATCTCTTCGGTGTCAGTCAGGGAGTAGTTAAGGTGATCAAATAGTTTTTCAAGACTTTCCAGCGAACTGATTTTGCGGAATTTTAATAAATAGTCCAGAACGGTCATTTTCGTATCCATTTTATAATCGGAATAATTACGTTGAATATTATCAGCATTCACTAAACCTACTCTCAACCAACGGCGCCTTCTGCCGGGGCCGCGTGGCATGATTCAGGTTATATAAACCCATGACAAGGAGCAAAGCCAGCCTTGAAGAGCAGGGAGATGTTTAAGAATATTCTAAATCAGACCGGGCGCCGAATGGCGCCCGCAGGAGAAGATTAACGCTGTTCGCCGCGGCTGGCAATAACAGATTTGTACCAATAAAAACTCTTCTTTCGTTTGCGTGCCAGATTTTGCTGGTGGTCCACATAGACAAAGCCATATTGCTTTTGATAACCGTTGAGCCAGCTCAGCAAATCGATAAACGACCAGGGATAATAGCCGCGGACGTCCGCTCCCTGCGCCAGCGCCTTTTCCAGGGCGCCAATATGGCTGCTCAGATAGTCGATTCGCGGATCGTCTACCACCTCACCGGCAATAATCGGGTCTTTCGCCCCAAGGCCATTCTCGGTGATATAGATCGGGATATCGCCATAGCGCGCCTTGATCATCATAATGCCGTCGGTCAGCCCCTGCGGCCAGATCTCCCAGCCCCATTCGGTATAGGTGCTTTGCGGATTACGCACGAAATAGAATAACCCCTCCACGCCAGGCTCGCCGCCGGTGGGGATTTCGGGCGGCTGGGCGGATACCGTTTCCCGACGATAGTAATTCAGACCGATAAAGTCACAGCGGTTGTCTCGCAGCAGCGCGTCGTCCCCTGGAGCAAAGCGCGGTACGCCCCACAGCGCTTGAGTCTGCGCCAGCAGGGCAGCAGGATAGGCGCCTTTTAGCACCGGATCGTACAGCCAGTGGGTATGGATGGCGTCAGCCAGGTCGGTAGCCTGCCGGTCTGCCTCGCTGTCGGTGAGTGGGGTATGCGGCTGCAGCACATTGACGAAACCAATCTCGCCCGCCACGGCCATCTCGCGAAAAGCCTTCACCGCCAGCGCATGGGCGATAAACACGTGATGACAGGCCTGGATGGCGCGCGCCGGATCGCGAACGGCCGGGGGATGCAGGCCGTTAATGTAGCCGTGGCCGATGAAGACAATGGTCTCGTTAAAGGTTGCCCACAGCTTCACCCGCGAACCAAAGCGCGCGTAGCACAGGCGGGCGTACTCGGCGAAGGCCTCGGCGGTGCTGCGTGCTTCCCAGCCGCCCTCATCCTGCAGGGCCTGCGGCAGGTCCCAGTGATAGAGGGTGATCATCGGCTCAATATTACGCGCCAGCAGTTCATCGATCAGATCGCTATAAAACTGCACGCCTGCTTCATTAACCTCGCCGCGCCCGGTGGGCAGCAGGCGGGGCCAGGAGATGGAAAAGCGATAGCTCTGCAGACCCATCTCGGCCATTAACGCCACGTCTTCGCGAAAACGGTGATAGTGATCGACAGCGATATCGCCGGTGGTCCCTTCAAAGGTGGTTCCCGGCAGGTGAGAGTAAATATCCCAGATTGACGGTCCTTTACCGTCAGCGTCGTGCCCACCTTCGACCTGATACGCTGCGGTAGCGGCACCCCATAAAAAATGTTGCGGAAAAGCGGCCATGAAAAAGCTCCCAGTCTGATGATAGAGGGAGTGTAATCAAAGCAAGGACAAGCGTGCAACCGGTTTCTGAAACCGGTTGCACAGTTGCGAAGCAGGTCACTGTTTCACGGCGGCGCTACTTTGTCTGCACCACATCCGCTGGCGGTGGCGACTGGTAATTATCAATATGGTGCGCGATAACCAAAAGCAGTGCGGAAATCCCAAAAACAATCCAGCCAATAAGTTCTACAATACGGGTAAAAACAGTCGTCATAACACTTCAATATCCTTGGAACACAGTGGGAAATGTTACTCCATGGTCAGCAGATCACAAGGGGTATCTGTCTGATTTTGCACGCATGCGGTAAAACCTTACGTGGAAAAATGATAAGTTTGATTCGCGGTTTGTAAGAATATTCTCATTAACCAGATATTGACATCAGCTGAATAAGCGAGGCGGTAACATGAGTGATGCGATCCGGGTGGGGCTGGTGGGCTATGGCTACGCCAGCAAAACGTTTCATGCGCCGTTAATCAGCGGCACGTCGGGCCTGGCGCTGACGACGGTCTCCAGCAGCGACGCGGCCAAAGTTCATGCCGACTGGCCTGGCGTGAAGGTGGTCAGTGCGGCGAGTGAATTGCTGAACGACCCGGAGATCGATCTGGTGGTCATCGCCACGCCGAACGACACGCACTTCCCACTGGCGAAAGCGGCGCTGGAGGCCGGGAAGCACGTGGTGGTGGATAAACCCTTTACCGTGACACTGTCACAGGCTCGCGAGCTGGAGAGCCTGGCGAAGCACTGTGGTCGGGTGCTGTCGGTATTTCACAACCGGCGCTGGGACAGTGATTTCTTAACGGTCAGAACATTGATCAACGAAGGCCAGCTGGGAGAGGTGGGTTACTTCGAATCACATTTCGACCGTTTCCGGCCGCAGGTGCGCCAGCGCTGGCGGGAGCAGGCGGGCCCCGGGAGCGGAATTTGGTATGATCTTGGACCGCATCTGCTCGACCAGGCGGTGGCGCTGTTTGGTCTGCCGGTGAGCATCACGGTCGATCTCGCTCAGCTTCGGCCCGGCGCGCAATCCACTGACTATTTTCACGCGGTGCTGGCCTATCCCCAGCGGCGGGTGGTGCTGCACGGCACATTGCTCGCCGCCGCGGAGAGCGCGCGCTTTATCGTCCACGGCTCGCGGGCCAGCTATATCAAGTACGGTCTCGACCCGCAGGAGGAGCGGTTGAAAAATGGCGAACGTTTGCCGCAGGAGGACTGGGGGTATGATATGCGTGACGGTACTCTCACTCGCGTCGAAGGCGACGAACGCAGCGAGGAGACGTGGCTGACGCTGCCGGGCAATTATCCCGCTTACTATGCCGCTATCCGCGATGCGCTCAACGGGGTGGGAGAAAACCCGGTCCCGGCCAGCGAGGCGATTCAGATCATGACCCTGATTGAGCTCGGTATCGAGTCGGCCCGGCACCGCGCCACGCTCAGCCTGGTGTGAAAAATAGCCCGGCAGCGCGGCTGCCGGGCCGGTAATCAGCCTTTGGCCACCCGCTGAATGAGCGCGGCTTTTTCCTGTTCGCTGAGAAACGCCTGAGTCAAACCGTTGATCTGCGCCTGGCGGATCTGCTCCCGGCTCAGGCCCGCCGCCGGTGCCGCCACGGTGTATTCGTGGATAATGTCGACCCCCTGGACCGCCGGATCGTCAGTGTTGAGGCTCGCCAGCACGCCGTGCTCAAGGAACTGCTTCAGCGGATGCTGGGCCAGAGAGGGCACGGTGCTGGTTTGCACGTTCGAGGTGAGGCAGGACTCAATCCCGATGCGGTGCTCGGCCAGATAGTCCATCAGGGCGGGATCCTGTACCGCTTTTACCCCATGGCCGATGCGCTCGGCGCCCAGTTCACGGATGGCCTGCCAGATACTTTCCGGGCCGGCCGCTTCGCCAGCGTGGACGGTGATATGCCACCCGGCATCGCGGGCCTGGTTAAAATGACTGAGGAACAGCGCCCCCGGGAATCCCAGCTCATCGCCAGCGAGGTCGAGGGCGGTGATGCCATCGCGGTGGGCGAGCAGGGCCGCCAGCTCTTCCTGGCAGGCCGCTTCGCCAAAGGTGCGGCTCAAAATGCCGATCAGGCGGGCATCGACCTGGAAATCGCGGCACCCCTCACGTACCCCGGCGATCACTGCCTCTACCACGCCGTCGACCGGCAGCTGGTGGGTCATCGCCATATAGCGGGGGGAGAAGCGCAGCTCCACGTAGTGCAGGCCATTGCGCGCCGCGTCTTCGACGTTCTCATACGCCACGCGACGGCAGGCTTCCAGCGAGGCCAGGACTTTCACCCCCCAGTCGAGCTTGGCGAGAAAACTGACCAGATCGGGCTCCAGGCTGGTGACCTGGACGTGGGGACGCAGCGTGTCAAGGGTGGTAGCGGGAAGGGTGATGTTAAACTCGCGGCCAAGATCGAGGATGGTTTGGGCCCGGATGTTACCGTCAAGGTGGCGGTGAATGTCGGTTAATGGCAATGAGGAATCAATCATGGTCGCACTCTTTTTTTAGTTAAAGTGCACGTCATTATACAACAGATACCTAACGCTTTAAAACGATTGAAAAAAGGCAAAAGAAACAAACGCCTGCGCCAGGCCCGGCCGGCGCAGCAGAATGCGGCGCATAATCATTTACATTTATATTTTATTTGAATGTATTCATGTTACATATTAAATTCTGCTTACTTTATCGACGATGAGGCAGGGATGCGGATGTGGAAAGCGTAATCCATAATAATATTGAGGGTTTTCTGCTGTTGTTATTAAGCATGTGGCCCATTCTGTTGGTGGTATTCGTTGGCGTCGCCATCTCCTTCTATACCATGCTGTTACGCAAAACGGCGCTGGCCTGCCTGCTGTTCGCCGTCGCCATCGGCGCCGCAGGCTGGAGCTTTGCCTGACGCCAGGCCTCAGGGTTTATCCAGCAGGCTCATACTGGAGGTGGCGGCGCCATCATTCAGATTGGACGGCGAATGCCAGTCGCGGCCCGCCAGGGCGCTGTCTCCCTGACCGCTGCTGGCGACGCTGTCCTGCTGCGTCGACAGCGTTGACCCTTCAAGCGCTTCCTCTGCCCCCGACTGGTCGGGCAGAGAACTGCTGTATCCGCCATTGTTCGAATACGTATCCATACCGTTGACTTCATTCGGCACCGTGTCGGTGGTGGTCCCGTCATCGTTAATGCAAAATGAGCCGCCGATGCCGTTAGGCTGACAGTCCGCGGCGAAAGTCGGGCTGGCCAACGCGGTCAGCAGCAATAGCGGTAAGCTGATTTTCTTCATTTTTTATCTCCATACGCAGCGTGGCCGACAGATGTTCTCAACTATAGAGGGGAGAGCGCGGCGGCAGGTAACAAAACTGTTTAATTTTGTAATAGCTCATGGTATCCGGCGCCCGTTCGCGTGGCCCGGGCGCAGCGGCTCGGCAGAATGCGGTAATCAGTTGTTAATTCAACGTAAAGGTTAATGAAAATTTAAGGGAAGGCCGCTATGTTGGCAGCATCACACTTTCCATTAAGGATATTCCATGCGCGATAAATATTCCGGCCTGCAGATTGGCATCCACTGGCTGGTCTTTTTGCTGGTGGTGGTGGCCTATGCGGCGATGGAGCTGCGCGGATTTTTCCCCCGCAGCGATCGGCCGCTGATTAATATGATTCATGTTTCCTGCGGGATCGCCATTTGCGTGCTGATGGCGGCGCGTCTGCTGGTGCGGCTGAAAACGCCGACGCCGCCGATCGTGCCGAAGCCGTCGCCAATGATGACCGGTTTCGCCCATCTCGGCCATCTGGTTATCTATCTGCTGTTTATTGCCCTGCCGCTGATCGGTATGGTGATGATGTACTGGCGCGGGAATCCCTGGTACGCCTTTGGCCTGACGATGCCGTATGCCCCGCAGAGCGATTTTGAGCGGGTGGACACCCTGAAAGCGATCCATGAATGGTTAGCGAATGCCGGTTACTTCGTGATTGGCCTGCATGCCTTTGCCGCGCTGCTCCATCATTACTGGTGGAAAGATAATACCCTGCTGCGAATGATGCCCCGTAAGCGCTGAATCACTCGCTTCAACATTCAGACCCCGTCCCGCGACGGGGTTTTTTTTGCCTTTGCGGCTAATAAAATATAGTATACCCCCCTATATGATACGGAGGCGTTATCGTGCCACATTCACCTGAAGATAAAAAACGGGCCCTCAGCCGCGTACGCCGCATCCGTGGCCAGGTTGAAGCCCTTGAACGCGCGCTGGAGTCCGGCGAACCCTGTATGACTATCCTGCAGCAGATCGCCTCGATTCGCGGGGCGGCAAACGGTCTGATGGGCGAAATGGTGGAGATCCACCTGCAGGATGAGCTGGTCAGCGGCGACACCACCCCGGACCAGCGGGCCGCGAGAATGGCAGAGGTCGGTCATCTGCTACGATCTTATTTAAAATAACATCACGACGAGGAAGAGACAGTTATGAAATCACGCGCAGCAGTGGCCTTTGGCCCCGGTCAGCCGTTAAAAATCGTAGAGATTGACGTCGCGCCGCCGAAAAAAGGCGAAGTTCTGGTGAAAATCACCCATACCGGCGTGTGCCATACCGATGCCTTCACCCTTTCCGGCGACGATCCGGAAGGCGTCTTCCCGGCGGTGCTGGGCCATGAAGGCGGCGGCGTGGTCGTGGAAGTGGGCGAGGGCGTCACCAGTCTTAAGCCGGGCGATCATGTCATCCCGCTGTATACCGCCGAATGCGGCGAGTGCAAGTTCTGTAAGTCGGGTAAAACCAATCTCTGTCAGGCGGTGCGCGCCACCCAGGGCAAAGGGCTGATGCCGGACGGCACCACCCGTTTCTCGTATAACGGCGAACCGATTTATCACTACATGGGCACCAGCACCTTCAGCGAATACACGGTCTGCGCTGAGATCTCGCTGGCGAAAGTCAATCCGCAGGCGCCGCTGGATAAAGTGTGTCTGCTGGGCTGCGGCGTGACCACCGGCATCGGCGCGGTGCATAACACGGCGAAGGTTAAGCCCGGGGATACCGTCGCGGTCTTTGGCCTGGGCGGCATCGGCCTGGCGGTGATCCAGGGCGCCGTGCAGGCGCAAGCCGGGCGGATTCTGGCGGTCGATACTAACCCGGATAAGTTCACTCTCGCGAAAGAGATGGGGGCTACCGACTTTATCAACCCCAACGACTACGATAAGCCCATTCAGGATGTGATCGTTGAGCTGACCGACGGCGGGGTGGATTTCAGCTTCGAGTGCATCGGTAATGTCAATGTGATGCGCGCGGCGCTGGAATGTTGCCATAAAGGCTGGGGCGAGAGCGTCATTATCGGCGTGGCCGGCGCCGGGCAGGAGATCAAGACCCGTCCGTTCCAGCTGGTGACTGGCCGGGTGTGGCGCGGCTCCGCCTTTGGCGGCGTGAAAGGCCGTAGCCAGCTGCCGGGAATGGTGGAAGACGCGATGGCGGGTAAAATTCGCCTCGACCCGTTTATTACTCATCGCCTGCCGCTGGCGCAAATTAACGAGGCCTTTGACCTGATGCATGAAGGCAAATCGATTCGCACCGTGATCCACTTTGGCGACCAGTAATCGCTAACGCGCAAGGCGTTTCGTCAGCCGCAAAAAAGGGCCCGAATGGGCCCTTTTGCTTAGGTCAATCAATGATGGTCAGGAAGCGCGTAGGCGATAATGTAATCCCCGCGATCCGGAGACTGACGGGCGCCGCCCGCATTGATAATGATGTACTGCTTACCGGTTTTCGGCGACACGTAGGTCATCGGGCCGGACTGACTGCCAACCGGCAGACGGGATTTCCAGATCTCCTTGCCGTTAGCGGTATCAAAGGCGCGCAGGTAGAAATCCTGGGTGCCGGCGAAGAACAGCAGCCCGGACTGCGTCGCCAGCGACGCGCCAAGGGTCGGCATACCGATCGGAATCGGCATATGCATGCGGATCCCCAGCGGCCCGGTATCCTCTACGGTGCCTACCGGCACCTGCCACACCAGTTTCCCGGTTTTCAGATCCACAGCGGACATGGTGCCGAAAGGCGGTTTCTGGCACGGAATGCCCAGCGGCGACAGGAAACGTTCGCGCATGGCGCCAAACGGCGTGCCTTCCATCGGCACGATGCCCATCTCAATGCCGCTGGCGTCTTTCGCTACCTTCTCGCGCGGCACCATATAGTTGGCGAGACCGAGACGCATATCGTTAACGAACATCAGGCTGTTATTGGGATCCACCGAGACGCTGCCCCAGTTCATGCCGCCGAGCGAGCCCGGGAATTGCAGGGAGCGGTCTTCCCCCGGCGGGGTAAAGACTCCCTGGTGGCGCATCTCTTTGAACTGGATACGGCACAGCAGCAGGTCGATCGGCGTCGCGCCCCACATATCGGACTCGGTCAGCGTCTGGTTGCCGATCATCGGCATTCCCACCGAGTAAGGCTGCGTCGGCGAGTAGCGCTCGCCTTTGACGTTGCCCACCGGCACCGGTCGCTCTTCCACTTTCGCCACCGGCTCGCCGGTTTCGCGATTGAGCATAAAGATCATGCCCTGCTTGCTGGTCTGCACCAGCACCGGGGTGGTGCCGCCCTTGCCGTCAGGCAGATCGTACAGCAGCGGCTGAGACGGCAGGTCAAAGTCCCACAGGTCGTGGTGGGTGGTCTGGAAGTGCCAACGTACCTGGCCGGTCGCGGCATCCACAGCGACGATGGAGGAGCTGTATTTGTCGTCCAGCGCGGTTCGTTCGCCGCCGAAGAAGTCTGGCGTAGCGTTGCCGGTCGGCAGATAGATCAGGTTCAGCTTCGCGTCGTAAGACATCGCCGACCAGACGTTCGGCGTGCCGCGCGTATAGGTCTGGCCCTCCGGCGGTACGCCGGTCAGCGCCGGATTACCCGGATCCCACGCCCAGGCCAGTTTACCGGTATGGACGTCAAACGCACGGACCACCCCCGGCGGTTCGCCGGTAGAGTAGTTATCCGCGACGCGGCCGCCCACCACCACCACATTGCCCGCGACCAGCGGGGTGGAGGTCTGTTGATAGTAGCCCGCTTTGACTTCGCCCATTCCGACGCTGAGGTCGACAATACCGCGATCGCCGAAGCTCTCGCACAGTTTGCCGGTGTCGGCATCAATGGCGATCAGGCGGGCATCGATCGTCGGCAGGAAAAGACGACGGGAGCAGGCGGCAGGCTGGGCGCCTGACGCTGGCGTCGTCTGCGCCTGGCTATCTTCGTAATAGCCTAAGCCGCGGCAGCGCTGCCAGTTAGGCGAAGAGGACTTGGAGTCATAGCGCCATTTCTCTTTGCCGCTGTCGACATCCAGCGCCAGCACTTTGCTGTATGGGGTACAGACGTAGAGGGTATCGCCAATCTGCAGCGGGGTATTCTGATCTTCCGCGCCGGAGCCATTGCTCTGCGGAATATCCCCAGTATGCGCCACCCAGGCTACCTGCAGCTGGTTGACGTTGTGCTTGTTGATTTGATCGAGAGCGGCGAAGCGGTCGCCGTGGGTGGTGTTGCCCCAGTGCGCCCAGTTTTTCTGCTCTTCGCCCGGCGCGACGGGTTTCACCGGTACCGCTTCCGTGGCGCTGACCAGCGGTTCGGATTTAAACATCCAGCCAAAGCTTCCCGCCAGCGCCACGGCGAGCACGGCGGCGATGGCAAAAGCCGGGCCTTTTTTCGCCGGCGGGCTGGCGAGGAAAGGCCAGACCAGGGCGGCGAGAAAGGCCAGCACGCCAAGGGCGAACAGGCGCGAGAAGAGCGGCCAGAAGTTCCAGCCAGCGTCGCCAATCGCCCAGATCACTGAGGCGATAAACGCCACGGCGTACAGCAAAATCCCGCCGCGGCGGCGACGGAAAATTAGCACTGCCGCGATAACCATCACCACGCCCATCAGCGCAAAGTACAGCGTGCCGCCGACGAGAGCCAGTTTTGCCCCCAGAATACCGATAGCCAGACCGATGATCAGCATCAGTCCGGCGAGAAGCCACTGCAGGATCCGGGGGAATCCGCGCGGCGCGTTGCCAGTTGTCATGAAATCTCCTTAACCACACCAGCCACCTCATTACGAACCAAATGAAACAAAGTTATTTTGTTTTATTTTTGAATGAAGTGGTTTGTATCTTCATAAAGCCAAATTTATTGCCTGCTTTGATTTCATATGAACCATTTGGTGAAATCGCGATATGATAGATCTGTTAAAGAAATTTGCGCAAATGTTAATAAATAATTTCGCACTAAATGATTATTTTGCTGAATGTGTCTCAGTCGGCGTCGGCTCCCCGGCCGCGACGGGCCGGGGGAGCGGCGGATCAGGCAGGCATTGATTTACGAATAGCGCTGAGCAGGGTGTGCGTCCCGGGGGTCAGCGTCGCATCGACGCGGGTTAAAATGCCGATGGGCTCCCCGGCGCCCTGGGTGGCAATCGGCAGGGCGGTCAGTACGCCACGGCGAAGATCGTCTTTCACCGCCCCGGAAGGGACGAACCAGACATAGTCAAAATCAACCGTTAGCTGGCGCGACAGGGAAGCGGACAGAGTCTCTATGCAGCCGGCGGGCATTTTACACCCCTGGCTCTGGAGCAGCGCTTCGGCGTTTTGCCGCGGCACGGTGCCCTTTGGCGAGACCACCACCGGCCATTCCATCACCCGACTGAGGGTCACCGTCTCCTGCAGCAGGGGATGTCCCGGACGAACCACCAGCTTAAGGGATTCCAGGAACAGCAGTTCGTAATGCAGGCCGCTCATCAGCTCCGGATCGGACATCCGTCCGATGCCGATGTCGATCTCCCCGGACTTTAACCCGGCGAGCAGCATGGTGTTGTTCATGGTGGCGACCTGCAGCGTGATATCTTTTTGCTGCTTATGGAACTGGCCGATCACCGTCGGCAGGATCCCCAGCGCGGCGGTAGGCAGCGCGCCGATGCGTACAATATCGTTATTCAGGCCCTCTTTACGGTTCAGCGCCTGGCCCGCCGAGTTAAGGGCATCAAGCACCTTCACGGCATGAGTCAGAAACTGTTCCCCGACCAGGGTCAGCTGCGCCCCCAGCCGTCCCCGCTCAAACAGACGGGTACCGGTCAGCTGTTCAAGCTCGTTAAGCGTTTTTGAAAGTGCTGGCTGGCTCAGATTTAAAGTTTCAGCCGCGCGCCCCAGCGTTCCCTGTTGAGCGACGGCCACGAAGGTGTGTAGATGGCGCAAGCGAATGCGCTGACTGAAGAGACCATTTTTTTCCATAGTAAGATGATGTTAAAAACACAGCGGTGAAAGAGACAAGCGGCCTTGTTTAAATTTGATAACCAGATAGCAAAATATTTTTAACATTTGAGTCGATTATATTACAAGATCTTTCCCGATGGTTTAACACGCCGCCGCCCCGACTGTGCGGGGCGACGGCGGTGGTCAGCATGGCCGCTAGATATCGAAAAAGACGGTTTCGTTCTCACCCTGCAGATAAATGTCGAAACGATAGACCACTTCCGCACCGCGAACTTCGCGCTCAGCGATTAAGGTTTTGCGTCTCACCTCCCACTCGATGAGATTCAGCACCGGGTCGCTGGCGTTGGCCTCGTGCTCATCGGCGAAATACATCCGCGTATTGAGGCCAATATTTATCCCCCGGGCCACCACCCACAGATTGACGTGCGGCGCCATCAGACGGCCATCGCGGCCAACCACCGCGCCGGGCTTGATGGTTTCAAAGCGCCAGACGCCGGAGGTGAAGTCAGAGCAGGTGCGCCCCCAGCCGCGAAAGCCCGGGTCGACCGCTTTCTGCTGCTGACGATCGTCGGGATGGTTATAGCGTCCCGCGGCGTTGGCCTGCCAGATCTCCAGCAGCACATCGCGGACCGGGGTTCCGGAGCCGTCGATAACCCGGCCTTCAATGGTGATCCGTTCTCCGACGGTATCGGCGGTGGTGAGAACCGGACCAAAATTTTTCTCAAAAATATGGAAACCCGCGGCGTCCGGCGCCAGACCGATATGAACATAGGGTCCCGCGGTCTGCGAGGCGGTTTCAGGCAGATACTCTTTCATCGGGCGGCCCCCTGAGTGCGATTTTCAAACAGCGTGGCGCGATGGCCGCGCAGAACAAGGTCGAAGCGGTAGGCCAGACAATCCAGCGGCACGGCGGCGTGCATGTCCAGCTCGGCGATCAGGGTGCGCACGGCGTCGTCATTATTAATGGTTCTGACGATCGGGCACTGCTTGATTAGCGGGTCGCCTTCGAAATACATCTGGGTGATCAGGCGCTGGGCCCAGGCGTCGCCCGAGAGCGAGAAATGAATATGCGCCGGACGCCAGTCGCTGGCCTGGTTGCGCCAGGGGTAGGGGCCGGGCTTGATGGTGCGAAAACAGTAATAGCCGTTCTCGTCGGTCAGCACCCGGCCGCAGCCGCCGAAGTTCGGGTCAATCGGCGCCAGATACTGATCTTTTTTATGTCGATAGCGGCCGCCGGCATTGGCCTGCCAAACTTCCACCAGGGTGTTTTTCATCGGTCGGCCGAAGCCATCCCGCACATAGCCGTGCACAATGATCCGCTCGCCAATCGGCAGGCCTTCTTTGGCATAGTTAAGGATAAGGTCATTATCCAGCGGACCCAGGTCGTCGCGGCTAAACACCGGGCCGGTGATCTCCGACAGCGAGTTCTGCAGGGAGATCAGGGCGTTTTTCGGGGAGCGCAGGACGCTGGTTTTATAGCCCGGGGCGTAAGCGGGCGGGTGACTACTGTAATCGCGATGGATAACCTCGCGCGGGGACCATTTATCGTTCATCGGGTACTCCGTATAGAGGGTAGAGGGGCATGTTGTTGTAATGTCGCCAGAAACAGTGTGTGTAAATGCATTGTTAATTTAAAGTGAAATTACCGGGTGTTTTTCATAACCATCGGTTATGTTCTGCGCTATGCCCGTGACCGGAAGCAGGTTATCGCCATCACAGTTTGTAAATTCTTCCCCCCGCCGGGAGGCAGCTTTCCTACACTCCAGGAAGTATTCACTGGAGGTAACACATCATGGCGAACACCATCACGGCTGATGAGATTCGGGAGCACTTTTCGCAGGCCATGTCGGCCATGTACCAGCAGGAAGTTCCGCAGTACGGGACGCTGCTGGAGCTGGTGGCTGACGTCAACCTGGCGGTACTGGAAAATAATCCGAAGCTGCATGAACAACTGGCCAACGCCGACGAGCTGGCGCGTCTGAACGTTGAGCGCCACGGGGCGATCCGCGTGGGCACAGCGGAGGAACTGGCGACGCTGCGTCGCATGTTTGCCATTATGGGGATGTTTCCCGTCAGCTATTACGATCTCTCGCAGGCCGGCGTGCCGGTTCACTCCACGGCGTTTCGTCCTGTCGACGATGCCGCGCTGGCGCGCAATCCGTTTCGGGTATTTACCTCGCTGCTGCGTCTGGAGCTGATCGAAAACCGCGCTCTGCGCGAGCGGGCCGAGGCGATCCTCGCCCGGCGCAACATATTCACTCCCCGCTGCCTGGCGCTGATCGCCCGGCACGAGGCCGAAGGGGCCTTCACCCCAGCGGAAGCCCGCGAGTTTGTGCAGGAGGCGCTGGAGACCTTCCGCTGGCACCGGCATGCCACCGTCGATGAGGAGACCTACCACGCGCTGCATCGCGAGCATCGCCTGATTGCCGATGTGGTCTGCTTCCCGGGATGCCATATCAACCACCTCACGCCGCGGACGCTGGATATTGACCGCGCGCAGGCCCTGATGCCGGAGTGCGGTATTGAGCCAAAGGCCCTGATCGAAGGTCCGCCGCGCCGGGAGGTACCGATCCTCCTGCGGCAGACCAGCTTCAAGGCGCTTGAGGAGCCGGTGATGTTCGCCGGCGAACACCGCGGCACCCACAGCGCCCGCTTTGGCGAAATTGAGCAGCGCGGCGTGGCGCTGACGCCAAAAGGGCGCGCGCTGTACGACCGGCTGCTGCAGGCGGCAGGGACCGGCAAAGACAATCTCAGCCACCAGCTGCATCTGCAGGAGGTGTTCCGCGAATTTCCCGACAGCGAATTTCTGCTGCGTCAGCAGGGGCTGGCCTGGTTTCGCTACCGCCTGACGCCGGCTGGCGAGGCCCATCGCCAGGCGTTTCGCCCGGGCGACGATCCCCAGCCGCTGATCGAGCGCGGATGGGTGGTGGCCCAGCCCATCGTCTATGAGGATTTTTTACCGGTCAGCGCGGCGGGCATTTTTCAGTCCAATCTGGGTAATGAAACCCAGGCGCGCAGCCACGGGAATGCCAGCCGCGAAGCCTTTGAGGCGGCGCTGGGCTGCCCGGTGCAGGATGAGTTTGAACTGTACCGGCAGGCGGAGGAGCGCAGCAAACGACGTTGCGGTCTGCTGTAAAATCAGTACCCTGCTGGCATCAGCCTTACAGGGAGCAGGTTATGCAACATCCGTCGAAACCGTTGGCGAAAACCCGGCAGGGCACGCTGGCCGGGAGCGCAGAGCAGGGGATCCATATCTGGCGCGGCATTCCGTACGCCGCGCCGCCCGTGGGGCCGCTGCGCTGGCGCGCGCCGCAGCCTCCCGCCCGCTGGCATGGCGTGCGTCAGGCCGACGCCTTTTCCGCCGCCAGCTGGCAGGACATTGACTACTGCCGCGAACTTGGCGGCGGGGATCCCGGCCGCTTCAGCGAAGACTGTCTCTATCTCAACGTCTGGGCCCCCGCCAGCGCAGCGCAGCCGCTGCCGGTGATGGTCTGGCTGCACGGCGGCGGGTTTACCATCGGCGCCGGCAGCCTGCCGCCTTACGATGGCCTGGCGCTGGCCAGCCGCGACGTGGTGGTGGTGACGGTCAACTACCGACTGGGCCATCTTGGCTTTTTCGCCCATCCGGCACTGGAGGAAGAGGCGGGCGAGCGTCTGTATAACTTCGCGCTGCTCGACCAGATCGCCGCCCTGCAGTGGGTCCAGGAGAATATTCACGCCTTCGGCGGCGACGCCGCAAACGTTACGCTGTTTGGCGAATCCGCCGGGGCGCGCAGCGTGCTGTCGCTGATGGTCTCGCCGAAAGCGAAAGGGTTGTTCCATAAAGCGATTATTCAGAGCGGGTATACCTTACCCGACCTGCCGCGAGAAAAGGCGCTGGAGAAAGGACGCTTGCTGGCGGAACGCTTCGCCTTGCCGCAGGCCAGCGCCGAACAACTGCGGGCGATCCCGGCGGAGGCCTTCTGGTCGCTAACCGCCCCGCTGAATATCGGGCCAGCGCCCATCGCCGGCGATGTGGTGCTTCCGCAGCCGATGCTGGAGACCTTTTTTGCCGGGCGCCAGCATCCGATGCCGGTGATGATCGGCTCCAATAGCGATGAAGCCAGCGTGATGGCCGTGTTTGGCGTCGATATCGCCGGGCAGATCCAGAAGCTGCGCCGCGAGCGCCGTCTGGGGCTGGGACTGATCAAACTCCTCTATCCCGGCGTCAAGGGGGATGAAGCGCTGGGGCGGGAAGTCTGTCGGGATATGGCGTTTACCACCCTCGGCTATGTGGTGATGCAGGCCCAGCAGCGCGTGGGCCAGCCATGCTGGCGGTACTGGTTCGATTATGTGGCGGAAGCGGAGCATGATGTCTATCCGCACGGCGCCTGGCACGGCAACGAGGTACCCTACGTGTTTGATAACCTGCGGCTCACCGACCCGGTGCGGCAATATGCCAGTGAAGCGGATCTGGCCTTCGCCGCTCAGGTCGCTGACTACTGGGCCCAGTTTGCCCGCGTCGCCAGCGGCGAGCAGGTGCTTGCCGGCGCGGTGCGTTGGCCGGCGTGCGTGCGCGGACGGGATCGTCTGCTGCGCATTGGCCTGCATAAGCGTGCCGGCTTTAAAGTGGAGAATCGCTTTATGCGCGCCCGGCTGGCGCTGTTTCGCCGGGTGATGAAGCATCACGTGACCCTCGAATAAAGGGGATGGGTCGCGGCTCAGCGGGGCGCGGCCCTGCTGCAGGCCGCGGGCGGCTAAGAAACGCCCCGGCGATGAGACAGGATGAGTGCTGTCCGCTTTGTTTGCAGGCGGGCCCTGGGCTGGATATTGCGCTCTCCCTCCGCCGGTGATGAAAAAACAGCCTGTTCTGGTAGACAGGGCTTTTTTACCGTTTTTCTGCGGGCAACAATTGGATTATTAATCGTTTTTGTCTAGAGTGGGCGGAAATTATCACGCAGCGTGATGACGCGTTGCGAATCAATTCACCCGTGCAGAAGGACGCTTTCTCAGGCATGAACCGCAGACGTTTTCTTAAATCTTCCATGGCTGTTGCCGCCGTATGCGGAACGTCAGGAGTCGCTTCCTTATTCAGTCAGGCCGCGTTTGCTGAAGACGCGGGCATTGCCGACGGGCAGACACGTCGTTTTGATTATGCCGTGCTGCAGGCGATGGCCCACGATCTGGCGCGCCAGCCGTGGGGCGGCGCCCCGCGCGATCTGCCGCCGACGCTGGCCAATCTCACCCCGCAGGCTTATAACAGCATCCAGTATGACGCCAACCACTCGCTGTGGAACAATATTGAAGAACGCAAACTGGATATCCAGTTTTTCCACGTCGGGATGGGGTTCCGTCGCCGCGTGCGCATGTTCTCTTTAGACGCCGCCACCCAGCAGGCGCGCGAGATCCACTTCCGTCCGGAGCTGTTCAAGTACAATGACGCCGGGGTGGATACCCGCCAGCTGGAAGGGCAGTCCGACCTCGGCTTCGCCGGGTTCCGGGTATTTAAAGCGCCTGAGCTGGCGCGCCGGGATATCGTGGCGTTTCTCGGCGCCAGCTATTTCCGCGCGGTAGACAGCACCTACCAGTACGGCCTCTCGGCCCGTGGGCTGGCGGTGGATACCTTTACCGATACCCCGGAAGAGTTCCCCGATTTCACCTCTTTCTGGTTCGAAACGGTCAAAGGAGACGCCACGGTATTCACCGTTTACGCTCTGCTGGACAGCCCGAGCATCACTGGCGCCTACAAGTTCACCATCCACTGCCAGGATACCCAGGTCATTATGGATGTGGAGAACCATCTCTACGCCCGCAAGGATATCAAACAGCTGGGTATCGCGCCGATGACCAGCATGTTCAGCTGTGGCAACAACGAGCGTCGGATGTGCGATACCATCCACCCGCAGATCCACGACTCCGATCGGCTGTCGATGTGGCTGGGCAACGGCGAATGGGTCTGCCGGCCGTTGAACAACCCGCAGAAGCTGCAGTTCAACGCCTTCCAGGACAAGAACCCGCGCGGCTTTGGTCTGCTGCAGCTGGACCGCGATTTCTCCCACTACCAGGACGTGATGGGCTGGTATAACAAGCGTCCCAGCCTGTGGGTGGAGCCGCGTAACCAGTGGGGCAAAGGGGCGGTCAGCCTGATGGAGATCCCGACCACCGGTGAAACGCTGGATAACATCGTCTGCTTCTGGCAGCCGGAAAAGGCGGTGAAGGCGGGCGACGAACTGGACTTCCGCTACCGTCTCTACTGGAGCGCGCAGCCGCCGGTGAGCACCCCGCTGGCGCGTGTGCTCGCCACCCGCACCGGGATGGGGGGCTTCCCGGAGGGATGGGCGCCGGGGGAACACTACCCGGACAAGTGGGCGCGTCGTTTTGCCATCGACTTTGTCGGCGGCGATCTGAAAGCGGCCGCGCCGCGCGGTATTGAACCGGTGATCACCCTCTCCAGCGGCGAAGCGAAGCAGATTGAGATCCTCTACGTCGAGCCGTTCGATGGCTACCGGATCCTCTTCGACTGGTATCCGACCTCCGGCTCGACCGACCCGGTGGAGATGCGTCTGTTCCTGCGCTGTCAGGGAGAAGCCATCAGCGAAACCTGGCTCTATCAGTACTTCCCGCCGGCGCCGGATAAACGTAACTACGTCGACGACCGGATCATGAAATAACCCCGTGACAGCCGTGGCCCCCAGGCACCCCCTGCGGGCCCGTAAAGAGCCCCATGACCACAGACATTCCAGCAGTACCTGAGTCGATCCCGGTGACCGAGGGACTGACGCTTACCGCCATTGATGAGCGTTACGTCAGCGACCTGCACCAGCTGGTGGTGAAAAACCAGCGCTGGCTACAGCAGTCGCTTAGCTGGGCCGGAGAGGTGCGCAGCGAAGAGGAGACCCGCCGCCATGTGCAGGGTAACGTGATGCTGCACCAGCGGGATTACGCCAAAATGTTTTTGCTGTTTCTCGATAAGCGGCCGATTGGCGTTCTGTCGTTCAACCAGATCGAGCCGCAGAATAAGACGGCCTATATTGGCTATTGGATCGATGAAGATTGCCAGGGGCAGGGGTATCTGTCCCGTTCCCTGCAGGCCTTTATCCACTATTATGCCCGCAGCGGGCTGGTGCGCCGGTTTGTGATCAAATGTCGGGTGGCGAATACCCGCAGCAACCAGGTGGCGTTGCGTAACGGGTTTGTTCTGGAAGGCTGTCTCCGCCAGGCCGAGTATCTGAACGGCAGCTATGACGATCAGAATATCTACGCCCGCATTATTGACCGCGACGAGGCGCTACAGGGCGCCTAACAGCGGCGTTCGGGTGATCTGCTGCTGGCCGTCGAGGGTCTTGGGGCCGCGCAGGTGAATGGCTTCTCCTTCCCGCGCGGCGATCTGCACCTCGTCCCCAAGCGTGACCTGGTGCTCAACGATCACATCGCCGACGATAACAGCCCGACCCTGGATCAGCACGTCGTCGTCAAGCAGAATCGGTCCACCGCGCAGCTGCGCCTCGCCGCCCACCATCGCCCGGTGCTTTAGCAGACAGTTACCTTCAATCACCGCATTCTCCGCAACCTGGGAACTGTAGCGCACAGTGGGAATGGCATCCTCGCCGCGACCCGCGATCAGACGGGCATGCCCGTAAATCCGCGCGTTATCGCACACCCAAACGTCATTCTCCTCGTTTCCCTCAAGCCTGGCGTGGTCAAAGACTTCCGCCCGATGTTCGACAAAAGCGTGCTCGACGTAGGCCTCGCCATAGATCTGCGCCTGATGGAGAATGCGCGACGCGCTGACGGTGGCTCGCTGATAAATCTGCAGCACTTTGTCGCGGTCGGCGGTCAGCCCGCGGGCGGCAATCACCTGACAGTGGGGCAGAAGACGCGCCTCGTCGGCGAGGCGACAGTCACCGCGCACCGTACTCAGGCTAATCGTGACGTTGTCACCAATCTGCGCGTGATGGCTGATCTGCGAGGCGTGAATGGATGCCCGTCCGCTGATGATAGCCCCATGGCTGACCTCGCAGGGGCCATGGAGTCGGGCATCGTCGAGGATGCGCGCCCCGGCGAAGACCACGCTGTTGGCATCGTAGATCCAGCACTCTCCCTGCTGGCTGAGAGCGCTTTCCTCCTCCACCCAGCCGCCTTCGCTGCCCGCTTTGACGTCAGCGAAATCGATAAGCGCCACGATCTGGCGCAGGGTGACGCACTGTTTGCCATCCTCTGCCTGGTAACAATACTGCCGGGTCTGTTCGCTGAGACGGTATTTACGCATTCCCGATCCTCATTACTTATGGTTAACATAAACATAGCAAAGATCGCCGTAGCGCGTGGGATAAGGTTCCTTTAGAATGCAACTTCAAATTAAATTGATATCATCAATAAAATGAACAAAACGCATACGTCGCGGCAGGTGCTGAATCTGCCGGCGGGTTACTTTGGCATGGTGCTCGGCACCATCGGGATGGGCTTTGCCTGGCGTTACGCCAGCACCCTCTGGCCGGTCAGCCGCAGCATTGGTGATGGGCTGGTGACGCTGGCGATGGCGATGTGGGTCCTGCTCAGCATGGCGTTTATCAGCCGGGCGATCCGCTTTCCGGCGAGTGTGCTGCAGGAGATGCGACATCCGGTCAGCAGCAGCTTCGTCAGCCTGTTTCCCGCCACCACCTTGCTGGTATCGATTGGTCTGGTACCCTGGTGCCGGCCGCTGGCCATCGGGCTGTTTGTGCCGGGCGTGGCGCTGCAGCTCGCCTATGCCGCCTGGCAAAGCGGCGGCCTGTGGCGGGGAAACCATCCTCGCGAGGCCACTACGCCGGGGCTGTATCTGCCCACGGTGGCGAATAATTTTATCAGCGCGATGGCCTGCGGCGCGCTGGGGTTTACCGACGCCGGACTGGTGTTCCTTGGCGCCGGAGTCTTCTCCTGGCTGAGCCTTGAGCCGGCTATCCTCCATCGTCTGCGCAGCGCAGGCGAACTGCCGACCGCGCTGCGCACGTCGTTGGGGATCCAGCTGGCGCCTGCGCTGGTGGCCTGCAGCGCCTGGCTCAGCGTCAACGGCGGGGAGGCTGATACCTTTGCTAAGCTGCTGTTTGGCTACGGTCTGCTACAGCTGTTGTTTATGCTGCGTCTGATGCCCTGGTATCTTCGCCAGCCGTTCAATGCTTCTTTCTGGAGCTTCTCGTTCGGTATTTCCGCACTGGCCACTACCGGCCTGCATCTGGGCCAGGCTAAAGCGGACGGCTTTTTTCATCATCTGGCGCTGCCGCTCTTTATTTTTAGCAATCTGGTCATCGGCCTGCTGCTGCTGCGCACAGGGCTGCTGCTGGTCAGCGGGAAACTGTTGCTACAGGTTGACCGGGAAACACTCCCGAATAAGAAGGAAGGATCATGACAACGCGTGACGCGGACTATTTTAGTGAAAAATATGGCCTGACCCGCACCCACTCCGAGGTGCTGCATGCCGCGACGATGGTGCCGCCGGGGCGGGCGCTGGATCTGGGCTGCGGCAACGGACGTAACAGCCTTTATCTGGCGGCGAACGGCTTCACGGTGACGGCGTGGGATAAAAATGCGATGAGCATCAATAATCTGGAGACTATTCGCGCCGCCGAAGGGCTGGATAATTTGCAGACCGCGGTGAAAGACCTCAACAGCCTGACCTTTGACGGCGAGTATGATCTGATCCTCTCCACCGTGGTGATGATGTTTCTTGAGGCCGGCGCTATCCCGGGACTCATCGCCAATATGCAGCGTTGCACCGCCGCCGGGGGCTATAACCTGATTGTCGCGGCGATGGACACCGAGGACTATCCCTGCACCGTCGGCTTCCCGTTTGCTTTTAAACCCGATGAACTTCGGGAATACTACCGGGGCTGGGAATTACTGAAATACAATGAGGACGTCGGTGAGCTGCATCGGACCGACGCCAGCGGCAACCGGATCAAACTGCGCTTCGCCACGCTGCTGGCGCGCAAGCCCGCATAATCCTCAGCGGCGCGTGAAATGGCTGAGATTGACCGCGCCGCCTTGCGCTAATACCCATCGGATAAATACGCGCGAAAAGCCTCGCTGAACAGAGGGTTAAAGGCGACCTGTTCACCTATTAAGTAATTATTTAATAACGTAATGTTGATCCCATCAATATTTGTATATCTTCCTTGACGAAGCCCTCATTTTGTCACAAAACTACTGGGTCTTATCTGCTATAACGTCTGCCGAAAAAAACTGCATTTACAGGGATCTCTTTATGCGTACTCGCGTGTTATTTAAAGTCGCCGCTCTGGCGGGGATGTTAGCGTTGACGGGCTGTGCGTCCAAACTGGCGCAGCCGAATCAGTATTCGGGCTTTTTAAAAGATTATTCCAACCTGAAAGAAGCCACCACGGCCTCCGGCAAGTCGGAGCTGCGCTGGATCGACCCAAACTACAATCCGGCTAATTACGATAATGTCGTCTACCATCCGGTAACGTACTATCCGGTACCGAAGCCGACGACCCAGGTCGGTGAAAAGGCGTTGCAGGATATTCTTAATTACACCAACAAACAGCTCAAACAGGCCATTTCCGAGCGTAAACCGCTGGCTACCACCGCCGGCAAGCGTAGCCTTATTTTCCGCGGGGCGATCACCGGGGTGGACTCCAGCAAAGAAGGGCTGCAGTTCTATGAAGTGGTTCCGGTCGCGATGATTGTTGCCGGTACTCAGGCCGCCACCGGCCATCGTACGATGGACACCGACCTCTATTTTGAAGCCGAACTGATTGACGCCAGCACCAACAAGCCGGTGATCAAAGTGGTTCGTAAAGGGGAAGGAAAAACCCTGGCCAATGAAAACACGCCGCTGACCATCGAAACCATGAAGCAGGTGATCGATGATATGGCGGTCGATGCCGTCAAATTCGACCCTTCCCAGCGGTAATCTCGCCAGCGCCGTCTGCCGACGGCGCTGTTTTATCTTCCGCCGTTTCAGGCCAGCTTTCGGCGCAGCAGCAGCTGTTCCGGTTTGGCAAACATCACCAGATTACCCAACAGGATCAGCGCCAGTCCGATAACGGCGTTGCTGTGCCATACATAGCCTTCATAGACGGTGGAGATGGACAGGGCGACCAGCGGAAACAGCAGCGTACTGTAGGCGGCTTTGCTGGCGCCGATGCGTCCCACAAGGGTGAAATAGGCGCCGAAGGCGACAACTGAGCCGAACAGCGCCAGGTAAAGCAGGGCGCCAAGATAGCTGACGGTCCACTCCGGCATAAAATTATCCCCGCGGAGGAGTGCGATGGCGCCCATCACCAGCGTGCCGTACAGCATCGCCCAGCTGTTGGTGGTCAGCGTCTCCAGCCCCCGCCGCTGGTGACGAATACTGAACATATTGCCCAGCGAAAAGCCGTAAGTGCCCAGCGCGCTCAGACCGATCCCCCACAGTAGCGAAGCGTTCAGCCCGTTGGCGAGCAGGTCATCCCAGAACAGGGTGACGATACCGGCCAGACCGAGCGCGGCGGCAGCCCAGAAGCGTCCCGGCGGCTGCTGACGGAAGAAAAGAAAGCTGTTGATGGCGTTAAACAGCACCGCCATGGAAAAGATCACCGATTCCAGACCGGTGTTGATCCAGGCGGCGGCGGTATAAAAGCACCAGAAATTGAAGCAGAAGACGCAGCAGCCCTGCAGCAGGCAGCAGAGATGGTCCTTCGCGCCCAGCGGCCGCAGACGTCGCGTGACGAGCAGAATCGCCAGCATCGTGACGCTGGCCACGGCGAACCGCCAGAAAATCGATACCGGCGCCGCCACCGGCCCCTGCTGTAAAAAAATCGCAATCCATGTCGTTCCCCAGATAACGACAACGAGTGCATAAAGTAATGCGTTCACCCTGATTCTCCTCTGCCTGTTGAAGGGAGGAGTATGCCGCCTGCCGCAACCTGCGGCTTTCACCCGCTTGTTGTCGGCTTGCAAATTCTTGCGCTTATTTGTCTTTCGCCGGCGGTGAGAACTGGAAACCGCGTCGCAGTCTCCCTAGACTAGAGTTTTTCCAGACAGGACAGATGCGTGAAGGCGATGGGTTACGGGACGTTTGAAACATTACGGCGACAGAACGCGGTGCTGAAGGGCACCGTGGAGCTGAATTCCGGTATTCAACTGGCCGCCTGGTATAACAACTGCGATACCGTAACGGTACGCAGCGATCATCATACCTTAAGCCTGTACGTCGCCGATGGTTATGAAAGCTATCAAAAGACGCCGCACGGCTGGAAGAATGGCGGCGGCCCGGATCGCTTTTGCCTGATGCCGAAAGGCGATGAAAGCGTCTGGGATATCCGCGGCGATCTGTCGTTTGTCCATCTCTATTGTACCGATGCGCATCTGCGCCGCGTCGGGGAGGAGGTGTGGGATCGCAGCCCGGCGAACTTCACCCTGCAGGAGAAAACCTTCGCCAGCGATGACAAAATCACCACCGTGTATCGTCAGTTTTTGCTGGCTAATGACTGGCGACAGCCGGCGAACCAGCTGACCCTTAGCGCCGCCAGCAGTTTATTGCTCACCCATCTGATCCAGCACTATTCCACCGTGCAGTGGCGTTTGCCCTCGGTCACCGGGGGACTGGCGCCGGGGGGGAAGCGTCACGTGCTGGCCTGGATCGACGCTCACCTCGATCAGCCATTGACCCTGGCCGACCTGGCGCAGCAGGCGGGACTGAGTGAATTTCATTTTGCCCGTATGTTCCGCCAGTCGCTGAATATGGCTCCGCATCAATATGTGATGCAGCAGCGAATGGCGAAGGCGCAAAACCTGATCTGCCACAGCGCGCTGCCGCTCACCGAGATCGCTCTGGCCTGCGGTTTCAGCTCCGCCAGCCATTTCAGCCATCGGGTCAAAGCCGCCACCGGCCTGACGCCGTCCCAGCTACGGGCGGCGCAGCGCGGATAGCACGCCGTAGCTCACTCCGCCGAGCACCACGCCCCAGAATGCCGAGCCAATTCCCGCCAGCGTCACGCCGCTGGCGGTGATCAGAAAGGTCAGCACCGCCGCGTCGCGCTCACTGGCCTGATGTACCGCCTGAAACAGACTACCGCCGATGGTGCCGAGCAACGCCAGGCCGGCCAGCATCTGGATCCACGCTGTCGGCAGGGCCGACATCAGCGCGGTGATCGATCCCCCGAACAGACCGGCCAGCAGATAAAAACCGCCTGCGGCCATGGCCGCCAGCCAACGCTTCTGCGGATCCGGGTGCGCCTCCGGGCTCTGGCAGATGGCGGCGGTGATCGCCGCAATACAGATCGAGTAGACCCCAAACGGCGCCAGCAGCAGCGCCAGCCCCCCGCAGACAACGATCAGCGCGGAGACTGGTACGGCATAGCCTGATGCCTGCAGGGTAGCGAATCCGGGCGCGTTCTGTGAGGCCATGGTCACGAGGAAGAAGGGCAGGCCGACGCTGAGCAGCAGCGCCGGGGTAAACTGCGGGGCGACCCATTCCGGCGCTACAAACGTCAGCGGCACAGCGGCGCTGGCCACCTCCCCGGAGGCCGCGGCAATCAGCGCCCCGGCAACCAGCGCGGCGACCACGGCGAAGCGGGGCCACAGCGCCTTACACAGAAGCCAGGCGGCGAGCATGCCGCCGCACAGCAGCAGATGATCCTGGAAGCCGGCGAAGGCCTGCAAACCGAAACGCAGCAGAATGCCGGCCAGCATCGCGGCGGCCAGCGAATGGGGAATGATTTTCATCAGCCGGGCAAACAGGCCGGTAACGCCGCAGAGGACGATCAGCGCATTGGCGAAGATAAATACCCCCACCGCCTCAGGGAGGGTCACCCCCTGCAGACCGCTGACCAGCAGGGCGGCGCCCGGCGTTGACCAGGCGGTGAGCACCGGCACTTTTCGCCAGCCGCTCAGCGCGAGGGTGCTGACGCCCATGGCGAGGCCCAGGGCCGTCATCCAGCCGGCGATCTGCCCGGGCGTGGCGCCGGCGGCAGCGGCAGCCTGCCAGATGATGGCGGCAGAGCTGGCGTAGCCCACCAGCACGGCGACGAAGCCGGCGAACAGGGTGGGAAGCGGAACGGTAAACGAGCGCATAGTTTTCTCTTGTGCGTTATAACGTCCGATTACTCTATCATTGTGCGTTTTAGCGCACAAGGTTCCTGCGTGGTGAGGGCTGCGCACCGAGCCTCTTGTCGCAAACGGCCCGCGATGCCGCTAATCGCCCTGTTGAATCAGGCAAATGGAGGTATACTCTGGGCTGAAAAATCAGGAGGTAGGATGAATATTGCGCAACATCTGGCGGCCACCCTCAAAAATCTGCGTCAGCAGCGCGGCTGGAGCCTGTCGCGTCTGGCGGAAGAGACCGGGGTGTCGAAAGCCATGCTCGGGCAGATTGAGCGGAATGAATCGAGTCCGACGGTCGCGACGCTGTGGAAGATTGCCACCGGGCTGAACGTGCCGTTTTCGGCGTTTATCGTTCCGGATGACGGCGCGGCGCCCTCCGCGTTTGACCCGCAGCAGCAGGCGATGGTGGTGACCCCGGTCTTCCCGTGGGACCCGGAGTTGCGCTTTGATCATTTCTCGATAACCCTTGCTCCCGGGGCGCTGAGCGAATCGACGCCGCATGAGCAAGGGGTGATTGAGCATGTTGTCGTGATTAGCGGTACCCTGGATCTCTGCTTACAGGGGGAGTGGCACTCGCTGCAGGCGGGTGAGGGTCGGCGCTTCGCCGGCGATGCGGCGCATGCCTACCGGAACAGCGGCGCCCAGGCGGCTCATTTCCATTCGCTTATCCACTATCCAAAAGAAAAAACCGCGGGCGAACCCGCGGCCAGACAAGATGACTGATGATAACCACTCACAACGTGACGAGGAAAATCCGGAATACGTGATGACAGTACTCTGTACGGTGATTTGAGGGAAATATCTTTTCCTTCAATACTTTGCTGAAAACTGAAAATTCGTCGTCCCGCGACGGCGGAAAAGGTTTTCGTCTGCGCCCGGTTCTGACTACAATAGCCGCCATTTCGACCCCCTTATACTGGATAACAACACGCGTATGCGCCTGCACAATCATCGTCTTGAACTTCTTAGTCCTGCCCGCGACGCCGGTATCGCTCGCGAAGCGATCCTTCACGGCGCCGATGCCGTTTATATCGGTGGACCTGGCTTTGGCGCCCGCCACAACGCCAGCAACAGCCTGAGCGACATCGCCGGTCTGGTGCCTTTCGCCCATCGCTTTGGCGCCAAGGTCTTTGTGACGCTGAACACCATTCTGCATGACGATGAGCTGGAGCCGGCGCAGCGGCTGATCACCGACCTTTACGACGCGGGCGTCGATGCGCTGATTGTCCAGGATATGGGGATCATGGAGCTGGACCTGCCGCCGATCGAGCTGCACGCCAGCACCCAGTGCGACATCCGCAGCGTGGAGAAAGCAAAGTTTCTCTCAGACGCCGGTTTCAGCCAGATCGTGCTGGCGCGCGAGCTGAACCTCAGTCAAATCAAGGCCATCTACGATAATACTGACGCCACCATCGAATTCTTTATCCATGGCGCGCTGTGCGTGGCCTATTCCGGCCAGTGCTACATTTCCCACGCCCAGACCGGACGCAGCGCCAACCGCGGCGACTGCTCGCAGGCCTGCCGCCTGCCGTATACCCTGAAGGACGATCAGGGGCGAGTGGTGGCCTATGAAAAACATCTCCTGTCGATGAAAGACAACGACCAGACCGCCAACCTGGCGGCGCTGATCGATGCCGGGGTGCGCTCCTTCAAAATCGAAGGCCGTTACAAAGACATGAGCTACGTGAAAAACATCACCGCTCACTACCGCCAGATGCTGGACGCCATTATTGAAGACCGCGGCGATCTCGCGCGCGCCTCGGCAGGGCGCACCGAGCATTTCTTTATCCCGTCCACTGATAAAACCTTCCACCGCGGCAGCACCGATTACTTCGTTAATGCCCGTAAAGGCGATATCGGCGCCTTTGATTCGCCAAAATTTATCGGACTGCCGGTGGGCGAAGTGCTGAAGGTGGGTAAAGACCATCTCGACGTCGAGGTCAGCGAACCGTTAACCAACGGCGATGGCCTTAACGTGATGATTAAGCGTGAAGTGGTGGGCTTCCGCGCCAATACCGTGGAAAAAACCGGCGAAAATCGCTATCGGGTGTGGCCGAACGAGATGCCTGCGGATCTGCACAAAGTGCGCCCGCATCAGGCGCTCAACCGCAACCTTGATCACAACTGGCAGCAGGCGCTGCTGAAGACCTCCAGCGAACGCCGCATCGCCGTAGACGTCACCCTAAGCGGCTGGCAGAAGCAGCTGGTTCTCACCATGACCTGTGAAGATGGCTTCAGCGTGACCCACACCCTTGACGGGGAGTTCGCCGAAGCTAACCAGGCGGAGAAAGCGCTGGCTAACCTGCGTGACGGTGTCACAAAACTGGGGCAAACCATTTACTATGCGCGCGAGGTGCAGGTCAATCTGCCGCCGCTGTTTGTGCCCAACAGCCTGCTCAACCAGCTGCGGCGTGAAACGGCCGAAATGCTGGATGACGCGCGGCTCAATGCCTGGCAGCGCGGCACCCGTAAGCCGGTCTCTGTGCCGCCGCCGGTCTACCCGGAGACCCATCTCTCCTTCCTCGCCAACGTCTATAACCACAAGGCGCGGGCGTTCTACCAGCGCTATGGCGTGCAGCTAATTGACGCTGCCTATGAAGCGCACGAAGAGAAGGGCGATGTGCCGGTGATGATCACTAAACATTGCCTGCGCTTTGCCTTCAATCTCTGTCCGAAACAGGCGAAAGGCTCCATCAAGAGCTGGAAAGCCACGCCGATGCAGCTGATCCATGGCGATGAAGTGCTGACCCTGAAGTTTGACTGCCGTCCGTGCGAAATGCACGTGGTCGGCAAGATCAAAAACCATATCCTCAAAATGCCGCACCCGGGTAGCATCGTGGCCTCCGTCAGCCCGGACGAGCTGATGAAGACCCTGCCGAAGCGCAAAGGGGCCTGATCCGCGGCGACGCTACTGGCTGTGTGATGCCCGCGGTTTGCGGGCGTCCTGCCAGCGGTGATGCTCGCGCAGGTCGGCGGCGTTCTCTTCGCACCGGCTGCGAAGCTCATCGCTATCCGCCTCGTGCAGCAGCTGCTGCTCGAGGCTCTGTACCGGAAAGTAATCGTGCCCCTGACGGTGGGCCAGCAGATGCCCGGAAAAAAGCGCGCACAGCAACAGCAGGGCGCTCATGCTTCTCCTCAACATACCTTTTCTCTGTGAATCCATGGCGTGGGCTTACTATGCCAGGCGCTGTGCAGGTTTTTTTCCCGGTTTATCAAAGAAGGGCAAGGGTTTGTCAATGTCTGCTGAAAGAGGGTGAAAAAAGCCTGGCGTAGAAGGCCAGGCGTGAGGGATTACGCTTTTTGCGGCAGTGGTTTCCCGCTGTGCTCACCGCCTTTTGGCGGCTGCTTACCACCATGCTGCGGTTGTTTGCCGTCTCGTTGCGGCTGCTTGCCATCATGCCGCGGCTGCTTGCCGTTGTGTTGCGCTTGCTTACCGTCGTGCTGGCCGTTTTTCGCCGCCGATTTACCCTGATGCTGCGCGCTTTTTTCTGGCGGCGGCGGCGGGTTGTCGGCAGCGAAAGCCCATGACGATATTCCCAGCGTCATCGCGGCAGACAGTAAAGCTAACTTCTTCATAGCAATATCCTTTCTTCTGATGTGTCCGCGTATTTCAGCAGGTAAAAGTGAAGACAAGATGGAGAGCTCCGGATCCGGATGACTCTGCATCCTGGTTCAAACTTTAAGACCTGCGGCGGTCATCAGCAGGCGAAACAGCAGGCTGATGGCGGTCAGCGTCAGCACGCTGCCTCCCCACAGCGCGATCAGCCACAGCAGACGTTTCGACCAGACGGTTTTCATCAATGATAACCCTCCCCTGGCTGGACTTTGCCGCGGAACACGTAATAGCTCCAGCAGGTATAGCCAAGAATAACCGGAATAATCAGCAGCGCGCCCACCAGCATAAAGCCCTGGCTTTGCGGCGGGGCGGCGGCCTGCCACAAGGTAATCGATGGCGGAATAATATGCGGCCAGATGCTGATCCCCAGGCCGCTAAAGCCGAGAAACACCAGGCCCAGCGTTAGGGTGAAAGGCGAGACATGGCGTTCGTGCAGAGGCAGTGTGCGCCACAGCCAGGCGCTAATCAGGAGCACCAGCAGCGGCACCGGCAGCAGGAAATAGAGATTCGGCAGGCTGAACCAGCGGGCGGCGATCGCCGGGTGCGCCAGCGGCGTCCACAGGCTGATGACGGCAAACACCGCCAGCAGGGCAACCAGCAACTGTCGCGACGCGCTGCGCATCCGCTGCTGCAGCGCGCCTTCGCTCTTCATCACCAGCCAGGTAGCGCCGAGCAGCGCATAGGCCACGCACAGCCCGAGTCCGCAAAACAGGCTGAACGGGGTCAGCCAGTCAAACATGCCGCCGCTGAAGGCGCGACCGCTGACGGTAAAACCGTCGATCACCGCTCCGACCACCACGCCCTGGCTGAAGGTCGCCAGCAGGGAACCGCCAAAGAAGGCGCGGTCCCAGAATGGCCGGTGCGACGGCGTGGCCTGGAAACGAAATTCAAAGGCTACACCGCGAAAGATCAGGCCGATCAGCATCAGGGTCAGGGGGATCGACAGGGCGTCGATTATCACCGCGTAGGCGAGGGGAAAGGCGCCAAACAGACCGGCGCCGCCCAGCACCAGCCAGGTCTCATTGCCATCCCATACCGGGGCGACGCTGTTCACCATCACGTCGCGCTCTGTGCTTCCCCGGACCGTGCCGAACAGCATGCCAATGCCCAGATCAAAGCCGTCCATGACGATGTACATCAGCGTGGCAAAGACGATAATCACGAACCAGATCACCGATAATTCGATACCCATTAGCGGGACTCCTTCTGCAGATAACCTTCAGTAGCGGCGGACAGCGGGCGGGCTGGCGTACCGGTTGTCGCGGGTTGCACCTCCTGCGGCCCCTTGCGGATCAGGCGCAGCATGTAGCTGTAGCCGACCCCGAAGACGGCGCTGTAAACCACAATAAAGGTCAACAAACTGACCGACATATGCAGATCGCCGTGGGCGGAAACCGCCTCGGCGGTGCGCTGAACGCCATACACCACCCATGGCTGGCGGCCCACTTCGGTGGTCACCCAGCCGGCGAGAATCGCAATCAGTCCTGAGGGGCCCATCCACAGGGCAAAGCGCAGAAACGGCCGCGAGTGGTACAGCCGGTCGCCGCGGCGCAGCCACAGGGCCAGCGCCCCGAGCAGCAGCATCAGCATGCCGAGACCAGCCATCAGGCGAAATGACCAGAACACCACGGTGGAGTTTGGCCGATCCTCAGGGGCGAACTCCTTCAGCGCCGGCACCTGTTTATCCAGGCTGTGGGTGAGGATCAGACTGCCCAGCGCCGGGATCTCAAGCCCGTAGCGGGTGCGCTCCTGTTCCATATCTGGCCAGCCAAACAATAGTAACGGCGTCGGCTCGCCGGGCGGGTTTTCCCAGTGGCCCTCAATGGCGGCGATTTTTGCCGGCTGGTGTTTCAGGGTGTTCAGGCCATGCATATCGCCGATCAGCGCCTGGACCGGCGCGACCAGCAGCGTCATCCATAGCGCCATGGAGAACATCTTGCGGATCGCTGGCGACTGATTGCCGCGCAGCAGATGCCAGGCCGCCGAGGCGCCGACGAACAGCGCGCTGCTGAGAAATGCCGCCACCGTCATGTGCAGCAAGCGGTAGGGGAACGACGGGTTAAAGATCACCGCCAGCCAGTCGACGGGCACCACCTGACCATCGACGATCTCAAACCCCTGCGGGGTCTGCATCCAGCTGTTGGAAGCGAGGATCCAGAAGGTCGAGATGATAGTCCCCAGCGCCACCATGCAGGTGGCGAAAAAGTGCAGCCCCGGCCCCACGCGGTTCCAGCCGAAGAGCATGACCCCGAGAAAACCGGCTTCCAGAAAGAACGCCGTCAGGACTTCATAGGTCAGCAGGGGGCCGGTGATGCTGCCCGCGAACTGCGAAAAACCGCTCCAGTTAGTGCCGAACTGATAGGCCATCACCAGCCCGGACACCACTCCCATACCGAAGTTGACGGCGAAGATCTTCGACCAGAAATGGTACAGCGAGCGCCAGGTGGGATTTTTGCTTTTCAGCCACAGGCCTTCGAGAACCGCCAGGTAGCTTGCCAGGCCAATGGTGATGGCGGGAAAGATAATATGAAACGAGACCGTAAAGGCGAATTGAATTCGCGCCAGATGGAATGCATCAAGACCGAACATGCAGGACTCCACAACAAAATTGATTCAGCGCAATTTTAGGCAGGGTGGCGGCAAGGGGGGCAGAGGCAGTCGGTTCATTTTTTATCATAACAGTTGGCGGCTGTTATGATCTTTTTGCCGGTCTCCGGGGACCGCCAACATGGAAATCCCCCAGGGGAACAGCGTCATTTTTAACGCTGAAAGCAAAGCCAGATTGTTGGCCAGGAAAATATTAATAATCTATTTCATTGTATTATCGTAGTCTTACGGATCAGCTTAGACCTGTAGCTGCCCGGGAAAGCGCGGTCGTTTAATTTTTGTGAGCAATATCCTCTGATTACGACAGATATAGCATTTTATTATCTGTTCTTTATTAATGAATTTAACGGCTGCACACGTTTGTTAGTATGAGAATCAGTAAAAAGGATGAGTCAGTTAATTATGAATTAAATAATTTTAAATTGTCGTATTTAGCCGTGCTTTGTATTTTATTCTCAGGATATCAATAAAAGGGAATGGTCATGTCAGAAAAAGGATTACATAGCTTATGTATTACCATCGGTATCATGTTCATTTTTTGGTTATGCATCATATCGTTTTTTTGGACAATTTTCTCGTGAACCTTTCCTGCGGGCGTTCTGTGTGACCGGGTTGCGCTGTTTTACATAACAGTTACTTAAAAGTGTTAATTTATAACAACTGATATATGATAAAGGGAGGTTGCAGCAAGGAAAGGGTGACAATGAAAAAGTATCAACAGCTGGCGCAGCAGCTGACCGACCAGATCGCGCTTGGCGTCTGGTTGCCGGGCGATCGGCTCCCCTCGCTGCGCGAGCAGGTGGTCAGCAGCGGCATGAGCTTTATGACCGTCAGCCATGCCTATCAGCTACTGGAAAGCCAGGGGCGCATCGTCGCCCGACCGCAGTCGGGATATTACGTCGCTCCGCAGCCGGTGAAGCTTCGTCAGCCGGCGCCGCCTGCTCAGGTGACCCGCGATGAAGCGGTCGATATCAATACTTACATCTTTGAGGTGCTCCAGGCCAGCCGCCAGGCGTCAATGCTGCCCTTTGCCTCGGCCTTCCCGGACCCGCGTCTCTTCCCACTCCAGCAGCTTAACCGCTCGCTGGCGCAGGTGAGTAAAACCGCCACCGCCATGAGCGTGATTGAGAACCTGCCGCCGGGCAACGCGGAGCTACGGCACGCCATTGCCCGGCGCTATGCCCTGCAGGGGATGAACGTCTCGCCCGACGAGATCGTCATTACCGCCGGAGCGCTGGAGGCGCTAAACCTCAGCCTGCAGGCGGTGACCGAGCCCGGTGACTGGGTGGTAGTGGAGAATCCCTGTTTCTACGGAGCCCTGCAGGCGCTGGAGAGGCTGCGTCTGAAGGCGCTGTCGGTGGCCACCGACGTCAAAGAGGGCATTGACCTGACGGCGCTGGAGGCGGCCCTGCAAAACTATCCGGTCAAGGCCTGCTGGCTGATGACCAACGGCCAGAACCCGCTCGGCTTCACCCTCAGCGCCGAAAAAAAAGCAGCGCTGGTGGCGCTGCTGGCGCGCTATGACGTGATGCTGATTGAAGATGATGTTTACAGCGAGCTCTACTTTGGCCGCGAGAAGCCGTTGCCGGCGAAGTTCTGGGATCAACAGGATATGACGCTGCACTGCAGTTCGTTTTCAAAATGTCTGGTGCCCGGCTTTCGCATCGGCTGGGTGGCGGCCGGGAAACAGGCGCGGCGGATCCAGCAGCTGCAGCTGATGAGTACGCTCTCCACCAGCTCGCCGATGCAGTTAGCCCTGGTGGATTACCTGTCGACCAAACGCTATGACGCCCATCTGCGCCGTCTCCGTCGCCAGCTGGCGGAACGTAAACAGCAGGCCTGGCAGGCGCTGCTGCGCCATCTGCCGCCGGAGGTCACTATCCATCACAGCGACAGCGGCTATTTTCTGTGGATCGAACTACCGGAAGGGGCCGACGCCAGCGTGCTGAGCGCCAGGGCGCTGGCGTCGCACATCAGCATCGCCCCGGGAAAAATGTTCTCCACCACCGCCAGCTGGACCTCGTTTTTCCGCTTTAATACCGCCTGGGGCTGGGGAGAACGCGAAGAGCAGGGGGTGAAGCGCCTGGGCGAGCTAATTCGTGAGCAGCTTTCCTGATCGCTTTGGCTATTTTTCGCCGCGATAAACAATCGCTAAAAATAAACGAAGATGGATTTTTATCGAGGCCGGTCATTATTTTACCGGCGCTCACCATAGGAAATACGCATACCCCTCCTTTTTCTCTAACTCGTTGTCTATAATCCATAAAGTCAGTCTTGTGTTGGCGATTTTTGCGTAATGCGTCCCGGGTCACAACCTGAATAAATTCCCCCGAGGGCGTTAATCCGCTGACTACCCTTATTTCAGGAGATATTTTTACGGCACGGCTGCCGCTAATTCCCTTGTGACAGGAGTAACACCTGATGAGCAAAAAATTGGCCCGTTGCAGCCTTTATGTGCTGGGGATGGCCTGCCTGACCGTCCAGGCGGCTGAGCCACTCACCTCGCTGGATAAACCGGAAGGGCGGCTGGATATTATTGCCTGGCCGGGGTATATCGAACGCGGTCAGACCGACAAGCAGTACGACTGGGTCAGCCAGTTTGAAAAGGAGACCGGCTGTCAGGTTAATGTGAAAACTGCCGCCACCTCTGACGAAATGGTTAGCCTGATGGCCAAGGGCGGCTACGATCTGGTGACTGCCTCGGGCGATGCTTCGCTGCGTCTGATCATGGGCAAACGCGTTCAACCGATTAACACAGCGCTGATTGCCGGGTGGCACACTCTCGACCCGCGCATTGCGCAAGGGGCATGGTTTAACGTCGGGGGCAAAGTTTACGGCACGCCGTATCAGTGGGGACCGAATCTGCTGATGTACAACACCCGCGTATTCCCGACGCCGCCGGACAGCTGGAGCGTGGTCTTCGTGAAGCAGGATCTTCCGGATGGCAAAACCAATCAGGGGCGGGTGCAGGCCTATGATGGCCCGATCTATATCGCCGACGCTGCGCTGTTTGTCAAAGCCACCCAACCGCAGCTGGGGATCGAAGATCCCTATCAACTGACCGAAACCCAGTACAACGCGGTGCTGAAGATGCTGCGTGACCAGCAACCGCTGATCCACCGCTACTGGCATGACGCCACCGTGCAGATGAACGACTTCAAAAACGAAGGGGTGGCCGCCTCCAGCTCGTGGCCCTATCAGGCCAACGGCCTGAAGGCGGAAGGCCAGCCTGTCGCTACCGTATTTCCGAAGGAGGGGGTGACCGGCTGGGCGGATACCACCATGCTGCACAGCGAGGCGAAGCACCCGGTCTGCGCTTATAAATGGATGAACTGGTCGCTCACGCCGAAGGTGCAGGGCGATGTAGCGGCCTGGTTCGGCTCGCTGCCGGTGGTGCCTGAGGGCTGTAAAGCCAGCGCGCTGCTCGGAGAGAAGGGCTGTGAGACCAACGGCTATGACCAGTTTGCCCGCATCCACTTCTGGAAAACGCCGGTTGCCGAGGGGGGGAAATACGTTCCCTACAGCCGCTGGACGCAGGACTACATTGCGATAATGGGCGGCCGCTAAGGATCGGAGGCAAACAATGACGTACGCGGTCGAGTTTCAGAATGTATCGCGCCTGTATGGCGATGTGCGGGCGGTGGACGGGGTCAGCATTGGTATCCGCGACGGCGAGTTTTTCTCCATGCTGGGACCTTCGGGCTCGGGGAAAACTACCTGCCTGCGGCTGATTGCCGGTTTTGAGCAGCTCTCCGGCGGCACCATCCGGATCTTCGGTCAGCCGGCCAGCGAGCTGCCGCCCTGGCAGCGGGACGTCAATACCGTGTTCCAGGACTATGCGCTGTTTCCCCATATGTCGATCCTCGACAATGTCGCTTACGGCCTGATGGTCAAAGGCGTGGCGAAGAAAGCGCGCCATGCCCGCGCCCAGGAGGCGCTGGAGAAGGTGGCCCTCGGTTTTGCGCACCATCGCAAGCCCTCCCAGCTCTCAGGCGGTCAGCGGCAGCGGGTCGCCATCGCCCGGGCGCTGGTGAACCAGCCGCGGGTGCTGCTGCTCGACGAGCCGCTGGGCGCCCTGGATTTAAAGCTGCGCGAGCAGATGCAGGTGGAGCTGAAAAAGCTGCAGCAGTCGCTGGGGATCACCTTCATCTTCGTCACCCACGACCAGAGCGAAGCGCTGTCGATGTCCGATCGCGTGGCGGTGTTTAACAACGGGCGCATTGAGCAGGTGGATGCCCCGCAGGATCTTTATCTGCATCCGAAGACCGCCTTTGTCGCCGGTTTTGTCGGCACCGCCAACGTTTTTGAGGCCGAGGCGGCCCGGCGGCTATGCGGCCTGGCGGGCTGCTGGTCGCTGCGCCCGGAACATGTTCGCCTGCAGGGCGGCGGCGAAGTGCAGGTGCAGGGTGTGGTGCAGGCGGTACAGTATCAGGGGGCGGCAACGCGGATCGAGCTCCGGCTGGCGGATGGCGACAAGCTGCTGGTCAGCCAGGCCAATATCGACGGCGCGGCGGCGGCGAGCGTTCCGCGAACCGGGCAAACGGTGCAGGCGTCATGGTCGCGCGCGGCGATGACCCCGCTGGAAAGCGGAGGCTGAGATGACCATGGCGATTGTTCCTGCTCAGGCCGGACGCGTATCGGGGATCTTCTGGCGCCGGCCGGCGCTGGGCCTGTTTTTGCTGCTGCTTGGGCCGTTGATGTGGTTTGGCATCGTCTATCTGGGATCGCTGCTGACCCTGCTGTGGCAGAGTATCTATACTTTTGACGACTTCACCATGTCGGTGACCAGCGACTTCACGCTGGCCAATCTGCAGGCGCTGTTCAACCCTGCCAACTACGACATTATCGTTCGCACCCTGGTCATGGCGCTGTGCGTGACGCTGGCCAGTGCCCTGCTGGCGCTGCCGATGGCCTGGTATATGGCGCGCTACACCAGCGGCAAAATGAAGGCCTTCTTTTATATCGCGGTCATGTTGCCGATGTGGGCCAGCTATATCGTCAAAGCCTACGCGTGGGTGCTGCTCTTAGCCAAAGATGGCGTGGCGCAGTGGTTTCTCGGCCATCTCGGGCTGGAAGGGGCGCTGAACGCTCTGCTGACCGTCCCGGCTGTGGGCGGCAACACCTTATCCACCTCCGGACTCGGACGCTTCCTGGTCTTCGTCTACATCTGGCTGCCTTTTATGATCCTGCCGGTGCAGGCGGCGCTGGAGCGTATCCCGGGCTCTTTGCTGCAGGCCTCGGCCGATCTTGGCGCCGCCCCGCGGCAGACCTTCCGCTACGTGGTCCTGCCGCTGGCTATTCCCGGGATTGCCGCCGGGTCTATCTTCACCTTTTCGCTGACGCTGGGCGATTTTATCGTGCCGCAGCTGGTCGGCCCGCCGGGGTACTTTATCGGCAATATGGTTTACTCGCAGCAGGGGGCGATCGGCAATATGCCGATGGCGGCGGCGTTTACCCTCGTGCCGATCGTGCTGATTGCCCTTTATCTGGCGTTTGTGAAACGTCTGGGAGCCTTCGATGCACTCTGAACGCGCACCCTGGTATCTGAAACTGGCGACATGGGGCGGGGTGGTCTTTCTCCACTTTCCGCTGCTGATCATCGCCATCTATGCTTTTAATACGGAAGATGCCGCCTTCAGTTTTCCGCCGCAGGGGCTGACGCTGCGCTGGTTCAGCGAGGCGGCAAGGCGCAGCGATATTCTGGAGGCAGTGACGTTGTCACTTAAAATTGCCGCCCTGTCGACGGCCATCGCCTTAGTGCTTGGCACGCTTGCTGCAGGAGCCCTGTGGCGGAGCACCTTTTTTGGTAAGAACGCGGTGTCGCTACTGCTGCTGCTGCCCATCGCCCTGCCGGGGATTATTACCGGCCTGGCGCTCCTGACCGCCTTTAAAGCGGTCGGCCTTGAGCCTGGTCTGCTGACCATCGTGGTGGGGCACGCGACCTTCTGCGTGGTGGTGGTGTTTAACAACGTCATCGCCCGCTTCCGCCGGACCTCCTGGAGCCTGGTGGAGGCCTCGATGGATTTGGGGGCGACCGGCTGGCAGACCTTTCGCTACGTGGTGCTGCCCAATCTGGGATCGGCGCTGCTGGCGGGCGGGATGCTGGCATTCGCCCTGTCATTTGATGAAATCATCGTCACGACTTTTACCGCGGGGCATGAGCGAACTTTGCCGCTGTGGTTACTGAATCAGCTGGGGCGGCCGCGAGATGTGCCCGTTACCAACGTTGTCGCGCTGTTGGTGATGCTGGTAACAACGATACCAATCTTAGGGGCCTGGTGGCTCACCCGCGACGGCGATAACGTCGCCGGAAACGGGAAATAAAACCATGAAACAGGATAATGCTATGCAACACAACCTCTTGATAAACGGTAAGTTAGTGGCAGGTGAAGGCGAGAAGGTGCCGGTATACAACCCTGCGACCGGCGATGTGATCCTGGAGATTGCCGAAGCGACAGCGGCCCAGGTGGATGCCGCCGTTGAGGCGGCGGATCGGGCGTTCGACGCCTGGAGCCAGACGACGCCGAAAACGCGCGCGGAATGTCTGCTGAAGCTGGCGGATGCCATCGCGGCGCAGGCGGAGACCCTGGCGCAGCTGGAGTCGCTGAACTGCGGCAAGCCGCTGCACTGCGTGCTTAACGATGAGATGCCGGCCATTGCGGACGTTTTCCGCTTCTTCGCCGGCGCCGCCCGCTGCCT
This sequence comes from Klebsiella sp. C360, assembly GCF_048822415.1. Lineage (NCBI taxonomy): Bacteria > Pseudomonadati > Pseudomonadota > Gammaproteobacteria > Enterobacterales > Enterobacteriaceae > Klebsiella > Klebsiella sp. C360. Next base: position 371,509 of record NZ_JBMEZZ010000003.1, read on the forward strand.
GCCGGGAATGGCGGCCGGAGAGTATCTGGAAGGGCATACCTCGATGATCCGTCGCGACCCTGTGGGCGTGGTGGCCTCCATCGCGCCGTGGAACTATCCCCTGATGATGGCGGCCTGGAAGCTGGGCCCGGCGCTGGCGGCCGGCAACTGCGTGGTGATAAAACCCTCCGAGATCACCCCGCTGACGGCGCTGAAGCTGGCAGAGCTGGCAAAAGATATTTTCCCGGAAGGGGTGGTCAACGTACTGTTCGGCCGCGGCAAAACGGTGGGCGATCCGCTGACCGCCCACGCGAAGGTGCGAATGGTTTCCCTGACCGGGTCGATTGCCACCGGCGCGCATATCATCGGCCATACCGCCTCGTCGATTAAACGTACCCATATGGAGCTGGGCGGTAAGGCGCCGGTCATCGTCTTTGACGACGCGGATATCGATGCGGTGGTGGATGGCGTTCGGACCTTCGGGTTTTACAACGCCGGCCAGGACTGTACGGCCGCCTGCCGGATCTACGCCCAACAGGGTATTTATGAGCAGCTGGTGGAGAAGCTCGGGGCGGCGGTGGCCAGCCTGAAAATGGGGGCGCCGGAGGATGCCGCCACCGAGCTGGGACCGCTGAGCTCGCTGGCCCATCTTGAGCGCGTTAGCGCCGCGGTGGAAGCCGCCAAGGCGCTACCGCATATTAAAGTGGTGACCGGCGGCAATCGGGCGGACGGCGCGGGCTATTATTTCCAGCCGACGCTGCTCGCCGGTGCCCGGCAGGAAGACGCCATCGTGCAGCGCGAAGTGTTTGGCCCGGTGGTCAGCGTGACGCCTTTCAGCGATGAAGCGCAGGTCCTGAGCTGGGCAAATGACTCCCAGTATGGTCTGGCCTCTTCGGTGTGGACGAAAGATGTTGGCCGCGCCCACCTGCTCAGCGCCAGGCTGCAGTACGGCTGCACCTGGGTCAATACCCACTTTATGCTGGTGAGTGAAATGCCGCATGGCGGCCAGAAGCTGTCGGGCTATGGGAAAGACATGTCGATGTACGGCCTTGAGGATTACACCGTGGTCCGCCATGTGATGGTTAAACATGGCTAACGGATGGACCCATAAGCGGCAACGAATGATTACGCAATGGGTGTGTTAGTTCGCTAATAGTCACGATGGCAAAAATGGTTAAAACTCGCGGCGGGGAATGTGAGATTATTCTGATACCCCTTCAAGAGCTAAGCCATCGTGAGTGCCGGAGATAAGCGCCGGATGGGGTTCGCCAGTCACCCTGGGCGCGTCGCGCCCGGCGGGTGAGGCGGCAACGTCGCGGTTTGCGACCCAATACCGGCCCCTGCCTGATGGCAGGGGCTTTTTTTATGTCCGCACTAAGCCAGGAAGAGCAGTATGCCAGCGATGCTGGCGCAGGAAGGAAATCGCGTTAACCGTGTTCAGCGCTTGGTTTTTTTGCTCGGCAAGCTGGCGCTGCGACGGTCCCGTATATAGGAAATAAGATTATACACCGCCGCGACCAGCAGGATCAGCGCGATGACCAGGGTGATGATTCCGGACATATCCACCTCGAAATATAAAAGCGCACAGCGCTAAAAACATTACCAATAGTTATGAATGTAAGTATTCTCTGAAGAGAAGGCAAATGATATTTGTTGTCATTTAGCGCTATTGGGGGCCCTCGCCAGCGAGGCCTGACATGAAAAGGTTAAGTTACAACGGCTTGTAGCCGCCTTTTATCTTATTAAGATCCAGCGCCTGCGCGGTATATCGCATTTTCGGCCAACGCGCGATAATCTTTTGGTTTGCGATTGGCGAAATATTATCTTTATCAGACGAATCAGATTGCGCTGAACAGAAACTATTTCACGACGATAATAAGGCTTTTATATTTACGGTTAACGGGTAATATTTATTCGCAATATTTAATAACCGGCGCGTCAATCCGCCATACGCGCCAGCGCGGTGGCGCACGCTTCCGGGTTTGACTTTCCGCCGCCGCTCATGCGATCATTTCACGCATATTCGGTTTTAACGTTGATGTCGCTGTGAAAATTTTTGCTTTTATTCTGCTGGCTGTCGGCACCGTGGCGCTGAGCTATGGTAACGCGCCAGCAAAACGTATTCAGGGCTGTGAGAGCGCGGGAGTGGGGCAGGCCGTTTGCGCCGCCGCCGAATGGGATAGTGAGAAAGTGAATGTTTTGCCTCATTATAACCCTGAGCTAAACAAGGTTATTTTCGCAGGCCACTCAGCCCGTATTGTTTATGACCCTAATATAGGCGCGAGCCTCCGCACGTAAAAAAGCAGCCCAGAGGGCTGCTTTTTTAGGTTTCGTTGCTGAGTAAAATGATTAAAACCAGCCAAATCTCACCGACAGCAGGCTGATAAGCGCGAACGCGGCGCAGACATTAATCATAACGACGGTCTTGCTGGAGACATCCATAACGCCACCTTAATGAGTAAGTCCCTAAAGGTATAGTACGGCGGGCGCGGTTGCGCTATCGGATTAAGACGAATCGGGCTTTGTTCTGAATATTCAGCCCAATTCTGAATTTGTTATACAGGTATCTCTGAATCACGACGTCATGGCAGATAATTATCCCACCATGGAACGCTCCTCAGGGAAGGAAAACGAAGAATGACGTTATATCAAAAAATGTTGGTGTTTTACGCCATTATGGGCGTGATCTGCGCCGTAATTAGCTGGTTTTTAACCAAAGAGAGCCGGGTGATCCGCCTGCTGGCGGCCCTGTTGATCGGCGCCACCTGGCCGTTCAGCTTCCCGATGGCGCTCCTCGTCTCGCTGTTTTAACGCTCCGGCGGCGGACGACAGAAAAGGGTGGCGGCAAGGATAAGGTTACTGTATAAAAACACAGTAACCTTATCATGGAGGCAAACAGGTGAACGGTTTCTTTTCGTCCGTCGCAGGCGCCACATTGCGCTGGCTCGATCTTCCGGGAGAGGGGCTTCCGCTGGTGTTTATCCACGGCCTCGGCTGCGCGTCATCTTACGACTACCCCCGCGTCGCCAGCGCCCCCGCGCTCAACGGGCGGCGCAAAATACTTATCGATCTACCGGGCTTCGGCTACAGCGATAAACCGCACGACTTTAGTTACAACATACATAGCCAGGCACAAGCGGTGGAGCAAGTCCTCGACCACCTGCGCCTGCAGCGCTTCGCGCTGTACGGGCATAGCATGGGGGGAAGCATCGCCATCGAAGCGGCAGGGTTGCTGGCGGAGCGGGTGACCACGCTGCTGGTTTCTGAACCCAACCTGGTCGCCGGAGGCGGCGAGTACAGCCGGCGCATAGCGGCGCAGTCAGAGGCGGCCTTTATCGCCGAAGGTTACGCCAGGATGCTGGCGGAAGAGCGCTCGCCGTGGGCCGGCTGTTTGCAAAACAGCGCCCCCTGGGCCGTCTGGCGAGCCGCCAGCAGCCTGATACACGGCAGCGACACCCCCTGGTTTACTCAGCTCTGCCAGCTGCGCTGTCAGAAGATGCTGATCGTCGGCGAGCAGTCGCTCCCTTATGCGGATATCGAACAGGTAGAGGCGCAAGGGATCCCGGTCGGGATTGTGCCCCACGCGGGGCACTCGATGGCGTGGGAAAACCCGGAAGGGCTGGCGCAGCTTATCGCCAGCCACGGCTAAGGGGGGGACGGCGTCAGAATGGCAGTTCGCGAGGCTGGGTCTGGAGCGTTATCCAGCGCAGTTCGGTAAATTCCGCAATCCCGGCCCGGCCGCCGAACCGGCCATAGCCGGAGGCTTTGCAGCCGCCAAACGGCATTTGCGCTTCATCATGAACGGTTGGGCCATTGATATGGCAAATGCCGGTTTGCAGACGTTGCGCCAGGTTCCACGCTCTGGCGCTGTCGCGGCTGTAGACCGCAGCGGAAAGGCCATAGTCGCTGTCGTTGGCTACCGCCAGCGCCTCTTCGTCGTTATTAACGCGAATAATCGCTTTTACCGGGCCGAAGGACTCTTCCTTCCACAGCCGCATCTCGCGGGTGACGCCGTCCAGCAAGGTAGGCGCCATGTGGGTATCGCTGGCTTTGCCGCCGGTCAGCAGGCGGGCGCCTTTGGCTAAGGCATCGTCGATTAACGCGTTGCAGCGGGTGACGGTGTTCATGTCGACCACCGGGCCGGTCAGGCTGGCGGGGAGAGAAGCGGCGCGCCTGGTCAGCAGAGGGATAAAGCGCTCCGCCACGGCGTTGTCGACAATAATGCGCTCGGTGGACATGCAGATCTGTCCGGCGTTGGCGAAGGCGCCAAAAATGGCGCCCGCCGCCGCCTGCTCAATGTCGGCATCGTCGAGGACCAGCAGCGGCGCTTTGCCACCGAGCTCCAGCACCGCCGGTTTCAGATACTGCCCGCAGGTGCGGGCGATAATCCGCCCCACCGGCGTGGAGCCGGTAAAGTTAACGCGCCGCACCGCCGGATGGGCGATCAGCGACTCCACCAGCGCCGGTGCGTCTTGAGGCGCGCAGGTGAGATAGTTCACCACGCCCGGCGGGAAGCCCGCCGCGTCGAGGGCGTCGATAATCAATCCTTGTGTAGCCGGGGAGAGCTCAGCGCCCTTGAGGATCACCGTGTTGCCGCAGGCCAGCGGCGTCGCCAGCGCCCGGGTGGCAAGGATCAGCGGCGCGTTCCACGGCGCCATGCCCAGCACCACGCCGGCACCCTGGCGGACCCCCATCGCCAGATTGCCCGGCACGTTGGATGGAATGATCTGCCCTTCGATCTGGGTGGTCAGCGCCGCTGCTTCGCGCAGGATATCGGCCGCCAGATGGACGTTAAATCCCGCCCAGTGGGCGGTGGCGCCGGTCTCCGCCGCCATGGCGGCGATAAATTTAGCTTCCCGCAGCAGCATATGTTCCGCCGCGTCGAGCAGTAAGCGTCGCCGTTCCGCCGGGGATGTATCGCGCCACTGCGGGAAGGCGCTGGCCGCGGCCTCGACGCAGCGTTTACCGTCGGCGAGGCTGGCGGCAGCGGCAACCGAGGCGATGTCGTCGTGGGCAGGGTGGCGCCGGGTAAAGGTCCGACGGTCTTCGGCATCGTGCCACTGGCCGGCAATGTACAGATTGCAGGTGATTGTCATGGAGGTAACCTCTTATTCTGCGGTTCCTCCAGTGTACCGGTCGCGGCTGGCGGCGAGCGTGAGCGGGGCGGTTATCGCACATTTTTTTGCCGGAATTGTGCGTAGCTCACAACATCCCAACCGTACCTGGCGCAAAAAGCAGCGCGACGCCGTTTAAACCAGCAAATTCAGCGCGATTGGCATAAGGTGATAGCCATTGATTATTTGCCGGGGGCCAGGGGCTGTGCTGTTATTACGGTTCTTATAATCAATAATCAGGACTTATAACCATGTCTACAGGGAAAACCACGCTGGCGCTGCTGCTGAGCGCGCTGCTGCCGGCCAGCGCCGCATGGGCCGCGGGCAATGACACGCTGGTCTATTGCTCAGAGGCCTCCCCGGAGTCCTTCAACCCGCAGATCGCCAGCTCCGGCCCGTCGTTCGTCGCCAGCTCGCAGGTGCTGTATAACCGCCTGGTCACCTTTGACCCGGTGAAGAACACGCCGATCCCGTCGCTGGCCACCGAGTGGCACGTCTCTGAAGATGGCAAAACCTGGACCTTCACGCTGCGTCAGGGAGTGAAGTTCAACAGCAATAAATTCTTCAAACCGACCCGCGATTTTAACGCCGACGACGTCCTGTTTTCGGTACTGCGCCAGATGGATCCTCAGCATCCTTATCACAAGGTGTCGCAGGGGAACTATGAGTACTTCCACGACGTGGGCCTCGATAAGCTGATTAAGTCGGTGAAAAAGGTCGATGACTATCACGTCCAGTTTGTGCTCAATCAGCCGAACGCGGCGTTTCTTGCCGACTGGGGAATGGACTTCGCCTCTATTCTGTCGGCGGAATATGGCGAGGCGATGCTGAAGAAAGGAACGCCAGAAAACGTCGATAACTGGCCTGTCGGCACCGGACCCTATGCTCTGCAGCAGTATAAAGTGGATTCGCAAATCCGCTATATCGCCAATCCCCACTACTGGGAAGGCGAGGTGCCGACGAAGCACCTGATCTTCTCCATCACGCCGAACGTCGAGACCCGACTGGCTAAACTGCAGACTAACGAGTGCCAGATTATTCCGGCGCCTTCGCCGGTACAGTTCCCGGTGATCAAGGGCAATAACGATCTGACGCTGCACGCCGTCGAGGCGCTGAACGTCGGCTATCTGGCATTCAACACCGAGAAAAAACCGTTTGATAATGTGCTGGTGCGCCAGGCGTTAAACTACGCCACCGACAAACAGGCCATCGTCAGGGCGGTGTTCCTCGATTCCGGTACGGTGGCGAAGTCGCCGATCCCGTCCACCATGCTCGGGTATAAAAAAGACCTCCCGGACTACGACTACGATCCGCAGAAAGCGAAGGCGCTGCTCAAACAGGCGGGTCTGGAGCAAGGGGCGGAAGTGACCCTGTGGTCGATGCCGGTTCAGCGGCCCTACAACCCGAACTCAAAACGCATTGCTGAAATGATCCAAAACGACTGGGCGAAAGTCGGGGTGAAAGCGAAGATCGTCAGCTATGAGTGGGGCGAATACCTGGCCGGCATGCGTAAAGGCGAACACGACAGCGCGCTGTACGGCTGGATGTCAGACAATGGCGACCCGGACAACTTTGCCGGCACGCTGCTCAGCTGTGATAATATCCAGACCGGCTCTAATGCCGCCCGCTGGTGCGATAAGTCGTATGACGCGCTGGTGAAGAAAGCTCTGCTGGTGAGCGATCCGCAGGCGCGCGCCAAACTCTACGAACAGGCGCAAGAGATCTTTTACCAGCAGGCGCCGTGGATCACCCTGGCGACCGGCAAGACCTTCTATGCCACCCGCAGCAACGTCAGCGGCTACACTGTGAGCATGATGGGGAGCGATTTTTCCAAAGCGAAGCTGAATTAAGTGAAAGGAGAACAGAATGGCACATCTGGATGAGGTCATCGTTAAAGTCGATGACATCCTTGCCGAGGGCGTTATCGCGCATATGAATGAGCTGCTGATCGCCCTGAGCGATGACGCGCAGCTCAGTCGTGAGGAACGCTATACTCAGCAGCAGCGCCTGCGCACCGCCATCGCTCACCATGGGCGACAGCATCAGGAAGAGCAGGACGCGCGCCGCGAGCAGTTGACCAAAGGCGGCGCTATCCTCTGAACAGTCGCTCAGAACTGGCGTCTGGCCACCAGCCAGGCGCCCACCACCAGCATCACCGCGCCGCATAATGGCCCGATCAGCGCCCGCAGCGGTACGCCGTGGGCGCGAATTAAATCCATGATCAACCCGCCGACCAGCTGGCTGGCCACCAGTACCGCGATGGTGGTGGCTGCGCCCACGGTCTGATAGCCGCTGATGCTGGCGAAGACGAAAAAGGATCCCAGCATGCCGGGGATCAGCGTCCACCACTTCACGTTCAGGGCCAGCTCATGAAAGCCGGCGACGCCCTGGCGCAGCAGCAACAAGGTCACGAAAATAACAATACCTACCAGCGAATTGAGCAGCATGGCGATGAGGATCGTCGACACCGACTGGGTGATGCGCACCATCAGGGTGTTCTGCACCACCAGGCCTACGCCGGCGGCCACCAGAAAGGCGAGGGTAAGCGACCCATTCATGCCTGGCCGTCCGGGTCCTGGCGCGCATCAAGCTGCAGCTGCATAAAGGTCAGATCCAGCCAGCGACCAAATTTGGTTCCCACCTGCGGCATCTGCCCGGTGGTGATAAAGCCCAGCGTTTCATGCAGGTGCAGCGAGGCGTGGTTCTGCGACTCGATCCCGGCGACCATCACATGTTTATTCAGCCGACGCGCTTCGGCGATCAAGGCGACCAGAAGTTTGCGGCCCAGGCCTTTCCCCTGGTGCTCGGGGTGAACGTACACCGAATGCTCCACGGTGTGGCGAAAGCCGTCAAACGCGCGCCAGTCGCCAAAGGAGGAATAACCGGTGATGACGCCGTTTTCCTCACTCACCAGCACCGGAAAGCCTGCCAGCTGGCGGGCTTCAAACCATGCGATGCGGTTGTCGGTATCCACGGTTTTGTCATTCCAGATAGCGGCGGTATGCACGACGGCGTGGTTATAGATCTCGGCGATCGCCGCGCAGTCGTCTTTAATGGCAGGGCGGATGGACATAGCAAACCTCAGTTTTTTGTACACTATAGTAGTACGATATTATTACAATAATGAACGCTACGCTGTCATCCGTTTTCAGCAAATTTTTTCCTGATGGGCCAGGGGTTACGCGGCTCGACGGGCGGTTGTGTAATGCCTGCGCGCACACTATAGTGTTACGTTATGAATACTATAGAAGACAACCTCAATCAGCGTATCAGCGCGCGCATCCGCATCGAGCGCGAATCCCGTGGCTGGTCGCTGAACGACCTGGCCGAACGGGCGGGCGCCTCGCGGGCGATGATCCATAAAATCGAGCGCGGCGAAAGCAGCCCGACGGCGTCGATGCTGGGCCGCCTTTCCGGCGCCTTCGGCATCAGTATGTCGACCCTGATCGCCAGGGCGGAAATGCAGGAAGGCAAGCTGCTGCGTTTTGCCAGCCAGCCGGTATGGCACGACCCGCAAAGCCACTATCTCCGCCGCCACGTTTCGCCGCGCAGCGATCTGCCCATTGACCTGGTGCAGATCGAGCTGCCGCCCGGCAGCGATGTGCCGATGCCGGCTTCGTCCTATGCGCTGGCCCGCCAGCTGATCTGGCTGCAGCGGGGCGAGCTGGTGCTCCTGGAAGGGAATACCCGCCACGAGATGCAGACCGGGGACTGTCTGGAGCTCGGCCCACCGAACGACTGCCGCTTTATCAATGAATCCGCAGAGACCTGCGTCTATCTGGTGGTGCGCCTTAATCAATCGCCATCCGGCTCTTAATGATAAAGCGCATTGCGCATAAAGCAGCTAGCCTCAGTACTGTCTGCTAACAAGAGGAGTTTGCTATGTCAGAACAACCGCAACGCCATCGCCGCTGGGTACTGGCTTCCCGTCCCCATGGTGAACCGACGGCAGAGCATTTCCGCCTGGAAGAGTGCGAGGTGCCGACGCCGGGGCCGGGTCAGGTTCTGCTGCGTACCGTTTACTTATCGCTGGATCCCTATATGCGCGGGCGGATGAGCGACGCGCCGTCCTATTCACCGCCGGTGGCCATCGGCGCGGTGATGGTGGGCGGGACCGTGAGTCGCGTCGTGACCTCGCAGCATGATGATTTTCAACCCGGCGACTGGGTGCTGGGCTACAGCGGCTGGCAGGATTATGAGCTTTCCGACGGCAGCGGGCTGGTGAAGCTGGGGGACAACCCGCAGCATCCGTCCTGGTCGCTGGGGGTGCTGGGGATGCCGGGCTTCACTGCCTACATGGGATTACTGGACATTGGCCAGCCGAAGCCGGGTGACACGCTGGTGGTCGCTGCGGCCACCGGGCCGGTGGGCGCTACGGTCGGACAGATCGGCAAAATTAAGGGCTGCCGTACCGTCGGCGTCGCCGGCGGCGCGGAGAAATGTCGCTATGCGGTTGACACCTTAGGCTTTGACGTCTGCCTTGACCATCGCGCGGCGGACTTTGCCGAACAGCTGGCCCAGGCCTGCCCGCAGGGCATTGACGTTTACTACGAAAACGTCGGCGGCAAGGTTTTTGACGCGGTGCTGCCGCTGCTCAACACCGCGGCGCGGGTTCCGGTCTGCGGGCTGGTGAGCGGCTATAACGCCACCGGTCTGCCGGACGGGCCGGACCGTCTGCCGCTGCTGATGGCGACCATCCTCAAGAAACGCATTCGGATGCAGGGCTTTATTATCGGCCAGGATTATGGGCATCGGATCGCGGAATTCCAGCAGCAGATGGGGCGCTGGGTGCAGGAGGGTAAAATTAAATATCGCGAACAGCTGATCGACGGTCTGGAGCAGGCGCCGCAGGCGCTGATCGGCCTGTTGAAAGGTGAAAACTTTGGTAAGGTGGTGATCCGCGTGTCGGCGGATGACTAATACGCCGGGTATAGCCTGAACGCGCCTCTCTCCCGGCCGGGAAGAGAGGCGCTGCATCAATATCAGGCGTAAAAGGCTAACCGCTGGGCGAGCAGATCGACAAAGGCTTCGCGGTCCACATCCAGCATCAGGGTGGTATTGGGCGGATTGCCGGTCAGATGGTAGTAATCGACCACCGTCATCCCCTGGGTATATTTGCCTTCCGTTTCCACGCCGACCCAGCGCTCGATAGTGGTAAAGAGCTCCGGCTTGAGGAGCCAGGCGATGGTGCAGGGGTCGTGGAGCGGCGCGCCGTCGAAGCCCCACTTTTCGTCCTTGTGGTAGGCCATAAAGAAGTCGAGCAGTTCGGCGACGATGGTCGATACCGGATTGCCAATCTGGCGGAATCGCTCAATATCCGCAGGAAGGATCTGCGCCCGGTGGGTGACATCCAGGCCCGCCATCACCACCGGGATCCCCGACTGAAAGACCATCTCCGCCGCCTGGGGATCGACGTAGATATTAAACTCCGCCGCCGGCTGCCAGTTGCCCAGCCCCATAGCGCCCCCCATGATCACGATGCGGGCGATCTTCGCGTGCAGCTCCGGATGGCTGGCGAGCAGCAACGCCACGTTCGTCTGCGGCCCGGTGGCCACCAGCGTCACCGGCTCCTGACTTTCGCGCAGCACCCTGGCCATCAGCTCGACGGCGGTGCAGTTTTGCGGCGCAAAGGCCGGCTCCGGCAGGTTCGGGCCATCCAGTCCGCTTTCCCCGTGCACGTTATCGGCAATGATCAGATCGCGCATTAACGGCTTCCACGCGCCGCCGGCGACCGGAATATCCGCGCGGTTCAGCAGGGTCAGCATACGCAGCACGTTGCGCAGGGTCTTCTCCGGGGTCTGGTTGCCTGCGGAGGCGGTGACGGCTTTCACCTCCAGCTCCGGCGAGGCGAGGGCGAGGACCAGGGCGATCGCGTCATCATGTCCCGGATCGCAATCAATCATTATCGGCAGTGCCATAGCAGCTCCTTGTTGGCGTTGTTCTGTGACCAGACTAACGCTGAGGCGCGAGGCAGACGAGAAAGTGTGCAGAATAGTGTGATGGCTAGCACGGTTGCAGGGGCAATCGCGCGGTGAGTCGCGGCGGTCCTGCATCATCATGCCTCGCCTTGCGATGGCGCAAGCTAGCGTCCGGCGCGGCGCGATAGAATAAAAATCGCTAATCCTTACGGATATTAATGGTTTGCTTTTCGGCGAGCGGATTCTTATCCTTAAGAAAACTCAAGAGGTTATGACGATGAAAGATGTAGTAGATAAATGCAGCACCAAAGGCTGCGCCATTGATGTCGGGACAATTATTGATAACGAGGACTGCGTCTACCGGGCTGAGAAATTATTCCCGAGCCGCGAGGAAGCGGAGTCAACCGTAGCCGCCGTTCGCGAGCGTGCCGCTGCGGCGGCACCGGCCAGTGAACCACCGCAGGTTGACTACACGCTCGCCGCCGCCGGCGACGAGGTGAAACTCGATCTGTCCATCGCCTTCTCCTGCCAGGCGGAAAAGATCATTTTCGAATTGTCCCTGAGAAACCTGCTTTAATCAGCGCCCCGGGCGCCAGCGCCTGAGGGTAACGCCTTCGCCCGCTGGTCCGCGGGCGAAGCCGGGCGTTACTCGAAGCGCCAGGCGAGGTTCAGCCCGATACCGTAGTTGCGTCCCGGCGCGGGCTCGTAGTAGCGTCCGTTGGACTCGTTAACGATGACGGACCCGACGTATTCGCGGTCGAACAGGTTGTCGACCCGGCCGAACAGATCCATATCCATCCTGCCATAGCTCCACTTATAGCCGGTCGTCAGGCCGACCACCGTCCAGGAAGGGGCTTTGGCGGTGTTTTCGTCGTTCGCCATGATGTCGCTCATGTAGCGAATATCGCTCCCGGCGTACCAGCCCTGCTCCGGCTGATAGCCGAAGGAGGCGTAACCCATATTGCGCGCGATCCCCGGAATACGGTTGCCGTTGCAGCTGGCGTCGCCGCAGACGTTGGTGCGATAGGTCGCGTCAAGCCAGGTCCAGGCCGCCTTCAGGCGCCAGCTCTCGCCAAACTGCTGATCCAGTCCCAGCTCCATCCCCTGACGACGGGTCTTGCCGGCGTTTTTATAGCTGGTGCGTCCGCCGCTGCTGCTGTCGACAACGATCTCATTATCGGTATCGGTCTGGAACAGGGAGGCGGTGAGCAACCCATTGCCGATCCGCGTCTTGCTGCCGATCTCCACCGTGTCGTTGGTGGAGGGCTTCAGGCCGAAATTGAGACCGCTCTGGTTATCGGCGCGATATGACAGCTCGTTAATGGTCGGCGTCTCGAAGCCGCGGCCAGCGGAGAGGTAAACGTTCCAGGCGTCGGTCAGGGCATACTTCAGCGAGCCTGCGGGCAGCCATTTGTGATAGCTGGCATCGCCGCTGTCGTCGCCATTGCCTGGGGTGATGTAGTAATCATTCGAGTCGAACCATACCGAGCTGTAGCGCACCCCGGCATCGAGCGAAAGTTTGTCGGTGAGCTGCCACTGGGTTTGCAGGTAAGGGTCGACGTTCCACATCAGGTTACGTTCGTTACGGCGTAGCGCGCCCTGTTCGCCATACTGCGGCGCGCCGTTGACCATCACAAAGTTTTCATAGCCCTTGCGGCGCTCGCTCATGTTCTCGTAGTCAAGACCGGCGGTCAGGGTGACCGGCACCAGCAGCTCGCCGCGATGGGTCAGCCGGGTATCGATCCCCTGGTAGTGGCGGGTGAGGTCGATCACCCCGCCGGCATGGCTCGGCTTCAGCTGCGGCGCGCGCGGGATCGACTGGTACTGGGTGGTTTCGCGTTCCCCGGCGTACATCATGACGCTGAGATCGTCCTGGTCGCTCAGCTGGCGCTCGTAGCGCAGGCCAGCCTGGTTCTGCCGGGTATCCTTGCGGGTATTATACTGGTCGCCGCGCGGCGACTGGCGCGGGTTATCGCGCCATTCATCGGCGGTTAAGCCGCCGGCGTCATTGGCTTTGATATCAACGCTGTTCAGCAGCAGCGTCAGCTTACTGACGTCGTTGATGCGCACCCCCAGCCGGGCGTTGGCCAGATTTTTGCGCGCGCCGCTGTGATCGCGATAGCCATGGGTGGTGAAGCGGTTAGTCGACACCGTGTAATCCACATCGCCTGCGTGGCTGCCGTCGCCAACGGCGCCGGTGGCTTTCATCCCGTAGTGCCAGGTGCCGAAGCTGCCATAGTAACTGCTGGCTTCCACGGTGGGCGGCTGGGTGCCGGTCTGGCTGGTGACATTGATCACCCCGCCGGACGAGTTACCGTAGAGGGCAGAGAAGGGGCCGCGCAGCACCTCGAGGGTGTCGACGCTACCGATATCGATATTGGAGGTCTGCCCCTGGCCGTCGGGCATGGTCGCCGGGATGCCGTCCACATAGATGCGCAGCCCGCGCACGCCGTAGGTAGAGCGGGAGCCAAAGCCGCGAATCGACAGCTGCAGATCCTGGGCATAGTTTTGTCGGTTCTGCACCTGCAGGCCCGGCACGGCGCCCAGCGATTCAGAGAGGTTGACGCGCGGCGCGGCCTGGCGCATCTCATCGCCATTGACCACGCTGACGGCGGCGGGGGTATCCAGTTCAGAAACAGTGGTTGGCGCAGCGGTCACCACCATGGTTTGTTCATCGGCGGCCTGGGCGGCGGCGATGAGCGGCAGCAGCAGGGCCGGCAGGGCCGCGTGTCGCACGGATAGGATTTTCATCGATAGTACTCGGGAGACGAACCAAATGGAACATATGTATATATGTTACCCCGTTTGTAAAATATTTGAAAATTATTAACTGCCGTTGGTTAACGGATAGTGCTCCAGGCTGACGAATTTACCGGGCAACAACAATTAGCGCTCCACTTTGAGATGATTAATGATTACTATTCTCATTCAAAATAAGGCAGAGCCATGACTTTGCCGCCGGAAGCGATGTCGGGTCAGCACATACAGGTTCATCAAAGGGAGTCGTCATGTCATTACGTCAGTTTGCCGCGCCGCGTCTGCGCCATTCACTGTTATTCACTTCTCTGCTGCTGGCAGGCAGCTTTAGCGCCCACGCCGCGGAAGAGATGCTGCGCAAGGCCGTCGGGAAAGGGGCCTACGAAATGGCCTACAGCCAGCAGGAGAACGCGCTGTGGGTCGCCACTTCGCAAAGTCGTTCGCTGGACAAAGGGGGGATTGTTTATCGTCTTGACCCCACCACCCTCGACGTGACGCAGATTATTCACAACGATCTGAAGCCGTTTGGCGCCGCTATCAACCATGCCACCGGTACGCTGTGGTTTGGTAATACCGTCGACAGCACCGTCACCGCCATTGACGCCAAAACCGGCGCTGTGAAGGGGCGACTGGTGCTGGACGAGCGTCAGCGCAGTGAAACCGTGCGCCCGCTGCAGCCGCGCGAGCTGGCGGTCAATGAGCAGACCAACACTATCTACATTACCGGTCTGGGCAAAGAGAGCGTGATTTGGGTGGTGGATGGCGCTACCCTGAAGCTGAAAACGACGATTACCGGCACCGGGGCGATGGCCACCGGCCTGGCGATCGATCCGCAGGCGAAACGCCTTTATACCACCAATGCCGACGGCGAACTGCTGACCATCGACAGCGAGAGCAACACCATTGTGTCGCGCAAAAAATTGCTGGATGACGGCAAGGCGCATTTCTACCTTAACCTGAGCCTCGATACCGCCGGCCACCGCGCCTTTATTACCGACAGCAAGCAGCCGGAAGTGCTGGTGGTCGATACCCGCGACGGCAAAGTGCTGGAGAAAATCACCGCGCCGGAATCGCTGGCGGTGCTGTTTAACCCCACCCGCAATGAAGCCTATGTGACGCACCGTAAGGCGGGGGAAGTGAGCGTTATCGACGGCAAGAGCTATAAGGTGGTGAAGACCTTTAAAACGCCGACCCATCCCAACAGCCTGGCGCTCTCTGATGACGGCAAAACGCTGTACGTCAGCGTGAAACAAGCATCCAGCCGTGAGAAAGAGGCCACGGCGCCGGACGATGTGATCCGCATCGCCCTGTAAGGTCCCGGGCGCGACGACCATTGCTACCGGTGGTTGCGCCCGGCATCTCACCCTCTGTTACAAACGCGTATTGGCCTGATAAACCTGAAGGTTATACACTTATCGCTTTCCCGCCTCGCGCGGGCAGTGGTAATCAGTGGAGATAAAATGAAAAAACCATTCATGGTGATTTGCGCCGGCGCGATGCTGGCGCTGCTGGCAGGCTGTTCGTCCAACTACGTTATGACCACCAAAAGCGGTCAGACGATCGTCACCCACGGCAAGCCGCAGCTGGATAAAGAAACGGGGATGACCAGCTATATCGATGAGTCTGGTAATAAGCGGGAAATTAACAGCAGCGACGTGTCGCAGCTGGTTGAGGATAACTAAGTCCTGACCTCCCGGTTTGCCCGCGATGGACAAACCGGGAGTCCTGCCATTTACTGCTTGAGCGTCGGCGCTGTGCTGTGAATCGCATGCACGCGCTTACGCACGCCAAACCAGCCCGCCACCAGCAGCACCGCCAGCAACGGGATGGAGCCAATGGTATAGGTGCCGTTCGGATAATCGAAGGCCATCAGCACCAGCACGCTAAACAGGAACAGCAGCGTCAGCCAGGAGGTGAACGGCGCCCCAGGCATTCTGAAGCTCACCTGAGCCGCTTTCCCTTCCTTAATCGCTTTGCGCAGACGCATCTGACACACCACGATGAAGCCCCAGGACGCAATGATCCCCAGCGAAGCGATGTTGAGGACGATCTCAAACACCTGCGACGGCACCAGATAGTTGAGGAACACCCCGACCACGTACACCGCCAGCGTCGCCAGGATCCCGGCGTAAGGGACGTGGTGACGGCTCATCTTCGACATGAACTTCGGCGCGGAGCCCCCCATCGACATAGAGCGCAGAATACGCCCGGTGCTGTAGAGGCCGGAGTTGAGGCTGGAGAGGGCGGCGGTTAACACCACGATGTTCATCACGCTGCCGATATACGGTACGCCCAGTTTTGAGAAGAAGGTAACGAACGGGCTCTGTCCCGCCTGGTAGGCGTTCCACGGCAGCAGCAGCACCAGCAGCACCACCGACCCGACGTAGAACAGGCCGATACGCCAGATCACGCTGTTGATGGCCTTCGGCACCATCGTCTCCGGATCCTTACACTCACCGGCTGCGGTGCCCACCAGTTCAATGGAGGCGAAGGCGAAGACCACGCCCTGCACCAGCACCAGCGCCGGCAGAAGGCCGTGCGGGAAGAAGCCGCCGTTATCGGTGATCAGGTGGAAGCCGGTGGCATTACCGTCCAGCGGCTTACCGGAGCCGAGGAAAATGGTGCCGACCACGAGAAACGCGACGATCGCCAGCACTTTGACCAACGCGAACCAGAACTCCATCTCGGCGAACCACTTCACGCCGATCATGTTCATGGTGCCGACGATGGCCAGCGCGCCGAGGGCGAAGACCCACTGCGGCACATCGCCAAACGCGCCCCAGTAGTGCATATACAGCGCCACGGCGGTGATATCGACGATCCCGGTCATTGCCCAGTTAACGAAGTACATCCAGCCGGCCACGTAGGCGGCCTTTTCGCCGAGGAATTCCCTGGCATAGGAGACGAAGCTGCCGCTTGAGGGGCGGTGGAGAACCAGTTCGCCGAGGGCGCGAAGAATAAAGAAAGAGAAGATGCCGCAGACCAGATAGACCAGTGCGAGCGCTGGCCCTGCCATTTGTAAACGTGCCCCGGCGCCGAGGAACAAACCGGTACCGATGGCGCCGCCGATGGCGATCATCTGTACCTGACGGTTGCCCATCGCTTTGTGATAACCCGCTTCATGTGAGTTGAGCCAGTGGCGTTTTGCAGCATGGTGCTCCGCTGCAGTGTCGTGTTTCGTATTCATTGATGTATCAGTTTCCTGTCAATGCCCATGTTTGCAGCCGGCGTGGAGGACGGCTGGCACATTATGCTGGCTTTCTCATCATTCTGACGTAGGAGATAAGCTCAGACATGGCGCTGAATCCTACACGTAACCTAATAGTTACGCACCTAAAACATTTACCGATAGCATTTGACAGATTTATCAATGAGATCAGCGTCGCAGAGTTTCCCGCAACAGAATGAAAGCGCTGGTATGCTGGCGTCGACTGGGGTAAGCGCGAGGTTGTCAGGGGACGGCGGAGGCGCAGTTCGCTGCTTTTGCATCCGTTATCCACGGGCGATGGCCACCTGCTCGCCGGGTCGCAGCCCGGCGTTTAACCGGTCATCCACGACCATTTTTTAGCCATTATCATCAGTGGTTTTGATGTTAATATCCGGTTATTCCAGCATAAATGGCTTCCGCGTCGGTCACGGCGCCGCGCAGGCGGAGGAAGCGTGATGCCTGCAGGGGAGCAGAATGAACAGAGCGGTTACCCCTTATTGTTTAATTCATTCTGCCGGGGCAGGTATTGTAAGATGGAAAAACATACCCGTAGCGCCAGGCGACCTACACAATGACCCCCTTGCACTTTCATAAATATCACGGACTGGGTAATGATTACCTGGTATGCCATCGCGCCGTTGCCGACCAGCTGAGCAACGAGCATATTCGAATTCTGTGCCATCGCCACTATGGCGTCGGTTCTGATGGTCTCCTGATCGACAGCGGCGATCGAACCCACCCCACGCTGCGTATTATCAATCCGGACGGCTCCGAGGCGGAGAAAAGCGGGAATGGGCTACGGATCTATGCGCGCTATCTGTTTGATATCGGTCGTGTCGGGCATGAGCCCTTTTTAGTGCACACGGCGGGCGGAGACGTCTATTGCACCGTGGAGCGTGATTTTCATCAGATTAGCGTCGACATGGGGCGGGCGAATTTCAATCCGGCGGCGTTACCCGCCCTGGTGAATTTGCCCGAGGCGGTGAATTATCCCTTGCCGCTGGCGGATGAAACCCTGTCCGTCGTACTGGTATCTATGGGCAATCCCCACTGCGTTGTTCTCGTGGATAAGCTCGACCTGGAACAGGTTCATCGCTTAGGGCCGCAAATTGAACATCATCCCTTGTTCCCCAAACGCTGCAATGTGCAGTTCGTGGAAGTTGTCGATCGCCATACGCTGAAGATTGGTATCTGGGAGCGGGGCGCCGGGTTTACGATGGCCTCCGGGAGCAGCAGCTGCGCGGCGGCCAGCGCCATGCGCCGGTTAGGGAAGGTGGACGATCGGGTGGAGGTCAACATGCCAGGCGGCCAGCTGCGCATCACCTTCGGCGCGGATTTTCAGGTCTGTATGCGAGGCCCGGTGCATAAGATCGCCAGCCTGACGCTGGATAAAGACTGCTTTGTCGGCGGCGGCGCTATCTCCACTGGCGCGGGATGACAGGTGGGGCGATCAGCCGGAAATTTTTTGCCTTTCGCTTGCTTTCGTAAGCGGCTGTACATACTGCCTTTTCCCATCCGGGCAAAGGCGGCGAACAACGGGAATGGCTACCAGAGAGAAACAGAGATGAACATCAACGTGGTCGGCACCAGCGGCTCAGGCAAATCCACCCTGGCTCGTCGCCTGGCGCACAGGCTGGGGCTGCCGTGCATCGAACTGGATCGCCTGTACTGGCGGCCGAACTGGCAGGGCGCGCCGGATGAGGCGTTTTTCGCCGCCATTGCCGCCGCGACGGCCACCCCGGGCTGGGTATTGGATGGCAACTACAATCGCAGCCGCGGGGTCAAATGGCGCGAGGTGGATCTGGTGATCTGGCTGGATTATGGCCTCTGGCGCACGCTGCGCCAGGCGGTGTGGCGGGCCGCGAGCCGGGCGTGGCGCCGTCAGGAGCTGTGGCCGGGCACCGGCAACCGCGAGAGTTTCCGCCGTTCGTTCTGCAGCCGGGAATCCATCATCCTCTGGACGCTGAAAACCTGGCGGCAGAATCGCCGACGCTATCTGGCCGATATGCAGGATCCGCAATATCGTCATATTCGCTTCGTCCGGCTGCGCAGTCCGCGGCAGGCCGAGGCGCTGCTCCGCGAGCTGGAAGCGCAGCGGTCAGGCGGGCATATCTAATTTTCAGCAGTACACATGTGAATTAATTGTTTCTCAATAGTTAGCAGAGATTTTAATAATGCAGGCACGTACTTTCATATGAGCCTGCGAAATGTCTTATCGAATCAGTATCCTGGATAAAAGTCCGCTTGCCGCCGGGGAAACCGCCGCGCAGGCGCTGGCGCGTACATTAACGCTGGCGCAACACGCCGAAGCCTGGGGCTATCACCGCTTCTGGGTCGCCGAACACCATAATACCGATCAGCTGGCGAGCCCCTCGCCGGAGCTGGTTATCGCCTGGCTGCTGGGCCACACCCGGCGGATCCGCCTCGGGTCCGGCGGCGTCATGCTCCAGCACTATAGCCCCTATAAGGTCGCGGAAAACTTCAACCTGCTGGCCGCCCTCGCGCCGGGCCGCATCGATCTCGGGGTCGGCAAGGCGCCTGGCGGCCTGCCGCTCTCCACCCGCGCCCTGCAGCAGGGCCTGCATCAGGAGGAGAAAGGCGCCTTTGCCGACCAGCTGGCGCAGCTGGATAACTGGCTGTCGCTGACTGAGCCCGGAGGGGAAGAGAGCCTGCGCGCCACGCCGATCCCGCCGCGCCGGGCAGACGGTTTTCTGCTCGGCGCCAGCCTGGAGAGTGCTGAACTGGCGGCCCGCCTTGACTGGAACTTTGTCTTTGCCGCCCATCTCAATGGCGACAGCGCGCTGCGCCGCACGGTGCTCAACCGCTGGCGCGAGCTGAGCCCGCGCGAGGCGATTGTCGCCGTGCAGGTGGTGGTCGCCGACGATCCCGCTACCGCCGCCGCGCTGGCGCAGCAGGTGGAGGCGTGGGGCGTTGAGCTGGAGAACGGCCAGCGGGTGACCGTCGGCAGTGAGGCGCAGGCCGTTGCCTTTGCCCGCCAGGCCGGTAGCCGTCCCACCCGTATCGCCCGCCGCGAATCTTCGCTGATATCGGGTACCCCCGAAGAGGTGAAAGCCCGGCTGGACGCGCTGCAGGCGGAAGATCAGCTGGATGAACTCATCATTGATACCCCCATTAGCGACGGGCCTGCGCGCCTGCGCTCCCTGCGCCTGCTGGCGCAGGCTCACTACGGCAAGGCGGTGCTGAATGTCCTTTGAACAACAACTGATTAGCTGGCGACGCGAGCTGCACCAGAACCCGGAGCTCTCCCTGCAGGAGGTGGCCACCACTGCGCGGATCCGCGACTGGCTGCAAAGCGGCGGGTTGACCCTGCTGCCCTACGATCTGAAAACCGGGCTGGTGGCCGAAGTCGGCAGCGGCGACAAGGTGATAGCCCTGCGGGCGGATATCGACGCGTTGCCCATCGAGGAGGCGACCGGTCTGCCTTACCGCTCGCAGAATCAAGGGGTGATGCATGCCTGCGGGCACGATATTCACACCAGCGTAATGCTGGGAGCGGCGCTGCTGCTGAAGGATCGGGAAGCGGAACTCCCGGGGCGGGTGCGGATCCTGTTCCAGCCGGCGGAAGAAAATTTCGGCGGGGCGAAAACCCTGATCCGCGCCGGGGCGCTGGAGGAGGTGTCGGCGATCTTTGGCATGCACAATGAGCCCGGCCTGGCGGTGGGTGAATTTGCCACCCGTGGCGGCGCGTTCTACGCCAACGTCGACCGCTTCGTCTTCAAAGTGACCGGGAAGGGGGCGCATGCCGCCCGCCCCCATGAAGGCAAGGATGCGATCCTGCTGGCCAGCCAGCTGGTGACGGTGCTGCAGAGCGTGGCCAGCCGGGAAGTGAACACCCTCGACTCGGTGGTGCTCAGCGTGACGCGGATCCAGGGAGGCAATACCTGGAACGTGCTGCCGGAGAGCGTCGAGCTGGAGGGGACGTTGCGCACCCACAGCAGTGAAGTGCAGCAGCGGGTCAAGGCCCGGGTCAGCGAGATTGCGGCCGGTTTCGCCAGCGCCTTTGGCGCGCAGATTGACGTCTTCTGGTATGCCGGCCCGACGGCGCTGGTCAATGACGCCCGCTGGGCCGACTTCGCCAGCGAGGTAGCGGCCCAGGCCGGGTACCGCACCCACCACGCCGATCTGCATCTCGGTGGTGAAGATTTTGCGGTCTATCTTCAGCATATTCCCGGGGCGTTCGTCAGTATCGGCAGCGCCAGCGAATATGGTCTGCACCATCCGGCATTTAATCCGGACGAACGGCTTATTGCACCCGCAGCGCACTATTTCGCCCGTCTGGCGGAGCAGGCATTACAACACATTTAATGGATGACAGGGGAAGGGGTAGCTATGTCTGAAAATCGACAATTGCGTCTGGGGACGATATTACATGGCGCATCGGGAAATATGTCCGCCTGGCGTCATCCGGCGGCGCAAGCGGACGCCAGTATTAATTTTGATTTTGTTACAGAGACGGCGTTAAAAGCGGAAGCGGGAAAACTGGATTTTATTTTTGTCGCCGACGGTTTATATATTAATGAAAAATCGATTCCTCATTTTTTAAATCGCTTCGAACCTTTAACGGTGCTTTCCGCGCTGGCCGCGGTCACCCGGCGGCTGGGGCTGGTGGGGACCTTATCCACTTCGTACAGCGAGCCGTTTACCACCGCCCGCCAGTTCGCCAGCCTCGACCATTTAAGCCAGGGGCGGGCGGGCTGGAACGTGGTCACTTCGCCGCTGGAAGGATCAGCGAAAAACTTCTCCCGGGCCCAGCATCCGGATCATGCGCTGCGCTATCGCATTGCCGATGAATATCTGCAGGTGGTGAAAGGCTTGTGGGATTCGTGGGAAGAGGATGCCTTTGTGCGCAATAAAGCGACCGGTCAGTTCTTTGACAAAAATAAGCTGCATACGCTCGATCATCACGGCGATTTCTTTAAAGTGGCCGGACCGCTGAATATTGCCCGCACGCCGCAGGGACGACCGATTATTTTCCAGGCTGGCGCGTCGGACGACGGCAAAAAATTAGCCGCACGCCACGCCGATGCCATTTTTACCCATCAGGAATCGCTGGCCGAGGCGCAGGCATTTTATCAGGACGTGAAAAGCCAGCTGGCGGCCTGGCAGCGCACCCCGGATCACCTGCATATTTTCCAGGGCGTCAGCGTCATTGTCGGCGATGACGCCGAAGACGCGGAGCGTCAGTACCAGACCACCGCGGCGCTGGTCTCCATCGAGGATGCGCTGAACTATCTGGGGCGGTATTTCGAACACCATGATTTTTCGCAGTATCCGCTCGATGAACCGTTCCCGGATATTGGCGACCTCGGGCAAAACAGCTTTCGCAGTACCACCGACGAGATTAAACGTCACGCCCGCGAGCGCGGATTAACCCTGCGCCAGGTGGCCCTGGAGACAGCGAGCCCGCGTCCGCGCTTTACCGGCACCGCCAGCGATGTCGCCGACGGGCTGCAACTGTGGTTCGAACAGCGCGCGGCGGACGGCTTCATTATTCAGGGCGGCACGCCGGAAACCTTTCCGCGCTTTGTGGATGAGGTGGTGCCTCTGTTACAGGCGCGCGGCCTGTTCCGTCGCGACTATCCGGGCGCCACCCTGCGGGAAAGTCTGGGCCTGGCGCTACCCGCTAATCAATTCCAAAAATAAGAAAAGAGAATCACGCTATGCAGAAAACAACACTCTTGCTGGCCGTCGCGTTGGCATTTAGCGCCTCGTCGTGGGCACAGGACGTCAAGATCAATGGCACCGGGGTAAGCCTTGAGGCCAACAAAACGCCCATTCACACAGCGAAAAACCCGCAGGCCATTGCCCTGTTGCCGAAAGATCTGCATCTGGCGGTGCCGGGGAAATTTACCGTCGCGGTGGCGGCCCTGAACTCACCGCCGCTGACGGTCTTCGCCGATGACAACAAAACCCTGCTCGGCAGCGAGGCGGATATCGCCCGGCTGGTGGCAGAGAGTCTCGGGCTGGAGGTGAACGTGGTTCCCACCTCCTGGGAAGACTGGCCGCTAGGGGTCACCTCCGGCAAATATGATGCCGCGATCAGCAATATTACCGTCACCAAAGCGCGGAAAGAGAAGTTCGATTTCGCCACCTACCGCAAAGACTCGCTGGGCTTCTACGTCAAAAGCAGCAGTCCGCTGAGCAAGATTGACAAGGCGGAAGACATCGCCGGGCTGAAGATTATCGTCGGCTCCGGTACCAACCAGGAGGCGATCCTGCTGGCGTGGAACGCGGAGAACGTCAAAAAAGGGCTGAAGCCGTTTACCCCGGTCTACACCAAGGATGATGCCGCCCAGACTCTGGCGCTGCAGACCGGACGAGCCGATGCCTTTTTCGGCCCCAATGTGATTGGCGCGTGGAAGGCGGCGCTGACCGGCAAAACCAAACTGGTGGGCAGCGTTGACGGCGGCTGGCCGAAAGCGGCGCATATCGCGGTGACGCTGAAAAAAGACAGCGGGCTGGTGAATGCCGTCCAGGCGGCGCTGAACGGCGCTATCGCCAGCGGGGACTATGCCAACGTGCTTAACCGCTGGGGAGAGGGAGTGGAAAGCATTCCGCAATCGGAGATCAACCCGCCCGGACTGGGCGACTGACAGGAGGCGCGATGAGCGAAGCATTCCGCGATATTTCTCCGGACGCACCGGAGCTGCAGCCGATTATTAGCGGGCTGTTTGCCGAATACGCCGCCCGCTACGGTGACTATTTTTCCCGCGATGCGGAAGTGGAGTTGAGCGAGTGGTATTTGCCGCCGCAGGGGCTGTTTATCGTCCTTGAGCGTGAGGGCGAAATTATCGCCACCGGCGCTTATAAGCCGAAGGATCGCCACACCGCAGAGATCAAACGTATCTGGACGCACCGCCGTCTGCGCCAGCAGGGGCTGGCGGCGAAAGTGGTTCAGGAGCTGGAGCGGCGGGCGGTGCTGGCCGGGTACAGCCATATCTACCTGACCACTGGCTTTCGTCAGCCGGAGGCGGTCAAGCTCTATCTAAGCCAGGGGTATGAGGCGCAGTTCGACCTCGCGCGAGACCCCGAAGAGTACAGTCAGCCGCCCTACGATGGCCGACTGCGGTTCACTAAAGCGCTGGCGGTGAGCGCCTTCAGCCACAGCGCCTGAGGAGGCATGATGCATTCATCTGAAACGATCAAAGTGGTGCCGGCGCGCTATCCGCTGCGGGTAGTCGGGGCCCTGGTTGCCCTGCTGGTGCTGGCGGTAGTGATCCAGTCGGTGGCCTTTAACCCGCGCTGGGAGTGGGGCGTCTTCGCCCGCTGGTTCTTCGACCCGGTGATCCTCGAAGGGCTGGGGCAAACCCTGCTTCTGACCCTGCTTGGCACGGTGCTGAGCGTGATCTTCGGCGGCCTGCTGGCGCTGGCCCGCTTGTCCTCATCGTGGCTGCTCAGCAGCCTCGCCTGGGGCTATATCTGGCTGTTTCGCTCGCTGCCGCTGATTGTCGTGCTGATCATTCTCTACAACTTCTCCTATCTCTACGACACCCTGTCGCTGGGGATCCCGTTTACCGGCGTCACCTGGGCCAGCTACCAGACGATAAACGTGCTGGGGCAATTCTCCACGGCGGTGGTGGGCCTGACCCTGGTGCAGAGCGCCTATACCGCGGAGATTATTCGCGGCGGCTTCCTCGGCGTTGACCACGGGCAGTATGAAGCCGCCGCCGCGCTGGGGCTACCCGCCTGGCGACGCACGCTGCGCATTATTCTGCCGCAGGCGCTGCGCACCATCCTGCCATCCGGCTTCAATGAGATCATCAGTCTGGCGAAAGGAACGGCGATGGTGTACGTCCTGGCGATGCCGGAGCTGTTCTACACCATCCAGATGATCTACAACCGTACCCAGGAGGTGATCCCGCTGTTGATGGTCGGCGCCGCCTGGTATCTGGTGATCACCAGCGTCCTCTCCGCCATTCAGTACCTGGTGGAACGTGGCCTGGCGCGCAGTGAGCGCCGCTCGGCGGTGAACAGCGCCCGCAGCAGCCGTCTGAATCAACCCGCACGTCAACCACAGCCCCAGGAGGCCGTCCATGCCCAGCTCTCGTAATGGCCATATCTCTATCACCGGGGTCAGCAAATACTATGGCCGCCACAAGGCGCTGGACGATGTGTCGCTGGAGATCCCTCCGGGCACGGTGACGGTGATCCTCGGCCCTTCCGGTTCGGGCAAGTCCACGCTGCTGCGCACCATTAATCACCTTGAGCGCGTCGATGAGGGGTTTATTCAGATTGATGGCGACTACATTGGCTATCGCCGCAAAGGCGACAAGCTGTATGAGATGAAAGAGAAGGAGATCCTCCGCCAGCGGATCAACGTCGGCTACGTGTTCCAGAACTTTAACCTGTTTCCACACCTGACGGTGCTGGAAAACCTGATAGAGGCGCCGATCGCCCACAGGCAGGTCACGCGCAAAGAAGCCATTGCCCGTGCCTGGGAGCTGCTGGACGTCGTCGGACTGCGCAATAAAGCCGACGCCTGGTCGCGGCATCTCTCCGGCGGCCAGCAGCAGCGTATCGCCATAGCCCGGGCGCTGGCGCTGGACCCGCGGGTTATCCTGTTTGATGAGCCCACCTCGGCGCTGGATCCGGAGCTGGTGGGCGAGGTGCTGGATGTGATCAAGAAGCTGGCGCGCTCTGGCACCACGCTGGTGGTGGTCACCCACGAGGTTGGCTTTGCCCGCGAGGTGGCCGACCAGGTGGTGTTTATGGTCGACGGCAGGATCGTCGAGCAGGGCGGCAGCGACGAGGTGCTCAACCATCCGCAGCATCCGCGTACCCGGCAGTTTTTATCCAGGGTGCTGCCGTCATGAACAGAGCGATAGCGACCCTTGTATTCAGCGCCCTGGCGCTGGACGCTCACGCGGCGCTGGATCTGCGCGCCAATGAGCAGCCATTGCCGGTCACCCGCGACCCGCAGGCGATAGCGAAAATTCCGCCGGGCTACCGTTTCGTTGAGCCGGGGACGCTGACGGTGGCAATCTCAGCGCTCAATTCGCCACCGCTGGCGCTGCTGGCCAGCGACAACCGCACGCGGATCGGCAGCGACCCGGATATAGCCCGCCTGCTGGCCGGGAGCCTTGGCCTGAAGCTCAGGCTGGTGCCCACCGTGTGGGAGGACTGGCCGCTGGGCATCGCCGCCGGTCGCTATGACGTGGCGCTGATTAATATCGCGGTAACCGAGAAGCGCAAAGAGAAGTTCGATTTCGCCACCTATCGGGTGGACTCTCTGGCCTTCTCGGTGAAATCCACCAGCGACATCGCCGCGGTGCATGGACCCGCGGACCTTGCCGGGCGCAAAGTGATCGTTGGGTCCGGCACCAATCAGGAGCGGATCCTGCTGGGCTGGAATGAGGACAACCGGGCCGCCGGGCGGCCGCCGGCCCAGCCGGTCTACCTGACCGATGATGCCTCCGGCAACCTCTATATCCAGTCCGGGCGGGCGGATATTTTTTTCGGCCCGCAGTCGGTGGCCGCCTATAAAGCGGCCCTTAACGGCCAGACCCGGGTGGTAGGCCTGGGGCCGAAAAAAGCGTGGGTGGCGACGACCACTAAAAAAGGCAACGGTCTGGTCTTTGCCCTGCAGGCCGCCCTCGACGGGGCGATCGCCCGCGGTGAATATCAACAGGTGCTGGCGCGCTGGGGAGAGCAGGGCGAAGCGGTGGCGCAGTCGGTAGTCAACCCGCCGGGGATCACCTACTAACCGCCAGGGCCAGGGTATGCCGGGTGGGTGAGCGGCAATTTTCTGCCTACACTTAGGCTTTACCCTGGAGGCAGACCATGATTACCGTATATGGCGTGCCGGGATGGGGCTCGACGATTAGCGAGCTGATGCTCTCCCTGGCCGATATTCCCTACGAGGTGGTTGACGTCGAGGGCTTTGACCAGCCCGGCCCGGCGCGCGAGCGCCTGCGGCAGATTAACCCTCTGTGCCAGGTGCCCACCCTCAGGCTGGCCGACGGCAGCATCATGACCGAAACCGCCGCCATCGCGCTGATGATCCTCGACCAGCGCCCCGATCTGGCCCCCGCGCCGGGGACGCCGCAGCGTCAGCAGTTTCAGCGTCTGCTGATCTGGCTGGTGGCGAATGTCTATCCCACCTTTACCTATGCCGACTACCCGGAACGCTGGGCGCCCGCCGCGGCGGAGCAGCTGGTGGAAAATTGTCGCCAGTACCGGAATAACCTCTATCTCTGGTTCGAACAGCAGCTGGTCGCCGGGCCCTGGGCGCTGGGCGCGTCGGTTACCCTCCTGGACTGCTATATCGCGGCGATGTATAGCTGGGGGCCCAGGCAGGCGTGGTTTAACGCCCATTCGCCCAAATTTGCCGCCGTCGCCCTGGCGGTCTATCAGCGACCGGAGCTGGCCGCGGCGCTGCGACGTAACAAGCTGATTTAACGCACGCGATGCCAACCGCAACCGCCATTCTGTGGTAGCGTTATGGCCTTCACCACAAGGAGTCTTTGCTATGCCGCATGTTGATATTAAATGCTTTCCCCGTGAACTGACTGACGAACAAAAAACCGCGCTGGCCGCCGACATTACCGAGGTGCTGATCCGCCATCTGAACAGTAAAGAGGGCGCGGTCAGCGTCGCGCTCACTCAGGTTGAGCCGGACGCATGGCAGGCGGTGTGGGACAGTGAGATCGCCCCGCAGATGGCGCAGTTGATTAAGAAGCCGGGTTATAGCATGTAACCCGACACCCGGAGGCGATGCTGCGCATCTGTCCGGGCTACGCGTTCTCAGCGGTCTGCAGTTCCGTAGCCCGGGCAAGGCGCTTTGCGCCGCCCCCGGGGAGGGGCTTCTCCGGCGACGCACTGAGAGAAACAGCATGTTCATCTATCCTAAGCGCCAGAGAGCCAACCGAGGTGGGTATGAAAGACGAATTGTTTGCCGATCTGCTGGCGAGTGCAGAAGAAATGGTCAGGATCGAGAAAGGTCAACAAATGCCGAAGGAGCAGCACGTTCATACCTTCAGCGAAATTGACGTGAAAGCGATACGTGAAGCCACAGGTTTAAAACAGCAGGACTTTGCCGCGGCCGTTGGCGTTAAGTAACAGCGTGTATTTAAATCAACCCGTCCAGGCGTTTGCCCCGGACGGGCTACTTTATTAAAACCAAATCTCCGTCTGCACGCCAAAGTTCCAGTTTCCTCCGGCGGTAAAGCCTTTACTGCCGAAATCATCGTTGATCGCATAGCGATCCAGGTCTTTATCCCAGTTCATCCACGTGACAAAGAAGCGGAGCTCCGGCCTCGCTTTGATATCCAACACATCGCCCACTTTGAACGTCGGGGCGAAGGTCAGCTTGTAAAAATCGCCGCTCACCGCCTGGTATTGATACACGTTGTCATTATAGCGATAGGTTCGGCCGTTGGGATTCAGGTCCATATATTGCCAGGACGCTTCGTATAGCAGGGCGAAGTTGCGGGTGATGCTCTGGGAAACTCGCAGGTTAAAGGTTGCCCAATCGTAGCGGTCGCCATCGCGGTAGCGATCTTCGCTATGCTGGGCGATAACCGATGGTGCAAGCTGCCAGTTTTTTCCCAACGGCAAAATGCCGTAGGACGCAAAACGCAGGGACTTTGCGTTCTCGGTAAGATCGCCATCGCTACCGGGCTGGCGCGCCTCGGCGCCCAGCCCGCCGCCGTACTGCAGGGCGCTCTCCGATATGCCCGGCGCGAGGCCATAGAATTGCTGTTTGTCGTGATATGCCAGCATCGCGTAGTAGCCGTTTTTCGCCGTATTATCGCTGCGCAGAGCGTAACTGCCGGTGGTCGAGGTATTATCTTTCAGATCATCATTGCCCTGGGCGGTCATCGCCGTGGTCATCAGCTGCCAGTTGTTCCAGAAGTGGTTGGCGGTGAACATCAGGTTCTGTATATCGTTATCCTGGTAATTATCGCTACCCAGATCGCCGAAGTTACGCGCATAGACCGAGTAATCGCCGCGCAGCGTATCCCCCCACTTCACGTCATTGATCCCGCCGCCGGTACCGCCGAGGAACATAATATCGCTATCGGTAAAGTGGATATCGAAATTATCGCGGTCGAAACGCTTGCCCGCCCAGATGGACGCGCTCCTGAACGGCCCGGAAAAATCGGCGAAATTGCCCATCTCGACGTACAGCTGACGCACGTTCAGGTGGTGGCTGTCGTTATCCTGTACCCATGGATCCGGGTTGGTTGCCCCGTCGGCAAGCATGGTTTTAAAGTGCGCCCATGACCCGTCGCTGAAGGTCATTTTTTTGCCGAAGCTGAGCTCCACGTAGTTATCTTTCTCGTTGCCGAGACGGCCAACGTGGGCATCGCCGTTGAGCGAACTGGCCGGGGAGATTCCCGGCCCGCCGCGCGCGCCTTTACCATGACTGTCAACCAGCATCCCGGAGCGCGCGTAGGCGTTGAACTCGAAGCCATCGCTGAGGCTGCTTTTCGCCAGCTGTTTGTCGGCAGCCTGCTGCTTTTGCTCGGTCGCTGCGGTGCGCTGACTGAGGGTCTGCACCTGCTTTTCCGCTGCCGCCGCGCGTTGTTCCGCGGCGCTGGTGCGCAGCTCCGCCTGCTGCGCCCGACGTTTGGCCTCTCCGGCCTCCTGCTCCGCATGATTAAGCCGGGCCTCCAGCTGCGCCAGCCGTTGTTCGACGGTGAGCGGGGCCGCACTCGCGTCGTAAGCCGAAAAAAGGGCGCAGCAAACCGCTGCGCTAATCAAAGAGATACGCATATCAATCCTTATTTTTTTCAGAGGTATGTAGGGGGTGCTGCGCCTTACAGGGCGTGGTTTTCTCCAGCAACGGGCGATGGGTTCGACGGCGCACGGCGTCCAGCGTCAAGGTCGGCGCGGATCTGCTCGTACTGGTCGTCGAGTCGGTAGAAGCGACCCATCCACAGCATTGAGGCGACAATCAGCAGCGCCGGGATATAGAGGTAGCAGGCTTTTATCGCCAGCATCGCGCCGTCGCTTTGCGTCTGATTAGCGATATAACCGCCGGATGAGAGCAGGACCCCGGTAATGGCTCCCGCGCCCGCCATCGCCACCTTGCCAAGAAAGCCGTTGATGGAGGTTAAAATGCCGGCGGTATTGATGCCGGTTTTCCATACTCCGTAATCCACCGGATCGGCTTGCATAGAGAAGTAAATTGCCGTGCGCTGTCCGGCGCCAAGCGAGAGTACGACCGCTCCGGCAACCAGACCCCAGCTGTTAACGCCTGCCGCCATCATCATGCCCATGCCGACCAGGTTGATCGCGCTGGCGACCAGATAGACGTGGCGCTTTTTCATCCGGCTGGCGAGCAGCGGAACGGTGAGGGTACCCAGCAGAGGAACGAAGGTGGAGATCCCGGCGACGATCGCCGTGAGATCGTTATTACCGACGTAATAATGGAAGAAGTAGACCAGCGCCCCGGTCTGGAAGAAAAACGCGCCCCACATCAGGAAAATATTGATGGCGAAGACGAACCATGGTTGGTTGGCGCGCAGGCTGACCCAGGCGCGTTTTAAGGTCATGCGCTCCTGAGTAATGCTGATATTTTCCTTAACGTTCCGGAAGCTCACCAGCAGAAAAAAGGTGGCAATAACGCCGAAAACCACCGCCGTATAGAAGAAGCCGTGCTCCTGATTGCCTTTCCCCAGCGCGCCAACCAGCGGCAGCGTGGCGACCGCGACAATAGTCGCGCCGAGCGAGCCGAGCAGAATACGTACCGCCGACAGCGTCGTGCGCTCCCGCGAGTCGTTCGTCAGAAACGGCAGCATGGCGCAGAATGGAATATTAACGAGGGTATAGAGAAACGACAGGCACAGATAGGTGACAAAAGCGTAGATCAGCTTACCGGTGGTGCCAAAATCAGGCACGTAGAAGGCCAGAATACACAGCAGTCCGAAGGGGATCGCGCCAGTCAGCAGATACGGACGGCAGCGCCCCCAGCGGGTGGCGGTATTGTCGATAACCAGCCCCATTAGCACGTCGGCAACGCCGTCCACCAGGCGCGTCACGAGGAACATCAGGCCTACGTAATAAGCGGGCAGGCCCATCACGTCGGTGTAAAAGAACATCAGATAAAGAGAGATCATCTGCCACACAAGGTTGCAGGAGAGGTCGGCGATGCCATAGCCAAGGCGCTGCCGCCAAAGGGTAAAGGTTGTTTCTGCCATAAAAGTAAACTCGCTTATCGTTGTTGTTAAAGTCCGTACTGGCGAATAAACCAGGCCGGGGTGCAGCTCCACGCATGGCAATAACTGTTTATCAGCTTGCTGCCATAAGGGGAAAAATCAGGATGCGCCGGGTCGAAGATTTCCCAGAAGGTATCGGCGCCGTAGTCGACCATTGCTCCCCAGTAGGCTTTGATCTGCGCAATAGCGTCGTCGCGCAGCCCGCACTGCAGAAGAGCGGCAATATAGTGGTGACGCAGGTATGGCGTGTTCATGGCGATCGCGGGGGGATTTTGCTCCAGATTATGCATGATCTCCCGGCGCTGCTGGGGAGTACCGACTTCCGCCAGTACCAGCCAGATTTGCGATGCCCATGAGACCTGCCGCTGCTCGCCGCTGATGTAGAAGCCTTGCTGCTCGTCCCATAAGACATCGAGGGCCGCAGCTTTAAGCTGCTGTAAACGCTGGCGATAGCGGACGGCCAGCTCAGGTTCGAAACGCTCCGCCAGCCAGACGGCGCGCTGCAGGCAGTAAATCAGCACGCCCTGCGCTGCAGCCTGTTTATTCAGCGAAGCCTGCCAGTCGATAAACACCCACCAGTCGTCGCTATCGCGCACAACCCCGGAGGCGTCGCAGCGTTTCAGCGCCAGTTCAATCTGACGACGGGCCGTGGGCCACAGCTCGCGGGCCGTAGCAATATCCTCCGCGCTTTGCAGATAGTTGTAGAGAACGTCAACAAAAAACAGAGAATAATCAAAAAGAAAGGTATCGTCAGCAATGATATCCGGCTGCACGAACACGTTGGCCGATACCATACCGTCCTCACGAGTATGCCCGGCGAAAAGGTACAGGCAGCGGCGTACTAAATCGTGACGGGTGAAGGTCACATCGTTCACCAGCGCCTGCAAACGTAAATCGCCGAGCCACAGGCGGCGGTCGCGTTTGGGGCCATCCTCAAACACCTCCTGCATGCAGTTTTGCAGGGTCAGAACGGCAACGCTGTCGATGGCCTTGAGCTGCGGGTCGGCGGTTGTCGCTGCCGGGCATGCGCCGCTGGCGGAGGTAACGGCATTCACCTCAATCTGGTTGAACTGCAGACGAAACTTGCGCGACACGGCTTTGACCTCCACCTTCAGATAGCGGAAGCAGTAGCGGCGCGGCAGATCAACGTCGGCCGGCAGAACATCAAGCCACAGATCCTGCTGCTGCAGCCAGCTGCTGCTTAGCCAGCCCTGGTAATCGCTGAACGGCTCACACACTTCGCTCAGCGTTTCGCCGAAGGTGAACTGCAGATGGGCCGGAGCGTCCGGCGGGCTCCCGACGCTCTGACAGAGAAAATGCAGGTAGCCAACAAAGTGGCTGCCAAAATCAATAATGACGCTATCGCCGCTGCTCAGCTCGCGCTGATAAAACGCGGCCAGGGAACTTACCGGCTCAGCGCGCCAGCCAAACAGCGCCGTGGCGTCGGCGTGGGCTTCCACCACGGCGATCGGCGGGTACGCCTGCCGACTTAGCGTGGGCCGGAGCGTCTCGGCGGTGCGTAGAAAATCCGGGTGGCGGGTCATCGAGACCTGAGAATTATGCTGAATTGCCTGTGACATACTGCGTCCTCTGTATTTATTTGTCCGCAGCATAAGATGCCGGCCACGGGGGCAACCACTCTGGCAATGCCAATGCATTTGCCAGATTGGCACTGATAATGAGATGGGCGAGTTGCCGATCACAATTCCAAACATCTTGCTCGTGGCGGTCGGGAAAATGCATTATCTTGCCTCTGCGCCGTAAGCCGTTTTGGACTTTACAGATGATGATGTTGACCGTTGAGTATTATTTCACCCATCCGCAGGATAAGCTGGGCATGTATGCCAGCGATCCGGAAGATAATAGCCATGAACATAGTCATGAATTTGCTGAGCTGGTGATCGTTGAGGAAGGGCACGGTTTACACGTTATTAATGGCAGGCCACTATATATTCAACAGGGCGACGTTTTTTACGTTCAGCCTGGCGACGTTCATTATTATGATGAGCTGGGGACGCTTAAGTTAATTAATGTGCTGATTAATCCGTTGGTAGGCTTTCATTATTTACAGCCTCTCGATACCTTATTACAGACTTTCTCTGCGCAGAATGCGTCCTGCTACGGTTGGCTGGCGCCGGACACCCGCCATATCTGCAAGGAACTGGTGGATAAGATATTTTCTGCCGAGCTGCGGCAGGAGCAAAATATTGCTCTGCGCGAAGCCGCGTTTTTCCAGCTGGTGACGACGATTCTTCATGCCGAAACCGAAGCCGAATATAGCACCACCAAATATAAGCTGCATAAATTGCTGACCTGGTTACAGGAGCACTGTTTTGAAGAGCATAACTGGCAGCAGCTGGCGGAGAAATTCCATCTCACTACGCGGACCGCATTTCGCCATATTAAAGAGGCGACGGGATTGACGCCGGATAATTATTTAAAGCGTCTGCGATTAGTTTCGGCGCGCGTAAAATTACGCGAGACCGATATGACGATTACCGAAGTGGCCTATCTATGCGGCTTTGCCAACAGTAATCACTTTACCACTTTATATAAAAAGGTTTTTGGCCTGACGCCCAGCGAAGACCGGCGGCGTTTGCAGCGCTAGTTCTCTCCCCGGAGGAGATGCTGCGCATCTGTCCGGGCTACGCGTCCTCAGCGGTCTGCGATCCGGTAGCCCGGGCAAGGCGCTGCGCGCCGCCCCCGGGAGAGACGCGCAGGGTGGTGAAGGATTGCCCCGGAGGCGAGGAGAGCTACTCTTCCGGAGTATTGGCCCGCACGTGGCGGCCGCTGGCGACAAAATTGCCGGTTCCCAGATGATGCAGGGTATTGATCTTATCGTCATCGAACTGCCAGCGTCCGGTAATAAACGCGCGCTCATCGGCGGCGGCGGAAACCACTTCGCCAAACAGCGTATCGTACTGCTCCTGGGCCGCCGTCGCCGGCAGCAGACGGCACTCCATCCATGCCAGACACTTCTCCTCGATCAGCGGCAGTCCCAGTTCCGGGCCGCTCACCACCGGAATTCCGTAAGCATTGAATTTGTCTTCATCGCGGCCGCTGACGCTGCCGACCGCGTAGGTCCAGCTGGCGGCGGCCACGCCGGGAACCACGATGCCGAAGGTGCCGTTGCGCTCGATGATTTCCCGCGTCCAGGTGCTTTTATCCACCACGATAGCCACCCGCGGCGGGGCGAATTCCACCGGCATCGACCAGGCGGCGGCCATGACGTTGCGCCGGTCGGACGCCGCGTCGTAGCTGGTGATCAAAATGGTCGGGCCGTGGTTGAGCAGGCGGCTGGCATACTGCAGTTCCACGTGGCGAAAGCGGCTCATAGGCGTTCCTTGAGTAATGGGTCGGTTGGCAGGTAACACGTTAAGCCGCAATGAAAATGTAATCAATACGTCATCTCGTCTGACTATAGTCGCCAGCACAAAGTCCCAAAGAGGATCACAATATGTTGGCTCCCCTGATGTTATCCCAGGTCAGCGCGCCCCGTCGGATGTCGACCGCCGGGCAGGGGTTGCTTTCCCGCAAGGGAGGGCGACAATGCGCGCGCTGACCCCTATCACTCTGCAGGCGGTCTCATTCGCCTTCGCAGAGACCCCCATTCTCGATGACTTCTCGCTGCATATCGAACCCGGCAGCATTGTGGCGCTGCTGGGCCCGTCCGGCTGCGGCAAAAGCACCTTGCTGCGCCTGCTGGCCGGGCTGAGCGTGCCGGCCAGCGGTGAAATCCGCTTTGGCGATCGGCTGGTCGCCCGCGCAGGATGGGGATTGCCCCCGGAACAGCGCGATATCGGCATGGTTTTCCAGGATTACGCCCTCTGGCCGCATATGAGCGTGGCGCAGAACGTCGCCTTTCCGCTGCGCATGCGCGGCGTTGCCCGCGCCGAACGCGAGCGCCGGGTGAGCGAGGCGCTGGCGCGGGTGGGCCTCGACGGCTTTGCGGAACGTAAACCTTCAGGCCTTTCCGGCGGCCAGCAGCAGCGGGTGGCGCTGGCGCGGGCGATCGTCGCCGCGCCGCGGGTGCTGCTGTTTGATGAGCCGCTCTCCAACCTGGACAGCGAACTGCGCGAATCGCTGTGTGGCGAAATGAGCCGCCTGCTGCGACAGCTCGGCACCACCGCCGTGTATGTCACCCACGACCGCCGTGAAGCCGACCTGTTAGCCGACCGGATCGTCCACTTATCCGCGGGCCGCGTGGCCGCTGTCCGCGCCGTTACGCCAACCTCAGGGGAAGTTGCATGATCACCGTTATGACCGTTAAGAAAGGAGTGGTACTCGCGATGGCTCTCTCCGCCATGATGCTCTCCAGCGCCCATGCGCTGACCGTTTACACCGCCGGCCCCGGCTCGCTGGCGAAAAGCCTGGCCAGTGGTTTTGAACAACAGACCGGGGTGAAGGTGACCGTTTTCCAGGCCACCACCGGCAAAGTGATGGCCCGTCTGGAGGCCGAGCAGGCCAACCCGCAGGCGGATGTGCTGATCTCCGCTTCATGGGATACCGCGGAGGATCTGCACAACCGGGGCTGGTTGCTGCCTTTTCACAGCGCCAACGCCGACAAGGTACCGGCTAATCTGAAATCGGCGGACTATATCGCCCAGGGGGTCTCGGCGCTTGGCATCGTCTGGAACAGCAAAAGCGGCACTCCGGAGCCGAAAGAGTGGCGCGACCTCACCCAGCCGGCGTTTAAAGACAAGGTGACCACGCCCGACCCGTCGCTCTCCGGCGCGTCGCTGGATCTGTTGATTGGCCTGCAAAACAGCATGGGCGACCAGGCCTGGCAGCTGTTTGACGATCTGAAAAAGAACGGCATGGTGGTCAGCGGCCCCAACGCCCAGGCAGTGACGCCGGTGATGCAGGGGGCGAAAGCGGCGGTGTTCGGCGCGGTGGATTATGTCTCCTACGGCAATATTCAGCAGGGCGAGTCGCTGAAGGTGATTTTCCCGGCCAGCGGGACGGTGATCGCCCCGCGCCCGATGATGATCCTCAAAACCAGCCAGCATGCCGATGAGGCCAAAGCCTTTATCGATTACGTGCTGTCGCCGGAAGGTCAGGCGCGGGTCGCCGACGCCTGGCTGATGCCCGCTCGCCGCGATGTGGCCGCCAAACGCCCGCTGCTGGACGCGCTGAAGGTCTTGCCCACCAGCGGCGAGGGGAGTAGCGAGCGTAGCGCCGTCCTCAGCCGCTTCAGTCAGCTGTATGCCCACTAATTGACACGGTTCTCCGGCGCTGGCCGCCGGAGAACGCTTCGTTTCAGGAACCGCTGTGAAACAAAAATTCCTTTCCGGCGTGACGCTTGCCGCCCTGACGCTGCTGGTCGCGTTACCGCTGTTGTTTATTCTGCTGCAGGCGATTTTTCCCCATTTTAGCGCCGGTTCGCTCCATGACGCCTTTGGCGGCGTCGCGCCGCTGCTGGCCGACCCCCAGCTGCCGTCGATGCTCGGCGGTACGCTGTGGATTGCCGGCGGCGTGGCGCTGGCCAGCGTGATGATCGGCCTGCCGCTCGGTATTCTGCGCGGTATGTTTTCGTTGCCGCTGCCCCGGCTGTGGGACCTGCTGTTTTTGATCCCCTTTCTGACGCCGCCCTATATCTCGGCGCTCTCGTGGATGCTGGCTCTGCAAAGCCAGGGCTATCTGCAGCAGCTGACCGGCTGGCAGCTAAACGATCTGCTGTTCAGCCGCAGCGGGATCGTGCTGGTGATGACCTTTAACATTTTTCCGGTGGTTTACTTTGCCGTCTCCCGCAGCCTGCTGGCGAGCGGGCAACGGCTGGCGATGGTCGCCCGTGTCCATGGCGCCAGCGCCTGGCGCGCCTTCTGGCACGTGACGCTGCCGATGCTCTCCCCGGCGCTGGCGTCGGGGATGCTGCTGGCGTTTACTCTCGCCATCGAGGAGTTTGGCGTCCCGGCGGCGCTGGGCAGTCGGGCGGGAGTAGTGATGCTGACGGTGGGCATTGAGAAAAAGCTGGCCGACTGGCCGGTGGATCTCACCGGCGCTGCGCTGCTGTCGCTGCTGCTGATGGCGGTGGCGTTGTTCGCCTGGTGGCTGCAAACGCGGCTGGTGGGTGAGAAGGAGGTCACCAGCGTCACCGGTAAACCGGGAGAAAACCGCGGAGCGTCGCTGGGCTGGATGACGCTGCCCGCGCTGCTGGTGATGGCGACCGTCGGCGGCATGGCGGTCGGGGTCCCCGCCGTCTCGATGATGCTCACCAGCCTGATGGGGACCCTCTCGGGCGGGGTGAGCCTGGAGAATGTCACGCTGCGTCACTTCGCGGCGCTGTTCGACCAGCAGGGCGATGCCCTGTCGGCCCTCGGCGTCAGCCTGTCGCTGGCGTTAGGTTCGGCGCTGATCGTCGGCGTGCTGGGGCTGCTGGCCGCCTGGCTGGTAATGGTGCAGAAGATCAAAGGGCGCGGGGTGGTGGATGCGCTGTCGCTGATGCCGGCGGCGCTGCCCGGCGTGGTGGTGGGGGTGGGATTGATCCTGCTGTGGAATCAGCCCTTCTGGCCGCGCTCGCCCTACAACACGCTGTGGATGCTGCTGCTCTCCTATTGCTGCCTGCTGCTGCCCTGGCCGGTGCGCTATGTCGGCAGCGCGCTGCGCCAGCTGGGCCCGAACCTTGAGCCCGCCGCCCGGGTGCACGGCGCGTCGCCGCTGCGGGCGCTGCGGTTGATTGTCCTGCCGCTGGTCTTTCCGGCGCTGCTGGCGGCGATGCTGATGGTGTTCGCGGTGGCGTCCCGGGAGCTGGTGACCTCGCTGCTGCTGTCGCCCGCCGGCACGCAGACCGTGGCGGTGTTTATCTGGCGCCAGTTTGAACAGGGATCCGTTGGTCAGGGCATGGCGATGGCCAGCCTGACGCTGTTGACCGGTCTGGTCCTGATGCTGACGGCGCTGGCGCTGATGCAGCGCAGCACGCGCGGTTAACGGCAAGCGCACAAAAAAGAGGGTCGGCGCGGAAAAATAGGCTATAAATGTCGGACACCTACAGCTGGAGACCCTGATGAGTCCCTTTTTACGCGCCTATTTTTCCCGTCTGGGCTGGACGGGCGAGCCTGATGTTTCTATTGATACCTTGCGCCAACTGCATCTGCAGCATAACAGCGCCATCCCCTTTGAAAACCTCGACGTCCTGCTGCCGCGCGAGATCCATCTTGACGACCTGGCGCTGGAAGAGAAGCTGATCGCCGGCCGCCGCGGAGGGTATTGTTTTGAACAAAATGGCCTGCTGGAGCGCGCGCTGCGCGAAATAGGCTTTAACGTTCGCAGCCTGCTTGGCCGGGTGGTGCTGGCCAATCCGCCGCAGATGCCGCCGCGCACTCACCGTTTATTGCTGGTGGAAGTGGCGGGCGAGCGCTGGGTAGCCGACGTTGGCTTCGGCGGCCAGACGCTGACCGCGCCGATCAAGCTGCTGGCCGATATCCCGCAGCAGACGCCGCACGGCAGCTATCGTCTGGTGCATGAAGGGGATGAGTGGACGCTGCAGTTCAACCATCACGAACACTGGCAGTCGATGTACCATTTCGATTTAGGCCGCCAGTATGCGTCTGATTATGTGATGGGTAACTTCTGGTCGGCGCACTGGCCGCAGTCCCACTTCCGTCACCACCTGCTGATGTGCCGTCATCTGCCTGACGGCGGCAAAATGACCCTCACCAATTTCCACTTTACCCACTGGGACAATAACCACGTGGTGGAGAAGGTCGATTTTGCCGATGTCTCCGCGCTGTACGAAGGGCTGCAGACCCGCTTCGGCCTCGGCGTGGACGATCCTAAGCATGGCTTCAGCGAAGCGGCGCTGGCGGCGGTGATGGCGGCGTTCGATACCCATCCGGAAGCCGGGAAGTAAATTTTCTCATGCCCGGCGGCGCTGCGCTTGCCCGGGCCTACGGGGGATGAGCCTGTGAGAGGGCCCTGCAGGCCGGGTAAGACGACAGCCGCCACCCGGCGAAATTACAGGTACCGCGCCTGATATCTTGCCCGGCGGCGCTGCGCCTGCGCGGGCCTACGGGGGATGAGCCTGTGAGAGGGCCCTGCAGGCCGGGTAAGGCGACAGCCGCCGCCCGGCGAAATTACAGGTACCGTGCCTGATATCTTGCCCGGCGGCGCTGCGCTTGCGCGGGCCTACGGGGGATGAGCCTGTGAGAGGGCCCTGCAGGCCGGGCAAGGCGACAGCCGCCACCCGGCGAAATTACAGGTACCGTGCCTGATATCTTGCCCGGCGGCGCTGCGCTTGCGCGGGCCTACGGGGGATGAGCCTGTGAGAGGGCCCTGTAGGCCGGGTAAGGCGACAGCCGCCACCCGGCGAAATTACAGGTACCGTGCCTGATATCTTGCCCGGCGGCGCTGCGCCTGCGCGGGCCTACGGGGTCTGAGCTCTGTGAGAGGGCCCTGCAGGTCGGGCAAGGCGAAAGCCGCCACCCGGCGAAATTACAGGTACCGTGCCTGATATCTTGCCCGGCGGCGCTGCGCTTCGCGGACCTACGGGGTATGAGCCTGTGAGAGGGCCCTGCAGGCCGGGCAAGGCGACAGCCGCCACCCGGCGAAATTACAGGTACCGTGCCTGATATCTTGCCCGGCGGCGCTGCGCTTGCGCGGGCCTACAGGGTATGAGCCTGTAGAGGGCCCTGTAGGCCGGGTAAGGCGACAGCCGCCACCCGGCGAAATTACAGGTACCGCGCCTGATATCTTGCCCGGCGGCGCTGCGCTTGCGCGGGCCTACGGGGGATGAGCCTGTGAGAGGGCCCTGTAGGCCGGGTAAGACGACAGCCGCCACCCGGCGAAATTACAGGTACCGTGCCTGATATCTTGCCCGGCGGCGCTGCGCTTGCGCGGGCCTACGGGATATGAGCCTGTGAGAGGGCCCTGTAGGCCGGGTAAGGCGACAGCCGCCACCCGGCATAACGGCTGGAGCCGGGTCGATAACTACCCGGACTCGCGCGAAAGCCGCGTCCGGGCTACCGGTTAGGATGAATGATAACAGCCGCCAGCGCTCAGCGTCGGGAGCGCACCACCTGGTAGCGGCGGGTGAAATACTCCACCGGCGCGCTCCAGACGTGAACCAGACGGGTGAACGGGAAGATCAGGAAGATGGTCATCCCCAGCACCAGGTGGACGCGGTAAATCCAGGCCACGCCGTCCAGATGCGCCGAGGCACCGCCGTGGAAGGTGACCACCGCCTGCGCCCAGTCCACCAGCTTGAGCATTTCGCTGCCGTCCGGATGCTGGGCGGAGAAGGGGATCGTCGTCAGCCCCAGCGCGCACTGAATCAGCAAAATGCACAGGAT
Organism: Klebsiella sp. C360; assembly: GCF_048822415.1. Classification (NCBI taxonomy): domain Bacteria; kingdom Pseudomonadati; phylum Pseudomonadota; class Gammaproteobacteria; order Enterobacterales; family Enterobacteriaceae; genus Klebsiella; species Klebsiella sp. C360. The sequence continues at coordinate 411,955 of NZ_JBMEZZ010000003.1, forward strand.
CAGAATATCTGCCGTGGTGGAGGTGGCGCGAATGCGCGGGTTGGTCAGGCGGCGCGCCAGCAGACCGATGCCGCCCACCAGGGTGAGCACCCCGCACACGCCGCCGAGGATCATCGCCATCAGCTGCTTCTGCGACATTGGCAGGAACCACGAGTAGACCCAGTGCGGGGTCAGCATGCCAAAGAGATGGCCGAAAAAAATGCCGAGAATGCCGATATGAAACAAGTTCGACCATAGCACCATCCCGCGTTTATCCAGCATCTGGCTGGATGACGCGCGCCAGGTATACTGCCCATAGTCGTAGCGTAGCCAGCTGCCGAGCAGAAACACGGCGCCGCAAAGGTAAGGGTAGATATCGTAAAAGAAGACGTTCAGATACTGGATCATTTCGGGCCTCCGGCGCGGATGTCGACGTACAGCGGCGCCACATCCTGGCTAAAGCGTCGTTGATAAGCTTGCATAGGCGAGCTGTCGCAAGCGGTCGCATTATCTTCAATAAACTTCACCTGCTCTTCTTCCCACACTTCGTCCAGCGCCTGACAGGTATCGTCGCGCTTTTCTCCCGCCACCTGTTTGGTGACACTGTCACTGTTGAGCGGGCTTTTTGCCAGTTCCAGCAGAGCGTCAAACAGTTGATAATACGAACATTCTCGTTGCTTCAGGCGGCCGCCGATCAGCGCCAGAATCGGCGCGATATTCTGCAGCCCTTCGCGGGCGTCGGCGAGGGGTAAAATACTGAGATACTCCAGATACAGCGGCAGATAGTCGGGCAGTTCACGGCAATCGATCATCAGACCTGCCTGCTGATACTGATTCATCAGGTCCACCATCGCCTGGCCACGGTCGCGGGACTCAGCATGCACATGTTCAAACAGCAGCAGCGAGGTGGCGCGCCCTCGCTCGAATACCTCGCACCAGTCGGCCTGGCGATCCAACAGCGGCGCCGCCAGCAGCTCCCCGACAAAGGGCGTCAGGGAAGGGATATCGGCGCTGACCAGCGCCAGGGCTTCGTCGCGGTTCTCCCACAGCACCTCGTCGGGATACTCCAGCAGCAGACCGAGCACTTTCAGGATCCGCATCACTCTCCCTCCCCATGCTTACGCACGCCGCTGACGTCGATGGCGTCAATCCGCCGGCTGTTAAACAGGTTGAATTTCGTATCTGACCCGTGACAGCCGTCGCCGAAGGTAAAGCCGCAGCCGTTGCGTTCCGGGAAGGCGTCCTCCGCCAGTTCGCGATGGCTGGTGGGGATCACGAAGCGGTCTTCGTAGTTGGCGATCGCCAGATAGCGATACATCTCTTCGACCTGCTCAACGCTGAGTCCCACCTCTTCAATTGCCCGGGTATCGGTCACGCCCTCGACGGTTTGCGAGCGCTTGTAGTGGCGCATCGCCATCATCCGTTTCAGCGCGCGCAATACCGGTCCGGTATCCCCGGCGCTCAACAGGTTCGCCAGGTACTGGACCGGAATGCGCAGGCTCTCAACCGCCGGCAGGATGGCGCCGTTGTTGGGCAGGCCGCCGGCGTCGGCAACCGACTGGATCGGCGACAGGGGCGGCACATACCAGACCATCGGCAGGGTGCGATACTCCGGATGCAGCGGCAGGGCCAGCTTCCAGTCCATCGCCAGCTTATAGACCGGCGATTTCTGCGCCGCCTCAATGACATTGTGGGGGATGCCTTGTTTTAACGCTTCCTCGATGACCGCCGGATCGTTTGGATTAAGGAATACCTCGCACTGGCGCTCATAGAGGTCGGTTTCATGCTCGGTGCTGGCAGCTTCTTCGATACGGTCGGCGTCATACAGCAAGACGCCGAGATAGCGGATGCGCCCGACGCAGGTTTCGGAGCACACCGTTGGCTGCCCGGACTCAATGCGCGGATAGCAGAAGATGCATTTTTCCGACTTACCGCTCTTCCAGTTAAAGTAGATTTTTTTATATGGACAGCCGCTGATGCACATCCGCCAGCCGCGGCATTTGTCCTGGTCTATCAGCACGATGCCATCTTCCTCACGCTTGTAGATGGCGCCGCTCGGGCAGGTGGCCACGCAGCTCGGGTTGAGGCAGTGCTCGCACAGGCGCGGGAGGTACATCATAAAGGTGTTTTCGAACTGGCCGTACATCTCTTTCTGCATGGCTTCGAAGTTACGGTCGCGGGCGCGTTTCTCGAACTCACCGCCGAGCAGTTCCTCCCAGTTCGGGCCCCAGTCAATTTTATCCATCCGCTCGCCGCTGATCAGCGAGCGTGGGCGGGCGGTAGGCAGATATTTTCCCTCCGGCGCGTTGTGCAGATGCTGGTAATCGTAGGTGAAAGGTTCGTAGTAATCGTCAATCGCCGGCAGCACCGGGTTGGCGAATATCTTCGACAGCACGCTAACCCGATTGCCGAGGCGGGGCGTCAGTTTACCGCTGATGCCGCGGATCCAGCCGCCTTGCCACTGCTCCTGGTCTTCCCAGTTTTTTGGGTAGCCAATGCCCGGTTTGGTTTCCACATTATTGAACCACGCGTACTCCATGCCCTCCCGGCTGCTCCAGACGTTTTTACAGGTGACCGAGCAGGTGTGACAGCCGATGCATTTGTCCAGATTCAGCACCATTCCAACCTGAGAACGGATTTTCATTTTTTCGCCTCCTGTACCTGATCGCGACCTTCGTCATCCAGCCAGGCAATATTTTTCATTTTGCGGATCATGATGAACTCGTCGCGGTTGGAGCCGACGGTGCCGTAGTAGTTAAAGCCATAGGCCAGCTGGGCGTAGCCGCCGATCATGTGCGTCGGCTTCGGACAGACGCGGGTGACGGAGTTATGAATGCCGCCGCGGCGGCCGGTCACTTCCGAACCCGGGATATTCATAATCCGCTCCTGAGCGTGATACATCATGGTCATCCCCGGCGGCACGCGCTGGCTCACCACCGCCCGGGCGGTGAGGGCGCCGTTGGCGTTGAACGCTTCGATCCAGTCGTTATCTTCAATGCCCAGCTCTCTGGCGTCAGTTTCACTGAGCCAGACGATCGGCCCGCCGCGCGACAGCGTCAGCATCAGCAGGTTTTCGCTGTATGTGGAGTGGATCCCCCATTTCTGGTGCGGGGTCAGGAAGTTCAGCGCTTTCTCCGGAAAACCGTTCGGCGGCACGGCCTTCATCTGGCTGACGCTGCGGGTATCAATGGGCGGGCGATAAGCCACCAGGCTTTCGCCGAAAGCCCGCATCCACGGATGGTCCTGATACAGCTGTTGCCGCCCGGAGAGGGTGCGCCACGGGATCAGTTCGTGCACGTTGGTATAACCGGCGTTGTAGGAGACGTGCTCGCTTTCCAGTCCGGACCACGTTGGGCTGGAGATGATCTTGCGCGGCTGCGCCTGAATATCGCGGAAGCGGATCTTCTCATCCTCTTTATTCAGCGCCAGATGAGTGTGGTCGCGACCGGTAAATTCTCCCAGCGCCTGCCAGGCTTTCACCGCCACCTGGCCGTTGGTTTCCGGCGCGAGGCTGAGAATAACTTCGGAGGCGTCAATGGCGCTGTCGATCCGCGGCCGGCCTTTGGCCGGACCGTCCTGCTTGAGGTAGTTAAGCTTGCCGAGGAAATCGACTTCGCTTTGCGTATTCCACGAGATGCCTTTCCCGCCGTTGCCAAGCTTATCGAGCAGCGGCCCGAGAGAGGTGAAGCGTTCCCAGGTGGCGGGATAGTCGCGCTCCACCAGGGCAATCGACGGAGCGGTTTTCCCGGGGATCAGATCGCATTCGCCCTTACGCCAGTCAAGCACCTCGAACGGCTGCGCCAGCTCAGCCGGAGAGTCATGCTGCAGCGGGACCAGCACCACGTCGGTCTCTTTCCCGAGATGGCCGACGCAGACCTGCGAGAAGGATTTGGCGATATCTTTGTAAATCTCCCAGTCGCTCTTTGCCTCCCACGCCGGGTCGACGGCGGCGGAAAGCGGGTGGATAAACGGATGCATATCCGAGGTGTTCATATCGTCTTTTTCGTACCAGGTGGCGGTCGGTAGAACAATATCGGAAAAGAGACAGGTACTGGACATGCGGAAATCCAGCGTCACCAGCAGGTCGAGTTTGCCCTCGATAGCCGCCGTCTGCCACTCGACTTCCTCAGGTTTCACCTCATCGCTGGCGCCCAGTTCATCCCCCTGAATACCGCTGTCGGTCCCGAGCAGGTACTTCAACATGTACTCATGCCCCTTACCGGACGATCCCAGCAGGTTAGAGCGCCAGATAAACAGGTTCCGCGGATGGTTTTTACCGCTGTCCGGCTGCTCGGCGGCAAAGCGGATCTCGCCGGATTTTAGCGACCGCACCGTGAACTCCGAAGGCGATAGCCCGGCGGCCTCGGCCTGCTGCTTGATGGTCAGCGGGTTGACGTTGAGCTGTGGCGCAGAAGGCAACCAGCCCATCCGTTCCGCGCGGACGTTGAAGTCGATAAGGCTGCCGCCAAATTTGCTGGCGTCGGCCAGCGGCGACAACAGCTCCTGCGCGGTCAGTTTTTCATAGCGCCACTGGCTGGCGTGATTGTAGAAATAGGAGGTGCTGTTCATTTGCCGCGGCGGACGGTTCCAGTCCAGCGCGAACGCCAGCGGCAGCCAGCCGGTCTGCGGGCGCAGCTTCTCCTGACCAACATAGTGCGACCAACCGCCGCCGCTCTGGCCGACGCAACCGCAGAACACCAGCAGGTTAATCATCCCCCGGTAGTTCATATCCATGTGGTACCAGTGGTTTACCCCGGCGCCGAGGATAATCATCGAACGGCCATGGGTTTTATGCGCCGTATCGGCGAACTCGCTGGCGATTTGTTCGATATGCTGGCGCGGCACGCCGGTGATCTGCTCCGCCCACGCCGGGGTATAGGCTTTAACCTCGGCGAAATCTTTCGCCGCATTGACATCATCAAGCCCTCGGTCCAGGCCGTAGTTAGCCAGAATCAGGTCATATACGCTGACCACCAGGCCGCTATCGCCACTGGCCAGCGTCAGCTGTTTCACCGGGAGCGGATGAAGGGTTACCGGTGCCTGCGGCACGCTGCGGAAATGCGGGTTTTCATTGCCGCCGAAGTAGGGGAAGGCGACTGACGCCACGCTGTCGCGAATATCCAGCAGAGACAGCGTGAGCTCCACCGTTTTGCCGTCAGCCAGCGGTTCGAGGTTCCATTTCCCTTTTTCGCCCCAGCGAAAGCCGATGGAACCGTTTGGCGCCACCAGTTCGCCGTCGGCGGTGCAGGCGACGGTTTTCCATTCCGGGTTATTCGTTTCGCCCAGTCCATCCAGCAGGTCGGAGGCGCGCAGCATGCGGCCTGGCACATAGCTGCCATCGTCGCGCGGCTCAAGCATCACCAGCATCGGCATGTCGGTATAGGTGCGGCAGTAGTTAAGAAAGTAATCGCTCGGGTTATCAAGGTGGAAGGCTTTGAGGATGACGTGGCCCATGGCCATCGCCAGCGCGCTGTCGGTACCTTGCTTCGGCGCCAGCCAGTGGTCGCACAGTTTGGCCACTTCCGAATAGTCCGGGGTGATGGCGATGGTTTTGGTGCCTTTGTAGCGTACTTCGGTGAAGAAGTGGGCATCCGGGGTCCGGGTCTGCGGCACGTTGGAGCCCCAGGCGATAATGTAGCTGGCGTTGTACCAGTCGGCGGATTCCGGCACGTCGGTCTGCTCGCCCCAGGTCATTGGCGAGGCCGGGGGCAGATCGCAGTACCAGTCGTAGAAGCTGAGGCAGGTGCCGCCGATAAGGGATAAATAGCGGGTACCCGCCGCGTAGGAGACCATCGACATCGCCGGGATCGGCGAGAACCCGGCGACACGGTCCGGGCCGTAGTGTTTGATGGTCCAGACGTTGGCGGCGGCGATGAGCTGATTCAGCTCTTTCCAGCTGGAGCGGACAAAGCCGCCTTTGCCGCGCGCCGCTTTATAGCTGGAGGTTTTGGCCGGATCCTGCATGATGCTATCCCAGGCCTGCACCGGGTCGGGAAACTGCGCCAGTGCTTCGCGCCACAACGCAATCAGCCGTTTACGCGCCAGCGGGTACTTCAGGCGGTTGGCGCTATAGAGATACCAGGAGTAGCTGGCGCCTCGCGGGCAGCCGCGTGGTTCATGGTTCGGCAGATCCGGGCGGGTACGCGGATAATCGGTCTGCTGGGTTTCCCAGGTCACCAGACCGTTTTTGACATAAATTTTCCAGCTGCAGGAGCCGGTGCAATTCACGCCGTGGGTGGAGCGGACAATTTTGTCGAACTGCCAGCGTTGACGGTAGCTGTCTTCCCAGTCACGGTTGTTGTTGTAGACCTGACCGTGGCCGTTGGCAAAGGTTTCGCCTTTCTGCTTAAAGTAGCGAAAGCGATCCAGTAGTTTACTCATGACATTTCTCCTGCTCCGATAAAGTCCGGCATCGTGCCACCCGGCCGGATGAGCGAACGAACGCGTACGCCGGATAAGGCGGAAGCCGCCATCCGGCAGATAAATCGTTATAGTTAAGCGGGTTTACGACGGCCGTAGACCAGCCAGGTCACCAATACGCAAACCACGTAAAAAACGAAGAAGACCTTCATCGCCCCGACCGGCGAACCGGTCATCGCCAGCGAGGTGCCGAAGGCTTTCGGGATAAAGAAGCCGCCGATGGCGCCAATTGCCGAGATAAAGCCCAGCGCGGCAGCGGTATCGGTCACGGCTTCATGCTGCGCTTCTTCTTCGCTGCCGCCGCGCTGCCTCACGCTCTCGATGGTGAGCTGACGGAAGATGACGGCGATCATCTGGAAGGTGGAGCCGCTGCCGAGCCCGGCGGTTAAGAACAGACCCATAAACACCACGTAGAAGGCGAGGAAGCTACCGGATCCGCTGCCCGGCAGGGTGAGGAACAGCAGACCGGTAAAGAGCGCCATCAGCACGAAATTGACCAGCGTCACCCGCACACCGCCCAGACGGTCGGAGATGATCCCGCCGAACGAGCGCGCCAGCGCGCCAATAAACGGTCCAAAGAAAGCCAGCTTGAGAATGTCGACCGCAGGAAACTGGGTTTTCGCCAGCATGGCGAAGCCGGCGGAGAAGCCGATAAATGAGCCGAAAGTCGCCAGATAGAGCAGGCTCAACAGCCACATATGCGGGCGCTTGAGTACGGGAAGCTGATCGCGAATCGAGGCCTTCGAACTGGCGATATCATTCATACCGAACCAGGCGGCAGCGGTGGCAAGCAGCAGGAGGGGTACCCAGACGAGCGCCGCATTACTCAGGGCCATGGTCGAGCCATCGGGCTGGGTGACGCCATGGACGCCGAGGAAGGTGAAGATCGGCAGGAAGATCACCGCCGGGGCGACCATCTGCATCACGCTGACCCCGAGATTGCCCAGGCCGCCGTTGACCCCCAGCGCGCTGCCCTGTTTGGCTTTGGGAAAAAAGAAACTGATATTTCCCATACTGGAAGCAAAATTAGCCCCGGCAAAACCGCACAGCAGCGCAATAACAATAAATACCCAGAATGGAGTAGCGCTATTCTGGATCGCCACGCCTAACCAAATACAAGGCACAATTAGGATCACTGTACTTAATACGGTCCAGTAGCGCCCGCCGAAGAGGGGTACCATAAAGGAGTAGGGGACCCGTAATATCGCGCCGGAAAGTGAAGGAAGTGCGGTTAATAAAAAAAGCTGGTCGGTAGTGAAATGAAAACCGACCTTATTAAGGTTGACCGCCACGGCGCTGAATAACATCCATACGCAGAAGGCAAGTAGTAAGCAGGTGACTGATATCCATAGGTTTCTTCTCGCAATGGCCTGACCCTTGTTTTCCCAGAAGGCCTTATTTTCTGGCCGCCAGTTTTTCAAAAGGTAATGATTATCTTTCTCATTTTGTACCGACATATTGCCCTCTAATTGCCCGGAATGGAGTAAATAAATAAGGTCAACAGCTGAATACAAGGTGACGGTGAATAACCCTTAATTGGCGTTATCTAAAAAGCGTAGATAAAAAAAACGTGCTGTCGGAGTGCACGTGGAGAGCGTAGCGGGATTAATTGTTACTAAATGTAAAATTTAACTAAAATAACTCCAGCGTAATCATCTTATTGACGTAACGGCTAAACGCCGTCTCGTCCAGGGTTTGGGTGCCGAGGGCGTAAATCCCGTCGAGGCCGCACACCAGGGCGATAAAACGCCAGGCGATATCCACCGGCGGCTCGGTCGAGTGAAACTCACCGCAGGCGAGGCCCTGTTCCACGATCGCCACGGTCTCGGCATGCCACATGGTCATGGTCAGCAGGTAGGCCGCTTTGATGTCCGGGTCGCTGTCGGCCAGAACCTGGCCTTCCCGCCACAGGCGGATATAGGGTTCCAGCCGGCCATCCTCGCTGCCGATCATCGAGAATAACCGCTCGCGCCAGCTGGCATCCTCCGCCACCAGCGGCATGTCAAGCATCTCGCGGATAAGACGGATGAACACCTGGGACTTCAGCTCGCCAATGGAGGCGAAGTGGTGGTGCAGTTGTCCGGCGGCCACCTGCGCTTCGCGGGCGATCTGCCGGACGGTCATGGCGCTGAAGCCGCCGCGCAGCGCCAGACGCATGGCGGCCTGCATAATTCCTTCCCGTCGCTCATCCCGCTGTAAATAGTGCATAGAACCCCGCTGATATCTGGCTTTGGCCGAGTGTAACAAAAAGTTGGACATGTGTTCAACAATCCGGCAGGATCGCCATCCTGGACATGTGTCCAAGTTCTAACATTGAGGTACACGCTATGTCACGGCAATGGATGACGCTGATGGCGATTTTGCTGGTTTATATTCCGGTGGCGATTGACGCCACGGTGTTGCATGTGGCCGCGCCGACCCTCAGCGTCGCGCTGGGCAGCAGCGGCAATGAGCTGTTGTGGATCATTGATATCTATTCATTGGTGATGGCCGGGATGGTGCTGCCGATGGGCGCCCTTGGCGATAAAATCGGCTTTAAACGTCTGCTGCTGCTCGGCAGCGCTATTTTTGGCATCGCCTCGCTGTGCGCCGCGCTGTCGCCGACCGCCCTGACGCTGATTGCCTCCCGCGCCCTGCTGGCGGTGGGGGCGGCGATGATCGTTCCGGCGACGCTTGCCGGGATCCGCAGCACCTTCGCCGAGGCCAGCCAGCGCAATATGGCGCTGGGGCTGTGGGCGGCGGTGGGCTCCGGCGGCGCGGCCTTTGGCCCGCTGGTGGGCGGCATGCTGCTGGAGCATTTCTACTGGGGATCGGTGTTCCTGATCAACGTGCCGATTGTGCTGGTGGTTATCGCCATTAACGCGAAAGTGGTGCCGCGCCAGCCCGCGCGCCGCGACCAGCCGCTGAACCTGCTGCAGGCGCTCATTTTGATTGCGGCGATCCTGATGCTGGTGTTTAGCGCCAAATCGGCCCTCAAGGGCCAGCTGGCGCTGTGGCTCACCGCGCTGGTGGCGATCGGCGGGGCGGCGATGCTGACCTGGTTTATCCGCAAACAGCTGTCGGCGGCCCGGCCGATGGTGGATATGCGCCTGTTCACCCATCGCATTATTTTAAGCGGGGTGATGATGGCGATGACGGCCCTGATTACCCTGGTGGGTTTTGAGCTGCTGATGGCGCAGGAGCTGCAGTTTGTGCATCAGAAAACGCCGTTCGAGGCGGGGATGTTTATGCTGCCGGTGATGGTGGCCAGCGGCTTTAGCGGGCCGATTGCCGGGATGCTGGTGTCGAAGCTCGGACTGCGCGAGGTGGCTACCGGCGGGATGTTGCTGAGCGCCTTCAGCTTTCTGGGCCTGGCGCTGACCGATTTCAGCACTCAACACTGGCTGGCCTGGGGGCTGATGACGCTGCTGGGCTTTAGCGTCGCCAGCGCGCTGCTGGCCTCCAGCTCCGCCATTATGGCGGCGGCGCCGAAGGAGAAAGCGGCGGCGGCCGGGGCGATCGAAACCATGGCTTATGAGCTGGGCGCCGGCCTCGGCATTGCGCTGTTCGGCCTGATCCTCACCCGCAGCTACAGCGCCACCATTGTGCTACCGTCCGGGCTGAATGAGACGATGGCGCAGCAGGCGTCGTCATCGATCGGCGAGGCGGTCAGCCTGACCCAGGCGCTGCCCGCCGGGGTGGCGGAGGCGCTAATGGCGGCGGCGAAGGCGGCCTTTACCCAGTCGCACAGCCTGGTGCTGGCGACAGCGGGGGTCATGCTGCTGCTGCTGGCCGCCGGGATCTGGCGCAGCCTCGCCACGGCGACGAAGCCGCCGTCGGCGCTATAGCTGTAGCGACAGGTCCATCGCCGCGCGACGTAGCGGGGCGAGGGCCTTCTCTTTTAACGCCGCGGCGCTGACCGTCGCGGCCGGCACTCCGACATTCAGCGCGGCCACCACCTGGCCATGACGCGACAGCACCGGCACCGCCAGCGAGCACAGGCCCACCTCTATCTGGCGGTCGGCGAGGGCATAGCCCTGCATGCGCACCCGATCAATCTCCGCGCGTAGCCCGGCCATATCGCACAGGGTGTGTGGGGTGTAGCGAATGAGCACGGCGCGTGACAGTGTCACCTCCAGCTGCTCCTCCGGCAGCGCGCTGAGCAATACCCGACCCATCGATGTCGCCCACGCCGGCAGACGGCTGCCGCGTCCGAGATCGACGCTCAGTAAATTATTCACCGCGGCGCGGGCGATATAGAGCACGTTATCCCCATCGAGCGTCGCCGCCGAACAGGATTCGCCGAGGGCTTTGCCGAGGCTATCCAGCGCCGTCTGCGCCACTTTCGCCAGCGGGGTGCCGGCGAGATAGGCATGGCCCACCGCCAGCACCCGGGGCAACAGCTCATAATGGCGGCCATCCGGGCTATGGACCATGCCCAGCGCGGCGAGGGTATACAGGCAGCGGCGTACCGCCGCGCGGGAAATTTGCGTTTTCTGGCTTAACTGGGAAATGGTCAGCCGCTGACGCTGCGGGGTAAAGGCGTTAAGCACCTCCAGCCCGCGAGCCAGAGACAGCATAAAGTTGGGATCGTGCTCGGCCTGCCTGGCGCTTAGGGTGGTGGGGGTATGGTCACGCATGGATTCCCTCTCCGTTGCATTGCAAAGCTCACGGGGCATCACTATACCGTGCGCAAACCGCACCGTCCTGAATTGTGCCGGTTTTACCACCGCGATCACATTATTAACCGCCTTTTAACAAACGTGCCGATAATCGCACAACATTTCGATTATCGCCGTTGACCACCCGCCAGACCGAACCCTATTGTCAATGGCACAGCCCTCCCCGTTATGGATGTGGGTACAAAAAGTTATACATCTCATCAGGAAGCGAAAATGACTGCCACCGTAGAAGGTATTGAGAGCTGGATTGTGGATGTCCCAACCATCCGGCCACATAAATTGTCGATGACCACCATGGGATGTCAGACGCTGGTGATCGTGCGCCTTACTCGCTCCGACGGCATCTGCGGCATTGGCGAGGCCACCACCATCGGCGGCTTGAGCTATGGCGTCGAGAGCCCGGAGGCTATCTCGTCGGCGATAACGCATTACCTGACGCCGCTGCTGCTGGGGCAACCGGCCGATAACCTGAATGCGCTGACCGCCCGCATGAACAGCGCCATTAAAGGCAACACCTTTGCGAAGTCCGCCATTGAAACCGCGCTGTTGGATGCCCAGGGCAAAGCGCTGGGCCTGCCGGTGTCGGCGCTGCTCGGCGGCGCGCTGCAAACGTCCTTGCCGGTGCTGTGGACGTTAGCCAGCGGCGATACCGCAAAAGATATTGCCGAAGGGGAAAAATTGTTAGCAGAGGGCCGCCATCGGGCATTCAAGCTGAAAATTGGCGCCCGCGAATTAGCTACCGACCTGCGCCATACCCGCGCCATTGTGGAAGCGTTAGGGGATCGCGCCAGCATCCGCGTCGACGTCAACCAGGCCTGGGACGCCGCGACCGGCGCGAAAGGCTGCCGCGAGCTGGCGGCGATGGGCGTCGACCTCATCGAACAGCCGGTCAGCGCCCACGACAACGCGGCGCTGGTGCGGTTGAGCCAGCATATTGAAACCGCGATCCTCGCCGACGAAGCGGTAGCCACCGCTTACGATGGCTATCAACTGGCGCAGCAGGGCTTTACCGGCGCTTACGCGCTGAAAATAGCCAAGGCCGGCGGACCGAATAGCGTACTGGCGCTGGCTCGCGTCGCCCAGGCGGCGGGGATTGGCCTGTATGGCGGCACCATGCTGGAGGGGACCGTGGGGACTGTCGCCTCGCTGCACGCCTGGTCGACACTGCCGCTGCAGTGGGGCAGCGAGATGTTCGGCCCGCTGTTGCTGAAAGACGATATCGTCAGCGTACCGCTCTCCTTTGCCGACGGCGAGGTGGTGCTCCCGCAAACCCCGGGTCTTGGCGTCGAGCTGGATGAAGACAAACTGCGTTTTTACACCCGCCAGGCGTAGCGGGTAACAGGAGAAACACATGCTATTTAAAGTGGAGATGACCGTGAATATTCCGCTTGGTTTTCCCGTCGCCGAAGCGGAGGAAATAAAGCAACGCGAAAAAGCCTATTCACAACAATTACAGCGGGAAGGCAAATGGCGACATATCTGGCGCGTCGCCGGTCTTTACGCCAATGTCAGTATTTTCGATGTCAACGATGCCGAAGAGTTACATCAAATATTAATGGGATTGCCGCTGTATCCTTTTATGGATATTCGCGTCGAGGCGCTGTGCCGTCATCCCTCGTCTGTTCGTGACGACGATAGCTAATAATAATAACACCTGACCTTATGCCGGGGTGACCCGGGAAATACCCTACAACGATAAGAGAGAATAATGATGAGTAATGCTTTCGTACAACAAGAAGCCGTGCAGAAATTATTACGTGAAGGCGCGGGTTTACATGTCCCTGGCGGTAACGAACGTTTTAAAGCCATTATTCACCGTCTGCTGGAGAATATCTGTACGCTGATCGACGACTATAACGTCACCGAAGAAGAGTTCTGGCATGCGGTGAACTATCTGCATGCGCTGGGCGGCCGTCAGGAGGCGGCGCTGCTGGTGGCGGGACTGGGTCTGGAGCATTTCCTCGACCTGCGTCAGGACGCCATTGACGCGGCGGCGCGCCGGGAAACCGGCACCCCGCGCACCATCGAAGGGCCGCTGTATGTGGCTAATGCGCCGCTGGCGGACGGCCACGCCCGGATGGATGATGGCGCCGACGCCGGGGAAGTGATGTGGCTGCATGGCCAGGTCAACGATACCGAGGGCCGGCCGGTGGCCAACGCCATTGTCGATATCTGGCACGCCAATACCCTCGGCAATTACTCCTTCTTCGACCCGAGCCAGAGCGAATACAACCTGCGCCGGCGGATCCGCACCGGTGCCGATGGCCGCTACAGCGTGCGCAGCATCCTGCCATCCGGCTACGGCTGTCCGCCGGATGGCCCGACGCAGAAGCTGCTGGATCGGTTAGGCCGCCATGGCAACCGTCCGGCGCACATTCACTTCTTCGTCTCCGCGCCGGGGCATAAACATCTCACCAGCCAGATCAACCTCAGCGGCGATAAATACCTGTGGGATGATTTTGCCTTTGCCACCCGCGACGGCCTGATTGCCGACCCGATCAAAGTGACGGACCGCGAGACTATCGCGCAGCGCGACCTTGAGGGAGAGCACACTGAGGTCTGTTTTGATTTCACCCTGTGTAAAGCGCTCAGCGCCGACGAAGAGCAGCGCGGCGCCCGCCTGCGCGCCAAAGCGTAATCTGCTGTAACGGCCCCGGGCACGCGGTTGCCCGGGCCAGACATTGCACCTGAAAGCAAACAATTCACCCGGTTTCTTTCATCCTGAATACTGCAGGAGGGACTGACACATGCAAAAGACGCTATCAGCGCTTAAAGACAAAATTAACAACGCCTTAATTGTCGATCGTGAAAACCATATTTACCGCTGCCACCGTTCGATATTTACCGACCCGCAGCTGTTTGAATTTGAAATGAAGCATATCTTTGAAGGTAATTGGGCGTTTCTCGCCCATGAAAGCCAAATAGCCGAACCGGGGGATTATTATACCCTGACGCTGGGGCGTCAGCCGGTCATTATTACCCGCGATAAAAAGAACGAGCTGCATGCGTTAATTAACAGCTGCGCCCATCGCGGCGCGATGTTATGTCGACGGAAAACCGGGAATAAAAACTCATTTACCTGTCCGTTTCACGGCTGGACCTTCAGCAATAATGGCAAACTATTAAAAGCCAAAGATGAAAGTACCGGCGGCTATCCTGACACTTTTAAACAGGAAGGATCGCACGACCTGCAAAAGCTGCCGCGTTTTCAGTCCTATCGCGGTTTCTTATTCGGTAGCCTCAATGCCGACGTGCAGCCGCTGGAAGCCTATCTCGGGGAAACCTGCAAAATCATCGATCTGATCGTCGACCAGGCGCCGGAGGGGCTGGAGGTGCTCAAGGGATCGTCGAGCTATGTGTACGAGGGCAACTGGAAGCTGGGCGCAGAGAACGGCGCTGATGGCTACCACGTGAGCGTGGTGCACTGGAACTATGCCTCCACCATGTCGCGGCGCAATTATGAAGCGGAAGGCACCCATGCGGTGGACGCCAACGGCTGGTCAAAAAGCCTCGGCGGCGGCTACGGATTTGATAACGGCCATATGCTGCTGTGGACCCGGGCGCTGAACCCGGAGGTGCGCCCGGTGTATGCCCACCGCGAGCGCCTGCAGGCGGAATTCGGCGAACTCCGCGCCGACCAGATGGTCAACGAAACCCGCAACCTGTGCCTGTACCCCAACGTCTATCTGATGGATCAATTCTCCACCCAGATCCGCGTCATTCGTCCGCTGGCGGTGGACAAAACCGAAGTCACTATCTGGTGCTTTGCGCCGAAGGGGGAATCCGACCAGGCGCGGGCCCTGCGCATCCGCCAGTACGAGGATTTCTTTAACGTCAGCGGGATGGGGACCCCGGACGACCTCGAAGAGTTCAGCGCCTGTCAGCGCGGCTATCTCGGCGAAAACCTGGCGTGGAGCGATCTCAGCCGCGGCGCGCTGCGCTGGGTCGACGGTCCGGATGAGCATGCGCAGCACGCCGGATTTCATCCGCGCTTAAGCGGCGTGAAATCAGAGGACGAGGCGCTGTATATCGCCCATCACCATCACTGGCAGACGCTGATGCTGGCGGCGATTGAACAAGAGCAGCAACGCTATGACCAGTCGATCACCCAGCGCGTGGAGGTGGCCTGATGCTGAACCTCGAACAGGTACGCCAGTTTTTCTACTACGAAGCCCGTCTGCTGGATGATCGTCAGTGGGATGAATGGCTCAGCTGCTACAGCCCGCAGGTCGTCTACTGGATGCCGGCGTGGGGCGACGATGACCAGCTGACGCGCGATCCGCAAAAAGAGATTTCGCTGATCTACTATCCCAACCGCGAAGGGCTGGAGGATCGCGTCTACCGGATTAAAACCGAGCGGTCCGGGGCCAGCACGCCGGAGCCGCGAACCACCCATATCATCAGCAACGTCGAGCTGCTGGGGGAGAACGATGAAGGGCTGGAGGTGCGTTACAGCTGGGTGACCTGGAGCCACCGCTATCAACACACCGACGCCTTTTTCGGCGCCACCTGCTGCACGCTGACCGAGCAGGACGGCAGACCGCAGATCGTGCGCAAAACCGTGCGCCTGAATAACGATTATATCCGTCAGGTGATCGACGTTTACCACATTTAAGAGGCGCTTATGACCTTCACTATTGCTCTTAATTTTGAGGACGGTATTACCCGCTTTATTCAATGCCATGCCGGAGAGAAAGTCCTGGATGCCGCCTATCGGCAGAAGGTGAATTTGCCGATGGACTGCTCGGACGGCGTGTGCGGCACCTGCAAATGCCACTGCGCCAGCGGGGAATACGCTCTCGGCGACGAGTATCTCGACGAAGCGCTAAGCGACGAGGAAGCGCAGGCCCGCCAGGTGCTGACCTGTCAGATGGTGCCCACCAGCGACTGCGTTATCGATGTGCCAGTGGCTGCCGCCCAGTGTAAAACCGCCCTGACGAACACCGGGGCGCAGGTGCGGCAGGTGAATTGTCTGTCCGATACCGCCGTCGAGCTGGTGGTCGCCCTCGATGAGCCGCTGGACTTCCTGGCGGGGCAGTACGTCAACATCCAGGTGCCAGGCACGCCGCACGTTCGCGCCTATTCCTTCAGCTCCCGCCCAGGCTCGGCAGAAGGACGTTTCCTGATCCGTAACGTGCCCGGCGGCATGATGAGCCAGTGGTTAACCCGGCAGGCGCGGCCCGGCGATCGCCTGATCCTCAGCGGCCCGATGGGCAGCTTCTATCTGCGCCATGGCGAACGTCCGCTGCTGATGCTGGCCGGCGGTACCGGGCTGGCGCCGCTGCTCTCCATGCTCGAGACCCTGCAGGCGCAGAACAGCTCGCGCCCGGTGACCCTGCTGTATGGCGTCACGCGCGACGGCGACCTGGTGAAGACCGAGGCGCTGGAGGCATTCCGTCAGCAGTTAACCCACTTTCGCTGGCTGCCGGTGGTGGCGGAGGAAAACAGCGCCTGCCCGCAGCGCGGCTTTGTCACCGATCATCTTGACGACGCCATGCTGAATAATGGCGAGGTCGATATCTACCTTTGCGGCCCGCCGCCGATGGTCAACGCGGTCGCCACGGCGCTGCGCGAGCGAGGGATCGCCCCGGCGGGCTTCTGGTACGAGAAATTTATCGCCAGCCAGAGCGCGGCGGCCTAAGGAGGTAGTATGCGTTTTCGCGATAAAGTGGTCGCCATCACCGGCGCGGCCCAGGGCATTGGCCGCCAGACCGCGGAGCAGGCGGCTGCGGAAGGCGCGGCTCTGCTGCTCATCGATCGCGCGCCCTGGGTGCGCGAGCTGGCGGCGACCCTGGCGCAGTCCGGCAGTCAGGTGCTGGCGCTGGAGGCGGACCTGGAACAGTGGCCGAGCGCCGAGCAGGCGTTTGCCGACGGGGTCGCGCATTTTGGCCGCATCGATGTGCTAATCAATAACGTCGGGGGGACCATCTGGGCGCGGCCGTTTGCCGAATACCAGCCGGACCAGATTGAGAAAGAGATCCGCCGCTCGCTTTTTCCCACCCTGTGGGGCTGCCGCGCGGCGCTGCCCTGGATGCTCAAGCAGGGCAAAGGCAGCATCGTCAACGTCTCGTCGGTGGCGACGGCGGGGGTCAACCGGGTGCCTTACTCGGCGGCGAAAGGCGGCGTCAATGCGCTGACCCGGTCGATCGCCATGGAGTACAGCGGCAGCGGCATCCGCATCAATGCCGTCGCGCCGGGCGGGACGGAGGCGCCGCCGCGCCTGACGCCGCGTAACGACGAGCAGCCCGGTGAGCAGGAGAAGGTATGGTATCAGCAGGTGGTCGATCAGACGGTGGCCAGCAGCCTGATGCACCGCTACGGCACGCTGGCGGAACAGGCGAATGCGATCCTGTTCCTCGCCAGCGATGAGGCCAGCTATATCACCGGCGTGACCCTCCCGGTGGCGGGCGGGGATCTCGGCTAACGGCGGGTCGCGTACCAGCAGAGCAGGGAGCCGAGACACACCATCCCGGCCCCCTGCCAGAAGGGCCACGATAGCGCGGCGCTAAGCAGGATCGCCGCCAGCGCGGAGGAGAGCACCGGCGTGAAGTAGGAGGCCGCCGCCAGCAGGCTGACGTTGCCGTGGAGGATCCCCACGTTCCACGCGGCGTAGGCCAGACCGAGCGCCACCGCTACCGTCAGCAGCTTGATGCTGACCGGCCAGCTGAAGACCATCGGCGGCTGCGGCGTGGCGAGAAACTTCAGCCACAGCGTCAGCGCGGTTAACAGGACGAACAGGGTAATGGCATTTTTGCCGCGGGCATATTTGGCCGTCACCGTGCAGTAGGCCGCCCAGATAAAGGCGCCGATAAAGGCCAACAGATAGCTGAGCGGACTGGAGATGACGTTGCTGATAATCTCGTCCAGCTGCAGGCCGTGCTCACCCCCCAACACCCAGCCGACGCCAAGCAGGGCGAGAAGCAAACCGGGGATCACCAGCCAGCTGCTTTTCTGACCATTAAACAGGATGGCGAACAGGATGGTCAGGCTGGGCCACAGGTAATTGACCATCCCCACTTCAATGGCCTGCTGACGACTGGCGGCATAGCCCAGGGATAGCGCGAGGCAGATTTCATAGCTGACGAACAGCGCGCTGCCGGCCAGCAGATAGCGGCGCGGGATCTGGCGCAGGTTAGGGAAACCGACGGTAAAAATCAGCAGCAGGCCGCTGAGGCTGTAAATCATCGCCGCGCCGCCGACCGGTCCCAGTCCTTCGCTGACGCCGCGAATCAATCCGACCATGGTGCTCCATAAAATAATGGCGGCGAAGCCGATGGTCGTGGCTCTCTTTTTCTCCATGCTTATCCTGAGGGTTACGCAAATGCAGCCGGCATATATATCATCTTTTTACCGCCGCGGGGCGAAATTTTCCGCCATGGGTAACCCCTAGGGATTAGTGAAAACGGCCGCGGCTGGCGATTAAGGGGGCGTTGGTTTTGCTCCTTGATTTGACGCAAATTTTCCCGGGATTTTGCTGTTAGTTTCCTCCGCGCGATGAATCAACATCCTGCATGGAGGAATGCAATGGACGTCAGCCGCAGAAAGTTCTTTAAGATCTGCGCAGGCGGTATGGCCGGAACCACAGCTGCCGCCCTGGGCTTTGCCCCCAAAATGGCGCTGGCTCAGGCACGCAACTACAAATTGCTGCGTGCGAAAGAGATCCGCAACACCTGCACTTACTGCTCCGTTGGCTGCGGGCTATTAATGTATAGCCTCGGCGACGGCGCGAAAAACGCCAAAGAAGCGATTTACCATATTGAAGGGGATCCGGACCATCCGGTGAGCCGCGGCGCGTTATGCCCGAAAGGCGCCGGCCTGCTGGACTATGTCCACAGCGACAACCGCCTGCGCTACCCGGAATACCGCGCGCCGGGATCTGATAAATGGCAGCGACTCTCCTGGGATGAAGCCTTCAGCCGCATCGCGCGGCTGATGAAAGCCGACCGCGACGCCAACTTTATGGAAAAGAACGAACAGGGCGTGACGGTTAACCGCTGGCTTTCCACCGGCATGCTGTGCGCTTCGGCAGCAAGTAATGAAACCGGCATGCTGACGCAAAAATTTGTGCGTTCGCTCGGCATGCTGGCGGTAGACAACCAGGCACGCGTCTGACACGGACCAACGGTAGCAAGTCTTGCTCCAACATTTGGTCGCGGTGCGATGACCAACCACTGGGTGGATATCAAAAACGCGAACGTCGTGGTGGTGATGGGCGGCAACGCCGCGGAAGCCCACCCGGTGGGATTCCGCTGGGCGATGGAAGCGAAAAATAACAACGACGCCACGCTTATCGTTGTCGACCCGCGCTTTACGCGTACGGCGTCGGTGGCGGATATCTATGCGCCGATTCGCTCCGGTACCGACATTACCTTCCTGTCGGGGGTCCTGCTGTACCTGATCGAACATAACAAAATCAATGCCGAGTACGTGAAGCACTACACCAACGCCAGCCTGCTGGTGCGGGATGATTTTGCCTTCGAAGAGGGGCTGTTCAGCGGCTATGATGCGGACAAACGCCAGTATGATAAATCGTCCTGGAACTACCAGTTCGATGAAAACGGCTACGCCACACGCGATGAGACGCTCAGCCATCCGCGCTGCGTGTGGAACCTGCTGAAGCAGCACGTTTCCCGTTACACGCCGGAGGTGGTCGAAAACATCTGCGGTACGCCGAAAGCGGACTTCCTCAAGGTGTGCGACGTGCTGGCCTCAACCAGCGCCGCCGATCGCACCACCACTTTCCTGTATGCCCTGGGCTGGACGCAGCACACCGTCGGCGCGCAAAACATTCGCACCATGGCGATGATCCAGCTGCTGCTCGGCAATATGGGTATGGCCGGCGGCGGCGTGAATGCCCTGCGCGGTCACTCTAATATTCAGGGACTGACCGACCTTGGCCTGCTGTCCACCAGCCTGCCGGGCTACCTGACGCTGCCTTCTGATAAGCAGCCGGATCTGCAGACGTATCTGACGGCCAACACGCCAAAAGCGACCCTGCCGGACCAGGTGAACTACTGGAGCAACTACCCGAAATTCTTTGTCAGCCTGATGAAGTCCTTCTACGGCGAGGCGGCGCAAAAAGAGAACGACTGGGGCTTTGAGTGGTTACCGAAGTGGGACCAGGCTTACGACGTGATCAAGTACTTCAACATGATGGATAACGGCAACGTCACCGGCTATATCTGCCAGGGCTTTAACCCGGTGGCGTCGTTCCCGGATAAAAACAAGGTGGTTCGCAGCCTGAGCAAGCTGAAGTACATGGTGGTTATCGACCCGCTGGTGACTGAAACCTCCACCTTCTGGCAAAACCACGGCGAGTCGAACGATGTCGACCCGTCGACGATTCAGACGGAAGTCTTCCGCCTGCCATCGACCTGCTTTGCCGAAGAGGACGGTTCGATCGCTAACTCTGGCCGCTGGCTGCAGTGGCACTGGAAAGGGCAGGACGCGCCGGGCGAGGCGCGCAACGATGGCGAAATCCTGGCCGGGATTTACCATCGCCTGCGCGAACTGTACCGCACCGAAGGCGGTAAAGGCGCTGAGCCGCTGCTGAAGATGAGCTGGCGCTATAAACAGCCGGATCGCCCCGAGTCTGAAGAGGTCGCGAAAGAGAACAACGGCTACGCGCTGGCGGATCTTTACGATCAACATGGCGCTTTGCTGGCGAAAAAAGGGCAACTGCTCAATAGCTTTGCGCTGTTGCGCGATGACGGCACCACCGCGTCGTCTTGCTGGATCTACAGCGGCAGCTGGACGGAGCAGGGCAACCAGATGGCGAACCGCGATAACGCCGACCCGTCGGGTCTGGGCAATACGCTGGGCTGGGCCTGGGCGTGGCCGCTCAATCGCCGGGTGCTCTATAACCGCGCGTCAGCCGACATCAACGGCAAGCCGTGGGATGCGAAGCGGATGCTGATCCAGTGGAACGGCAGCAAGTGGGTCGGGAATGATATTCCGGACTTCAATACCGCGCCGCCGGGGAGCAACACCGGGCCGTTTATCATGCAGCAGGAGGGGCTGGGTCGTCTGTTCGCGCTGGATAAGCTGGCGGAAGGGCCGTTCCCGGAACACTACGAGCCGATGGAAACCCCGCTTGGCACTAACCCGCTGCACCCGAAGGTGGTCTCCAGCCCGGTGGTGCGTGTGTATGAAGAGGACGCCATTCGCTTAGGTAAGAAGGATAAGTTCCCGTACGTCGGGACCACCTATCGTCTGACCGAACACTTCCATACCTGGACCAAGCATGCGCTGCTCAATTCCATCGCGCAGCCGGAACAGTTTGTCGAAATCAGCGAAGGGCTGGCAAAAGCGAAAGGCATCGCCAACGGCGACCGGGTAAAAGTCAGCAGCCAGCGCGGCTTTATTCGCGCGGTGGCGGTGGTGACGCGCCGTTTGCAAACCCTCAACGTCAACGGCCAGCAGGTGGAGACCGTCGGGATCCCGCTGCACTGGGGTTTTGAAGGCGTGGCTCGCAAAGGCTATATCGCCAACACCCTGACGCCGAACGTCGGCGATTCCAACTCGCAAACGCCGGAGTACAAGGCGTTTCTGGTCAACATCGAGAAAGCGTAAGGAGCGATTCAATGGCGATGGAAACACAAGACATTATTAAACGCTCCGCGACCAACCCGATCACGCCCGCGCCGCGCGCGCGGGATCATAAGGCGGAAGTCGCCAAGCTTATCGATGTCTCCTCCTGCGTGGGCTGTAAAGCCTGCCAGGTGGCCTGCTCCGAGTGGAACGACATCCGCGATGAGGTGGGGCACTGCGTCGGGGTGTACGACAACCCGGCGGATCTCAGCGCTAAATCCTGGACGGTGATGCGCTTTAGCGAGACCGAACAGAACGGCAAACTGGAGTGGCTTATCCGTAAGGATGGCTGTATGCACTGCGAAGAGCCGGGCTGCCTGAAGGCCTGCCCGTCCGCCGGGGCGATTATTCAGTACGCCAACGGCATCGTCGATTTCCAGCAGGAAAACTGCATCGGCTGCGGCTACTGCATTGCCGGGTGTCCGTTTAATGTCCCGCGTCTCAATAAAGAGGATAACCGGGTCTATAAATGCACCCTGTGCGTGGACCGGGTCAGCGTCGGTCAGGAACCGGCGTGCGTGAAAACCTGTCCGACCGGCGCGATCCACTTCGGTACGAAGAAAGAGATGCTGGAGGTGGCCGAGGAGCGGGTGGCTAAGCTGAAAAAACGCGGCTATGCCAGGGCCGGGATTTACAACCCGCAGGGCGTCGGCGGCACCCATGTGATGTACGTCCTGCATCATGCCGACCAGCCCGAGCTTTATCACAAGCTGCCTGCTGCGCCGAAGATTGATACCTCGGTGGAGCTGTGGAAAGGGATCCTGAAGCCGCTGTCGGCGGCGGGCTTTATCGCTACCTTTGCCGGGCTTATCTATCACTACATCGGTATCGGGCCAAATAAGGAAGTTGACGACGACGAGGAGGAGCATGATGAGTAAATCGAAGATGATAGTGCGCACGACCTTTATCGATCGCGCCTGTCACTGGACGGTGGTGATCGCTTTCTTCCTCGTGGCGCTATCGGGTATTTCGTTTTTCTTCCCGACCCTGCAGTGGCTGACGGAAACCTTCGGTACCCCGCAGATGGGGCGTATTCTGCACCCCTTCTTCGGAGTGCTGATTTTTATCGCCCTGATGTTTATGTTCGTGCGTTTTGTCCATCACAACATCCCTGATAAACAGGATATCCCCTGGCTGAAAGGCATTGTGGAGGTGCTGAAAGGCAACGAGCATAAAGTGGCGCGGGTCGGTAAATATAACGCCGGGCAAAAGATGATGTTCTGGACCATCATGAGCATGATTTTTGTGCTGCTGGTGACCGGCGTGATTATCTGGCGTCCCTGGTTTGCCCACTATTTCCCGATTCAGGTGATTCGCTACAGCCTGTTAATTCACGCGACGTCGGCCATTATTCTGATCCACGCGATCCTTATCCATATGTATATGGCGTTCTGGGTGAAGGGGTCGATTAAGGGGATGATTGAAGGCAAGGTCAGCCGCCGTTGGGCGAAGAAACATCACCCGCGCTGGTATCGCGATGTCGAACGTCTGGAGGCGATCAAAGAGAGTCGCGAAGGGATGAAGTAAGCCGTCTGGCCAGGAGGCCCGCTCCAGTTTTGCTGGAGCGGGTTTATGTGTTAGTGATTAATGCGTCCATCGCTGATATCACGGTCGTTCTTTCTTTAGCCAAATTGCAGATAAAATATTTTTTATCCAGCCTTTGCTTTGCCACGCTGGTGATTGCCGGCGTGTTGATGAACAGTTTCTCAAACTCCATATTAATAACCGGGGCGGCAGCATGATAATGGCCGGTCAAATGAGAATGATAGCTCAGCGGCACAATTAAACGTGTACCAAGGTCATTAAAATAATCATGTTGGATTACCATTAAATAAGGTTGAAACGCATTGGTTCTCGATGAAGGGTTACGAAAGATATCAAATTGTGCCGCCATTAAATCCCTCCGAAAAAAGGATCATCTGACAACAACCCTGCACGGGCAGTGAACTCATTCAGTGCCTTAATGAATTCCTGGTCTTTTCGGCGTTTGTCCGCATCGACGATGGTAAGTGCCTGGTTTTGCGGGTTAACCGTTGTTGTACGATCGCGAGTCTGTGACTTGTTAACGGCATTCTGTTTCATTATCTGCTCCTTGTTGTTGGCGAGCTGATTATCACGCGGTGTGCGATGAAAAGAAATACCTGGTTCGGATTTGTTTTTTATTTTGCGAAGCAACTTCCAGAGGAAAGCAACCGCATGAAATATTCATGGTTATGGTAATAAACCCGGCGCTGGCGTTAACCAGCGCGGCGGGAAATAATCAGAACTTCTCCGGAATAAAGCGGAAGGGGAAATTGGTCTGTTTCATTTTGCCCATTTTGCGCTTCGGCAGCGTGACATGCTCCACTGGCAAGGCTTCGTAGGGGATCTGCGACAGCAGGTGGGTGATGATATTCAGACGCACCCGCTTTTTATCTTCGGAGCGGGCGACGAACCACGGCGCCCAGGCGGTGTCGGTGGCGGCGAACATGGCGTCGCGGGCAGCGGTATATTCATCCCAGCGGTTGAAAGACTTGATGTCCATCGGCGAGAGCTTCCAGATCTTGCGCCCGTCGTCGATGCGATCCCGCAGGCGCCGCTCCTGCTCCTGCGGAGAGACCTCCAGCCAGTACTTGAGCAGGATAATGCCCGACTCGACCATGCCGCGCTCCACCATCGGCGCGCCGTCGAGGAACTTCTGCACCTCCTCCGGGGTACAAAAGCCCATCACCCGTTCGACGCCGGCGCGGTTATACCAGCTGCGATCGAAAATCACGATTTCGCCAGCCGCCGGGAGGTGCTTGATATAGCGCTGAAAATAGAGCTGACTTTTCTCGCGTTCGGTGGGCGAGGGTAAGGCGACGACCCGGAAGATCCGCGGACTGACGCGCTCGGTGATCGCCTTAATCGTGCCGCCTTTGCCGGCGCCGTCCCGGCCTTCAAAGACGATGCACACCTTCAGCCCTTTATGCACCACCCAGCGCTGCAGTTTTACCAGCTCAACGTGGAGCTTGCGCAGCGCCTTCTCGTACGCTTTATTGTCGAGCGGGGCGATCTTCACCGCCGCGTCGACAGGATGACCGCTTTTCTTATTACCCATCGCCATGCTCCGTGTTGCCGAGGTATCCCTTTGAAGTGTAATCCTTCACTGGCGTGGCGGTGGAAAATATTCGCGCCCGGGACGGGCTAGCTGACGTTCCCCGCGGCAATGACTTCCAGCCCCACTCGCTGCCCCCATGACAGTTCCAGGGTGTTACCGTCCGGGTCGGCAAAGAAAGCGAAATAGCCCACAGGATCGCCCAGCTGCTCCGGTTCCCGGCGCAGAACGCCTTCCCGCCGCGCCTGGGCGACCTTCTCATCGATCTCCGCCTGGGTGGCGCAGGCGACGCCGAGATGGCCGAACGGACCCAGCGGCGTGTCGGCAGGGTCATCACTTTGCACCAGCACCAGGGCGAAAGGTCGGGTGCGATCGCTGAGCCACGCCACTTTACGCGCCGAGGGGAGGTTGGGTTCGCGCTGGTGAATAACGGTCATCGCCGTGTAGCGGGTATAAAAATCGATGCTGCTGGCCAGACAGCGGACGGTAAAGGCGACATGGGTAAAGCCAACATCAACATTTTGCATGGATGATTCTCCCGAGGTGAACGATGTCTCGACTTTACAACCTCAAGTTAACTTGAGATCAATCCACGATGTGTCCCTGCGTGCCCACCAATTTTTACAGGGGATTATCCACCGCCCGGCTCTGCCGCCAGCAGGACCGCCAACGGCGGCGCTGGCGAGCGCATGAACGAATCAGGCCGTTGTATGGAGGATACTGCCGTCGGGCGTTTTTAGCTGGTGTGGCGAGGCGGGATGGTCAATAATGCCGGCCGTCTCTCAATACCCCTATAAGATGTATGAAAAAAACGATTTTTTCACTGGCGCTGGGCACTTTCGGACTCGGCATGGCGGAATTTGGCATTATGGGCGTGCTGCCGGACATGGCGCGCGATGTCGGGATTTCAATCCCCGCCGCCGGCAATATGATTGCCTGGTATGCCTTCGGCGTGGTTATCGGCGCGCCGATCATGGCTTTGCTCTCCAGTCGGTTTTCGTTGAAATCGGTGATGCTGTTTCTCGCCGCCCTGTGCATTCTCGGCAATACCCTGTTTACCTTCTCCAGCAGTTACGCCATGCTGGCGCTTGGCCGGCTGGTTTCCGGGTTTCCCCACGGGGCTTTCTTCGGCGTGGGGGCGATCATCCTGTCGAAAATCGCGCCGCCGGGGAGGGTGACCGCCGCGGTGGCGGGGATGATCGGCGGCATGACGGTGGCTAACCTGGTGGGCGTTCCCGGGGGCACCTGGCTTGGGCATCATTTTAGCTGGCGCTATACCTTCGCGCTTATCGCGGTGTTTAACGTCGCGGTGTTTATGGCCATCTTCTGCTGGGTCCCTACGCTGTATGATCGGGC
Organism: Klebsiella sp. C360; assembly: GCF_048822415.1. NCBI lineage: Bacteria > Pseudomonadati > Pseudomonadota > Gammaproteobacteria > Enterobacterales > Enterobacteriaceae > Klebsiella > Klebsiella sp. C360. Next base: position 438,037 of record NZ_JBMEZZ010000003.1, read on the forward strand.
CACCACCCGGCTGCGCGAGCAGTTCCGTTTCCTCGCTTCCCCGGCGCCGTGGCTGATTTTTGCCGCCACCATGTTCGGCAACGCCGGGGTGTTCGCGTGGTTCAGCTACATTAAGCCCTTTATGCTCAACGTTTCCGGCTTTGCCGAAAGCCGGATGATGCTGATTATGATGCTGGCGGGGCTGGGGATGGTGGTCGGCAACCTGTTCAGCGGCAAAATTTCCGGGCGCTACAGTCCGCTGCGCATCGCAGCCATCACCGACGGGGCGATCGCTGTGACGCTGCTGCTGATCTTTGCCTTCGGGGAGCATAAAATCGCTTCGCTGACGCTGGCGTTTTTCTGCTGTGCCGGGCTGTTCGCCCTGTCGGCGCCGCTGCAGATCCTGTTGCTGCAGAACGCCAAAGGCGGCGAGATGCTGGGGGCGGCAGGGGGGCAGATCGCCTTTAACCTCGGGAGCGCCATCGGCGCCTTCTGCGGCGGAATGATGATTGCCCAGGGCTTCGGCTGGAACAGCGTGGCGCTCCCCGCCGCCACGCTGTCGTTTCTGGCGATGAGCGCCTTGCTCATCTACGGCCGCCATCAGCGCCGACAGGCTTGCTAACGACGCTTACTCACGCCAGGGCTCGCCGAGCGTCAGCATCAGCCGGTTGGCCCAGGCGAAAAAGGCCGCTGACTGCAGCAGATCCAGCTGGGCCAGAGTATCTAAGCCCTGTTCATCAAGCGCTGCCAGATGGCTGGCATTCAGCGCGGGCGGCGTCACCGATAGCGCGGCGGCGGCGTCGATTTCCGCCTGCCAGCGCGGCGACTGCCCGCCGCGCAGATCCTCTCCCGGCGTCACCGCCAGCAGCGTGTCGATGGCGGTCTCGTCCTTCGCCAGCTGCGCCGCTTTGCGGGCATGCACCGAGGCGCAGTAAATACAGCCGTTGATTTTACTGGCCACCGTGGCGGCCAGTTCACGTTCGGCGCGCGGCAATCCCCCCGGGGTATAGAAAATGCCTTTATCGGTCAGCGTCCGCTGCTCCAGCACCGGCTGGTTGCGCGCCAGCAGGCGGAAGTAGGGTGAATCGCTATGGCCATATTTGGCCAGAATCGCCTGTTCTTCAGCGCTAAATTCCGCCGGCGGTTTATCCGCCAGCCAGGGTTCCCAGTGCAGCTCCTCGCGGGTGAAGCGCACCGGGGCCGCTTTACCGCTCTGCGCGTGCGGGGTGGTGTGCCAGTACCCGGCCACCACCGGCGTATCGGCGCTGACGATGGGCTGGTGGTTGAGCGCCCGCAGACCCAGCAGCAGGCGGCTCTGGAAGCTGACAAAGGCCACCAGCTGCGCCAGGGTGACGATGCCCCGCAGGCTCCAGCCTGCGTTTGTCAGAACCTGCAGCGCGCCGGGTGTCGCTTCGACGGGGGTGAAGGTCAGCAGGCGGGCAAAGGCCAGCGCCGGAACCAGACGATCCGTGGTCGGATCGGCCAGGCCGAAGCCGGCATAGTGCGCCGCCAGCGCGTCCGCCTGATGGAGCTTCGCCACCTTTGCCGCCACCGCGAAGCGTTCATCGAGGGGAAAATCGGCGTCCTGCTGGCTGAACAGCACTTCATAACTTCCCTGCGCATGTCGGGTAGCGGCATCGCGGACTGCGCGCGCCTGGTCGAGCGGGGAACCGGCGGCGATCTCCGCCAGTTCGGCCAGAATATCCTGACTCAGCGTCATGGTGACTCCTTATCTGATGTGGGGGGCAATATGCTGAGCGATCAGCTCAATGGAACGCAGCGTATCCCGGTGCGAAGGCTCCACCGAGTGCACCTGGAACGAAACATCGGTGGCGCGGGCCAGCACGCTGTCCTGCGCCAGGGAGGCAACAACATGCTCAGGATCGCCCACGTGGGCATCCAGCTGTGGCAGATAGTCAGTGACACTGTCACCTTCTATCAGATGACCCGCAGCCCGGTGCTGTGCCGCCTGCTTGCGCAGGCCGGGTTCGGCGACCTGCAGGGCGTGGGCGTGACTGTCGGCGACGAAGGCGGTGCGCGAAGCGAGGATCCGCGGCGCAACGCCGTCCGGCAGCGCCGCCAGATAGGCGTCGACGATCGGGTTCTGAATGGCGTCCAGCGGCAGGCGTGGCTCACCGGGCGGCCGGGGCTGCGTGCGCGAAAGCATCAGCCCGTGCCCCGCCTGACCGGCGCGGATGGCGCCTTCCACCGAGAAGGTGGCGATCCAGATGCGCGCCGCCAGCTGCGGCGCGGGCGGATAGAGACGGTTGTCCGGGTGGCTGAGGGTGTCGCCGCGCCAGGCGCTGTGGATCAGGTGCAGATGGTCGGCAAACACCGCCCCGCGCTGCTCGCTGGTCAGGCCGAAGGGCAGAAACGACGTTGGCGTGCCGCCGGAACCAAATCCCACCTCCAGACGCCCGTCGGTGAGTAAATCCAGCACCGCCGCGTCTTCGGCGACGCGCAGCGGATTTTCCATGGGCAACGTGATAATCGCTGTGCCGAGGCGAATGCGGTCAGTCTGCGCCGCCACGTGGGCGAGAAACACCAGCGGGGAAGGCAGGCCGCCTTCCTGTTCATGAAAATGGTGCTGGGCAATCCATGCGCTGTCAAAGCCGACGCGCTCCGCGTGGCGGATCTGTTCGGCCGCCAGCCGGTAGCGCGTTTGTGCGGAGCCCTGATCGAGCAGACGGGTAAAAAAGCCGAGGCGTTTAGGCATTATGCGTTCTCCATGTGGGCCTGAGCCAGGCGTGGGGAAACCTGGGGAATGGCGGCGATCAGTTCGCGGGTGTAGGCCTGCTGCGGGGCGGCGAACAGGCGCCCAACGTCGCCATGCTCCACCACCTGGCCGGCGCGCAGCACCGTGACGCTGTCGGCAATCCGCCTCACCGTCGCCAGATCGTGGGTAATGAACAGGTAGCTCAGACCAAGCTGCTGCTGTAGCTGCTGCAGCAGGGCGAGGATCTGCGCCTGAACGGTGACATCGAGCGCCGAAGTCGCTTCGTCAAGAACCAGTATCGCCGGCTCGAGGATCAGCGCCCGGGCAATCGCCACCCGCTGCCGCTGGCCGCCGGAAAGCTCCCGCGGCGTCCGCGACAGTAGCTCCGGGGCCAGGGCTACCCGGGCGGCGACGCTCTCCACACGCTGGCGACGCGTCGCCGCGCTGAGGCGTTCAAAGTTTTTTAACGGCTCTTCGATAATCGCAAACAGCGTCTGGCGCGGGTCGAGCGAAGCGAAGGGGTTCTGGTAGACGAACTGGATTTTGCGCCGCAGCTGACGCTGCGCCTCGCGGCTGAGATGCCCGGCGTCAATACCGTCGATGGTCACCTGTCCGGCGTCGGCGCGCTCGAAGCCCAGCAGGATCCGCGCCAGGGTGGTTTTCCCGGAGCCGGATTCGCCCACCAGCGCATGGGTGCTGCCGCGTCTGACCTCAAAGCTGACGCTGTCGAGCGCCTGCAGGGCCTGTTTGCCCAGCGAGAAGCGTTTGCTGATCTCTTCGACGCGAATGGCCGGCGTGGCCAGCGGACGGTGACGATCCGCCGTCAGCCTCAGCGGCGCGTCCTGCAGATCGTGGAGCAACTGGCGGGTGTAAGGGTGCTGGGGACGCCGGACAATCGCCTCGGTGGCGCCCTGTTCCTGAATCTCGCCCTGGCGAAACACCATGATCCGGTCGGCGCGTTCGGCGGCCAGCGCCAGATCGTGAGTGACAAACAGCACGGCAGTTCCCGACTCGCGCCGCAGGATGTCGAGCAGATCGAGAATGCGCTTTTGCACCGTAACGTCGAGGGCGCTGGTGGGCTCGTCGGCAATAATCAGATCCGGCTGCAGGGCGATGGCGATGGCGATCAGCACCCGCTGTTTCATCCCGCCCGACAGCTGATGCGGGTACTGGTCAAAACGCTGTTCCGGGTGGCTGAGCCCGACTTTAGCGAGCAGGTTGAGAACCTGCTGCCGGCGTTCGGCGGCGGAAAGGGACTGATGCAGCCGCAGGATCTCTTCCACTTGCTGACCAATGGTTTTTACCGGATTAAGCGAATTGCCGGGGTCCTGCGGCACCAGGCTGATGCTCACCCCGCGCAGGCGGTTCAGGCGTTTTGCCGACCAGTCGCTGATCACTTCGCCATTGAGGATAATCCGCCCGGCGTCGCGGCGGGCGTTATCCGCCAGCAGGCCGATAATGGCCTGCGCGGTCGTGGTTTTCCCCGAGCCGGATTCACCGACGAAGGCCAGCATTTCGCCGCGCTGAATGGAAAAGCTGACGTTATGCACCACTTCGCGCCATTCGCCCCGCGACCGGTAGCTGATGCGCAGATCTTCAACAGAGAGAACGTTCATGGGCGTACTCCACTCCACTGGCGGCTAAGACGATTGGCGGCCAGGACCACCGCGACCACGGCGAGGCCGGGGAAGGTGGTCAGCCACCAGGCGGTCGACAGGTAATTACGACCTTCGGCGATCAGTAATCCCCACTCCGGGACCGGTGGCGGGGTGCCGTAGCCAAGGAAGCTGAGGGTGGCCAGCGCCAGCATCGCCTGACCAAACTGCAGCGTGGCGAAGGCGAGTACCGCGGTGAGCGAGTTGGGCAGGATATGACGCCAGAAGATGGCGAGAAAGGTGCCGCCGCTGCCCCGGGCCGCCTCGACGTAATCACTGTGGCGCACGCGCACCACCTCCGCCCGCGCCAGGCGCGCGAAGCTGGCGATGGCCGCCACGCCGACCGCCACCGCCGCATTCACCGTGCCAAAACCCAGCAGAATGATCACCGTCAGCTGCAGCAGCAGGGATGGGATAGCCAGCAGGACATCCACCAGGCGCATGATGGTTGATTCCACGCGGCCGGCCAGCGCCCCGGCGAGGGTGCCAAGGGCGGTGCCTACCACCAGACCGATGGCGACGGCGATCAGCGCCGCCGACAGAGAATGTACCGCGCCGTAAACCACCCGCGTCCACAGGTCGCGGCCCAGCTGGTCGGTGCCCAGCCAGTAGTGCGCCTGCGGCGCCAGGCGCTGAGCGCCGGGGATCCCTTCCAGCGGGTTAGCGGAGGTAAACCACTGTGGGGCAAGGGCCATTAACAGGGCGGTGATCATCACCGCCCACGCCAGCCACAGGCCTGGCTGCAGACGCACTTTGCGCCACTCCGGGCGGCGGCGAACCGCGATGGCATAGTCGACCAGGCTCATTTCGCACCTCCGGTCTGTAATTGGAGTCGGGGATCCAGCCGCGGCATGACCAGGTCGACCAGCAGGTTGATCAGGACGAAACCGAGAGCTGAGATCATCACCACCGCCTGCAGCACGGCGATATCCTGGTTATTCACCGCCTGCTGGGTCAGCTGGCCGAGGCCGCTGCGGCCGAAGACGGTCTCGGTGATCAGCGCCCCGGCAATCAGCTCGCCCAGCAGCAGCCCGGCTATATTCAGCGCCGGCAGCAGGGCGTTACCCATCACATGGCGCCAGAGGACGCCGGTCTCGCTCATTCCCTTGGCGCGGGCGACCGCGACGAAGGGCTGAACCGCCACCTGATCCATGCTGCGCATCAGGATCTGCGCCAGCGGGGCGGAGATGGGCAGCGCGACGGCGATAACCGGTAAAATCAGCCCCTCCAGCGGACCGGGGTTGATCACCGGGATCCAGCGCAGCTGAAACGAAAAGAGCTGGATCAGGGCGATACCCAGCCAGAAGGCGGGCAACGAGATAAACAGCACCGGCAGCGACTGCAGGAGGTTGCTGAGCCAGCGCAACCCCGGCAGACGTGAGGCGAAAGCGAGGGCAAACGCCAGGATCACGGCCAGCAGGAACGCCGGCAGGGCGAGGCTTAAGGTATCCGGCAGGTTGCTGGCAATCAGGCTACTGACCGCCAGACCCGCCTGCAGGGAATAGCCAAAGTCGCCGTGCAGCATCGCCAGCAGCGTGTGCAGGTACTGGCGCCACAGCGGGCTGTCGGCGCCGTAGGCCAGCCGCATGTCGGCGATTTGCGCCGGGCTCAGACCGAGGTCCGGGTTCTGAAACTTGATCAGCACCGCATCCCCCGGCAGCACCTGCAGCAGGAAAAAGGTGAGGGTAAACGCCGCCCACAGGACCAGCAGCCCCTGGCCGAACCGTCGCAGAAGATAAGCGCTCATATCCGGCCTCTTAGTGTTTATCCAGCCAGGCGCCGTAGAACGACGGACGCCCGACGGCTTCGAAGCTGACGCCTTTCACCCACGGCGCGCCGGCGAACACCTGCGGCTCTTCGAAAATGGGGATCACATAGGCGTTATCGATCAGATAGCGCTGGGCATCGCCGGTTAACTGCAGGCGCTGCTGCGACTCCACCGCCGCGGAGATGCCGGTCAGCAGGTCGTTCAGCTTATCATCGCGGAAGTGCTGCACTCTATCGCTGGAGCCGCCTTTCTGCAGCAGCGCGTCACGGTTGTTGGGAAAGAACATGCTTTTTACTACATCCGGGTCGGCGCGGCCCACTTCCGAGACGGTGAGCGGGGTTTTCTGCGGGTCGAGGTTGTCGAGCGTCCGGCTACCGGCGTCCCCGGCTTTGACCGTTAACGCTACCCCCACCTGGCGCCATTGCTGGGCGATCAGCTGCAGCACTTCTTTATTCTGCGGCTGCGGGAGCGACTCATAGACCGTCAGCGCCAGCCGCTGCCCGTCTTTGCTGCGAATGCCGTCGGCGGCGGGTTTCCAGCCGGCCTCATCCAGCAACTGCCGGGCTTTGGCCTGGTCGAAGGTGAGCTTATCGCTCAGATTGACATAGCCGGCGGCGGAGCTGGCCAGCACGGAGGTGGCTTGCGGGTAGTTAGCGGAGAACAGCGTCTCCACCACCTGCCGGGCGTTGGTGGCATGGAGCAGGGCCTGGCGCACCCGCAGGTCGGCGACCAGTGGGTTATCCGGGCGGAAGCTCAGGCTGTCGTTGACCCCGCGGGTAGGCGCGGCGTAGACCGTAAATCCCTGATCGCTCGCCTGCTTTTCATCGTAGGCCTGCACCTGGCGAATAAAGCCCGCCTGGCCCGCCAACAGCGCGCCGATGCGCACGCTGTCTTCCGGGGTGACAATATAGGTGATGCCGTCGAGGTTAGCGGGGCCCTGCTGGGCGATGTTTTTCGGCCCCCACTGATAATCCTTGCGCGCCACCAGCGTCAGCTCGCGGCCCGGTTTTTCATCCTGCACCACGAAGGGACCGGAGCCGATGATGTGCCGGGCATCGCCCAGCTCCTCGAAATTGCGCTGCAGGGTGCTGAGGGAGACCAGGCCGGAGCCGATGGTGGCGGTCCCCTGCAGGAAGCCCGGCGACGGCTTGTTGAAGTAGAATTTCACCGTCAGCGGGTCGATCACTTCGCTGCGCTGGTAGTTATTGATCACCTCCGAGACGGGCAGGCGATGGGCTTTATCCCCCAGCCCATAGGTGTCGAAGTTTTTGGCGACCGCGGCGGCGTCCAGCGGCGTGCCATCCGAGAAGGTGACCCCTTTTCGCAGGTGAAAAGTGTACTCGGTTTTATCGGCATTGCTGGTCCAGCTTTCGGCGATCCACGGCTCAATCTCCAGCGTTTTCGGGTTCTGCCAGGTCAGCTTGTCGGTGATCTGATTGAGTATGCCGCCATTGGGATAAAAGCCGCCGGCGGGTGGATAGAGATTGGTGTGCGGTTGCTGCTCCAGATAAATCAAGGTACCGCCTTTAACCGGCGTGTCGGCGGCCCAGACGGAAAAGGCGCCGGAGAGAAACAGCGCGGCCAGCGCGGGCAGGCGAAAATGACGATGCATGGTGAATTCCTTTGTTATCTATTGTGTTGCCATCATCGGGCGCGGCTAAAAACAAAGGAACCAAGGAATTGCGCTAAGCATTTGCGGAAATTGCATTTACTTTACGCGGCGGGAAGCGAGGGGAAGCGCGAAAGGAGAAGCGCCTCGCCCGGGCGGGAGAGGCGCTGGCGATTAGCTACGCAGATCGATAACCATACGGCCGCGGATCTGACCTTGTTCCATCTCTTTGAAGATGGCATTGATATCTTCCAGCGGACGCAGGGTGACTTTCGGCACCACTTTGCCTTCGGCGGCGAACTGGAACGCTTCCACCAGATCCTGACGAGTGCCGACCAGCGAGCCGACCACCTCGATACCGTCGAGTACCAGACGTGGAATATCGAGGCTCATCGCCTCTGGCGGCAGGCCTACCGCCACCACGCGGCCGCCGGCGCGAACGGCATCCACCGCCGAGTTAAAGGCCGCTTTGGCCACCGCGGTCACCACCGCAGCGTGGGCGCCGCCGGTTTTTTCCTGAATCACTTTCGCCGCATCTTCATTGCGCGAGTTGATGGTCAGGTCAGCGCCCATCGACGCCGCCAGCTCCAGCTGGCCGTCGTTGACGTCGATAGCGATCACTTTGGCGTTAAAGACATTCTTGGCATACTGCAGCGCCAGGTTGCCCAGCCCGCCGAGGCCGTAGATAGCGATCCACTGGCCCGGCTTGATGTGGGAGACCTTAACGGCTTTGTAGGTGGTGACCCCAGCGCAGGTAATGCTGCTGGCGGCGGCGGAGTCGAGGCCGTCCGGGACTTTAACTGCGTAGTTGGCGGTGACGATGCACTCTTCCGCCATGCCGCCGTCGACGGTATAGCCAGCGTTTTTCACCGAGCGGCACAGCGTCTCGTTGCCGCTGTTACAGTAATCGCAGTGGCCGCAGCCTTCGAAGAACCACGCCACGCTGGCGCGATCGCCCGGCTTCAGGGAGGTGACGCCAGGGCCGACTTTTTGTACTACCCCGATCCCTTCATGACCGAGAATAACGCCGGTTTTATCGCCAAAATCGCCGTTTTTCACGTGCAGGTCAGTATGACACACGCCGCAGCATTCCATTTTCAACAGCGCTTCGCCGTATTCCAGCGGGCGCAGCGTTTTTTCCGTAACGTTAACCTGATGGTCGTGAGTAACAACAGCTGCCTTCATGCCTGTCTCCTTGAGAGCGGATTGATTAATTTTATTAATGCAATATTACCCAATAAGGATTAGACGCTATGGAGAAAAAAACAAGGCGCTTTAGTACAGGATGTGGTTTTTTGCTACAGCCGTAGCACAAAATTCAGACAATACCTCTAATTTTGGTAGGTAATAATAGTGTCACGGAATGGTCATGTTTTCTTCATCACCCAACTCTATTGTTTTGCGCATCAATTTCTTATAACAACAGAGTGATACAACAATGCATCTGGTCAAAACGCTCCTCACCGCCGGTCTGCTTTTTTCCGCCGCCGCGCAGGCTCACAATGTGCTGGAATTCCCGCAGCCGGAAAACAATCCGGAAGAGTTTTACGCGGTCACCGAGATCCCGGCAGGCGGGATCATTAAGTATGAAACCGACGCTAAAACGGGGTTTATCGTCGCCGACCGCTTTCAGTCGATGCCGGTGGCTTACCCGGCGAACTACGGTTCATTAACCCAGTCGCTGGCCGGGGATGGCGACCCGCTGGACGTGGTGTTTTACACCCGCGCGCCGATGGCCCCGGGCACGCTGATTAAGCTGAGGCCGATCGGCGTCCTTAAGATGATAGACGGCGGTGAGAAAGACGACAAAATCATCGCCGTCCCGGCCAGTAAAATTGATCCGACCTATGACGACATTCAGACCATCACCGATCTGCCGAAAATCGAGCAGCAGCGGCTGGAGGCCTTCTTCCGGGTCTATAAAGAACTACCAGAGGGGCGGAAAAAGGTCGAGCTGGCCGGTTTTAATGATGCCGCCGCCGCGAAGCAGGAGATCAAATCGGCCTGGGAGGCCTGGAAGGCGAAGAACCCGCAATAATACTTATCGCGGGCGCAGTCCGGCGCCCGCGGCGATCCTGCTTATCATCCCCTGTCTGGCGAAGTCCTGCGGAAACGGGCGCACGGGTATTATGGCGTCCTGATGAGAGGAACCGTTTTTAATGACGAAGGCCTGTAACAAGAACTATCAACCTGATTGTACCAGGCGGGCACTGAACTCAATAAAGCGCTCATAGCAGTAAATGAGCGCAGTCCACGATGAGCGAAAAGCCGAAACTGGAACGGTTCACACCACCGATCGCAAAATGACTAAAATTGGGGGAGGTTAGTCTGCAGGGAGGATGTCAATGTCAAGGTACCAAAGAGTTGCGCTAATATCATTTCATTATATAAACATCCCCGGTGAGTACCGGGGAAGATGAGGTGCTACCAGACACCAATGTTAGTCACCAAAACAAAATTCGATTTTCTTATCGGTTTGCTTAGTATTTGTCTCTTCGAGCCAGTCATCAATTGACTTGAACAGAAGTGAACATAGTTTTTTAGCAATATTCTTATTCAGCGCCATACGGTTAAATTTAACCTCTACTCTGCTGACCTGTACTTCTGAACTAAATTCATCTGCCGGAGCATTCTTGCCGCTACTGTGTTTCTTCTCCATTGCAACATTAGATGAATAAAAGGATGTAGTCACTTCATCATTTACACACATTGTGCTTTGAGTAAATAACACTTTCTTTTGCTTTTCATTTACCCGACTCATACAACTTTTCGCCAGTGATGTAAGCCCTGCCTTAACGGAGTTTTTATCTCCATCGCTCATGCCGGAGTAAATGTCGGCTATATTATCAATTAAAGAATCATAATTTCCTTCGGAATAGGTCACTGTGGTCGTGTCAGTTTTGGTTACAATCATTAAAGGGAATTTCATTATCTGATCAATATATTTTTTGAAATTCTCAGCATTGTCTGCACTTTCAGGTTCAAGCGGTTTCCACCCGGAGCGACTTTGCGCTATCCCCATGACTGTGGTGACAAAATTTGCAGGGCTGGAAACCAGTTTTTCCGCAAGTTCATCAATATCAGTAATAAGGCTTAATTCCTTACCAATTTCACGCTCCTGCGTTGCGGCAGAACCAGTAAGCACGGAAGAACCACCCGAAATATGCGTGTTGCCGGTGGTATTTAGACCATCTAAGCATATACCAATTGAATTAACAGCCTGATTATCCAACCAGCGTTCTACATTACACATAATTTCATTGCTTTCCATATTAAATCTCCTTTTGGTAATTGAATGCTGTAAATCACAATATATATAGTTAACTGTGAAGAATGTGAATTAGATCACTTCATAAATACTTTGCATTAATTTCATAGGGAAAATAATGTGTCATATAAATCATGAGTGGCTGCGCATTCACTGAATTAATATATAATGCTTCACGTTGCCTTCTATATGGAAACATTGCCAATAAAGCAGGGCCGGGCAATGTAAAAAAACGATGAGATGCCTGCAGACCTTGTTATGAGTTCCCGCCATAATCTGCACGGGTGAGCATCCGTAAATTTGCATTATTTAAAAATCAGAGTAAACACGCGGTGACATATCGGTAACTGTCAAAGAGGGTTCAGACGCCAGAGGTTTCAGGGGCCTTAGCGCCGGCAGCTTGCCGCTGACAATCAGGAGGAATGTTTTTCAGTTATTCCAGCGACACCAGGGAACTTAACACGGTAGCTGCAAAGATTTCCCCGGGTCAGTGAGCCTTGACGAACGATGCAGATGATGGTTGTATTATACAACTATCTACTTCACTGGACGCCTCACTATGTCTGACACGCCTTTAATCCAACAAATTCGAACGGCCTCGCGGTTAATGGTGCGCGAGCTGGGTTTTATGAACACCACGCTGGCCGCCACCCACTATTCACCCTCGGCGGTGCATACCCTGCTGGAGGTGTCGGTCAGGGGGACGATAACCGCCGCGCAGCTGGTCACATTGCTCGGGCTGGAAAAATCGAGCGTCAGCCGGATGGTCGCCCGTCTGCTGGCCGCCGGAGAGCTGGAGGAGCGCCCCTGCGCGGAGGACGCGCGGTCTAAATCGCTGGCGCTGACCGCGAAAGGGCACGACACGGTGGCAACGATTAACGCCTACGGTACCCGCCGGGTGGTGGAGGCGTTAGCGCATCTCGATGAGACGCAGCAGCGGACCGTCGCCAGCGGACTGGCGGCCTATGCTCAGGCGCTGGCGCAGTGTCGGGATGCTGCGCTTGCGGAAACGACGCCGCAAATTTCGCTGGTAACCGGCTATCAGCCGGGGGCGATCGGCCGGATAGCCCAGATGCACGGGGAGTATTACGCCCGGCACCATGATTTCGGCGCTTTTTTTGAAGGCAAGGTTGCCAGCGGCGTCGCGGAATTCGCCACCCGGCTTTCCTCGCCGGTCAACCAGATCTGGCTGGCGATGCGCGAGGGGAAGATTGTCGGTTCGGTGGCGATCGATGGCGAGGATCTCGGCCAGCAGCAGGCGCATCTGCGCTGGTTCATTCTCGATGACAGCTGCCGGGGAACCGGCATTGGCAGGCGGCTGCTCAGTGAGGCGATGGCTTTCTGCTACAGTCGTCAGTTCAGCGCCGTTCAGCTGTGGACGTTTAAAGGTCTGGACGCGGCCCGCAAACTGTATGAGTCCTTTGGCTTCACGTTAACCCGCGAATGGCAGGGGGACCAGTGGGGAAAGATGATGACCGAGCAGCAGTTTACCCGGCCAGGAAACGCCGGCTAAGGGCGTGGTGCCTTAGCCGGCGGGGAGTGCGAAGATTACGCCAGCTGGTTAAGCAGCCGGGCGATCTCCTCTCGCCACTGGGTCTGCAGCGAGGGCTTTTGATGTTTCGGCTTACGGGCCATATCGTCCGCCAGCCATTGCTCCAGGGCTATCAGGCGCGTCAGCAGCGTCTCTTCATCATCAGCCGCGAGTGACGGCTCCTGGGATGAGGAGGCCGCCGTCAGGGTGGGGGACTGCGCCTGCAGACGGGCATAGACCTCCTCCAGACTGTGCCACTCCGTTAACCCGGCGCTGTCGATCAGCCAGAAGCGGTTACAGCTTTCGCTAATAAGCTGGCGGTCATGACTGACCAGCAGCACGCCGCCGGGATAGTCGCGGAGCGTCTGCGCCAGCGACGCTTTGCCCTCCATATCCAGATGGTTGGTGGGTTCATCCAGCAGCAGCAGGCTGTAGCGCGCCAGCGACAGGCCGACGAACAGCAGCCGCGACCGCTCGCCGCCGCTGAGGGTGCAGACCTTCTGTCCATGCCTCGCCCAGCCAAACCCGGCGGCGATCAGCGCCCGTTTACGGGTGTCCGCCGACGGGGCGAACGGCATCAGGGCGTCGAGCAGGCTGGCCTCGTCCGGCAACTGCGCCAGGGTCTGGTCGTAGTACCCAGGGTGAAGCCGGGGGTGCAGACGCAGCCCCGGAAGCGGCGATGCGTCGTTCATCTGCTGCCACAGCAGGCGCAGCAAGGACGATTTACCGCCGCCGTTGCGGCCCATGATGGCCACGCGATCGCCGCTGCGCAGTCGCGCCACGCCGGTGGTGAACAGGGCCGGCAGTCCCGGCGCGGGAGCCACCGGCAGCCTGTCCATCTCCAGCAGGCGGTCCGCCGGCAGGGCGTCCCCCTGCAACACCAGGCGCCACGGCGGGCCGATGCTGAGCTCGGTCTGCTCGTCTTTCAGGCGGGCGACCTGCTTCTCCATCTGTTTGGCTTTGCGGGCGAGATCTTCGTTGTCATACACCCGCCCCCAGGTGGCCAGCCGCCGGGCGCTGGCGCTGACCCGGTCGATCTCTTTTTGCTCCGCCTTATGACGTAACGCGGCGCTCTCATCCTGCTCCTGCAGTGCCTGACGGGCAGCGCTGCAGGGCAAGGCGAAGCTGTGCAGCGTCTGGTCGCGGAGGATCCAGCTGGCATTAGTTACAGCATCCAGTAAAGCGTTGTCGTGTGACACCAGCACGAAGCCCCCCTGCCAGGTTTGCAAGAAGCTTTCCAGCCACAGCAGGGTGGGCAGATCGAGATGGTTGCCGGGCTCATCCAGCAGCAGCAGGTCAGGCTGGCGGATCAGCGCCCGGGCCAGCAGCAGGCGCGTATGCTGTCCGCCGCTCAGGGTGCTGGTTTGCTGCTCCATCACCGCCGGCGTGAAGCCCATCTGCGCCAGCAGGCGTTCGGCCAGCCAGCGCTGTGCTTCCCGCGCGTCGGCGGGTAACAGGGCCAGCACCGCCTGCAGCAGCGACTGTGAACGCAGCGCCTCCGGCAGATGCTGTTCAACGCGGGCCATCAGACACTGACCGGCGAGTGAGACGCTGCCCGAGGTGGGCGCGAGGGTGCCGTCCAGCACCTGCAGCAGGGTGCTTTTGCCGCAACCGTTATGGCCGATGAGACCGATGCGGTCGCCTTTCTTCAGGGTGAAGGAGAGGGTATTAAACAGCGGCCCGAAGGCAGTCTCCACGTGGAGCGCATGGGCAGTTAGTAATGTACTCATAGTCAACTTACTCAAGAGTTACAGGCATGGGAATGCCTCGTCAAAACTCGCTGACGATAACCCGGTAAGCCGGAGAGAAGGGATTCTGTGAAGGGTCTTCGCTCAAGCCAAAGTTATCGCAGCACGATACCGATAACGCTTGAGCTGGCGCCATTGCCTAAGGCATGTGAAACAATAAACATTTCACAATACAGCATGGGGGGCCTCCTTTTATATTCAGTAAGTGAATGGGTGATGGCAGTGTAGTGGGGAAAGGAAAAGCGCGCCAGTGACAAAACTGGCAGGGTGTGGAGAAGCGTCGGATATCGATTGTCCCGCCACGCGCGGCTGCAGTTTCTGCCTGCGGATTGTCTGCGAGGGGGCAGAGGCCATGATTTTGCGTGGCACAAGGCGCGCGGCAAATGCTATCTGGTTTCTATTTTTACGATAAATGAATATGGGCGAAAAAGGCGTTTCAGTGGCGGGGAATATTATCCGGACGCTATTAATAACCGGGCCGATCGTGCGGCCCGGTGAGCGCGATTAAATTGAGGTGCGGCGGTAATTACGATATTCCGGCAACCAGAAATTATCGCTGATGGACTGCAGCAGCGCTTCCGCGGACGTTTTCACCGCCACGCCCTGCTCCTGAGCCACCTTACCGACCGCGAAGGCAATCGCCCGCGAGACGGTCTGGATATCCTTCAACTCCGGCAGAACCGGACCTTCGCCGTTGTTCACCAGCGGCGAGTGTTTCGCCAGGGTTTCGCTGGCGGCCATCAGCATCTCGTCGGTGACCCGCGACGCGCCTGAGGCGATCACCCCCAGACCAATGCCCGGGAAGATATAGGAGTTGTTGCACTGGGCGATGGGATACTGTTTGCCTTTCACGGTGACCGGGGCAAACGGGCTGCCGGTGGCGACCAGCGCCTCGCCGTCGGTCCAGCTCAGGATATTCTGCGGCGTGGCTTCCACCCGTGACGTTGGGTTGGAGAGCGGCATCACGATCGGCCGCGGGCAATGCTTATGCATCTCGCGGATAATCTCTTCCGTGAACAGCCCCGGCTGACCCGAAACGCCGATCAGGATGTTCGGTTTCACGTTGCGCACCACGTCCAGCAGGGACAGGACATCGTTAGTGGTATCCCAGCCCTGCAGATGTTCACGCTTCTGCACCAGCTTGTTCTGGAACGGCAGCAGATTAGGCATGCCGTCGGTTAACAGGCCGAAGCGGTCAACCATAAATACGCGCTGGCGGGCCTCTTCTTCACTGAGTCCTTCGCGGACGATCTGGGCGATAATTTGCTCGGCGATGCCGCAGCCGGCGGAGCCCGCCCCGAGGAAGACGATTTTCTGTTCGCTCAGCTGGCTACCGGCGCCGCGGCTGGCGGCGATCAGCGTCCCGACGGTGACCGCCGCGGTGCCCTGAATATCGTCGTTAAAGGAGCAGATCTCATTGCGGTAGCGGTTGAGCAGCGGCATGGCGTTCTTCTGCGCAAAGTCTTCAAACTGCAGCAGCACGTCCGGCCAGCGGGCTTTAATCGCCTGGATCACATCGTCAACGAACTGGTAGTACTCGTCGTCGGTAATACGCGGATGGCGCCAGCCCATATACAGCGGATCGTCCAGCAGCTGCTGGTTGTTTGTCCCGACGTCCAGCACGATGGGCAGGGTGTAAGCCGGGCTGATGCCGCCGCAGGTGGTGTACAGCGACAGTTTACCGATCGGGATCCCCATCCCGCCGATCCCCTGGTCGCCGAGGCCGAGGATACGCTCGCCATCGGTCACCACAATCACTTTGACATTATGGTTCGGGACGTTTTGCAGAATGTCGTCAAGGTTATGGCGATTCTGGTAGGAGATAAAGACGCCGCGGGCGCGACGGTAAATCTCGGAGAAACGTTCGCAGGCGGCGCCCACCGTCGGGGTATAGATAACCGGCATCATCTCTTCGAGATGGTTGCCAATCAGGCGATAGAAAAGGGTCTCGTTGGTGTCCTGGATATTACGCAGGTAAATGTGTTTGTCGATTTCTGTTTTGAATCCCTGATACTGGATCCAGGCGCGTTCCGCTTGCTCTTCGATGGTTTCAACCACTTCCGGCAGCAGGCCAAGCAGGTTGAAACTGCTGCGCTCTTCCATACTGAAGGCGCTGCCCTTGTTGAGCAGAGGGAATTCAAGCAGAACGGGGCCCGCGTAGGGGATGTACAGGGAACGGTTTTTCTTATGGGTAAATTGCATCGCACTAACTCCTTGATCGTGTCCACAGTCCCGGCGCGGCGATAAGCGAAGGGCGGGTGGAAAAGCAGCGGGCAGAGTATAGAGCAGAAGGTCTTCAAGCGGGTAAACAAGCCGTCAATTGCCATAAAAAAACACCATCCTGGCAACAGGACGGTGTTGTTTATCATCACTCAGGCTGAAAATTAACCACCGCGGCGTTTGCGGCCGGTAGCATGGATATGGTTGAGGGTGGTTTCTTCATCGCCTTCCAGCACCACTTTTTTCTGCTGGGAAAGCTTGTAGTTCAGACCGAGAAGATGACGTGCCTGATGGTTCGATTTCATTCTGACTCCTTTATCCTGTTCTGGTTTCAAGGGCAAACCCGGTGGTGACCGGATGAAATGTAACCCAAAGTTGGCCGCACGTTTTTTATGCGGCCTCAGGTAGGGTGGTCCATTTTCAGGGCAATAGCAACCTTAGCGCGCCAGATTAAGAACAGTCTCCCTCGCGCAGCGCCGGCATTACCACTTCATCTCGCCGGTGTTAACTTTGGCGCTAAGCTCCAGCGAGCTGGTTTCCGCCAGCCCCGGCCACTGCGTCTCCATGGCCTTGATCACCCCGGCGGAATCCTTATGTGTCTTCAGCGCCTGCTCAAACTGCTGGAGGTAGGTTTTTGTAAAGCGCACCGCGCGGTCACCCTCCGGCGGCGTGCCGAGGTAATGCCCCGGGATTACCTGCTGCGGGTGCAGGGCAATCATCTGGTCCAGCGTAGTGCGCCACTGCTGGCGGCTGGCCGGCGTCTGGGTGTCGGCGGTCCAGAGATGCATGCCCCACGCCACGCCGGTGCCGCCGAGGATCGTTTTGTTCGCCCGGATCCAAACGAACGCCGCGTAGTCATGCGGCTGCATAATCGTCACTGTTTCGCCATCGATGGTAAAGCTGTTGGCTTTCAGCGCCTGCGGGACGTATACCTGCGTCGGCGCGCCGTCTTTCATCTGCGGGCCCCAGTACGCCAGCTTTGCCGCTTTGGTGGCTTCAATATGTTTAACCACTTCCGGCGTGGCGACCACTTCCGCCTGCGGGAAGGCTTTCACCAGCGGCTCAAGGCCAAAGTAGAAGTCAGGATCGCCGGAGGTGATCACAATCCGCGACAGCGGTTTGCCGTTTTTCTTGATCATGTCCACCAGCTTTTCGCCGTCTTTGACGCTGAACTGGGCGTCAAACAGCACCGCTTCATGCGGGCCGGAAACGAGGGTGGAGTTGACGGCAAAAATACCTTTCTCCTGAGGGTTGTAAGTCTGCAGCGTCAGCGGCGCCGCGAAGACCGCGCCGCTGAACAGGGCGGTGGCAATAGCAAGGGCAGATAATTTCATCATTCATTCTCAGTCACAGGGGAATGCGTAGCATTGTACGGATTTCGCTATTTGATAGAATTCCTGAAATAAGAGATGCTGAGTTTCATAAATCGTGCAGATGAAGGGGGGCGTGATGGACAGGGTGATTGCGGCGCAGGTATATCTGCGCATTTGCGAACTGGGAAGCCTCAGCGCCGCGGCGCGCGCGCTGGGGATGTCGCGCCCGATGGTCAGCCGCTATCTGGAACAGATGGAGAGCTGGGCCGGCGCCCGGCTGATCCATCGCTCAACCCGGCGGCTGACGCTGACCCCGGCGGGGGAGACGGTGTTGCTCAAGACCCGCGGGTTGACGCGGATCGCCGATGAAATCGCCGGCGAGCGCCAGCGGGCCGACCCCAGCGGCACGCTGCGGGTGGCGTGCGCGCATTTTACCGCGATGCAGCTGATCTCTCCGCTGCTGCCGGACTTTCTCGCTCGCTATCCGCTGTTGCGCCTGGAGCTGGATATCAATAACCATCCGGTCAGCCTGATCGGCGAGCGCATCGACGTGGCCATTCGCATTACCGATAATCCGGAGGCGGGGGCTATCGCTCGCCGTCTCGGCGTGTGCCGGTCGCTACTCTGCGCTGCGCCGCGCTGGCTCCGCCAGCATGGTCCGCTGACGACGCTTGACGATCTGCAACAGCATAACTGCCTGTTATACAGCCATTTTGCCGGCCAGCGCTGGCAGTTCAGCGATGCGCAGGGGCAGGAGGCGTCGGTGGCGGTGAACGGTAATCTGAGCGCGGGGATCTCTTCCTTGCTGCTGGAGGCGGCGGTCGCCGGGTGCGGCATCGCGATGCTCCCCGAACTGGAGGCGCGGGGCGCGATTGCCAGCGGCGCGCTGGAGGTGGTGCTGCCTGACTGGACGCCGAAGGCGCTGAGCGTTTACGGCATCTATCTTTCCCGCGACTATCAGCCCGATGGGCTGCCGCTGTTTCTGGATGCGCTGCAGCGACGTCTGGGGGAAACGCTCGCCGATGCCTGAGCAGCGGCGTCGCCTTCAGCGGCAATACCGGCAGGCGGCGGCCCTGCCGGTGAGCTGACGATAAGACTTACTCGTTGCCCCACTGATTGAGGAAGTTAGCGATATCGTCAATACGGCGCTCGTCAATGGCCGCCTCGCGGGCCATCTCCTGCTGCGCTTCTTCGTCGATCTCCTCGTTATTGGTTAACCGCGCAATCAGCAGCTGAAAATAGCGCGCCAGCGCATCGCGTTCCTCATCCTTAACCGGGGCAGCCGCTTCGGTCTCGTATTCGTCCACGATGTCATAAAATTTCAGGGGGATGTCATTACTCATCTGTCGTCCTCAGGATTGGCGTCAGGGCCGGGGTTAGCGCACAGCGGCGGGCGAGTATCATAGCATGCGGCCGGTAGGCTGCAGGAGAGGAAAATCGCTGCGCCGGCGAGGCGAGAGGGCAGATACCGATCCCCGGGGAGTGGAGGGTAAAACCGGCGCGCGATGTCGCACGCCGGTCTGCCGGGAGGCTTAGACTACCCCGTCCCCACCGTCAGAGCACCAAACCTGGCCGGAGGTATAAGAGCAGGCATCGGATGCCAGGGTGACGTACAGCGGGGCGATCTCGACCGGCTGTCCCGGACGCCCCATCGGCGTGTCTTTCCCGAACTGTTTCACTTTCTCGTCCGGCTGACCGCCGCTGGACTGCAGTACCGTCCAGTAAGGGCCTGGCGCCACGGCGTTAACGCGAATGCCGCGTTTTGCCACCTGTTTGGCCAGCGATTTAGTGAAGATCGCCAGGCAGGCTTTGGTCTGGGCGTAATCGAGCAGGATCGGACTGGGTTTATAGGCCTGCACCGAGGTGGTGTTGATGATCGCGCTCCCGGCCTGGAGATGGGGCAGCGCGGCGCGGGTGATCCAGAACGGCGCGTAGACATTGGTTTTAAAGGTGGCGTCAAAGTCTTCGGTGGTGAGCTCCTCGAGAGTCTCACAATATTGCTGACGCCCGGCGTTATTGACCAGGATGCTCAGGCCACCCAGCTGTTCCACCGCATCGGCCACCAGCGACTGACAGAAGGACTCGGAGCGAATATCCCCCGGCAGGGCCACCGCGGTGCGGCCTTCGGCTTTAATCAGGGCGATGACTTCATCGGCATCCTCTTGCTCTTCCGGCAGATAGCTTATGGCGACATCGGCCCCTTCGCGGGCAAAGGCGATCGCCACCGCGCGGCCAATGCCGGAGTCACCGCCGGTAATGAGCGCTTTCTTACCGGCCAGCCGCCCGGTGCCGGTGTAGCTGGTTTCCCCATGGTCCGGTGACGGCTCCATTTCCGCATCCAGACCCGGCGGGTTTTGTTCTTGCTCCGGGAACTCCGGACGTGGAGCCGTCTCTTCTGGCAACATGGAGGTGGGTAATTTCTTCATTGGCGGTTTTTCATCTTGCATAGTCATCTCCTTCAGACAGAACGGGCCAGCTGTAAGGATAGGTCAGGTTCCCCCATCGCCAGACCCCGTGTGATTCGCCCAGGGCCAGTGAATGCCCGGGAAAAGAGATACTGTTATTCCTTAACCGACTGATCCCCGGCGTATTTAAGTGAATAGCGCTGCGTTAATATCGCTGGGGTGAAATTAGGATTATTCCATCAATATTTAACGTGGCTGGGCTATTTTTCTCCCCGGGGAAAATTTTTTAAAGACGGAGAGGAAGACGCGTCGTGAAAAAGGCAATATTAAGTTAACCCGCTACGCATGGCTAATAACGCCATGCCTCTTAGGTGGTATTTTTTGTAAGGGTGGCTGTCCGGGAGTGGAAGAAATATTTATTCATCACTTTATTTTCATTTGTTTACAAACGAGGATCGCTGTCCGCAGAACAGACCATAATGGGCATATAATCCAAAGCGAATAAGGGGTTGCGGAAAGATTAATTTTTAGTGCCGCTTCGCTGTGGTTAATTTATTTATTGGTAACGCTGATTAATGGCCGGAATTAATTTGACTCCTGCGGGTATTCCTCTAGTGTTAGATATCGAGGGCGATGATTTGTAACAGGGTCATTTTCCATTTACCAACCGATATTGATCAAACCAAAGGTGAACATTATGGCAGAGCATAGAGGCGGTTCAGGTAATTTTGCAGAAGATCGTGAAAAAGCATCCGAAGCCGGGCGTAAAGGTGGACAGCACAGCGGCGGGAACTTTAAAAATGATCCTGAGCGTGCATCCGAAGCCGGTAAAAAGGGTGGTAAGAACAGTCATGGCGGCGGCCGTAAAGCCGGCGACAGCTAGCGACTGATGACCCGTGACGCCGTTTCGACGGCGTCGGGACAGAAACCTGTGGGCCTGGCGGTCCGCAGGTTTCTGTTTATTTGCGAACGCTTTCCTTCACCCATCGTCTATTGTCCGCGATGGAAGAAAAGGAGCAGGATAATTAAATTATAGCAACCTTAATTATTAAGCGCTGTTTACCGCAGCGGCAATGTGCCGGCGAAGCGGTAAAGGCGAGGAAATGACGGCACTGTTTTTATGGCTGTGGAAAGGGAAGATATTGTTAGCCGGGCATTAACCGCCGGATGCCAGGGGTGGGCAGCAACACATCCGCTTGCTAAATATTGTTCAGATCTAAGGTAATAAAATGAAACTGACGCCGGTATTTATTAAGCGTTGTCATCTTGTGGCCGCCGTTATGTGGGTAGGTCTGGCGATACCCTCGTTAATCTGGTGGAAAGACAGCGTCCTGTGGGTCATTCTCATCAGTATTTATGCTAATATTGTTGGGCATTTATCCGGATATAGCGCAGCGCGAGCTGACCAGGCGGCGGAAGAGAATGAAGATTCCCCGTCAAAATAAAAAATTAATGATCAGAGGTGGATATGACGGATAGTGAAAATTACCATAACTGGCTTCGCGATGCCCATGCCATGGAAAAACAGGCCGAGTCACTGCTTATGGCCACCATCAGACGCCTCGATAATGAACCGCAATTACGGACCCGCCTTGAACAACATCTCTATGAAACCCGTCGGCAACTGTCGGCCCTGCAGGACCTTATCGCCCGCAACCACATTTCCCGCTCGGCGCTGAAGGATGCGATGAGCCGGGTCGCAGCCCTGGGCCAGACTATTGGCATCATGCTGCCCGGCGATGAGCTCATTAAACTGATTATCACCGCCTACGTTTTTGCCCATTTTGAGGTCGCCTGCTATACCGCTTTATTAACGGCGGCGAAGCGAGTGGGGGACCATAGCGCGATGCCTACTCTGGAAGGGATCCTTGCCGAAGAGAGAGGGATGGCTGACTGGCTGCTGCATCATCTGCCGGCGCTGACCGGGCAATATCTGATGCATAACAATCTGCCCGGCGTTGAGGCCGGACAATAAGCCGCCGGAGTCAATTATGGTTAAGCGCCACACCATCGCGCTCCTCGCCACTGAGAAAGCGGTTCCGCTGAAATTAACCGCCAGGCAGCAGGCGCTGGTGGACGCGGTGGCGAACAGGGCCCCTCCTGCAGAGCCCGATCCCGTATCGCCTGTCGGCAAAGCAGACGTCAGGAACAGGAGGGCGCGCTGAGGAAGCTGACAGTGGCGGGCAGAACGCAAGGTGATAGTGATGCAACAGGAAGAGTGGTTTCACAGAGCGGTCATCTATCAGGTGGACAGTTCTCTGTTTTACGATGCCAACGGCGATGGGTTTGGCGATCTTGCCGGTATCCGCCAAAAGCTGCACTACATTCGTAGTCTGGGGGCGACGGTGCTCTGGCTGACCCCTTTCTATCTCACCCCACTGCAGGATGATGGCTATGATATCAGCGACCATCTGCAGCCCGATCCCCGCTTCGGGACCATCGCCGATGTGATTGAGCTGATTGCCCGCGCCCGGGAGCTGGGACTGCGGGTGATCGTTGAGCTGGTTATCCAGCACACCTCCGCCCGGCACCCGTGGTTTCAGGCGGCGCGACGCGATCCCCGCTCGCCGTGGCGGCCATACTATCTTTGGGCCGATCGGCCGCCGGAGAACGACGATCCCCCCATGTTTCCCGGCGTCGAGGAGAGCGTCTGGAGCTGGGACGACCAGGCCGGACAATACTATCGTCACATGTTTTATCGGCATGAGCCCGACCTGAATCTCGCTCATCCGCCGGTGATCGCCGAAATAGAAAACATCATCACCTTCTGGCTGCAGGCCGGGGTGTCAGGATTTCGCCTCGATGCGGCGTCACATCTGGTGAAGCAGGCCGGGAAGGGTGAAGAGGCGCGGGGCTACCCGCTGCTGACGCATCTTCGCCAGGTCGTGCAGCGCCTCAACCCCGACGCGATACTGCTGGGTGAAGTGGACGTGGAGGTGGAAGCGTATCGCCATTATTTCGGCCGCGGCGATCGGCTGCAGATGGTGCTCAATTTCTGGCTTAATAAATACCTCTATGTCAGCCTGGCGCAGCAGCGCGCCGCCCCGGTGGTGAAGGCGCTGCAGGCGATGGTGGCCCCGCCGGACGGATGCTGCTTCGTCAACTGGCTGCGTAACCATGATGAACTGGACCTGGAGGGGATTGGCGAACGCAACAAGCGCCAGGTTATCCGTACCTTTGCCCCGGATAAATCGATGTCGGTTTACCAGCGCGGCGTGCGCCGGCGGCTGGCGCCGATGCTGGGTGGCGATACCCGACGCATCGCGCTGGCCCATGCTATCCTGCTGGCGCTGCCTGGCGTGCCGGTGATGCGCTATGGCGACGAGATTGGTATGGGCGACGATCTGCGCTTACCGGAGCGCTACGCGGTCCGAACGCCGATGCAGTGGTCGGCGGCGCCCAACGGCGGCTTCTCCCGGGCGGCGCGTGAGGATTTGCCGGTAAAACCGGTGGCCAGCGGACGGTTTCGCTACCAGCGGATCAATGTCGAAGCGGCGCTGCGCCACCCCCGCTCGCTACTGCATCGGGTGCGCAATATGGTGCTGGCGCGCACGGAATATACTGAACCGGGATCCATCCCTTTTACCCTCCTTACGGTGAAGCCTGCCGCGGTGCTGGGCTTGTGCTATCGCAGCGAATCGCGGGAGGTGCTGATGCTGGCGAACTGCGGCCAGCAGGCGGTAGAGGTCCAGCTCCCGCTGCTGGCCGAGGGCTACTGGAGCCCGATTCTGGAAGATAAGTTCTACCAGGACGGGCTGCGCGGCGGGGAAGAGGCGCGGCTGGCGCTCTCAGGGTATGGCTACCGCTGGTTCAGCCGCAGCCTGCCTTAGCGCCGTCTCCCCGGTCGACGGAACAACGCCCGCAGGGCCATCGTCGCCACCGCCACGCCGACGCCGGCAGCCACTTTTCCCGGGAGATCGGCGCTGATGGTCACTGCTTTACGCCGCGCGCCCTCGTTAAAAGGGCCGTGTCCGGGATGATTGCCGCGCACCGGCGTGAACAGGTCGTCCTGGTGCTCTGCCGGCTTCGGCTGGCCGGTAAACTGTCCCTCCCACGCTTTCTTCACCATCAGCCGATCGAGCAGACGAGGGAAGAAGACCTGGCCGAGGATCGACTGGATGGTGCTTTTCCCCACCCACAGCTCGTTCACCGGCCGCTGGATCACGCTGTAGATAGCCTCGGCGGCGACCTCCGGCTGATAGACCGGCGGTACCGGCTGCATGGCCTGATCCATTTTGTTGCGTGCCCAGCCAAACTGAGCGGTGTTCATCCCCGGCAGCTGGACCATGGTCAACTGGATGTGGCTTTTCTCATGCATCAGCTCGGTGCGCACGGCATCGGTGAAGCCGCGAATGGCCGCTTTGGCTCCGCAATAGGCCGACTGCAGGGGGATCGAGCGCCAGGCCAGCGCCGATCCAGCCTGAATAATCACCCCCCGATCCCGGGGCGTCATCACCTCCAGCGCCGCGCGGGTGCCGTTGACATAGCCGAGATAGGTCACCTCCGTTACCCGGCGAAATTCGTCGTCGCTCATCTGACGAAAGGGCGCCAGCACGGTGGTCATGGCGTTGTTGATCCAGACGTCTATGGCACCGAGGGTGGCTTCCACCTCGGCGGCGGCGCGCTGCACAGCCCCGGCATCGGCAACATCGGCGCTAATCGCCAGCGTTTTGACGCCAAACCGTTCGCAGGCCTGCTGCGTCTCCTGCAGACCCGTTTCATCGCGGGCGATCAGCGCCACGTGATACCCTGCGCGGGCGAAACGCAGCGCGGTGGCTTTTCCTGCCCCGGCGGTTCCGCCGGTAATAACCATCACGGACATAGTGACCTCATTCATTTTTTCGCTATCGTAAATTTAAGCTGCACGGATCGAATAATTATTAAGCACAAATAACAACGGTGAGGTGGGAAATATCCTGGAATAAGCGCAGTGTGAATCAGGCGACATATCCTGATGACTCTGGCCTGTTTCTGCATAAGCAGGCGTTGAGGTTCTATAATCTGTAAGGTCCCTGACAACCCGCGAGGAGGAAAAATGTTGACATTAAACACGCGTAGCGTTGAAAAAGAAGAGGATGACGCCACCCGCGCCCCGGAATCGGGGGATAAACAACCGGAGCGCGATAAATAGCTATTCCGCTGTTATTCCTGTTGCGGAATAATGGATATCTGGCCGTTACGTTCGAGAATAGCGAATTTGATCGCTTTCAGTTCATAAATCCCATGGTGCTGCCTGGCCGCCAGCAGGGTATCATCGACAGAAATATTGACGAGCTTGATTTTCTCATCGATGACAGCACCATTTTCCACCACGATAACCGGCGCGCCATCAAGGAAATTTTCCGCCTGGGCAAATTTTTTCTTAATATAACCAAATAAAATATCAATACTGACCAGGGTGACGATAGTCAGCATCGAACCGGTGACGGAATAGTCTGTGCTGAGCATCGCCTGCTGGGTGGCTTCGCTGATAATCAGCAGCAATATCAGGTCAAAATTCGTTAACTGCATCAGGGTTCGTCTGCCGGCAATCTTGAAAATAATCAGCAATATCAGATAGATTGCTGCGGCTCTAAGGACCATTTCCATCGCGACTCCTACGGATAGACAAACTGCTGCCAGCTGACGGCAGGGCGATCGTTGACGGCCGCCTGCAGGGAGAGCGTGCCTATGGTTTTGGGGGTAATCGCTAACCACACCGAGAGCGGCGAGCGGCTGGTCGTCCGCTGATACACCAGATATAATTTCCCGTCGGCACTGTACATTTTATCCGGCTGCGGGCGGATATCGCCAAGCTGGTAGCGAGTTAATAACGTGGCGGCGAAGCTGATCGTGGTGTCATTTTCCCGGGTGGGTTTGATCTGAATATTCAGTTCGGTTTCACTCATCAGTCTGGCATAACGCTGGTAATCGACAATTAATTCACCTCCGGCGCTTTCCCGGTGCGCCTCACTGAAATAACCAGAGGACCACAGGCCGCTTAACGCGGTAAGGATAATGAGGCTGAGTGCAATTATCCCATAGCGCCTGAAGCGATATTCAAAGCGGAGGGCTCGTTCATTTTCGTCGACGATGGGACAAGGCTGTTGATTCTCAATCATTATTATTTTCCCCGCGTTTCGTTTCGGCATCAGCGCAACGATAAGGACATTCTTATATTAGACGATATCAGAACAATTGACTTTGTAAAAATGGCCAGCCTCAGCCAGGCTTTATTCTGTTCATCAGCAAAAACAAGGAGGCATGATGAAAAAATTAGCCTTGGCCATGGCCTGTTTGTTTGCCGCCGCTGTCGCGCAAGCGGACGATAAGGGCGGTTTTAGCCAGGATGCCGCGCCGCCGCCGCCGCACAAACTGGATGACGGCTATCGCGGCGTCGAGGAGGGGCGGATCATGACCGTTGAGCAGGCGAAAACCATGCACGACGGCGCCACGATTTCGCTGCGCGGCAATCTGCTGACCCGGCAGGGAGATGACCGTTATCAGTTTCGCGATAAAAGCGGCACCATCACCGCCATTATTCCGGTTGCCGCGTTTAATGAACAGCATGTAGAGCCTGACGATCTGGTCAGTATTAACGGTAGCCTTGATCGCAAAATGACGCCGCCGGTAGTGCGTATCGATCGCCTGCTCAAACAGTCGCCTAAATAAGGGGAGCTTGCCGGTATGAGCACAACATCTCACCCGCACGGCGAGGAGCGCGGGAAGCACCCTGCGCGCGAGGCGCCGGGCGAACAGGGCGAAGTGCCGCGTAAACGGGACGACAGCGAGGATGACAAAACCGATCCTTATCATCCTCACGATGGCCGTTAGCGTCACCCGCAACGGGTACTTTTCGGGAACGCCGGGGTGGCGGGCCGCAGAATAGACGCAGGTTCGGCATCAGGCACTATACTTTTTGTTCGACATCATCACAGGAGGAGTCATATGGCGATTCATAAGAAAGGGCTGGCGCACTGGGAAGGCGATCTCAAGCATGGCAAAGGCACCGTGTCGACGGAGAGCGGGGCGCTGAGCCAGCAGCCCTACGGCTTTAACACCCGTTTTGAAGGGGTGAAAGGCACCAACCCCGAGGAGCTGATCGGCGCCGCGCATGCCGCCTGCTTCTCGATGGCCCTGTCGCTGATGCTCAGCGAAGAGGGCTATACCGCGACGTCCATCGACACCACCGCGGTGGTCACCCTCAATAAAACCGACGGCGGGTTTGCGATAACCGACATCGCGCTGCAAAGCCAGATTGTCCTGCCGGGCGTCGCGCCGGCGGCGTTCGATGAGATTATCCAGAAAGCGAAGGCCGGCTGCCCGGTATCGCAGGTGCTGAAAGCCAATATCACCCTCGACTACCAGCTGAATCCGTGAGCTGTCGTGCCCGCACTCTGCGGGCACCGTTCCCGCGATCTCTCTCCCCGCCACTGCCTCCGCTGCGCAATAGTGGTATCTTGGGTCCTTTCGCAAACGTAAAGGACTCCATCATGATCGGCATTCGCGGGATGATCGAGGCGCAGGTGCTCGGCCTGACCGGCATGGCGCTAAAAGAGATTGATTTTGAACAGCCCAAAGGGGAGCCGGGGCTGTTTGGTCCGCAATCAGCTATCTGGCAGGTGCATGGCGATTTTACCTCTATGTTGTGCGGCGGCATTAGCGCGCTGCTGCTGCAGATGCTGCATCCCCTGGCGCTGGCCGGCGTCTGGGACCACTCCCGTTTTCGCGAGGATATCTTTGGCCGCCTGCGCCGCACCAGTCAGTTTATCTCCGCCACCACCTTTGCCGCCACCCCTGACGCGGAGCGGCTGATCGCCAAAGTGCAGGGGATCCATCAGCGGATCGCCGGGGTGGATAAGGACGGCACGCCGTATCAGGCAAGCGACCCGGCGCTGTTGACCTGGGTGCATGTCGCCGAGTGCAGCCGCTTTATGGCCTCCCACCTGCGCTATAAGCGCACGGTGGTTAGCGTCCAGCGCCAGGAGGACTATTTTCGCGAGTCGGCGGAGATCGCTCGCCGGCTGGGGGCCGAGGATATTCCCCGGACGCCGAATGAGGTCGCGGACTATCTTGAGGCGATGCGCCCGCAGCTGCGCTGTGACGAACGTACCCGGGAGGTGGCCGAGGTGCTGCTCACCACCCGTCTGCCGGGTCGCCTGAGTCAGCCGGTTGGCCAGGTGATGATGCGGGCCGGGATCGATCTTCTGCCGCCATGGGCGCAGGAGATGCTGGGACTGTCGCTGACGCCGCTGCAGCGGCGCACGACGCGTCTGATGGTGCAGGCTATCGCCCGCGTGCTGCGCGCCTCGGTACGCAACGGCGCCTGGCATTGCGCCATGCGCCGGATGGCGGAGGCGTGATTCAGCCCGCCTCGCCCAGGTGCCGGGCAATCAGCGCCTCCAGGCTACCGTCCGCTCGCCATTCGTTCAACGCGTCGTTCACCGCGCTAAAGCGGACCACGTCTTCCCGGGCGACGCAGATGGCCTGGTGGATCTCGGTAAAATTATCCGCCAGGACCCGCACCTCCGGATGGCGGCGCGCTGTCGCCTCCAGCGGCTGACGGATGCCGGCGACCATATCCCCTTCACCGGCGAGGAAGGCGTCGATGGCCTCCTGAGAGGAGGGGAGACGATTCAGGCTGGCGTGATGCAGATGGCGGGTTAGCCACAGGTCGTAGGCGGCGTTTTGCCCGACGTTAATCGTGGTTGCCGGGCGATCCATATCGGCCACGCTCTGGCAGGGCGAACCGGCTCTCACCAGCGCGGTTCCCTGGATGGTGATATAGGGAGAGGTAAAGCGCAGGGTCGCCTCCCGTGCCGGATCGATGGCCAGAAAGGCAATATCCCAGCGTTCGCCGCCGGCGTCGGCCACCACTTTACCGGCGGCAGGATAGGTGACGAACTCGGCGGCGACGCCCCAGCGCTTCGCCAGTCGATGGCTGAGCTCGGGGGTAATGCCTGTCGGCACGCCCCTTTCGCCAGGATGGGCCAGTACCGCATTGCCCAGATTAATGGCAAAACGCAGCCGGGAGGGTGTGATATCTGACATCGCTGACTCCTGTGGTGGCTAAGAGAAGGCGGCCCGACCTGTCGGCGCCAGTGATAAGATAGTCCATCCGCGCGCGGTTGTACCTCTCCGGCCACACTTTCAGAATCTATTCATTAACGACCGCAGCGAATTCGTTAAACCGCAAGGCAATGGCTTTTATATTGTTAAGCATAAACTCAGCTTGTCAGTTTATTCTTCCCGCTCACTGAGGGAGAGAAATAATGACACAACATAATTTTGACAATGATAATAAATATCATCAGCGTTCGGAGCAGGCGCGAAAGAGTACCCTGGTTAGCGTGGTGGTCAATATTTTTCTCTCCACGTTGCAGATTGCGGTGGGAATATTCTCGGGTTCCCAGGGGTTAATTGCCGATGGAATGCACTCTTTTTCCGATCTGCTCGCCGATGGCGTTGTGCTGGTGGCGAATAAAAAGAGTCGCCGGCCCTCTGACCACGATCACCATTATGGCCACTGGCGCTATGAGAACGGCGCCTCTCTGGTCCTCGGCGCGATCCTGGCGCTGGTCGGAGTCGGTATGCTGTGGTCTGCAGCGGGTCATCTCGCGCAACCGCAGACGATTGCGCCGGTGCACAGCGTGGCGCTGTGGATGGCGCTGACGGCGCTGGTGGTCAAAGAGGGACTGTTTCGCTATATGCTGGCGGCCGCCAGGCGGCTGAACTCCTCGCTGCTCATCGCCAACGCCTGGCATGCCCGCTCGGACGCCGCGTCATCCCTGGTGGTGGCGCTGGGGATCATCGGTAATCTGGCCGGGTTTGCCTGGTTCGATCCGCTCGCCGCGCTGGCGGTGGGGCTGGTGATTACGCGGATGGGCTATCGTTTCGCCGCCACCGCGCTGCACGATTTAATGGACCGCGCCGTCGATGAAGAGACGCAGCGGGCGATCGCCGGCACGCTGCGGGCCACGCCGGGCGTAGCGGGTCTGCACGATTTGAAAACCCGTAAGGCGGGGGATCTGGTGCTGGTGGATGTCCATCTCGAGGTGGCCGGAGAGCTGTCGGTAGCCGAAGGGCATCAGATTGCCCGGCAGGCGCGGGCGCGGGTCATAGCGCACCATCCGGTGCTCAATGTGATGGTGCATCTCGATCCCAGCGCGGCGGTTGCCGGTTCGCCGGAGGAGGCAAACTGCCTGACGTCATAAGCGGAAAACAGACTGGCTCAGCGGCTATTTTATCCCTGAGCCATTATTCCTCGGCCACCCGCTCGCACTTTGATTGCCTGAACGATAAATAAGGCTCATACTGAGCCGGCCATGACCATCGCTAAATAATGGCGCAGATCTGCCCGTTGCAGTTAACGATAAAATAAACCAATCGGTTCATCGATACTCTCTATTTTTTATTTAGAGATAATAACCAGAGCGGTAATTCAGGAAGTCAGACAATGATCATTCGGCCAGAACAACACTGGTTTCTTCGCCTATTTGACTGGCACGGCTCCGTGCTGTCGAAAATCATCTTTCGTCTGCTGCTTAATGTGCTGATGTCCATCATCGCCATTATCAGCTATCAATGGTACGCGCAGCTGGGGATCCACTTAACGGTGGCGCCGTTCAGCCTGCTGGGGATCGCGATAGCGATTTTCCTCGGCTTTCGCAACAGCGCCAGCTACAGCCGCTTCGTCGAGGCGCGCAATCTGTGGGGGACGGTGCTTATCGCCGAACGTACGCTGGTGCGCCAGTTGCGCAATATCCTGCCGGCCGAACACGATGCCCATCGCCGCATTGTCAGCTACCTGGTGGCTTTTAGCTGGAGCCTGAAGCACCAGCTGCGCAAAACCGATCCGACGGCTGACCTGCGGCGGTTGCTGCCGGCGGACCAGGTGGCGGAGATCCTCGCCAGCTCAATGCCCACCAACCGGATCCTGCTGCTGGTCGGCAACGAAATCGGCCAGCTGCGCGAGGCGGGCAAGCTTAGCGACATCACCTATGGGCTGATGGACAACAAACTCGATGAGCTGGCGCACGTGCTGGGCGGCTGCGAAAGGCTGGCCACCACCCCGGTGCCGTTCGCCTATACCCTGATCCTCCAGCGCACCGTGTATCTGTTCTGCACGCTGCTGCCGTTCGCCCTGGTCGGGGATCTGCACTACATGACGCCGTTTGTCTCGGTCTTTATCTCCTACACCTTTTTGTCGTGGGATTCACTGGCGGAAGAGCTGGAAGATCCCTTCGGCACCGCCGCCAACGACCTGCCGCTGAACGCGATGTGCAATACCATTGAGCGCAATCTGCTCGACATGACCGGTCAACATCCGCTGCCGGAGACGCTGCGTCCGGACCGGTACTTCAACCTGACCTGAGCCCCTGCGCACCGGGCAGTTTCCGCTGCCCGGTCATCACTTTCCCGCGCCCATGCGACCCGCCGCGCGGAGGGGGCGATAAAAGCAAAATTTGCAAATAAGTTAAATTTAACACCCGATAGATAACATCAATTATACAGATTTGTGGTGTATGTTATTATTCGGTTAACAAACGCAGTACCTACGCTTTCCCATCGTACTATCCTTGAGAAACAGCATTCTTATCAGGTGACGCCGCGCACACCACGCCTCGTCGCCGGGGTCGTCGCACGCTTTTTTCCGCCGGCGGCGGCCAGAACAGAGCAGCAGGAGTAAAAAGATGACCAATAAAAGACGCGCGGTTCCCGGTGTTCACCCTTATGACGGTCCGGCAGGCGGGTGGGGCGCGTTGAAGGCGACGGCCATCGCCGTGCGTACCCAGATGGATGCCTTTGAAGCGCCCGCCACGCTGCTGCGAACCAACCAGCCTGACGGCTTCGATTGCCCGGGCTGCGCCTGGCCGGATAAAGAGCATAAATCCACTTTTCAGTTTTGCGAAAACGGCGCCAAAGCGGTGACCTGGGAGGCAACCACCAAACGGGTGACGCCAGCGTTCCTCGCGGCTAACACCGTGACCTCCCTGCTGGCGAAAAGCGATTTTGAACTGGAGGGCTATGGCCGCTTAACCCATCCTTTGGTTTACGACCGCGCCAGCGACACGCTGCGCCCG
The DNA here is from genome assembly GCF_048822415.1 of Klebsiella sp. C360. Lineage (NCBI taxonomy): Bacteria > Pseudomonadati > Pseudomonadota > Gammaproteobacteria > Enterobacterales > Enterobacteriaceae > Klebsiella > Klebsiella sp. C360. The sequence goes on from NZ_JBMEZZ010000003.1 coordinate 470,311, forward strand.
GTGGCGTGGGAAGAGGCTTTCGCCCGTATCGGCGCGATCCTTCGCGGCCTGCAGCCGGATGAGGTTGAATTCTACACCTCCGGACGGGCCTCCAATGAAGCGGCGTGGCTGTTTCAGCTGTTTGCCCGCGAGTATGGCACCAATAACTTTCCCGACTGCTCTAACATGTGCCATGAATCCACCAGCGTGGGCCTGCCGCAGTCGATCGGCATTGGCAAAGGCACCGTTTCCCTCGACGACTTTGACCAGACCGAGCTGGTGATCTCTATCGGCCATAATCCGGGCACCAACCACCCGCGGATGATGGGCACCCTGCATGAGCTTTCCCGCCGCGGCGTGCCGATTATCGTTTTTAATCCGCTGCGTGAGCGGGCGCTGGAGCGTTTTGCCGACCCGCAGAACGTGATGGAGATGGCGACATATCGCTCGACACCGATCGCCTCGACCTACTACCAGGTGCGGGCCGGCGGCGACGCGGCGGCGCTGAAAGGGATCGCCAAAGCGCTGCTGCAGCTGGAGGAGGAGCAGGGCCAGGTGCTCGACCACGCGTTTATTGCGCAACATACCCAGGGGTTCGCCGCCTTCGCCGAGGATCTGCACGCCACCCGCTGGCAGGACATTGAGCAGGAGTCCGGCCTGACGCGCGAGTCGCTGACCCAGGTCGCCGTGGCCTACGCCAAATCCAGGGCCACCATCGTCACCTACGGCATGGGGATCACTCAGCATAATAAAGGCACTTCCAACGTCCGGCTGATTGCCGACCTGCTGCTGATGCGCGGCAATATCGGCAAGCCGGGGGCCGGCATCTGTCCGCTGCGCGGCCACTCTAACGTGCAGGGAAACCGCACCGTTGGGATCAGCGAAAAACCCTCCGCGGCCTTCCTCGACAGCCTGCAGCGGGTGATGGGGATCACGCCGCCGCGGCATCATGGTCACGATGCGGTGAAGGCGCTGGAGGCCATGATCGCCGGCGACGCCAAAGCCCTGATCTGCCTCGGGGGCAACTTCGCCGTGGCGATGCCGGATCACGAAAGCGCCTTCCCGGCGATGCGCGGCCTTGAGCTCAGCGTGCACGTCGGCACCAAGCTCAACCGCTCGCACCTGCTGACGGCGAAAGAGACCTTTATTCTGCCGTGCCTTGGCCGCACCGAGCTTGACCTGCAGGCCAGCGGCCGACAGTCGATCACCGTCGAGGATTCGATGTCGATGGTGCATGCCTCGTCAGGCAAGCTAAAGCCCGCCTCGCCGACGCTGCGCTCGGAGCCGGCGATTGTCGCCGGTCTGGCGAAGGCCACTCTGCCGGCCAGCAAAGTGGACTGGCTGTATCTGGTGGAAGATTACGACCGTATTCGGGAGCTGATCGAACAGACCATTCCGGGGTTCGAAAATTATAACCAGCGCATTCGCCACCCCGGGGGCTTTCGCATGCCGCTGCCGCCGACCGAGCGCATCTGGCCTACCGCCACCGGCAAAGCCATGTTCTCGGTTTTCAAAGGCGTGCATGAGAACGTGGTGGTGGAGGGCGAGGAGGTGATGCGCTTAGTGACCCTGCGCAGCCACGACCAGTACAACACCACCATCTACGCCATGGATGACCGCTACCGCGGCGTCTTCGGCCGTCGCGACGTGCTGTTTATGAACGAGCAGGATATGGCCGCCCAGGGTCTGGAGCATGGCGATCGGGTCGATATCCACACTGCGCTGCCGGGCAGCTCGCTGACGCTCAGAGATATCACGGTGGTGGCCTACGGCATCGCGCCCGGCACCGTCGGCGCCTATTATCCGGAAGCCAACGTGCTGGTGCCGCTGAACTATCTGGATGAAGAGAGCGGGACGCCCTCCTATAAGTCGGTCCCCGTCCGCCTGACGCTGCGCTCGAAAGAGATCCGCCCGCTGTCCGGCGTGCGCTAAAGAAGGAGGGCGTTGGGCGGCGTTGCGTCGTCCTGCGCCCCGTCGCCCCTCCTGTCCTCGCTTGAATTTATCGGTGATGAAACTAACATTCTGGTAACCTGTGCGCGGCCCCGGGGGTGAACGGCGGGGTTCAAACGGGAAAGAGAATGGATATTAAGCAACTCAAGTATTTGATCGCGCTCGATCAGACGCGCCATTTTGGCCAGGCGGCGGCAGCCTGCCATATTACCCAGCCGACCCTCTCCATGCGCATTCGTAATCTGGAAGAGGAGCTGAACCTGACCCTTATCCAGCGCGGCCAGCGCTTCGAGGGTTTTACCCCGGAGGGGGAGCGGATCCTGGCCTGGGCGCGGGCGGTGCTGGCCGCCCATGACGGTCTGGCGGCGGAGGCGGCCATTTGTCGCGGACAGATGGTCGGTCAGCTGCGGGTTGGCATGGTGCCGCTGGCGAGCCTCAATCCGATGCAGCTGATTAAACCTCTCGCGGAGAAATACCCGGCGCTGCAGTTCAGCCTGCTGTCAATGACCTCGGAGCAGATTATCGATGGCGTCAGCCGCAACCAGCTGGACCTGGGGATCTGTTACCTGCAGCATCTGGATGAACGTCTGTTTAAGATCGCCCGGCTGCCGCAAACCCGGATGGGACTGTTGCACGATAAACGCCATTTCGACTTCAGCGACGGGACGCCGGGGTGGGATAGGCTGGCGACGCTGCCCCTTGGCTTTCTGACCAAGGGAATGTACTACCGGGAATCCATTGAAATCAGCTTTAAGGCCAAAGGGCTAACGCCGAAGTCTGTCTTTGAAAGCGATTCGACGTTTCAGATAATCCAGGCGGTGCAGGCGGGGATCTGCTGCGCCATCATGCCGCTCAACAACGGCCTGGAAGCCCTCAGCGACAATCTTGACATCCTGCCCATCGCCGAAAGCCAGGTCGATTCGCAGCTGGCGCTGATTATGCGCCAGCAGGAGCCGGTCTCGACGCTGGCGGATAAATGCTTCGCCGAGGCGCAGGGGATTTTTGGCTAAGGCCAGCCTCAGATATTCTCCAGTCGAATGCCCCGGGTTCTCGGGCCGAAGATCCCCACCGACAGCATCACCATCAGCATACTGACGACGATAAAGCTAATCACCCCCGGAGTGCCGGCATATTGCAGAATAATGCCGATCAGGATGCTGGTCACCGCGGTCGAGAGCCGGCTGAACGAGTAGCAGAAGCCGACGGCGCGGGCGCGAATATGGGTCGGGAAGACCTCGGCCTGGTAGGCGTGGTAGCTGATGGTCAGCCAGGCGTTGGACCAGGTGATCATAAACCCGCAGATCACCAGCAGAACCGGACTGTTCTGCAGGGCAAACAGGGTGCCGAAGATGACGGTCATCAGCGCGGAGAGGACGATCTGCCACTTGTTCTCAAAGCGATGCACGAAGCGGGTGCAGAACAGGCAGCCCAGCGGATAGGCGAGGGTGATAAAGAAGGCGTACAGCAGACTGTGGGTAATGCTGGCGCCCTGACCGGAGAGCAATGCCGGCAGCCAGTTGCCAAAGCCGAAGAAACCGATCGCCTGGAAGAAATTCATCACCATCAGCATCAGGGTGCGCTGCCGATACTGCGGCGCCCAGATTTCGCGGAAGGTGCCGCGTTTGACGACGCTCTCCGCCGCCTGCGCATGCTTCGGCGACGGCGTCAGGCCGCAGCGGGCTTCCATCGCGCACATCACCGCATGCGCCTCATCATGCCGCCCTTTGGTTTCCAGCCAGCGGGCTGACTCCGGCAGTTTTTTGCGGATAAACCAGATCGCCAGCGAGAACAGCGCGCCGAAGATGATCACCCAGCGCCAGCCGCTGAGGCCGAAGAGGGTGGTTGGCACCAATATCCAGGACATCAGCGCCACCGCCGGAACCGACAGAAACTGGATAAAGAAGGCAAAGGCGAAGGCTTTATTGCGCAGGTGGGTAGGGACCCATTCGCTGAGGTAAGTATCAATGGTCACCAGCTCAATGCCGAGGCCGATTCCCACCATAAAGCGGAAGAAGATCACCCCTTCCGCGCTGCTCTGGGTCGCCATCAGCAGCGAGAAAAAGCCGTACCAGGCGAGCGCCACCATAAAGGTCAGGCGGCGTCCCAGCTTGTCCGCCAGCGGCGCCAGCAGGCTCGCGCCGATAAACAGCCCCATAAAGGTGGCGGAGGCAAAGGCCGCCTGATCGGCGATGCCAAAGATCCCCGCCGCGCCGGTGTGGAAAATACCCTCCGCCAGCAGGCCCGCGCTAATGTACCCGGTCTGGAACAAGTCATAGAGCTCGAAGAAGCCGCCGAGAGAGAGCAGGGTGATAAACGACCATAACCCGAAGGAGGCGGGCAGCGCGTCAATGCGTCCGGTTAAGCTGGCGTGCGGTTGTCCTGGCGAAGCATAGGGCGTTTCGCCGAGAACCTGGGTGGTAGACATGGTGTTGTGTTCCTCAGGAAGAATGGTTTGCCTGCTAATGTTAAGTGATTGTTAATAGTTTTAAATTTTTAATCTTCAGCGTTAACGGCAATCTTTAGCGCAAGATCGCGCCGTACAGGAGGAAAGTTGAGATTCATGCTGCTTTTCGCCGCACGCCAGGGGAAGAATTGAAGTAAATCACCGTGGGCGGCAATGTTCCCCGCCTGGCGTTATCGCGCTGCCCAGGGTCCGGGCCAGACAGAGTAAACGAATCCTCACCGGCGGCGTTTTCCCGCTTTACCCGCTATTACGCCAGGCTATAATGTGCCCACTTTCATACAGGAGTCATGCGTTGGACAGTCATCCTTATTGTTTTTCTCCGGCAAGCTAACGCGACTGTTTTCGCTGCTTGCCGAACCGGCGGGCAGCAATCTTTGATTATCGGATTGCCTCCCTTAATGTAGTGATTCGCGACCGTACGCGAGAGGCACCGTTATGTTTCTGTTTCCCACCAGCTTATTTCCTCCACCATCACCCGCCCGCTAATTGCCCGGCGCGGCTGAGCGCGACATCAATAATTTTTGGCTTTCTGTTATCTGGAGGAAGGCGCGATGATATTTCCCTATATGACACATTTACTCGCGGCGATGCTGCTGGGAGCGCTGATCGGCGCGGAAAGACAGTGGCGGCAACGTATGGCCGGCTTGCGGACCAATGCGCTGGTGGCCACCGGCGCGGCGGTGTTTATTCTTAGCGCGATGTCGGCGTCGCCGGACAGCCCCGGGCGCATTGCGGCGCAGATCGTCTCCGGTATCGGCTTCCTTGGGGCGGGAGTGATCATGCGCGATGGCATGAACGTTCGCGGCCTCAATACCGCCGCCACCCTGTGGTGCTCGGCCGGTATCGGTGTCCTCTGCGGCCTGGGACAGTTCTGGAACGCGACGGCGGCGACGCTGATTATTCTGTGCGCTAATATCCTGCTCCGCGAAGCGGCGCAGCGCATTCATGCCTTGCCCGGCGCCGGAGACGAAGAGAAACGCTATATCTTGCGCGTCACCTGTTTACGCGAGCATGAAAAAGCCGTGCGTCAGCTGCTGCTGAATATTGCTCAGCAGCAGAGGTTCACCCTGCAGGGGCTGCAGTCGGCGGCGGCAGATACGGCGGATCAGCTGGAGATTTGCGCGGAGCTGATTAGCCATAAGCAGCATCACAAAACGCTGGCGCAGATTATGGCGCAGGTGGCCGGCCAGCAGAACGTCACCTCGGTACACTGGCGCGTCGGAGAAGCGTAGAGACAGGCGGCGGGGCAGCAGACATGGCCGCTCGCCGCGCGATTCGCCAACCCGCGGGAAAGCGGCTAGAATGGCCTCCTGCCGGAGGTTATAAGAATGTTAAATAATGGATGTGTGTCGTCGGAATCTGGCCAGACTATGACGACGGCTGATTTTCGCTTTACCCGCGTGATGGCCGAGCAGGCGGCGCGTGCCCGTCTGACGCTGGACGACGATCAGCTGTCGCTCATCGCCCGCCTCGACGCCCTGGGCCAGCAGCTGTTGTCCGCGCCCGGCACGCCGCAGGGACTGTACGTTTGGGGACGCACCGGGCGAGGGAAAAGCTTTATTCTCGACCACTTTTTTGCCAGCCTGCCGCTCGCCGCCAGGCGTCGGGTCCATTTTCATCACTTCTTCCGCGAACTGCATCAGCGGCTGAATGCCCCCGGCGCGCCCGGCCTGCAGGCGGTGATGATGCAGATGACCTCCGGCTGCCGCCTGCTGTCCTTTGACGAATTTCATCTTCACGACCCCGGCGACGCCATGCTGATAAAGGCGCTGCTGGAACACCTTTTTCAACGGGGCATCGTGCTGCTGGCAACCTCTAACTACCCGCCGGAGATGCTGCTGCCTAATCCGCTGTATCACGATCGCTTTTTACCGTCGATCGCGCTGATCCGCGCCCATCTGGCGGTCGTCGCGCTTAACGGCGAGGAGGATTATCGCGAACGGCACCTGAGCCAGGATAACGCCTTATGGGTTAACCCGAGCGAACAACAGCGTCAGCTGTACGATCTGCCCTCGCTGCCTGCCGAACCGGTTCCGCTGGCGGTAGGCTATCGCACGCTGCAGGCGGCCGCGGCGTCACCCGACTTGCTCCATTTCTCTTTTGCCCAGCTCTGCCAGGCCGCCACGGCGGTGATGGACTATCTGTCGCTCAGCGAACGTTATGCCGTCTGGTTGCTGGACGAGGTGCCGCCGCTGGCCACGGTAGGGCCGGCGGCCCAGCAGCGCTTTATCAACGTGATTGATGTGCTGTATGAAAAGCAGATCCGCCTGCTGCTGGTGACCCGCTGCGACCTGGAGACGCTGGTGGCCGGGGTGGAACTGGAGGATATTCAGCGAACGCGGAGCCGCCTGCAACAGCTGCCGCGGGCGGTATAAAAAAACGCCCCGGCGGGTGCCGGGGCGAGGGGATCACAGGTCGAAACGGTCGAGGTTCATGACCTTGGTCCAGGCGGCGACAAAGTCATGCACCAGCTTCTGCTGCCCGTCGGCGCAGGCGTAGACTTCCGCCAGCGCGCGCAGGACCGAGTTGGAGCCAAACACCAGATCCACGCGGGTGGCGCTATACTTCGCTTCGCCGGTTTTACGGTCGCTGCCGGTAAACAGCTCCGCCCGATCATCGGCCGCTTTCCAGACGGTGGCCATATCCAGCAGGTTGACGAAGAAGTCATTGCTGAGTACGCCGACGCGGTCGGTAAACACCCCGTGTTTGCTGCCGTCGTAGTTGGCGCCCAGCACGCGCAGTCCACCCACCAGAACCGTCATCTCCGGAGCGGTTAAGGTCAGCTGCTGCGCTTTATCGATCAGCAGCGTTTCCGTCGACACACCGCCCTCAATGCGACGGTAGTTGCGGAAGCCATCCGCCAGCGGCTGCAGCAGGTCAAACGACTCGACGTCGGTCTGCTCAGGCAGGGCGTCGACGCGGCCTGGAGTAAACGGCACGTTGACGCTGACGCCGGCCGCCGCCGCAGCCTGCTCCACGCCGACCACGCCAGCCAGCACGATGATATCGGCCAGCGACGCTTTGCCGGAAGCGCGCTGGATCGCCTGCAGGGTCGGCAGCACCCGACTGGCGATAGCATTGACCGGCCAGTCTTTCTGCGGGGCCAGCGCCAGACGCGCGCCGTTGGCGCCGCCGCGCTTATCACCGCCGCGGAAGGTGGAGGCGGAGGCCCAGGCGACCGACACCAGCTCACTCACCGACAGGCCGGCGCCGGCGATGGCGGTTTTCAGGCTGGCGATGTCGTCCGCGCTCGGCTGATGGGTCGCCGCCGGCAGCGGATCCTGCCAAATGAGATCTTCTTTCGGCACTTCCGGCCCGAGGTAACGGGATTTCGGCCCCATATCGCGGTGGGTCAGCTTGAACCACGCCCGGGCGAACGCCTCGTTAAAGGCCTGCGGATCGTTGAGGAAGCGACGGGAGATCTTCTCAAACTCCGGGTCGAAGCGCAGGGTCAGGTCGGTGACCAGCATGGTCGGTTTGCGCTTTTTACCCGGGTTAAACGGATCCGGGATAATTTCCGGCGCGTCTTTGGCTTCGAACTGGATAGCGCCCGCCGGGCTGCGGGTCTGCACCCATTCGTATTTAAACAGGTTCTCGAAAAAGTAGTTGCTCCACTGGGTGGGCGTCTGCGTCCAGACCACTTCCAGACCGGAGGTGATGGCATCCGCGCCTGCGCCGCTGCCGTAGCTGGAGTGCCAGCCCAGACCCTGAGCTTCCAGCGGGGCGGCTTCCGGCTCGGCGCCGACGTGGCTGGTCTCGGCTGCGCCGTGGGTTTTACCCAGGGTGTGGCCGCCGGCGATCAGCGCGACAATCTCTTCATCGTCCATCGCCATATTGCCGAAGGTGGCGCGAATGGCCGCCGCGGCGGACAGCGGCTCGCCGCTGGCGTTAGGGCCTTCCGGGTTAACGTAGATCAGCCCCATTTCAGTGGCGCCGATGGCCTGTTTCGCCAGGCTTTCCGGGTGACGGTGGGCCAGCCACTCTTTCTCATCGCCCCAGTCGACGTCCAGATCTGGTTCCCAGACATCTTCACGGCCGGCGCCGAAGCCAAAGGTGCGGAAGCCGGCGTTTTCCAGCGCCACGTTACCCGCCAGCATGTAAAGGTCGGCCCAGGAGATTTTCTGGCCATATTTCTGTTTCACCGGCCACAGCAGACGGCGGGCCTTATCGAGGCTGACGTTATCAGGCCAGGAGTTCAGCGGCGCAAAGCGCTGCTGCCCACGACCCGCGCCGCCGCGACCGTCAACGGTGCGGTAGGTGCCAGCGCCGTGCCAGGCCATACGAATAAACAGACCGATATAGCTGCCCCAGTCTGCCGGCCACCACTCTTGCGAATCGGTCAGCAGCGCTCTGAGGTCAGCCTTCAGCGCGGAGTAATCGAGCTTTTTAAACTCTTCCCTGTAGTTAAAATCCTCACCCAACGGGTTGGAACGACTGGAGTGCTGGTTCAACAGATCGACACGCAGCTGGTTAGGCCACCAGTCGCGGTTGCCGGTGCCGCTGCCGGCGCTCTGCTTGGGCGTCTCGGCGTGGAAAGGGCACTTTCCGGCGGATGCGTTGTTGGATGGGTCGTTAGACGTGCTCATATCAGGCTCCGTTTGCTTTTGTGAATGCCGTTACGATATACACTGCTACCAATAAGCGATATTTGAATGAGTCTACGGATTTAATAGCTAATTCCGTTCAACGAAGGGCGAAACACCCTCTTATATGCCCTGGCGGATCCAGGGGTAAAAAAATAAACCTCATCATTAACCATAGTCGTAACGAGACGGCAAAGGAAACGATCTGTGTCAAACGGGCAGAAGGAATGCTAATTGTTTGAGATATGACAATTTTACTATGAGAAAAGGATGAGGGTTTTCCGCTGCGCGAGCGTAACGAATGCCCGACGCAGGGGTTGTTGGCAGACACAGAATAAGCTAATACTTAGACACCATGTGACTGGCGCTAAAGACAGAATACTGTTAGGGAGCATGGTCAACGTCGCCGCGCGCCTGGGCATTACCGCTATCTGGAGATAAGTTATGCCTGAATTAGCTTCTTTAATGGCCTTTGCCGCGGTGGCGCTGGGGTTAGTGTTAACCCCTGGCCCCAATATGATGTATCTCACTTCGCGTTCGATTTGCCAGGGAAAACGCGCTGGCTTTATCTCCCTTGCCGGGGTGGCCGTGGGTTTTTTCTTCTATATGTTGTGTGCCGCTTTCGGCATTACCGCGTTGGTTTTCGCGGTCCCTTATGCCTACAATGCATTGCGTTTGTGCGGGGTCGCTTATTTGCTCTATCTGGCGTGGCAGGCGATTAAACCGGGAGGGCGGCCGATATTCGCGGTGCGCGACTTACCCGCGGACAGTGGGCGTAAGCTGTTTCTGATGGGATTTATCACCAGCCTGGCGAACCCCAAAGTTGCCATCCTGTATTTGTCCCTGCTGCCGCAATTTATCACCCCCGGACTCGGCAGCGTGCTCAGCCAGTCGTTAATATTAGGCTGTACCCAGGTATTAATCAGCGTGGCGGTGAACGGCCTGATTATCTTGCTGGCCGGGCAGGTGGCGCTTTTTCTTGGTCGGCGACCGGGCTGGCAACAATTTCAACGCTGGCTGATGGCGACGGTACTGGCCGGGATGGCGGTTAAGATCGCTTTTGAGGCCAGAAAATAACCGGGTTTACCGGGGAAAGGGGAGCCAGCGAGACCTGTCGCTGGCCAACCTCGCGCCCTGATGCCTTTCTCCCACAGGGAAAGGCTCTCCACGCTCTAACATGCTGAAACATTTCTGCCAGATCATTAGCAACCTTTCAGTAGGGCTAACGCCGCGATAAGGCTATGCTTCCCGGCCGTTACGCCGTTGGTTTTTCCCGTGATCCAGGTGATGTACCGCTAATGCCCCTTTTGAGAGATGAAATTCGCGACCACTCCGCGGAAGAGATGCTGTTTATCCGCCGGGCCGCAATCGCCTTTCTGCTGGTGGTGGTCTGCTTTGGCGTGCTGATTTTCAACCTCTACCATCTGCAGGTGGAGCAGCACGATTTCTACCAGACCCGCTCCAACCAAAACGATATCAAAATGCTGCCCATCGCCCCCAGCCGCGGGCTGATATTCGATCGCAACGGCATTCCGCTGGTACAGAATATTACCCTGTATCGCCTGCAGGTGATCCCGAGCAAAATTCCCGATATGGCCGCGCTGCTGCAAAGCCTGACGCCGATTGTCGACCTGACGCCGGACGACATCGCCAGTTTCCGCGACGATATGCACCACAGCAGCCGCTATAAAGCGGTTACCCTCAAGTCCGACCTCAGCGACGTGGAGGTGGCCCGCTTCGCGGTCAACGAATTCCGTTTCCCCGGGGTGACGGTGGAGAGCTACCAGCAGCGTGAATACCCCTACGGCGCAGAGCTGGCGCACGTGGTGGGCTATGTGTCGAAAATCAACGACAGCGACCTGCAGCGGCTGGCGAAAGACGGCGAAGAGGAGAACTATGCTGCCGACCACAATATCGGCAAGCAGGGGATCGAAGGCTATTACGAAAAAGCGCTCCACGGCACCACCGGCTACCAGGAGGTGGAGGTGGATAACCACGGTCGGGTGGTACGTCTGCTGAAAGAGGTACCGCCGGTGGCCGGGAAAAACCTCTACCTGACCCTTGACCTGCACCTGCAGCAGTATATTGAGTCGGTGCTGAAGGGGCAGCGCGCGGCGGTGGTGGTGGTCGATCCTCGTGATGGCGGGGTACTGGCGATGGTCTCCAGCCCCAGCTACGATCCTAACCCGTTCGTCAAAGGCATCGGCTATCAGGCCTATAAATCGCTGCTGGATAACCCCGACCGACCGTTAATCAACCGTGTCACCCAGGGGCTGTATCCCCCGGCCTCGACGGTGAAGCCCTATATGGCGCTCTCGGCGCTCTCCGCGGGCGTGATCACGCCGAATACCACCTTCTTCGGGGCGCCGACGTGGACGCTGCCGGGCACGCAACGCCGCTATCGCGACTGGCTGAAAACCGGCCACGGCATGCTCAACGTCACCAAAGCCATTGAAGAGTCCGCAGACACCTTTTTCTACCAGGTGGCCTTCGAGATGGGTATCGACCGGATCCATGAGTGGCTGAGCAAGTTCGGCTACGGCCAGTCTACCGGCATCGATCTCAATGAGGAGTATGCCGGGGTACTGCCGAGTCGGGCGTGGAAGCAGCGGGTGCATAAAAAGCCCTGGTATCAGGGGGATACCATCTCCGTCGGCATCGGCCAGGGATACTGGATCGCCACCCCCATCCAGATGGTGAAAGCGCTCACCACGCTGCTGAACAACGGCAAGGTGCAGGATCCGCATCTGCTCTATTCGATGAAGCAGGGTAATCATGTGGAACGTTATCAGCAGCCGGCGAACCTGCCGCAGGTCGGCGATCCGAAATCCCCGTACTGGGGCATTGTGCGCAACGGCATGTATGGGATGGCGAATCTGCCCAACGGCACCGGCTATAAACTGTTCCATACCGCGCCGTATCAGATTGCGGCAAAGTCCGGGACCTCGCAGGTGTTCAGTCTGAAGCAAAACCAGACCTATAACGCCAAAATGATCCCGGTGCGTCTGCGCGACCACATTTTCTATACCCTCTTTGCCCCTTATCAGCATCCGAAGGTGGCGATGGCGCTGATCCTGGAGAACGGCGGCGGGGACGGGGTGGTGGCCGGACCGACGGCGCGCGCCATCCTGGACCATATTTTTGTCCCGCAGCAGGCGCCGGCGGCGGCCGCCGACGTGCCGCAGCGGGAGAGCGCGGACGCCCAGTAAGCGGCAGGACTTATTCCGCAGGCGCATCGTTCATAGAAATTGGTTATTTGTCCCCTTAACTTCCCGGCGGCATAGTATTTTTAAGGAACATGACGAGTGAGGAGGAAGGGTGACACGTAAGCGATTATTGCTGGTTCAGACCGGGACGCCCCCGGCAGCCATCCGCGAGGAGCATGGCGATCTGCCGCGCTGGTTCCGCACGCTGCTGGCGCCATGGCAGGCGCAGCTCACCGCGGTACGGGTGTTTGAGGACGAGCCGCTGCCGGCGCCGGATCGCCAGACGGTGGCGGTGCTGACCGGCTCCTGGGCGATGGTTTCCGACCGCCTGGCATGGAGCGAACGGACCGCCGACTGGATCCGTCAGGCGGTGGCTATCGGCATGCCGCTGTTCGGCGTTTGCTATGGCCATCAGCTGATGGCTCATGCCCTGGGTGGCGAGGTGGCGTATCATCCAGCCGGACGGGAAAGCGGCAGCCAAACCGTTTCGCTATCGCCGTGGGGTGTCGACGACCCGCTGCTCCGGGACCTGCCTGCCGCCTTTCCCGCGCATCTGAGCCATATGCAAACCATTACCCGCCTGCCGGAGGGGGCCACGGTGCTGGCCGCGTCCGCTCACGACCCCCACCAGATCGTGCGCTACGGGCCGCACGCGGTCTCCACGCAGTTTCACCCGGAGTTCACCGCGCCGATTGCCCGCGCGCTGATCTGCTACCGGGAGGCGGTGCTGCAGGCAGAGGGCATCGACCCGCAGCGGTTATACGATGAGGTTCAGGAGAGCCCGCAGGCCGCGGCAATCCTCACGCGCTTCGTCAGCGCCTTTCTGCCCCCTGATGCACCCGGCCATTAATCCCCTGCAGTGAACAGCACCCGCCAGCGGCGACGCCGGCGGGACATCTCGTGGGCCAGGTCGACGACCGCTTCGACGCGCAGCGCGTCAGCCGCCTGCGCCGTCAGCTCCGGTAAAGCATACTTCTGACGCAGGGCGGCCAGCGCCTGCGCCTCGGGCGGCGTCCGGGCGCGGACCTGTGCGGCCAGGCGCTGCTGTAGCGGCCTGAAGGCCGCCTCATCCAGCGGCGGCAGCTGGCGCAGAAAGGTTTTGCAACAGCGCAGCAGTTCCACGGCGCGGCGATCCGGGGACTGGAGCGCCATCAGCAGCCCGTCGCGATCGGCGACGCGCTGATAGCGGCAGCTCACCACATAGCCAATCTGCTGCTCTACCCGCAGGCGCTGGAAGAAGAGCGGTTCGCAGCGCTGCGCCAGCACCCGAAGAGCCGCCAGCGAGGCGCCATCCGGCAGCGGAATAAAGACCAGCAGCGCCGTATCGCCCCCGGGGAAAGCCAGCCGTTCGACGCGGCGGCGGCAGGGGCCGGGGAGGCTGCCCGGCGGGTTGACCGGGACGGTAAGCAGGCTCAGCTGGCGCGCGACCCACCGCGCATCTTCCGCGCTGCCGCCGGCCAGGGCCGCCAGCCAACCAGCCTGATGCTCTGATGTGGCCAACCGTTCGGGGAGCTGGGCCATGAGATGACGGATAGCAATACTCTCCGGCGGCGGGGTCAGCGGGTCGGCCGGGAGCGCGAGCTGCCGCACGATGGCCTGCAGAATAGCCTCCGGCCGCCGGCCGGCAGCTGGCAACTGCAGGAGCAGCTGCCAGCTGCCGTCGAAGCGATGCCACTCGCCGTTGCCCCCGGCGTGGCGCAGCGCGGCGAGCAGCGGGCGCAGCTGTTCCCCGCGCGCCAGCCCCTCGGCCTGAGTGGGCGAGCAGGAGAAGGGCGGTCGGAGCAGGAGCCTCGGCGGCTCTCCCGGTAACGGGAGGTGGAGCAGCGGCGTGGCTTGCGCCGGGCTTTCGGCCACGAGGCCGCCAGCGGCTTGCGGATAAAAAGCGAATTTCAGCGCCGGGGCAGTGACCGGGCGGCGGCGCCAGCGGCTGAGCGGCAGGCTAAAGCCCTGGGTGGCAACAGGCTCCCCTGGGGAAAGGGTCTGGCAGGCCAGGCTGACCGTAGGGGCGGCCTGCAGGGCGGCGCAAAAATCGGCGAACCCGGCGGGCGGCGCGCCGGGGGCAAAGCCGAATGCCCGCTGGCGCAGCTGATCGAGGGGCGGCAGCGCCTGAAAACGGCGCCGGGAGAGCTGATAGTAGTGTTGCTGCTGGTCTGGCGTCGTCCGCTGTAGCGCCTGCAGCCAGTGGGTTATCTGCCGGTCGACCTGTTCCGGCTGGTCGCTGGCGAAGACCAGCGCCAGCCAGCCGAGGTGCCGATCCTGATACAGCCAGTTCAGCGCTACCTCGTGCGCCTGGCCATGCTGGCGCAGCCCGGCCATCAGGCTGCCGGGGGCTTCATCGAGCAAAAACTCGCGCAATAAGGTGACGTTGTCACTTAAGGCGATCAGCGGACAGCGCCACAGGGCGGGCCGGGCGTCAACCGCCAGCTGCAGTTCAGTGGTCTCGCCCAGGCGCAGCGGCGGCGCCGGCGGCGGAGCCTCGCCTGCGGCAAGCCCGGCGGCGAAACGGACCGCCAGCTCGCCGAGCGCCTCCAGCGACTGCGGCCCCTGCAGCCAGAGCTGCATCCGCCGGGCGACGTAATGGGTGTGGTGAAAATCGCGTAAGGCCGCCTGCAGTGCAGGGAGATCGCCCGCCAGCGCGTCGGCGCTGCCTACCTGAAAGCGACGAAACGCCGCGGGCGCGCTGGCGGCGTGACGCACGGCGGCTTCCCGGCGCGACGGCTCATGCTGCTGGATAAGGCGGTACTCGGCGTCAATCACCGCCACTTCGCGCTGAATATCTTCTCTGAGCAGCCGCGGCGCCTGCAGCATCTCCTGTAGACGCGCGACACCGTCAGCCAGACCATCGGCGGCGACCTCGAAAAAGAACGCGCTATGGCGGGCCAGGGTGGTGGCATTCACGCTTCCGCCCTGGCGCTGCACCCAGCCCATCAGCCGGTCATCATCCCGGTAGCGCTCACCGCCGTAAAACAACAGGTGTTCCAGCAGGTGCGCCAGCCCGGGGAAGCGCGAGGGTTCGTGGTGGCTGCCGGCGGCGACCCGCGCCAGGGCCGCCGCGCGTTCGGCCTGCGGCTGATGGACCAGGGTGGCCTGCAGGCCGCCCGGCAGCGTGACGGTGCGGGTCGCCAGCGTCATTACAGGTCCCGGGTTTTGTAGATCAGCTGCGAGCTGGCCCGGTTGCGGAACTGCAGCTGGCTGACTTTTATCTCGCTGCAGGCCGCTTCGCGCCGGGCGTCGAGGATTTTGTGATGATGCGGGGATTTGCTGCACACCGGGTCGGCGTTATCGGCGCTGCCGGTCAGCATAAAGGCCTGGCAGCGGCAGCCGCCGAAGTCTTTCTCTTTTTCATCACAGGAGCGGCACGGTTCCGGCATCCAGTCATACCCGCGGTAACGATTGAAGCCGAACGAGTCATACCAGATCGACTCTAGACTCTGCTCCAGCACCGACGGAAACGCCACCGGCAGCTGGCGCGCGCTGTGGCACGGCAGGGCGGTGCCTTCCGGGGTGACGCTGAGGAAAATCGATCCCCAGCCGCCCATGCAGCCTTTCGGCCGCTCTTCGTAATAGTCCGGGGTGACAAACAGCAGGTTGGTGAGGTTGCCGCTGGCGGCCATTTTCTGCCGGTAGTCGGCGACCACCTGTTCGGCGCGGGCGATCTGCTCCCGGGTCGGCAGCAGCCCCTCGCGATTGAGGAACGCCCAACCGTAAAACTGGCAGGTGGCCAGCTCAACGTCATCCGCTTCCAGCTCAATGCACAGCGCGATAATTTTATCCAGCTGATCGATGTTGTGCCGGTGCAGAACGAAGTTGAGCACCATCGGATAGTCGCGCGCTTTCACCGCTCTGGCCATCGCCAGCTTCTGCTGGAAGGCTTTTTTGTTGCCGGCCAGCGCGGCGTTGAGCACTTCATCGCTGGCCTGGAAGCTAATCTGGATATGGTCCAGCCCGGCCTCGCTGAAGGCGTCGAGTTTGCTCTCCGTCAGCCCTATCCCGGAGGTGATCAGGTTGGTATAAAACCCTAGGTCGCGCGCGGCGCGGATCAGCTCCGGCAGATCTTTACGGGTCAGCGGCTCGCCGCCGGAAAAGCCCAGCTGTACGCTGCCCATCGCCCGCGCCTGGCGAAAGACCTCGATCCATTGTTCGGTCGTCAGCTCTTTTTCCTGTTGGGCGAAGTCCAGCGGATTCGAACAGTAGGGGCACTGCAACGGGCAGCGATAGGTTAGCTCCGCCAGCAGCCACAGCGGCGGATTGACGGCGGGTTTACGCTGGCTCACGGCAGGTGATCCACTTCTGTTGACAGGCTATCTGCAGGAACTCGATGACGTCGTCATCAACCCCCCCGGCTTCCGGGTAGCGGTCGTTGAGCATGGCGATAATCGCCGCGACGTCGCGCCGGCCATCCACCAGCTCGAGGATCGCCGCGGCGGTCTCATTGAGTTTGGCCATTCCCTCCGGATAGAGGATCACATGGCTCTCCTGGGCGGCTTCCCACTGCAGGCGGTAGCCGCGACGAAAGGCAACGATGGCGGTTTTTTGCATGGTTACACCAGTCGGGTCGAGTGCCAGGCCGCCTTGTCGGTGACCGTATGATAGGGCGGGCGCTGCAGGGCATAGGCCATGGTCATGGCGTCGAGCATCGACCATAAAATGTCGAGCTTAAACTGCAGGATCTCCAGCATCCGGTTCTGTTTTTCAGCGCTGTCGCAGTAGGCCTTCGCCAGCGCCAGGCCATGCTCCACGTCGCGGTTGGCCTGGCTCAGACGGCTGCGGAAGTAAAAATAGCCTTCCTCTTTGATCCACGGATAGTGCTGCGGCCAGCTGTCGAGGCGCGACTGATGGATCTGCGGGGCGAACAGCTCGGTCAGGGAGCTGCAGGCCGCCTCCTGCCAGCAGGCGCGACGGGCGAAGTTAAGATAGGCATCCACCGCGAAGCGCACGCCGGGCAGCACGTGGCGCTCGCTGAGCAGATCGTCGCGGCTCAGACCGACCGCTTCCCCCAGCCGCAGCCAGGCTTCAATCCCGCCGTCCTCGCCGTGGCTGCCATCGTGGTCGAGGATCCGCTGCACCCATTTGCGCCGGGTCTGCGCGTCCGGGCAGTTGGCCATGATCGCCGCGTCTTTCAGCGGGATAGTGGTCTGGTAATAAAACCGGTTCGCCACCCAGCCCTGAATTTGCTCGCGGGTCGCGTCGCCGTTATGCATGGCGATGTGGTAAGGGTGGTGAATATGGTAGAAGGCGCCTTTGGCCCGCAGGGCCGCTTCAAAGGCCTGCGGCGACAGCGTGTCGGTGATCAGCATGCGATATCCTGAAGGGTGATAGCCATCCCGTCCCAGCTCACTTCAATCCCCTGCTGCGTCAGCGCCTGACGCTGGGGAGAGCGCTCGTTAAGGATCGGGTTGGTGTTATTGATATGAATAAGAATTTTGCGTTTTGCCGGCAGGGAGGCCAGCAGGGCCATCATCCCGTGCTCATCGCCGAGCGCCAGGTGGCCCATATCGCGGCCGGTATTGCGCCCGACGCCGGCGGCCTGCAGTTCGTCATCCTGCCAGACGGTGCCATCGATCAGCAGACAGTCCGCTTTTTGCAGCCAGGGCAGAATGGTCTCATCCGGCTCACCGAGCCCCGGAGCGTAGAACAGCGTCTGCCCGTTGCGGCGGTTTTCGATAAACAGCGCCACGTTATGGCCCGGCAGCGGCCGGTCGCGATACGGCGAATAGGGCGGCGCGTTGCTGGCGATAGGCACCGCGGTAAACCGCAAATCAGGACAGGCGTCAACGGTAAAAGGCTGCTGCGGCGCGATGGGGTGATGCACCAGGCCGCCGTTCCAGTGGCGCAGCATGGTAAACACCGGGAAGCCGGTGGAGAGATCCTCATGGACCTCCGGGGTGCACCACACCTGGTGCGGGCAGCCTTCGCGCAGGCTGAGTAACCCGGTAGTGTGGTCGATCTGGCTGTCGGTGAGAATAATGCCGCCGATATGCGTTCCGCGCAGCACGCCGGCTTTATTCAACTCGGGCGTGTGGGCAATCTGCTGGCTGATATCCGGCGAGGCGTTGCACAGCACCCACTCTTGACCGTTATCGCTGACGATGATCGACGACTGGGTGCGGGCGCTGGCCTGGATCGTGCCGTCGCGCAGACCCTGACAGTTGGCGCAGTTGCAGTTCCATTGCGGGAAACCGCCGCCGGCGGCGGAACCGAGGACTTTAATGAACATGAAGACGGACCGGGTATTGAAAAAAGAGGCCCGCGCGAACGGCGGGCGGGGCGATTAGCGGTTAGAAATGTACAGCGTCACTTCCAGACCGAGACGTAAATCGATAAAAGCAGGTTTCTTCCACATGTTTTGTTCCTCTTAAAAATGACGACAGGCCTCACGGATAATGCAGGATCTGTGACGGCCGCCGCATATTGCGCTTCACCGGGAGAGAGATCAACCCGGAATCTGTAAGGGTTTAACTTTATGTTTACAATATAACCTATTGTTGCCAAACATTTTTTAATACCAGCAGCCAGTTACGCCACAGCAGCTTATCCAGCACCAATTGATCATAGTCGCTGTCACGCAAGGCATTGATAAGCCGCGGTAAGCCGGCCACATCCCCCAGCGCGTCCGGCAGGGTGACGCCGTCAAAATCCGAACCAAGGGCCACATGATCCTCACCCATGATGTTAATAAGATAGTCGATATGCCGGATGATGGTGGCGAAGGGCGTGTCGCTATCGCGCCGTCCGTCGGCGCGCAGGAAGGCGTTGCCGAAATTAACGCCCACCACGCCGCCGCTGTCGCGGATCGCCCGCAGTTGCCGATCGGTCAGGTTGCGCGGCTGCGGGCACAGGGCGTGGGCATTGGAGTGGGTGGCCACCAGCGGGGCGGTGGAGTGACGGGCGGTATCCCAAAAGGCCTGTTCATTCATGTGCGAAACATCGATCTGCATCTTCAGGGCGTTGGCCTGGGCAATGAGCGCGATGCCCTCGCCGGTAAGACCCGGCCCGCTGTCCGGACTGCCGGGAAAGGCGCCGGTGACCCCGCAGCCAAAGCGATTGGCGATGTTCCAGAACGGACCAATGCTGCGCACCCCGGCGCGATAAAAGTCCTGCAGATCTTCGCCCTGGGCGTCAAACCCGCCGGCGCCTTCGATGTGCGCCACCATCGCCAGCGCCTTATCCTGACGGCAGCGTTCGATATCCGCCGCGCTCAGGCACAGCCGCGCGCGGCTGGCGTCATGGGCGCAAATCGCTTTGAGGATAGCCAGCTGCTGCCAGAGGATCGTTAATGGGTCCCACGCCTGACTGGCGTACTGGGGCGCCACGCGGGCGATATACTCCTGCGGCGGTACAAAGAGGGCGAACAGGCCGCCGGCCAGACCGCCCTGGCGAATACGCGGATAATCGAGGTGGCCGTTCTCTATCCCGGCAAAGAAAGCGTTCACCGGATCCTCGCGATGGTGAAGCCAGAGATTCAGCAGCAGGTCATTGTGACCATCAAAAATCGCCACAGCGGGCTCCTGGGTTATCAGGTGGTAAAAATGGCTGTCACGGTAGCGGATTTATGCCCGGGGGCAAGCAGAAATTCACAAGCCAGCAACAATTGCCAACATTGATTATGTATCACACTGTATCCCGCGGCGGATCGCTGACATGAAGAGATAAAAACGGCCCCGGTCGGGCACACGGCGGATACAAATTTCCGCTTAACTGGTTACGTACTCTCTTGATGACGATGAAAGGTGACATAGCGATGAACAGATTATCCCTGATCCGGTATACCAGCGCCGCGGCGCTGGGGTTATCCACCCTGTGGTCCGCCGCCGTTTGCGCCGCTGAAGACGCGGGGGCGTTCGACAAGATCCACCAGATCCACGCCGGCGATCTGAATATTGGCTACGTGGATATCGGCCCGCGCGACGGCCAGCCGGTGATTCTGCTGCACGGCTGGCCCTACGATATTCAGAGCTATGCCCAGGTGGCGCCAGCTTTAGCGCAGAAGGGCTACCGGGTGATTGTGCCGTATCTGCGCGGCTACGGCACCACCCGTTTCCTCTCCGCCAGCACGCCGCGTAACGGTCAGCCGTCGGCGATGGCGGCCGATATTGTCCATCTGATGGATGCCCTGAACATCAGGCAGGCGGATCTGGCCGGCTTTGACTGGGGGGCGCGCACGGCGGATATCGTCGCCGCGCTGTGGCCGCAGCGGGTGAAATCCCTGGTCTCGGTGAGCGGGTATCTGATCAGCAGTCAGCAGATTGGCGAAAAACCGCTGCCGCCGCAGGCGGAGCTGTCGTGGTGGTATCAGTTCTATTTTGCCACTCCGCGCGGGGAAGCAGGTTACCGGCAGAACACCCATGACTTTGCGAAATTTATCTGGCATCAGGCGTCGCCGCAGTGGCCATTCAGCGACGCAACCTTTGCCAAAACCGCCCGGGCGCTGGATAACCCGGACCACGTGGCGATCACCATCAGCAACTACCGCTGGCGCCTGGGGCTGGAGAAGGGAGAAGCGAAGTATGCCAGCTATGAACAACGGCTGGCGGCGCTGCCGCCGATTACGGTGCCCACCATCACTCTGGAAGGGGCGAATAACGGCGCGCCGCATCCGGCTCCCGCCAGCTACCGGGCCAAATTTACCGGTAAATATGAGCACCGGGATCTGCAGGGGCCGGTGGGCCATAACCCGCCGCAGGAGGACCCGACGGCGTTTGTGCAGGCGGTGGTGGACGCCGATCGTTTGTAACCCGCGCCTTGCCGGCGGCGCGACGTTGCGCTTCCGGCAACACAGCTTATGCTTGTGAAGAGTCTATTTTGCCGCAGGAGCAGCCTTTGGAGCGTATTGACCACATCCTGGTCGTCGATGACGACCGCGACATCCGGGAACTGATTGTCGACTATCTGGAAAAATCGGGATACCGCGCCAGCGGCGCGGCGAACGGCAAAGCCATGTGGTCGGTGCTCAAAAACCATCAAATCGACCTGATTGTGCTGGATATCATGATGCCGGGGGAGGATGGCTTAACGCTCTGTCGCCAGCTGCGCGCAAACCCGCAACAGGATATCCCGGTGCTGATGCTCACCGCCCGCACCGACGACAGCGACCGGATCCTCGGCCTTGAGATGGGGGCTGACGACTATCTGGTGAAGCCCTTTGTGGCCCGCGAACTGCTGGCGCGCATCAAAGCCATTTTACGCCGCACCCGGGCGCTGCCGCCCAACCTGCAGATCACCGAGGCGGGCAGGCTGATCGCATTTGGCGACTGGCTGCTCGATACCGCCGCCCGCCATCTGCTGGACGACAGCGGGGCGATTGTCGCCCTCAGCGGGGCGGAGTATCGACTGCTGCGGGTGTTTCTCGACCACCCCCAGCGGGTGCTGAACCGCGATCAGCTGCTCAATCTGACCCAGGGACGCGACGCCGAACTGTTTGAACGGTCAATCGACCTGCTGGTGAGCCGGCTGCGTCAGCGCCTGCGGGAGGATGCCCGCGAGCCGGCCTACATTAAGACGGTGCGCAGCGAAGGCTATGTGCTGTCGGTCCCGGTCTCCATCCGCGAGAGGCATGAATGAGGTTCTGGCCCGCCTCGCTGCAGTCGAGGCTGATGGCGCTGCTGTTTCTGGCGCTGCTGCTGGCGAATACCTTAACCCTGTCGCTGCTGTTTTATGAGCGTATGAGCAGCGCCCGCAGCGTGATGCTGGGCAATCTGGCGTCGGATGTTGCCACCAGCGTGGCGATCCTCGACCGTCTGCCGCCCGCTGAACGCCCGCAGTGGCTGCCGAAGCTGGCGCGCGGCAACTACCGCTATCAGCTGGACGCCGGCGAGCGCGGCGACTACCCGGACAGCTGGCGCGCCCGGGACGCGGCGCGCTCCCTGCAGGAGGCGTTGAGCGCGCAGTATCCGGTGAGTATTGTGGCGATCCCCGGTCCGCGGCAGCATATCCAGGCCCATATTACCCTCCACGATGGCGCCCCCTTAACCCTCGACCTGTGGCCGAAACTACCGCCCATCGCCCGCTGGCTGCCGGTGGTGCTGATCGCTCAGTTTGTCCTCCTGCTGGCCTGCGCCTGGTACGCGGTTCGCCAGGTACTGCAGCCCATTACTCGCTTTACCCATGCGGTGAATGCGCTTGAGCCGGCCAGCGACACGGCGGGAACCATGGCCGAGCAGGGGCCGGAGGAGGTGCGCCGTGCCGCCCGCGCGTTTAACGCGATGCAGACCCGCATCCACGATCATCTGC
Source organism: Klebsiella sp. C360 (assembly GCF_048822415.1). Lineage (NCBI taxonomy): Bacteria > Pseudomonadati > Pseudomonadota > Gammaproteobacteria > Enterobacterales > Enterobacteriaceae > Klebsiella > Klebsiella sp. C360. The sequence continues at coordinate 492,723 of NZ_JBMEZZ010000003.1, forward strand.
AGGAGCGGGCGCGGATCCTCGCCGCCATCTCCCACGATCTGCAAACCCCGATCACCCGGATGAAGCTGCGGGTGGAGATGGCCGACCAGCCTGAACTGCGCGACAAACTGCTGCAGGATCTCGACAATATGACCCGCCTGGTGCGCGAAGGTATCGCCTTCGCTCGCACTTCGCAGCCGCTGGAGGAGGCGCGCCAGCGGCTGAACCTTGACGCCTTTCTCGACAGCATCGCCTGCGATTATGCCGATGTCGGCCGGCCGGTGCGGTTTTGCCCCGAGGCGCGCGCCGGAGTGGTGTGGATCCCACCGCAGGCCCTGCGCCGGGTGATGACCAACCTTATCGATAACGGGCTGAAATTCGGCGCCACGGTAACGGTCGCCCTCAACCGCGACGCCGCCGGGGATATCATCATTCATGTGCTGGATGAGGGGGCGGGGATCCCTGAGGCGTCGCTGCAGGCGGTGCTGCAGCCGTTTTATCGCCTGGAGGACTCGCGCAATCGCGATACCGGCGGCACTGGCCTGGGGCTGGCGATCGCCGCGCAGCTGGTCAGCCAGATGAACGGCACGCTGCGCCTGGCCAATCGCCCGCAGGGCGGTCTGGATGCCAGCGTGCGTCTCGCCGCGCAGGGATTGTATCCTGCTGTATCACCGGCGCAGATAGAAAACTAAGCCGACAATTCTCCCGCTTTCCCGACACATCCGCCCTACATCCCCTTGCTGTAATGTCGTGGCTGCCACCTTCGGCAGCGATGGCATAATGAGGAGAAGGCGATGTCGATATTCATTGCATTTTTGGGCGGGATGTTAACCCTGCTAAGCCCCTGTACGCTGCCGGTGATCCCGCTGCTGTTCGCCAGCGTCCGGGGCCGACGGGGGCAACTGGCGATCATGCTGGCGGGCATGGCGCTGATGTTCGGCGCTGTGTCGTGGCTGGTGACGGTCGCCAGCGGTTGGGTCGTGAATCTGACGCTGGCTGGGCGCGGCCTGGCGCTGGCGTTCTTCGCCCTTGTCGGGCTGAGCCTGCTTTCGCCGCGCGTCGCGCAGCGGCTGACGTCACCCCTGGTGGCGCTGGGGAATCAGCTTAACGACGCCAGCTCACGCCAGCGCGGCTGGATCGGTTCGCTGCTGGCCGGGCTGGCGGTGGGTCTGCTGTGGGCGCCATGCGCCGGGCCGGTACTGGGGACGATACTGAGCCTGGGTTTTGTGCATCCGGGCCAGGCGACCACCGGCGGGTTGCTGTTAGCCTACGGCGGCGGCGGGGCGCTGATGTTATTCCTGCTCGGGTGGTGCGGCGCGGCGTTGATTGCCCGTCTGCGTCGCGGGCTGGCGTTCGGCGAACGGCTGCGCCGGCTGGCGGGGGTGGCGATGCTGGCCTCGGTGGCGCTGATCGCCAGCGGCGGCGACCGCTATTTGCAAAGCGCGGGAGGATGGAGTCAGGCGCTGGAGCAGCGGCTGGCCGCCCGTCTGCCACAGCCAACGCAGAAAACGGTTCTGCAACCGATCGCGACGCCCGAGCCCAGCAGCGCGATGCCTTCGCTGGCGGGGGGCAGCGCATGGCTCAATAGCCCGGCGTTAACCCCGGAGCGTCTGAAAGGCAAAGTGGTGCTGGTGGACTTCTGGACCCGGGAGTGCATCAACTGTCAGCATACCCTGCCTTACGTGCGCGACTGGGCGAACAAATACCGCGCCGCCGGGCTGGTGGTGATTGGCGTTCATACCCCGGAATATCCCTGGGAGCGTTCGCTACCGCTGCTGCGCCAGGCGGTGAAGGCGTGGCGGATAACCTACCCGGTGGTGGCGGATAATGAGTACGCCATCTGGAACGCCTTCGGCAATCAGTACTGGCCGGCGCATTACATTTTCGACGCACGTGGGCAACTGCGCTATACCGCCTTCGGCGAAGGGGATTATGCCGGCCAGGAGCAGGTGATCCAGCAGCTGCTGCAGGAGAGCAAAGCCTGACCCGCGGACGTCGGTGACTGCCGGACGGTTCCCTTGATCCCTTATGCCCATTGCCGGGCGGCGCTGCGCTTGCCCGGCCTACGGGGTTACGGAGCCGCGTGTAGGCCCGGTAAGGCGCAGCCGCCACCGGGCATTGAAACGGGAAGGGTGCTGAATGCCTGTTGCCGGGCGGCGCTGCGCTTGCCCGGCCTACAGGAGCGCGCAGGGAGAATGTAGGCCCGGTAAGGCGCAGCCGCCACCGGGCGTTGAAACGGGAAGGGTGCTGGATGCCCATTGCCGGGCGGCGCTGCGCTTGCCCGGCCTACGGGGTTACGGAGCCGCGTGTAGGCCCGGCCAGGCGGGTTACGGAGCCGCGTGTAGGCCCGGTAAGGCGCAGCCGCCACCGGGCATTGAAGCGGGAACGGTGCTGGATGCCCATTGCCGGGCGGCGCTGCGCTTGCCCGGCCTACAAGAGAGCGCAGGGAGAATGTAGGCCCGGTAAGGCGGGTTACGTAGCGGGTGGAGACAGAATCTTGGCCGGGGTAACAGACGTTGCCGAACGGTTCCCTCTCCCTCCGGGAGAGGGTTAGGGTGAGGGAAACTGGCGTGACACTGTCACCGAACAACCCACTCCTGCAGGGCCTCGGACATCAGTTCGCCGAGCAGCGTGACCGCGGCGGAATGGGGTTCCTGACGCGGGGTTTGTTGCAGACTGACGGCCAGGTTGCCGGGGGATGGCAGTGATCCGCCGGCGGGGCGCAGATGGCCTGGCATGCCGATGCGGCTGCGTACCGTCAGCCCAAGGCCGGCCTGCACCGCCGCCCAGATGCCGCTCAGGCTGTGGCTGACGAACACCACCTGCCAGGGGATCCCTGCGGCATCGAGACAGGCAATAGCGCGGGAACGCATCAGGCACGGGCTGTCGAACATCACCAGCGGCAGCGGCTCGCCGGACGCCAGCCGCGCGCGAACGTCAAAGTCAGGATGCGCAATCCACGCCAGCGGGCAGCGGCCCAGCCCAGGGCCCTGATCTTCGGTTTGCCACAGCAGCGCCAGATCCAGCGTCTGCTCCGCCAGCGCCTGGCGCAGCGGGCCATTACGATCCACCCTGGCGACGATCCGCACCTGCGGATGGTGGCGGGTAAACTGCCCAAGGATCCCCGGCATCAGAGATTCGCCAAAATCTTCCTGCATGCCAAGGTGAATTTCGCCTGTGAGTCGTTCGCCCTGCAGCGCGCGCAGGGTTTCATCATTGAGCGCCAGCAGCCGTCTGGCGTAGCTCATTAGCTTTTCGCCCTCCGCGGTCAGCGCCAGGTGACGCCCCTGTTTAACCACCAGCGCGGCGCCGCACTGACTCTCCAGCTTTTTGAGCTGGGCGCTGACGGCGGAGGTGGAGCGCGCCAGACGCTGCGCCGCCAGGGCGAAGCTGCCGCACTCCATGCCGGTCACAAAGCTTCGCAGGGCGTCGAGATCGAGGCCGGGTAAGCGTTTCTCCATTATCATCCTTATTACCGGGACGTTGGATTCTGGCGATTGCCATTATCGGGACCTTACTGTGGCATCGCGGCGGGCAGGCGTCAACGGACCCTGCGGCGAGAAGCGTAGAAGTCGCGCAGGCAGGCATAAAAAAAGCCGATAAGGGAACTTATCGGCTTAGTGCAGGCAGGGCTGGCCGCTGAGCGGGGCGACAGGCGCCGCCTCGCTCAGGCAGATTATTGCGCCAGCAGCTCCTGAGCGGTGCGCTCCACCAGGCTCAGCAGGACCTTCACATCATCCAGCGTCACCACCGGATTCAGCAGGGTCAGCTTCAGGCAGGTAACGCCGTTGTGCTCGGTCACGCCAACGTTGGCGCGGCCGGAAGCCAGCAGGGCGTCGCCGACGCGCTGGTTGAGCAGGGCGATAGCCGCCGCGTCGCTCTGCGCCATCTGCGCCGGACGGGAACGGAACAGCACGCTCGCCAGCTGCGGCTGCATCACCAGCTCCAGCGTCGGCTGCGACTTCACGTACTCCGCGACGTTTTTCGCCATGGTGACGCCGTGATCGATGATCGCCGCATACTGTTTCTGCCCCAGCGCTTCGAGGCCCATCCACAGCTTCAGGGCATCGAAGCGGCGGGTGGTCTGCAGCGATTTGGAGACCAGGTTCGGCACGCCGTGTTCTTCATCGAACTCGGAGTTCAGATAGGCCGCCTGATAACGCATCAGCTCGTAATGGCGGGCATCCTTCAGCAGGAAGGCACCGCAGCTGATGGTCTGGAAGAACTGCTTGTGGAAGTCCAGGGTAACGGAATCCACCAGCTCCAGACCGTCAAGGTAGTCGCGATACTGCTCAGACAGCAGCAGCGCGCCGCCCCAGGCCGCGTCAACGTGCAGCCAGATCTGATGCTCCGCGGCGATACCGGCGATGTCGCGCAGCGGGTCGATAGCCCCCGCGTCGGTGGTCCCGGCGGTGGCGACGATCGCCATGATCTGTTCGCCGTTAGCCTGCGCCTGCGCAATCTTCGCCTTCAGGTCGGCCACGTCCATCCGCGCGAATTCGTCGGTTTTCACCAGCGTAACCGAGCGGTAGCCGAGGCCCATCAGCGCCATGTTCTTCTGCACCGAGAAATGGGCGTTTTCCGAGCACAGCACTTTGTACTGGCGGATATCCCCCGGCAGCCCATCCTGCTGGATGGAGTGTCCCTGACGGGCGAAGAAGGCGTCGCGCGCCAACATCAGGCCCATCAGGTTGCTCTGGGTGCCGCCGCTGGTGAAGACGCCGGCGTCGCCTGCCGGATAGCCGACCCGGGCGCGCAGCCACTCGATCAGCTTCATCTCAATGATGGTCGCCGACGGGCTCTGATCCCAGGAGTCCATGCTCTGGTTGGTGGCGTTGATCAGCACTTCCGCCGCCTGGCTAATCACCAGGCTCGGGCAGTGCAGGTGCGCCACGCACTGTGGGTGATGCACCGACAGGCTGTCTTTCAGGAAGTACTCGATCGCACGATCAATCGCCGCCTGGTTACCCAACCCCTGTTCGTTAAATTCAAGGGAGATACGCTCACGCAGTTCGTCAACGCTTTTCCCCTGATACATCTCAGGCTGTTTCAGCCACTGCACAACGGCCTGACTGGTCTGCTCGATAACCTGCTGATAGGCCTCAACGCTCTGCGGCGAACCAGCAAGAATCGGATTCAATGTGGACATGGTGGTCACTGACTCCACTCAGACCGGTTTCACACCGGCGGCCAGCAGGGCCTGTTCAAATTTGTCGAGGAACACATTCAGTTCCGCGTCGCTGATCAGCAGGGACGGCAGCAGGCGCAGCACGCAGCCGTGACGGCCACCGCGCTCCAGAATCAGGCCCGCTTCGAAGCATTTCTTCTGCAGCAGGGCAGAGAGTTCGCCGTCAGCCGGGTAGCAGCCCATGTGATCCTGCGCGTCGTTCGGCTTGACGATTTCGATACCGATCATCAGACCGAGACCGCGAACGTGGCCAATGACCGGGTAGCGCTTCTGCAGCTCCGCCAGTTTGCCTTTCAGCCACTCGCCCTGGGCGGCGACTTTGTCGGCAATGTTGTTGTCGCGCAGGTGACGCAGGGTGGTCAGGCCGGTAGCCATCGCCAGCTGGTTGCCGCGGAAGGTGCCGGTGTGGTGACCCGGTTCCCAGGCGTCGAACTGCTTTTTAATGCCCAGCACCGCCAGCGGCAGACCGCCGCCAACCGCTTTCGACATCACGATGATGTCCGGCTGAATACCGGCGTGTTCGAAGGCGAAGAATTTACCGGTACGGGCAAAGCCGGCCTGCACTTCATCGACGATCAGCAGAATGCCGTGCTCTTCGGTCACTTTGCGGATGCGCTGCAGCCACTCGACCGGCGCCGGGTTCACGCCGCCTTCGCCCTGAACGGCTTCGAGGATCACGGCCGCCGGTTTACGGACGCCGCTCTCCACGTCGTTGATCAGGTTTTCGAAGTAGTAGGTCAGCGCTTTGACGCCGGCTTCGCCGCCGATGCCCAGCGGGCAGCGGTACAGGTGCGGGTAAGGCATAAACTGCACTTCCGGCATCATGCCGTTGACCGCCGCTTTCGGCGACAGGTTGCCGGTGACCGACAGCGCGCCGTGGGTCATCCCGTGATAGCCGCCGGAGAAGCTGATCACCGACGTACGACCGGTGTATTTTTTCGCCAGCTTCAGCGCCGCTTCCACGGCGTCAGCGCCGGAAGGACCGGTGAACTGCAGGCAATACTCTTTCCCTTCGCCCGGCAGGCAAGAGAGCAGGTATTCGGAGAAACGATCTTTTAACGGGGTAGTCAGATCGAGAGTATGTAACGGCAAGCCGCTGGTAATGACACTTTGGATGCTCTGCAATACATCAGGGTGGTTGTGGCCCAGAGCGAGAGTACCGGCGCCGGCGAGGCAGTCCAGGTACTGTTTGTTATCCGCATCCGTCAGCCACACGCCTTCAGCTTTAGTGATAGCCAGCGGTAACTTACGCGGGTAACTCCTGACATTCGATTCGAATTCGGCCTGACGGGCCAAAAAGGTTTCGTTGTTTGCGTCTAATAAATCGGCACGTAAAGTATCAATACGGACTTTATCCGTCATCATATCACTCCCACAACCAGCATTGCGGTTGAACGCTGGTTGAATAATTGGTGTAAGGAATTGAATTGGCATTCATAAAGCGCGCACAATATATGGCTTTTTAAATCCGCATTCAACGTTTTATTGATTGCGTTATTTTGACGTTATTCTTACTGGGGTAAAAATTAACGTAACCTGCTGAATTATAATAAAACAACCTAGGGTAACGATAACCCTTTAAAGTGTAATTATTAGTGAGAAAGTCTCTATATTTTTATTGCCGCTGCGTTAAAGCGCTGACGGAAAGCCTTCCGTCAGCGATAGCAAGAGTCAATGCAGCTCAACCGCATAATTTGTTAAAGGTGTAACTTTTTTCACCAACTTATTGTTATATAAAAACTGTTCGTAAGTGTCGTAGCGCACTTTATCCAGCGCCGCCGGATCGGCGGCGAACAGGGGCACGGTTTGCAGCCACGCCTGATGGTTAAGCTCGGTCTTCAGCTCCGGATGCGCGGCGGCGAACGCCTCCCAGCTCTCCTGCGGATGCGCGCGCAGGTAGCTGACCCCGGCCTGCAGGGCGGTGAGGAATTTACGGATTTTCGCCTCATGAATCGCGTCGCGGTGGGCGACAATCACCAGCTCGTCATAGGCCGGTACGCCATAATCCTCAACGTTCATCACCACCGGGGCTTTGCCCTGCAGCTTCAGCTCCTGCGCTTCTATATTACGATAACCGCCGATGACCGCGTCCACCTGGCCCGCCAGCAGAGCGCTGGTCAGCTGGAAATTGACGTTGACCAGCTTGATACTGGCCGGATCGATCCCCGCATGCTGCGCCATGGTCGACAGGGTGGCCTGCTCAATGCCGCTGAGCGAGTACCCCACCTTCTTGCCTTGCAGATCCGCCGGGGTTTTGATCTGCTTATCCAGGGCGATCACCGTGTTCAGCGGCGAGCCGATCAGGGTGCCCACGCGCACCAGCGGTAACCCTTCGTCAGCGAAGAAGTGCACCTGCGGCTGGTAGGTGATGCCCAGGTCCGCCTGACGGGCGGCCACCATGCGGGGCGGCAGCGCCGGATCCGACGGGGGGACAATCTTGACGTCCAGACCCTGGGCCTTAAAGGCGCCGATCTGCTCGGCCACCATAATCGGCGCATGGTCGGGGTTAATATACCAGTCCAGCACCAGGGTGAGCGGTTCATTGGCCAGCGCGTGACCGCTGAGCAGCGCCGTCAGGGTTGCTCCGGCGAAAAGCGACGTTTTCATCTGTTTTCCTTTATTACTTCATGATTATTCCGGCGACCAGTCGATCAGCCGGTGCAGCAGGGTGTCTACCGCCAGCCACAGGAAGAGGGTCAGCAGCACTAAAATAAACAGCGCGGCGAAGCAGATATCGGTTTGCAGCCGCGCGTTGGCATTGAGCATGACGTAGCCCAGCCCCTCGGCGGAGCCGACCCATTCGCCGATAATGGCGCCGATGGGAGCCACCGCCGCCGCCATGCGCAGGCCCGAGCCCAGCGCCGGCAGGGCGGCCATCAGGCGGACATGCCGCAACTGAGCGCCGAAGGAGGCGTTCATGCTGCGCGCCAGATCGAGATACTCGTGGTTGACCCGTCGCAAGCCGTCAAAGAAGGCGGACGTGACGGGAAAGAAAATCACCAGCACCGCCATCGCCACTTTGGCGCTCATGCCAAACCCCAGCCACAGCACCAGCAGCGGGGCGAGGGCAAAGACCGGGATCGCCTGGCTGGTGAGCACCAGCGGCATCAGCCAGCGCTGCAGGCGCGGGGAGAGGATCATGCCCAGCGCCAGCGTGACGCCGAGCGCCACCCCTAGCGCCAGGCCGCTGAGGATCTCGCTCAGGGTAATCAGCGTGTGCCAGCCGAGATAGGCGCGATTGACCCACAGCGCCTCGGCGACCGCCGCCGGGGAGGGTAAAAGAAAGTGCGGAATGCCGCTGCGGCTGGCCAGCCCCCAGAGAAGCATCAGTCCGCAGAACACCATGCCGCCGCGCCAGAGACGTCCAGTCATGAGTGGGCCCTCATCAGCTGCTGCAGCAGCGCCGCCTGGGCGTTCAACAGCTCGGGCGCATCCGGCGCGCGCGGAGGCGCGCCGGTGAGGTGATGGCTGTCGTCGATCTCCCCGTCGGCGGCCGAGAGGACCAGCAGACGGTGGCTCAGCCGGCAGGCTTCCAGCGGATCGTGGGTGATCAGCACCACCGTGCGCCCCGCCAGCAGAGTGGCCGCGAGCGTCTGAATGCGCGTGCGGGTGAGGGTGTCCAGCGCCGAGAAGGGCTCATCCATCAGCACGATGGGCCGGTCCTCATACAGGGTGCGGGCCAGCGCGGCGCGCTGACGCATCCCGCCGGAGAGCGTCGCCGGCCGGGCGTCGGCGCTGGAGGCGAGCCCCACCTGTTCAAGCAGGGTGGCGACCCGGGCGTGATCCACTTTCTCACCGCGCAGCCGCGCGCCGAGGGCGACGTTCTCCCGAACGCTCAGCCAGGGGTAAAGCAGGTCTTTCTGCCCCATCCACGCCAGGCGGCCGGGTATCGGCTTTCCGTCGCTGGCGACCACTTCCCCGCGGGTGGCGGGGGCCAGGCCGGCCATGACCCGCAGCAGGCTGGTTTTACCGGCCCCGCTGGCGCCGAGCAGCGACACCCACTGGCCGCCGGGGACCGTCAGCGACAGGTTATCGAACAGGCGGCGGTCGCCGAAATGGAGGCTCAGCTTACGGACCTCGATACCTGGCGCCGTCACGCCGGGGACTCCGCCGCGGCGTTGAGCCCCATCTGCCAGAACTGCGCCTCCAGGCGGGTGGCGGTGGTGAAGATGTCGCTCAGCCCGGCGAGGCGGGCCTCGCTTCCGCGCTGTTGCCACACGGTCTCCAGCAGCGCCAGCGCGGCGCTGACGCCCTGCAGATAGCCTTCATCGCCATAGTTACGGATCCACGAGGCGTAAGGATTATCCTCCAGGCGGGTGGCGGGGTGATGCAGCAGGCCCAGACCGATTTCGGCGTAACCCGCCACGCAGGGCATCAGGGCGACCAGCAGATCCAGCGCGTCGCCTGAATGACCGATATCCAGCACGTAGCGGGTATAATTGATGGTTTCTGGCGCTTCGGGCTGGTCGGCCATCTCCGATTCGCTAATGCCCCATTGGGCGCAGTAGCCGACATGCAGCGGCACTTCGTTAAGGATGGCGTTCATGGAGGCGGCCGCGGCGCGCATCTCCGGCAGCGTGCGCAGTTTACTCACCAGCAGCGCGTAGCTGCGGGCGAAATGGATCAGAAACAGATAATCCTGGGTCAGATAGCGACGGAACGCGCTTTTCGCCAGGGTGCCTTCGGCAAGCTGCTGGACGAAAGGGTGCGCCACATAGTGCTGCCAGTCAGCGGCGGCCAGCTGGCGTAAACGGCCATAAAGACCTTGGCTAAACGCGGGAACAATCACAGGACCTCCATTTATGCAGGGGAGATCCGGGCGTGCAGGGGTGTGAACAGGCAATGGCGGTAATGCTGGCAAAATTGCCGACCCGTCCCTTCGCTGGCATGACCCAGATCAGGTTCAAAGGGTTCGGCTTGCGCCATCTCAGCCCTCACGGGACACCCCTCGGTAGCGCTATGTTATACGACATTCACCTTATGAATACAATCATCGCGCCGTCCGACGGCGCGAAGGCGTTTTTCTGTGACGGCCAGCTCTTTTTTGTACAAAAATACCCGAAAAACAGGCCGCTGCGCGTTGGTGAGGGTTCTCCGGTTACGTTATATTTTCATTATTCCGTTGTAATAATCCTGTTCGCCACGCGTGTCGTGCGCGCCCCAACGCCCTGGAGTGAGCATGAAATTCCCGCTGTCCGCGCTGGCGCTTCTGTTCTTGTTGTGCCCGCCTGGCGATGCCGCCGATCTCTTCGATGCGGAAGATAGCATGCTCGACATGAGTCAATATCTGGCGGAAAACCGTTACGGTTTTCTGCCGGTGCCGCTGGCGATAACCGAGCCGGCGATCGGCTATGGCGGCGGACTGTTTGGCCTGTTTTTACACGGTAAAGGCAGCCGGGAGGGCGGGCAGTTTATTCCTCCGCCGCTCACCGCTTTCGGCGGGGCCGTCACGCAGAATGGCACCTGGTTTATTGGCGGCGGCCATCGTCACACCTGGCGGCATGATCGCATTCGTTACCTGGCGGGAGCCGGCTACGCTAACGTCAATCTGGATATCTATTCCGGCGATACCGGCGGTTTCAGCCATGCTAAACCGGTGCAGACGCAGACCAAAGGGGTCGCCGCGCTGCAAAAGCTGCTGTTTCGCGTGGGCGATACGCCGGTGTTCCTCGGGGCCTCCCAGGTGTATGCCCGGGCGGATGTCGCTTTCGATAATCCGCGGGTCAACCGGGTCTGGCAGCAGGTGCTCGGGCAAAACAGCACCTCTTCGGCGCTGGGGGTGGTGGCGGAATATGACACTACCGATAATATTTTCTATCCTCAGAGTGGGTTAGCGCTGAAGGGCGAATATCGGTTTTTCCGTTCGCTGCTCGGGGGCGATTATCACTACAACACGTTTTCGCTGGACGGGAAGGTGTTTATTCCGCTCAGCCAGACGCTGACCCTGGCGATCGCGGGCAATTATCAGTCCTTAACCCACCATGATAAGCACCTGATGCCGATGGCGCGTCCTTACATCGCGCTGCGTGGGATTTCGCGCTACCGCTATCAGGGCGACTACGTGGCCACGGCGCAAACCCAGCTGGCCTGGGCCGTCACTCCGCGCTGGATCCTGCAGGGATTCGTTGGCGCCGGGAGCGCCGCTGACGCGGCGGAGACGCTATGGGAACAGTCAGAGGTAGCATGGGGGGCCGGTTTTCGTTACCTGATCGCGCGACAGTACGGTTTGCGTACCGGGATTGACGTGGCGTTCAGCGAGCATGAGCAGGCGGTCTATTTCAATGTCGGTTCGGGTTTATAACTACACATGAGAACAAAAATGAGAACATCCGGCGCGGTGTTAACGCTACTGTTAGCAGCCTGGGGCACGTCGGCTGCGGAGCCGGACGAGAGCGACAGCTATTTTCCGATCTGGGGCGATGAGGCTCGCGCCAGAGGATATTCCATTCCGTTACCCTACGGCGTCAACCTGAGCTATATGAATATCCGCCAGGATATCATGGTCGAAAGTATTACCTTTTCCGGGCTTAAGCTCGGCAATCATCCCATTCCCAGCGATATGTTCGCCATCGATGCCGGACACACCCGCGAGAAAAGCAAAACCGAAAACCTGCGCCTGGATATGTGGGTCTTTCCGTTCCTCAACGTATACGGACTGGTGGGGCATACCCGCGGGTCGTCCGTCTCCCAGGTATCAGTGGATTCAGACCCGTCGCAGTTTCGCGGCCTGGATCGGGCCATCGCCGGCGCGGTTCACCAGCTTTATCAGAGCGGGAAGTTGCAGGATATTGATTTTACCCTTGATTTTAAAGGGACCACCTGGGGGGCCGGCTTTACGCTCGCCGGCGGCTACGGCAACTGGTTTGGGTTAGTGGATACTAACTATACCCGCACCGACTTCGATATCCTCGACGGCAGCATTTCGGCGGTCACCGTTTCGCCGCGCGTCGGCTATCGGTTCAGTTTTCAGGGGATCGACGGGCCGTCCCATCTCAGCCTGTGGGTCGGCAGCATGTATCAGGACGTGCAGCAGGAGTTTAAGGGCGATCTCGCCGACCTGCACATGCCGCCAGAGCTGCAGCCCCTTATTGCCGCGGTCAATAAAGACGGCGAGGGCAAATTCGACGTTAAGCAGAAGCTGACCTCGCCGTGGAATATGCTGATTGGCGCCCAGTATGAGGTCACCAAAAACTTTAACGTGCTGACTGAATTCGGTTTTAACGACCGCAACAGCTTCTTTGTCTCCGGTGAATACCGTTTTTAACTAAAACTGCAGGCGCCGTCTGCCGGTAAGATGCGCGCTCTTTTGTTGCTGTGGAGAGGCTGTTGATGCGTAAAGCCTTATGGCTGTTATTCGCGCTGGCGCTGCCGGCGCTGGCGCAGGACCCGGTGTTGCCCGCCGTGACGGCGATCCATCCTGCGCCCACCCTGGGCGAGCTGTCGCCGCCGGAATCGCTGCGGCCATGCTGCGCCTTTGGCTACGACCTGCACGTGCGGGCGGTGGGCATTCCGATCCCGGTGTATCAGATTGGTAACGTGCTGACCCTGGATACCCTGGGCAAGCACCATTACAACGACAGCGCGCTCGGCGCGGTGAAAAATCTGCTGGGGCTGAGCGAGGAGCAGAACGGGCTTATCTATACCCGTCGCGGCGGGTTTATCGATATTGCCCATGTGCGCGACACGGCGGATTACACCTTTTATCTGTTCAATCGCATTTCGCCGACGCTGGGCCAGGCGGGGCGCATATTCTACAGCGAAGAACTTGGCGTGCGCCGCGTTCAGCTCAATGCCTTTACGCCGCCGGCGGGGGTCAGGCAGCGCTATCAGCTGGCGGCCTGGCTCGCCGGGCATCTGGCCTTCGAAATCGCCCAGTGGCATGAGATCGCCCAGTGGTATGGCTTCCAGTCAGTGCCCGGGTTTTCAGAGGAGATCTCCGCGTTTTCGCCGGAGGATCTCTACTCCAACTTACTGGGCGCCAGGCTGGCGATTAACGTCATCCTTAGCGGCCACGGCGGGTCAGTGGAAGCGTATAACCGGGCCATGGAGGCGGCGCTGAAAAAGGCGCTGACCCGGCTGATGGTGGCCACGCGAGGGGAGACGGAAGCGATGTTCCAGCGGATCGATGGCGACTGGTGGAACAGTCGCCGCCGGGTGCCGGATAAGTTTCTGGTGCTGAAGCGTAATTACGATCTACAGGAAAACCGGCTGCCGACGCCGGTCCCTTTCGAAACCATGCCGCCATATCGCCTGACCATGCCGGCGCAGGTGGGGGGATTCCGCTTGCGCGACCTCGGCGAGCTGCAGATCTACCCGGGGCACGATATGCAGGCGCTGCCGGTTCCTGAGCAATACTATGGCGCTGCCGCGTTTCAGGGGCTGGCCGATCGCGCCCGCGAGGCCGATAAAACCCAGCTGGCGCGCATTGAGAAGTAGCGTGAAAGGCTCAGGGCGTGGCTCTGAGCCGGCGAATTAGCGGAAGTTGACCCAACAGGCGCCGTTGTCGGCAGAGCGTACGCAGTTTTCCACCCAGCGGACGCCGAACGCCCCGGCGCGAGCGTCCGGATACCAGAAGTCCGCCAACAGCGCCTCGTCACGCCGGTCAGCGGCGTCCATGGCGATGGCGAAGCGGCGATAGAGATTCGACCAGGCGTCGAACAGCCCCTCCGGGTGGCCACCGCCGATGCGATCGTCCTGGCGCGCCAGCGGATCAAGATAGCCCATGCCGCGCTCCAGAACGCGCGCCGGTTCGCCCTGCACCTCGTAGCGCAGCTGGTTTGGCTGTTCATCCCACCATTCAAGACTGGCTTTTTCCCCCACGATGCGCACCTTTTGCCCGTGCATGGAGCCGCAGTTAACGGCGGAGCTCCACAGCGAGCCGACGGCGCCGTTGTCATACTCCATCAGCACATGCGCGTTATCTTCCAGCGGGGCGCGGCTTTTGACGAAGCTTTGTCTGGCGCACATCAGCCGGGCGATCTTCAACTGCGGGGCCATGGTTTCGACCAGAAACAGCGGGTGAGTGGCAAGATCCCCCAGCACATAGCTGGGGCCGACGAAGCGGGGATCGACCCGCCAGCGGGTACTGGCGTTTTCCTGCTCCACCGGCTGGGCGTGGAAGCCATGAGCAAACTGCATATTGACGATACGGATGTCGCCCAGCAGTCCGTCGGCGATCATCTGCCGGGCCTGCAGGATCATCTGATGGCCGGCATAGCCGTAGGTCACGCCGATGATCTTATGCTGCCGCTGGCTGAGGGCCACCAGTTCGTCCGCCTCTTCGCTGCTGAAGCACAGCGGCTTTTCACACACCACGTGCAGCCCGGCCTCCAGCGCCGCCCGACAGATGGCATAGTGGGTGTTATTCGGCGTGGCAATCGATACGGCCTGAATACCGTCCGGGCGGGCAGCCTCGCCGCGAAACAGACTCTGGTAATCGGCGTAACAGCGTGCGGGATCCACCCCCAGCTGTTGGCCGAACTGGCGCCCGCGATCGGCATCAATATCAAAGGCGCCGGCCAGCAGCGCAAAGGTGTTATCGCGCAGGGCGGCAGAGCGGTGAATATAGCCGATCTGGCTGCTGCCACCGCCGCCGACCATGCCCCAGCGCAGGGTGCGGTCGAGAGGTTTTAAACCGTTAATCATGGGGTGTCTCCTGTCAGAATCCAACGCCGCGCAGATAGCGCAGGCTCTCCGTGACCGCCTGCAGGCTGCCTGCGGCATGGCGCGGATCACGCTCTTGTTCAATGGTTATCCAGCCCTGATAGCCGCGGCGGGCAAGAAAATCGTTAATGGCCGGGTAGTCAATGGCGCCGCTGCCGAGCGGGCACATCACCCCTTCGGCGCAGGCGGTGAAAAAGTCGATGCCTTCGGCGATGGCGCGCTGGTAAACCTGCGGATCCACATCCTTGAAGTGCAGGTAGTCGAGCCGCGCGTAATAGCGATCCAGCCAGGTGAGCGGATCCATTCCGGCGTAGTAGAGATGCCCGGTATCCAGACACAACCCTGCCACGTCGTGCGGGATAGCGTTGGCCAGCCGCTCGATTTCATCGGCAAATTCGATGCAGCCCCCGGCGTGGGGATGGATAACCGCCCGCACGCCGTACTCCCGCCAGGCGAGGGTGCTGAGGGCGGTAATATGCGCCATCATCCGCTGCCAGTCTGCGTCATTGAGGCGCGGAGCCAGCGCGCTGCGTCCGGCAAAGCGCGCCCGCTCGGGGTTGCCGAAGTCGATAATCACCAGATAGGGCGGCTGGAAAGGGTGCCCCGGGATGGGGGCGGCGGCCGGAACCTGCGACAGATTGCGGCAGATTTGATGGGTCAGCGCCTCCAGAGTGGGATAATGGTCTTCGCTCACCAGATCGTCAAAGATCGTCCCGGCGACCAGCGACAGCTGATGCTTTTCCAGCGCCGCGCGCAGGCTGCTCGGGTCGGTGGGCAGGTAGCCCCACGGGCCGAGCTCGATGCTGCGATAGCCGGCCTGCGCCGCCTCCTTCAGCACGGTAGTCCAGGCGGGAAGGTCAGGGTTTTTCAGGTCATCCACGCCCCAGCTGCAGGGGGCGTTGGCGATAGGATAGGTCATGTCGGCTTCCTTTTATCACAGGGGATGCCGCTGAGTATTGAATGAAAATTTCATAGCCAACAATGTTGGAATGATAATTTTATGATGGCCGTCATGATTTGTATTGAGGTTGTTTTTGATAGTTATTTATCAAAATGAGTCCAGACGTGGTCCAGGCGTGAGGCCGCCCCGTCGGCGACGGGGCGGGCGTTTACATATTTTCTTTGGTGATGATATCGAAAGGCTGAGGGTGCGAAATCACTTCGCTGGGCGGCCGCGAAACGGCTTCCGTCATGGCGCGCAGGGTGGCGGCGGCAAAGTCATCCAGCCGGTGGTTGAGAATGACATCGATGGTGCCATCGATCAGCGCCAGTTCACTGTCGCTTAGCGGGCCATGGCAGACCAGGGTGACGGCCTGCTGGCGGCCGCTGTCGCGCAGCGCCCCGACAATCCCTTCAATGCCGCCGCAGGGAGCATAGATCGCCTGCAGGGCCGGGTACTGGCTGAGCAGCTGTTCCGTTACGCTTCTGGCGACATCCGCCCGTTCATGGCTGCGAACCGGCTCAAGGATCTGCTGCCCTTTACCCTGCTCGCGCAGACAGGAGCGGAAGCTGATCTCACAGCTTTCCTGACAGGTAAAACGATTATCGCCAATGATAATGGCTATTTCGCCTTCGCCACGGCATAAACGGTCGATAAACCAGGCGGCGGTGCGCCCGGCTTTTTGGTTATCAAGGCCGATATAGCCGCTGCGCTGGGGAACCGACAGATCCGAAAGCAGGGTGAATACGCGAACGCCGCGGGCGGCGGCCCGGCCCACCGCATGGCGAATCAGCGGGTGATCCAGCGCCACCAGGCCGAGCACCTCCACCTCATCGCTGAGCCGGTGAATGGCCTGGGCCATCGCTTCCACCGCATCAATGGCAAAATGCAGGATCGTCGGCGTCTCGCCCGCCGGCAGCCACGGCGCGGCCTCTCTTGCGAGCGCCCTCGCCAGCGGCAGGTAGAAGGAGTGGGTCTCCTGCAGCAGAATAAAGCCCATCCTGACGGTAACCGGCGCTTTGCCGGCGGCCAGGCGATAGTGCGGCTGTTCGAGCGTAAACCCCAGCCGCCGGGCGGCCTCCAGCACGCGGTACGCGGTAGATTCTTTCACCGCCGCGCGTTTGTTGAGTACCCGGTCGACGGTGGCCACGCCGACGTTGGCTTCGCGCGCAATGTCGGTAAGCGTGATTTTGCTGGCGGATTTTTTCACTGTGATGACCATTGAAAATGAGCGTTATGATAGAAACTATCATGGTAACGCTGAGCAGAACAACGGCCATCTGCGTGCCACGGCATAAGCCTGCGCCCCTGCATGGTAAAGTGTGACGGGTATACACAGTCTGTGATCAAAAGCGACTACCCGTTCTGGCATTGCTGCTATGCTATTGAAATAAAATTAATAATAAAGGCAGTGTCTCCTCTGTCGGTTAAACCGTGCGCAAAGTCGCTCCGGGTGGGCGTCGCTGGGCCAGGAACCGACTATACTTGCCGCGCACGCGCGTAATGACGGTTACTCGATTATTTTTGCTATCACTTTATGCCAGCGTCAGGGCTGCACTGAATGATGTGCCGTTCCGCGCCGGGAGTGGGTCGGTTTGGGGCCTGTATGTTATTAAAAGAACTGGCTGTTTTTGATGTATTAAGCACCCCTATCTGGGTAGTCCATCCTTTTACAGAGTGTGTGGTCTATGCCAATCAGGCTTCCCGGACGCTGAGCGGCGATATGTCGCTGAATGAGATGCGCAACGGTATCTATTCCACCTGCCCGGAAACGCAGCTGCAGCATTATTTGCGCTATCTCGACGCCATGACTGAGATATTTGAAGTCTGGACGCTGCAGACCGCCAAAGGGTTGCAGTCGGTATATTGTAAAACCACCCTGGTGGAGACCGAGGACAGCGGCACCTTACTGTTATTCGAAGCGGTGAAGCTGCTCGCGCAAAATCAGTCGATTCATACCGGCTCTCGCCGCTACCAGCGGCGGAACAATGGCTTTTTTGCCCGCTTTTTTATGACCAATACCGCGCCGATGCTGTTGATCGATCCTCAAAAAGAGGGCCGGATTGTCGATGCCAATATTGCCGCGCTGCGCTTTTATCATTATTCCGATGAGGAAATGCGCAATAAACATACCTGGCAAATTAATACCCTGGGCCGGGATGTGATCCCCATTATGAATAACATTGCCAATATGCCCGGCGGGCATAAGCCGCTTAATTTTACTCATATTCTGGCTGACGGTTCGCTGCGCCATGTTCAAACCTATGCCGGGCCGGTGGTGCTGTATAATATCCGGCTGATGTTATGCATCATTCACGATATCACCGAAGAAGTGCATCTGAAAAAAGAGCTGGAATTTTCCGCCGCCCACGATCCCTTAACCGGACTGTTAAATCGCCGCGAATTTTACCGGCTCGTCGACGCGCCGTCGTTTATCGCCCATGGTTTTTGTCTGTTGTTAATCGATATCGATCATTTCAAGAGTATTAATGATATTCACGGTCATCAAAAAGGCGATGAAGTTCTGCTGGTGATCTCCCGCATTCTGGAAACCTCGGTGGACCGTGAAGATAAGATATATCGCTGGGGAGGCGAGGAGTTTCTGCTCTTTTTGCCCCATTCGCCGATCGCCCGCGCGCTGATGGTGGCGGAGGCGATCCGCCAGGCGGTCAGCGAATATCAGACGCTGTCGGTCACCGTCAGCATCGGCGTCGCCGAGCATCATGATGGCGAAGCGATTGATCAGCTGTTTTACCGCGTCGATAAAGCGCTGTATGCGGCGAAAAATGACGGGCGCAACCGGGTAACGCGCATGCCTTTTGACAGTGCGGAACTGTTGCGCAATAGCGGTGGCGCAGCCTGATTCGCGCTCGCCGACTATACTGAGGATGAGCCAGCCTGCTGTAACGGGTGGTAATAAGATTAGCCTGTGTTTGAGGTGGCAAACAACGTATGGTGCGTCTTCTCGTTCTGCTGTCGGTAGTCTCTCTTTCTGCGCCGACGACGCTGGCGGCGGACGGGCACGCGATTAAACAACGTGCCGATGCGGTATTGACCTTGATGAGCTATACCGTGGTTCCCGACGTGACCGCCAGCGATCTCAACATCGGTTCCGGGAGCAACGATAAACACAACCTGACCATCACCCAGTTTGGCGGCGGAGCGACCCTGAGCGAGTCGTTTCCTCTTTACCTCGAAGGCACAATGGGCTACAGCCGTTACGACCCGCGATTCGTCGTCAGCA
Organism: Klebsiella sp. C360; assembly: GCF_048822415.1. Classification (NCBI taxonomy): domain Bacteria; kingdom Pseudomonadati; phylum Pseudomonadota; class Gammaproteobacteria; order Enterobacterales; family Enterobacteriaceae; genus Klebsiella; species Klebsiella sp. C360. The sequence continues at coordinate 511,737 of NZ_JBMEZZ010000003.1, forward strand.
ATGGCCAACAGACGCGGAATGTGCCGACCAAATGGAACAGTCTGACCACCACCGGCGGCGTCGGCTGGGATTTTTCGCTGCATCGGGACAGCCTCGGAGGTAACCTGGTGTTGCGGCCGATCGTCAATGTGATGCTCGGCACCCTGGCCAGCGATGTACGCCTTGGCCGCTGGGTCATAGAGCGAAAAACCAACGCCGATCTGCAGTTTCTTGACGGCGGACGCTTCAACGCCTGGGGGCTGGGCGGGGCGCTGATGCTGGATTATGAACGCTTCTCCGCCACCCAGGATATTGATGCCGAACTGCGTTACTCCTATATGCATCTGCAAAGTTTCGGCAACAGCGCCGAGGTGGTGCAGGGCGAAGCCAGCGCGGAGAATCTCGGTCTGTATCTGCGCCGCCGCGCGCCGATCGCTGACTGGACGCTGCTGGGCAACCCGCTGCGCTACGTGCTGGAGGGCGCGCATACTGAATTTATCGGCGACCAGCGAGGGGCGCTGGGTTTTACCGGTTTGACCTCCCTGGGGATTGGTCTCGAACTGGACAGCAGTAAATACCCGGTCTTTATCACCCGCACCCGGCTGGTGGCGCGCTATATGTTCGGCAATAACACCACGGGCTATGGCGTCGGCCTGGCGATGAGTTTTTGAATGCCATTAACCCAGCCGCCGCCGGCCAGCGCCTTCTCCCTTTTGAAGAGGGCCAGGGCGAGGATCAATCCTGACACCACACCCGCTCGCCGTTCACCCACGTCTCGCTGATATTGCGCTCATCGCCCAGGGTCATCAGTACGAACAGCTGCTCATAAATATCATGGCAGCGGCCCATCCGCAGACGCTGCAGCGGAGTGACCGCCGGGTCAATGACCACAAAGTCGGCCTCTTTGCCCGGCTGAAAATTGCCAATCTTCTCTTCCAGCCGCAGGGCGCGCGCCCCGCCGAGAGTGGCGTGATAGAAGGCCTCGCTGGCGCGCAGGCGATAGCTCTGTAGTTGTCCTACCTTGTAGGCCTCACCCAGCGTTCGCAGCATGCTGAAGGTGGTCCCGGCCCCGACGTCGCTGCCGATGCCCATCCGCACCCGGTGCTGCCAGCAGGCGGGCAGGCGGAACAGCCCGCTGCCGAGGAACAGATTCGAGGTCGGACAGAAGGCAACGGCGGACCCGGTGTCATGCAGGCACTGCCACTCGGCATCATCAAGATGGATCCCGTGAGCAAATACGCTGCGTTCGCCGGTGAGCTGGTAATGATGATAGACATCCAGATAGCGTGCATGCTCCGGCCACAGCTGTTTAACCCAGGCGATCTCCTCCCGGTTTTCACTGAGATGCGTCTGCAGCCAGGTATCGGGAAACTCGGCCCGCAGACGCTGCACCGCCTCCAGCAATGCCGGCGTCGAGGTGGGGGCAAAGCGCGGGGTGATGGCATACCCCAACCTACCGCGCTGATGCCAGCGGCGGATCAGCGTCCGGGTCTGCTCGTAGCTTTCCCCGGCGGTTTCGCACAGATAGTCGGGCACATGGCGATCCATCATCACCTTTCCGGCGATCAGGCGCATATTGAGGCGCAGCGCTTCGCTGAACAACGCCTCCACCGAGGCCGGATGAAGGGTACAAAACACCAGCGCGGTGGTGGTGCCATGGCTAATCAGCTGATTGACAAAAAACTGCGCTATCTCCTGGGCATACTCCGCATCGGCAAACTGGCTCTCCACCGGGAAGGTGTAAGTGGTAAGCCACTCCAGCAGCTGTTCGCCAAAGGCGCCGATCATCTCAGTCTGCGGATAGTGGACATGGGCATCGACGAACCCCGGCAACAGCAGCTTACCCCGCAGGTCAACATAGCCCTTCAGCGGATGCAGAAAGGCTTCACCCTCCTGCCATGGCAGCAGCGTAACAATTTTCCCGTCCTGCAAGAACAACAGGCCATCATTGAGATAGCGGGCCTGGGCGGCCACCTCATCCGGCGTCTCCGCCACGCCGGCGATATCAAAAAATGCACCGCGCACCGCGGTCTGGTAATCCATCATCGAACCTGCCTTCTCTTAACGCTTAGGGAATAGTGATAAACAGCAAGATTGGTGCCAGTTTGCAGCCTGCCGCGGCCAGTCGCCGCGGCAGAAGGGGAAGGTTACTCTTTTTGCGCCACCGCGCCGGAGCGGAAGGCGGCTTTCGCCTCCACTTCACGCTCGTCGCGAGCCAGCCAGCGGTAGGTGGTCGCGCCGAGGAAGACGCCGATAAACCAGCTGAAGTTCGCCACTTCGTGCAGGGCCGGAATAAAGCTGATAATCAGCCCCAGGCCCACCGACGGCAGCAGGGCGGCAATGGCTTTCGGGTTAAAGCCGTTGCGGTACCAGTATTTACCCTTCGGCGTATCGTCAAACAGGTCGTCCACCGACACCCGGCCGCGTTTGATCAAATAGAAGTCGGCGATCAGGATGCCAAACAGCGGGCCAATAAAGGCGCCCAGCACGTCGAGGGTATAGTGGATCAGTTCCGGTGAGTTAAACAGGTTCCACGGCGTCAGAAGTATCGACCCCACCGCGGCGATCATCCCGCCGGCGCGGAAGCTGATTTTCTGCGGCGCGCAGTTGGAAAAATCGAAGGCCGGCGAGACGAAGTTAGCCACGATATTGATGCCGATGGTGGCGGTGATCATGGTCAGCAGGCCGATGGCCACCGCCAGATCGTTGCCCACGCGGCTGACGGTTTCAATCGGGTCGGTGATCATTTTGCCGAACAACGACTGGGTGCCGGAGACAATCACCACGGTGACCACCGAGAACAGCAGGAAGTTAAACGGCAGTCCCCAGCGGTTGCCGCGGCGGATCTCGCCCATGCTTTTGCCGTAGCGGGAAAAGTCGCCGAAGTTAAGCAGCGGCCCGGAGAAGTAGGAGACGACCAGGGCTGTGGCGGTGATCATCTGCCAGGTCTGCTCTCCGGCGCTCAGGGATTTACTGGCGAGGGTAAAGGAGATCCCGTCGAGACCGGTCTTGTATACAATCCAGCCTGCCAGGGCCAGCATCACCACATAGACCGCCGGACCGGCGATGTCGATAAAACGCTTGATGGCGTTCATGCCGTGCCAGAAAACCATCGCCTGCAGCAGCCACATGGTGGCGAAGCACAGCCAGCCGAGCGTCGACAGCCCGAGGAAACTGCTGCCGGTCAGCGAGGCAAGGGAGGGCCAGAACTTGAGCAGGACCAGCATCAGGGCGTTTGCCGCCAGATAGGTCTGAATGCCGTACCAGGCGAAGGCGATCAGCCCGCGGATCACCGCCGGGATATTGGCGCCGAAGACACCGAACGCCTGGCGACAGATCACCGCGTAAGGCACCCCGGCCATCTGGCTGGGCTTCGCCACCAGGTTAGCGCACAGCTGCACAATACAGATGCCCACCAGCAGGCAGAGCAGAACCTGCCAGCTGGCCAGCCCAAGCGTAAAGAAGCTTGCCGCCACCACGTAGCCGCCCATGCTGTGCACGTCCGACATCCAGAATGAAAAGATATTGTACCAGCTCCAGTTCTGGTCGCGGGTGGGCGCCAGATCGTCATTACATAGCCGCGGACTGTAGCCGGCGGCCGCCTCGTGAGTCTTCGTCTGCTGCGTGTGGGATGAATGTGGCATGAAACCTGCTCCTCTGAATGAAAACCCTTTGATATGGATTGCTGAGGCTATTGCAGGATCCAGGCCAGAATGATGAATCTTGTATACAAAAAATAAGTTTTATGTATACGATCTCCTATCGATAAGTGAAACCGGAGTGGGTTAATGAATAATGAACATCGTCTCCAGGCCGCGCCAGCGCTGCAGGATAAGGACGAAAGCATTTACCAGGCGCTGATGACGGCTATCGTCGAACATCAGCTGCCGCCGGGCAGCAAACTGCCGGAAGAGGCGCTGGCGGAAGTGTTTGCCGTGAGCCGCACCGGCATCAGAAAGGTGCTGCAACGACTCGCCGCTGTGCAACTGGTCACGTTAACGCCCAAACGTGGTGCACACGTCACCAGCCCGAGCGTGGAAGAGTCCCAGGCGATCTTTCGTACCCGGGCGCTGCTTGAGGTCGCTAATCTGCCCGATGTGATCGCGCGCTGTCAGCCGCCGCATCTGGCGGCGCTGGAGAACATTATCCAGCGTGAACAGCAGGCCCATGAGGCGCACGACGGCCCGGCGGCGATCCGCCACTCCGCTGACTTTCATATTCAGCTGCAGGCTATCTCCGGCAACCCGGTGCTCACCGAGATGGTGACCCGCCTCAGCCAGCGCTCCTCGTTAGTGATTGCCGCCTGGGGCGCACCCTGGCGCCAGGGCTGCCGCTGCGACGATCACCAGCAGCTGGTCGGTTTGCTGCGGGATAAAGCCCTGCAGCCGCTTAGCGAGGCGCTGATGCACCATTTTGATCATATTGTCGCCAGCCTGTGCTTCGAGCGCGATGGCGTCAGTCTGCCCGATTTTTCCCGGCTGTTCGCCGGCCACAAGGAGTCGTGATGTCTTCCGTTTGTATACAAGTGATCAACCCCAACACCAGCCTGGCGATGACCGAAACGATAGGCGCCGCCGCGCGTGCGGTCGCCGCGCCGGGCACCGAGATCCTTGCGGTCTGTCCCCGCGCCGGCGTGCCGTCAATAGAGGGCCACTTTGACGAAGCCATCGCGGCGGTCGGCGTGCTGGAGCAGATCAGGGCCGGACGCGAGCAGGGAGTGGATGGGCATGTGATCGCCTGCTTCGGCGACCCGGGGCTGCTGGCGGCGCGCGAGCTGGCTCAGGGGCCGGTGATCGGCATTGCGGAAGCGGCGATGCATATGGCGACGATGGTCGCCACCCGGTTCTCCATTGTGACCACGCTGCCGCGAACGCTGATCATCGCCCGCCATTTGCTGCACCAGTACGGCTTTCATCAACACTGCGCGGCGCTGCACGCCATTGATTTACCGGTGCTGGCGCTGGAAGACGGCAGCGGCCTGGCGCAGGAGAAAGTGCGTGAGCGCTGCATCCGCGCGCTGAAAGAGGACGGCAGCGGGGCGATTGTCCTTGGCTGCGGCGGGATGGCGACGCTGGCGCAGGAGCTGACCCGCGAGCTGCGGGTGCCGGTGATCGATGGCGTCAGCGCGGCGGTGAAGATGGTCGAGTCGCTGGTCGCGCTGGGGCTGGCGACCAGCAAGCACGGGGACTTAGCGTTCCCGGAGAAAAAAGCGTTAAGCGGACAGTTTCAGTCGTTAAATCCATTTTAAAAGGGGCAGGTGATGGTTGAGAACCAGGAACACTATCCTCGCGATCTGCGAGGTTATGCAGGGCAGCCGCCGCACGCGCGCTGGCCGGGCGGGGCGCGGATCGCGGTGCAGTTCGTCCTTAACTATGAGGAAGGCGCTGAGAACCACGTCCTGCATGGCGATGCGGGTTCGGAACAGTTCCTGTCCGATATTATCGGCGCCGCCAGCTACCCGGCGCGCCATATGTCGATGGACTCGCTCTATGAATACGGCAGTCGGGCCGGGTTCTGGCGCATCCATCGCGAATTTAGCCAGCGCGGGCTGCCGCTGACGGTCTTCGGCGTGGCGATGGCGCTGGCGCGGCATCCGGAGATTGTGGCGGCAATCAAGGCCGCGGATTACGATGTGGTCAGCCACGGCTGGCGCTGGATCCACTATCAGCACATGGATATCGCCGAGGAGCGCGAGCATCTGCACAAAGCGGTGCAGGTGCTGACCGATCTGTTCGGCAAGCCGCCCACCGGCTGGTATACCGGCCGCGATAGCCCCAACACCCGCCAGCTGGTGGTGGAGCACGGCGGCTTTGACTACGACAGCGATTATTACGGCGATGATTTACCTTTCTGGAGCGAAGTGGCCTGCAGCGACGGCAGCCGCCGACCGCACCTGATCGTGCCTTACACCCTCGACGCAAACGACATGCGCTTTGCCACCGCCCAGGGGTTCAACACCGCGGAGCAGTTTTATACCTACCTGAAAGACAGCTTTGACGTGCTGTACGCCGAGGGGGAAACCGCGCCGAAGATGATGTCCGTGGGGATGCACTGCCGGCTGCTGGGGCGTCCGGGCCGTTTCCGCGCGCTGCAGCGTTTCCTTGACTATATCCAGCAGCACGACAAGGTATGGGTCTGCACCCGGCAGCAGATCGCCGACCACTGGCGCGAGGTCCATCCGTATCGCGGGTAGCTTGCTGCCACTCATCAGGCCCTCTCCCCGGGGAGAGGGCATCGCCCGAACGCGTCTGTTGAACCGGTTCACCAGGATGTATTTTGATTATTGAATAAGCATGGCGAGGAGTACCAGGCACAACAGCAGCACATAGATGCGTGCATACCATACATCTGGTACTGCAGGGATAGCCCGGCGGCTAAACATTATCCCGGCCCAGCCGGTCAGGACGAGCAGGACCAAAATTTTCAGGCTGATAAACCCAAGAAATCCGTTCAGCGGAATGCTGTGCCAGCCAATGACGGCATAGGTCACAGCCCCGCATAGCGCCACGGGCAAAGAAAGCGGGTTGGATGCGCTAACGCACTCCTGCATCGCATACCCGTGTCGCCGTAGCAGGGGCACCGTCATGACGCTGCCACCCACGCCCAGCAATGCGGCAATCATGCCGATAACCATACCGCCGCCAGTGACCACTGGCAGGGACAGGCGACGCCGAGCGCTGCCCGTGAAAAAACCTTTGCGCAACAAACAATCGCTGATGGTTGCCAGCATATAGAGAATAAACAGCGCGCGAACGATCTTCTCGCTCAATATCCCTGCCAGACATGAGCCGACCACCGCCCCAATGGCAATAAACCATAACAACGGGAACAGCGTCTGCGCGGCAAGCTTGCCAGCCCGCCAGTTTCGATAGCTGACCCAGCCGGCGTTAAATATCATCACCGCCGTTGAGGTAGCCACCGCGACATGCATGGCGTTTCCCGTGAGTTCCGGCTGCCGAAGCATCAGTTGATAGACAAATGGCACCACCACAAAGCCGCCCCCGAAGCCGAACAGGACTGTGGTAATGCCGGTCGTAAAGCCAGCCAGCGCAATAATAACGATCTCATTCAAGAGAGTATCCCCGACCTGAAAATGAGCGAGCAGCTTATACCGGTCGCGTACGGCTTCCCATTTGCGTAGCGCTCAATTACCTTTGTAAATCGGTCAAAGGGAGGCAGGTGTGCGCAACGTAAAAGTTGACGAAGTCGATCAGCTCGATCGCGAAGTGGTGGCGTTAGGTAATGACTATGCGCAAGGGTTTATCCTGCCACCGCACCAGCATCGTCGCGCACAGCTGCTGTATGGCGCGACCGGACTGATGTATGTCACCACTCAGGACGGAGAATGGGTGGTTCCTCCGCAACATGCTGTCTGGATCCCTCCTGAAACTGTGCACGCCGTCAGATTTGTGGGGGTGACCACGCGTAGCTTATATATTGAGCCAGATTATGTGACCGCTTTCATTAAACACCGTCGTTGCGAAGTGATCAGCGTCTCGCCGCTGTTGCGCCAGCTACTGCTTGAGGCTGTGGATTTGCCACCGTTGTACGACAGCCCACGCGATCGCATGCTGATACAGTTGATGTTGCTGGAACTGGCCGCCATGCCGGTCCGCGAATTTGACATTCCGTTGCCGCAGCATCCGGCGCTGCTGGCGCTTTGTCAGGCTTTTTTGCTTAACCCCTCTATCCATGATCCTGCGGAGCGCTGGGCCAGGGCGCTGTTTATGAGTCCCAGTACCTTTCGCCGCCATTTCCTGAAGCAGCTGGGCCTGTCATTTTCCGCCTGGCGACAGCGAGCCTGTGTGGTGAGCGCTATGGCATGGTTGATAGCAGGGAAACCGGTGAACGAAGTGGCATTATCTCTTGGATACGACAATGCGTCCTCTTTCGCCACCATGTTCCGCCGCGTGACCGGGCAGCCGCCATCGTTTTATCACCCAGCTTGATGCGTCGGGAAGGGGACTCCGGCAGCATGGGTCGGAAATGAATGTCACTTTATATGGCGTTGCTATGCGTTAACGCAGTCATAAGACAGACAATCCTGGTATGCCTGGCTTGCGTCTTCAGATACCCCTACATTTAGTGGTGGCTGCCTCCAGGCGGTTTCTCTATTCTGCCTGTAACCGTGAGAAGACCGGAGTCTCTCTTTGTGAACCATCTTATCGTTGAAAAAGTCATCATCATCTTTCTTCTCATCCTGTGGGGATTCGATACATTCAGAACCAGGAAAAGAAAACGTTATGATCCCGCGATTGAAGCCGCTGATGCCAGCGAACGCCATCAATGGCGCTATCTGAGATGGGGGTTTCGGATCATACAGGTGGTAGCGGGAGTGTATATCGTCGTGCAGCTGATTAAGGTTTTACTGAGATAGCGGTCCCGGGCAGGGGCGACTGAATATAACCCTTGTCAGCGACACGTGTTCCTGTTTTTCGCCGAGAGCTGAGAACTTGCCTGCATATAAACGGGGTGTTTTTAGTTTGTAACATTTCAAACAACAGCATAGGTGACCTTTCAATGATGCAAGTGATACTGGTTCGACACGCAGAAACAGAATGGAATGTAAAAGGTCGTATTCAGGGGCACAATGATAGCGCATTGACGCTTCGGGGGGAGCGTCAAACATCAGCCTTACTGGCGGCGTTTGCAGCGAGTGATTACCGGGCAGAATGTGTTTACGCTTCTCCGCTTGGCCGGGCCTGGCAAATGGGACAGCGCCTGGCGGAGAGTTTTTATTGTTCACTGATAGCTGAACCAGCTCTGAAAGAACAGGCTTTTGGTCAGTTTGAGGGCATGACAAGCGTAGAGCTCCTGCAGAATAATCCAGACGCCGCAGAAGCATTATTCAACCTTGATGCAGAGTATTGTCCGCCAGGGGGGGAGTCTCTCTCACATGCTTCGCAGCGAATTATGCATTTTTTATCCAATCTGGAAAAAAAACATCATCATCGAACAATATGTCTTGTGTCTCACGGGATGGTCATTCAGGGCGTGCTTGCGATGCTAAAAAGCGGATCTGTGGATGATTTTCACAGGTATGCGCAACCCAACGCGAGTTACTCCGTTTTCGAGTTGGTTAATGGAAGGTGTACCGCCCTTAGATGGGGGATCGCGACACATTTACGCCACCTGGATGGAACAGTCTGACTTACCCCAAATTAATATACTTCACTTAACGTATATCCCAGCTTTGATACAGATAAATGCCCCAGGAAGCGGCAGGCTGAGTAACCAGGAACCCCTTAGAATATCGGATGATTTGTATCGGCACTCATTACACCATGCGTTCCGATTAACGCCGCATAGCCAGTTGAACTTTGCTACTCTGTGAAAGGTAGTGCCGTCTATCCAGTGCGGATTTAATTAATGGAATAAATGATTATGAGTAATAATGATACAATCCCAAAGAAGTCTACAAGCCAGATTAACAAAGCGGTATTCTTTACATCTGCTTTGCTAATTTTCCTTCTTGTCGCCTTTGCCGCCGTATTCCCGGATGTCGCCGACAAAAATTTTAAACTACTACAGCAACAAATCTTCACGAATGCCAGCTGGTTCTACATCCTTGCTGTGGCCCTGATTTTACTAAGTGTCACGTTCCTTGGACTCTCACGCTACGGTGATATCAAGCTGGGCCCGGACCATGCGCAGCCTGATTTCAGCTACCACTCCTGGTTTGCGATGCTTTTTTCGGCAGGGATGGGGATCGGCCTGATGTTCTTTGGCGTTGCCGAACCTGTAATGCATTATCTTTCGCCTCCCGTTGGCACGCCAGAAACCGTTGCGGCAGCCAAGGAAGCAATGCGTCTGACCTTCTTCCACTGGGGACTGCACGCATGGGCAATTTATGCCATTGTGGCGCTGATTCTGGCGTTCTTCAGTTACCGTCACGGTCTGCCTTTGACTCTGCGCTCCGCACTCTATCCCATTATTGGCGATCGCATATACGGGCCTGTAGGCCATGCGGTTGATATTTTCGCTGTTATAGGCACGGTCTTTGGCGTCGCGACATCGCTGGGGTACGGTGTTTTGCAGGTGAATGCCGGTTTGAACCATCTTTTCGGGGTGCCCATCAATGAAACGGTGCAGGTCATTCTGATCGTAGTCATCACGGGGTTAGCGACGATTTCAGTGGTGTCCGGCCTGGATAAGGGAATACGTATCCTGTCTGAGCTCAATCTGGGTCTGGCGTTGTTGCTCCTGGCGCTGGTCCTGTGTCTGGGACCAACCGTGCTTCTGCTGAAGTCATTTGTGGAAAATACGGGCGGTTATCTTTCGGAACTGGTGAGTAAAACGTTCAACCTTTACGCGTATGAGCCTAAGTCGAGCAACTGGCTGGGGGGCTGGACATTACTGTACTGGGGATGGTGGCTTTCATGGTCGCCGTTTGTGGGGATGTTCATCGCCCGGGTCTCCCGCGGGCGAACCATTCGCGAGTTTGTCACCGGCGTGCTGTTTGTTCCCGCGGGTTTTACGCTAATGTGGATGACGGTGTTTGGTAACAGCGCGATCTATCTCATTATGAACCAGGGGGCCACAGACCTCGCCAATACTGTTCAGCAGGATGTGGCGCTGGCCCTGTTTAATTTCCTCGAGCATTTCCCGTTCTCTTCCGTGCTGTCATTCATCGCAATGGCGATGGTCATCGTCTTCTTTGTCACGTCTGCTGATTCGGGGGCAATGGTAGTTGATACTCTGGCATCAGGTGGAGTGGCAAACACACCCGTCTGGCAGCGAATATTTTGGGCCTCGCTCATGGGCATTGTCGCAATTGCGCTTCTCCTTGCCGGAGGGCTCAGTGCGCTGCAAACAGTGACAATAGCGAGTGCATTGCCTTTCTCAGTGATCTTACTGATATCTATATACGGACTTTTAAAAGCTTTGCGCCGGGATTTGACCAAGCGTGAAAGCCTGAGTATGGCGACAATTGCTCCTACAGCTGCACGTAACCCAATTCCCTGGCAGAGAAGGTTGCGCAATATCGCGTATCTGCCGAAGCGATCTCTTGTGAAACGTTTTATGGACGACGTCATCCAGCCCGCCATGACGCTGGTTCAGGAAGAGCTGAACAAGCAGGGGACGATAAGCCACATCAGTGACGCAGTCGAGGATCGTATTCGTCTTGAAGTCGATTTGGGTAACGAGCTGAATTTTATATATGAAGTGAGGCTTCGCGGGTATAGCTCACCGACCTTCGCGCTCGCCGCGATGGATAATAATGAGCAGCAGACTGAACAACATAGATATTATCGCGCTGAGGTTTATCTCAAAGAAGGCGGTCAAAATTATGATGTGATGGGCTGGAACCAGGAGCAGCTGATTAATGACATACTGGACCAGTACGAAAAACATCTGCACTTCCTGCACCTGGTTCGTTAATAGCAACATGCCGTCCTGGGGGCGGCAATTATTTATCCCGGCCGCAATATGAGGAATGCAGAATGATTTCACGCTGGAAATGGATTCTGAAGCAGACATTTAAAAAGCTATGGTTCAGGGCAACGTTATTCGCCATTGTCGCGATAATAACGGCCCTTTTATCAATTCTTTTTAAATCAATGATACCTGAGTCGGTTTCCGTGAAGGTTGGTGCGGAAGCAGTCGATAACATTCTGAACATACTGGCATCGAGTATGCTGGCAGTGACCACTTTTTCGTTGAGTATCATGGTCACAGCCTACGGTTCAGCCACTACTAATGTGACTCCCAGAGCTACGCGTTTAGTTGTTGAAGACGTAACCACACAAAATGTACTGGCCACCTTCATCGGTTCTTTTCTCTTCAGTCTGGTAGGGATTATTGCCCTCAATATGGGAGCTTATGGAGAAAGGGGGAGAGTCATTTTATTCATTGTCACACTGGTTGTCATTGCCTTAATCCTCATCACATTGCTTCGCTGGATACAGCATTTGACCTCTCTGGGGAGGGTAGGTGAGACAACGGCAAAAGTAGAACAGGCGGCCATCGAATCATTTATTGCGAGAGCAAGAAATCCCTTTCTCGGCGGATATCCATGGCTTGAGAACAATGAACAGCCGAAAGGAACGGTTGCAGTTTATCCGAAGAAGATTGGCTATGTTGAATATATTGATATGGTGCAACTTAGCAAGCTGCTGACCAATGATCCCCGTCATGTATACCTCGTGGCGCAGCCAGGCAGTTTCATACATCCATCCATGCCCGTTTTGTACCTGAGTCAAGGCCAGGAGTCATCAATCAGCGCCGATTTACTTGAGGCGATTATTGTCTCGGATGTACGTTCATTTGCTCAGGATCCCCGATTTTGTCTTAGCGTCATGGCCGAAATAGCCTGCCGGGCCCTTTCCCCCGCAGTGAACGATCCTGGAACCGCCATTGATGTCATTGGCAGAGGTGTTCGTATACTTTCCACTTACGCGCAGAATAAATCTCATGAAATAGAAGTGAAATATCCTTCCGTTCATGTTGCACCACTTCAGAATAACGATCTACTGGAAGACTTTTTCTCACCTGTCGCGCGCGATGGTGCCAGTATGAGGGAGATTCAGATAAGAGTCCTTAAAGGACTGTCTATGCTGAGTAAGGGTTGGCCTGGAATATTTTCTGAGGCCGCGCATAATTTAGCATTTGAAACATTAGAGCATGCAACACGTGCTGACCATATAGATTCTGACAGATGTCTAATAAAATCAATTTATTATAATTTATTTGGTGGCGAAGATTCTAATAAAAAACCATAGTTGTGGAGCAATCGATTCGGTTGTTGGCAAGTAAAGGGCAAAGCATTCGCGTGAGAATGGGCGTCTGCTTTGTGCCAAGAGCGGACATTACTGAGTTAAGTTCTGAAAGTAGCTTTAAATACGCACATGCTCTTCCTAATAACTCGATTATCATTTTTACCGTTAAACAGTTCCGGAGACAACTCTGACTCACAGGAATATCGCTAAGCCTCTGCCCCCCCTAAGCAATATCCTGATTGCTGAGTTGAGGCATTAATCTCTCAAATAAATCATCACTTTCATAGGGGATGTTATTAATATGCCGTGAATAAATAAAACCTCCTGGAATAAGCTTGGACAAAGAACTTTCACATAAAACACCTATACATTTTTTGTTTTCCCCTGCCATAAAATCATCTAAATTTCTCAAGATAAAATTTCGTGACAACTCACGATGTTCATTTATTGCCATTCTCGCATCTTCAGAATTAATGAGAGACACTTTAGGAAGCAAATCAGTAACATTAACGGCCACCATGCCTAGATTTTTAAGTGATGAGCTATCCTTTATCCTGCGCACGATCTGCTGGTTTGCAACTTTTATGTTTTTAGATAGTTTTTTTAACGACTTAACTCGTTTGCATTCTACAAAAAGAATTCTGCCGTCAGAGAGTTTCACTTCGATATCACAAATGCTTTTAAGAGAAATTTTATACCCTCCACGCAGGAATCTTGCAGCCATTGACAACTCAAACAGAAAGTCTCTTGCAGGATCATTCTCAGAAGTAGCACGAAATTCTTGACCAGTGATAACCTTCTTTATTTGATCGAGATATTCCTGGATATCAAGCCCTTTAAGATCATTGTAAACCCTTATGATTTCATTAGCTTCCACGTGAGAATTCATCATCTCCTTCATAAAGGCAACTAAATTTTCATCGGGTGTATCTTTGAAAATTTTTTCTCCATTTGATAGTGCTTTCAATTTTTGAAGGTTTTTGTGGTATACCCCATATCTTGTTACTGCAAACCTAAAGCCCAAACTATCGAACCAAGTACAAACCTCTTCAAATTTAGTTAACAAATCTGAAAACTCATGCTCGTATATTTCCTTGCCTTCCATACTTTTCTCTTTAAATAAATTCAGATTCGTATTAGCGCTTGTCAAATTCATGTGGGCTGTGCCCCTTAAAATCATCAAGCGGGAGCTTGTTCTGTAAAGATTGTGAACCTATTAGCGTCTCGATTAAATACTCTATATAGTTGACTCTACCAATTTATACCAAACGGTAGAATAAAAGAAGGAATCCCCGCAGTACTTAACTAGTCATTCTTTGACTACTGTGATTAAGATCACTTCCAAAGTCCGCTTATCGCTCATAGCGGACCTTCAAATCAGTTAGTTCGTCCGCTCTGTACCAGGAGCGGACATGACAATCTCAACCTGATGGCAAGCTCACCGAGCATGACATTAGGCTTGAGCGGCGTTGTAACGCGCTTCCAGCTTGTCCAGAAAGCCAAAAAGCACTTGATTCATTTCACTGAAATCGTGGGCCCGGAGCGCTTCAGGCGTGTCAACGAAACGGTAGTCTGCTGCACGGCTCAGGTCTTGCTCAGAATGGGCAATCAGCCGTTCTACAACATCCAATGTGAGCTCCATATGGCACTGGAAACCAAAGACGCGGTCTGAATAGGCAACGATCTGCCGGGGACAGCCTTCGCTGTAAGCGATAATTTTGGCCTCCGGCGTCAAGCCTGGCATGTCGTTATGCCAGTGACCCACTTCCAGTGTTTTCCCAAAGTGAGAGAACATCTCATCCTTTCTGCCGTCTTCGGTCAATGTGATCGGGAATTTACCAATCTCTTTTTCCGGGCTATGAGAGAACGGCGCGCCCAGCGCTTCACCAATGAGCTGTGAACCCAGGCAGATACCGATCACCGCCTTACCGGTTTTAACCGCGGAAGCAATCAGCGCCTGTTCCGCTTTAGCATTAAAGTGCGGGCACGCTTCAAGCGTTGTGTCCGGATCTTGCGGACCGCCCATCACGATAAGAAAATCGATGCCTTCGGCGTCAGCAGGTAGCCGATCGCCTGCATAGACTCGTGAGTAAGTTACATCATGACCTTGGTTTATTGCCCAGGTTTCATATGCGCCCGGGGCTTCAAAACTTTCATGTACGATAAAGTGTACACGCATGAGGTTAAGCTCCTGTAATATCTTTGATGATCAGAATGATAAGTCACGCACCCATTGCCTAAGGCTCTGCTCCGGGTGGTTCCAGTTTCGATATGATAAATGCAGGGGCTAAATCTGAAATGCCAGGTAGTATAGATAAAGCGCCAAGACATGATGAAGCCACAGGCTGGTCCAGTACTGCGATAAGCTATCAACGTGGTGAGGTAGATCCTCCCCATCATCATGTTGAGGGGCAGCTACTCTTCGCCACCAGAGGGGTTATGCTGGTGCAAACCGAGAGTGACCGTTGGGTGATCCCTCCTCAGCGGGCATTATGGCTACCGCCTCTGCATATCCATAGTTACCATCTGCTTTCACAAACCGATCTCAGGGCGATCTATTTCAGCAGTAGCCTTATCGCAGAATGTACGAGCTTTACAAAGAGTCAACAGGTGCATGTGATCACGGCTACGCCGTTAGTCAAAGAACTTATCGCAGGGCTGTTCAGTGAGGACTACGCCAGACCGATTCAACGGAAGATAGCGTTGTTGCTTCTGGAAATTCTCAGCGAGGCGCCACCTTTAACGATGGCGCTACCCATGCCGAATGATGAGCGATTATTTAGCGCGGTCAGATCGCTACTGGTCAATCAGCGCTGGGAAGCATCGCTGAGCGAACTGGCTTTTATGTCGGCCATGTCGGAACGGACCTTTTCCCGATTGTTTATGAAGGATACAGGCTTTAGTTTTCGAACATGGAAGCAGAGAGCCAGAATTTGCGCTTCGTTGGATCTTCTCGCGAACGGCGTTCCAATCAAACAGGTCGCTTACCAGCTTGGTTTCTCATGCCCGGCGGCATTTACCGCTGCTTTTCGTTCCATTCTTGATTCAACGCCGCGCGATTTTGTGCCTTAAACCGGGAAACCATATCCGCTTTTTGCTCATCGCAGCCGTTCGGATATTTTGCACGACAAAGAGGGGATGGCAGGGGAGCCATCAGCGAAAAACAGAATCACCGTAAAATCCCTGGGGAAGAGAATGATATTTACCCCTGTAATCCTGTGCACGGGCGGCCTGCCAGCGCGGTGTCTTCGGTCGCCATTTCGTAGAAATACAGGGCGCTTGTCTGAGTTTTTGTGGTAAGGCACATCGCCAGACAAAGCCATGTCGATTGTTTCATGTGTCC
Source organism: Klebsiella sp. C360 (assembly GCF_048822415.1). Lineage (NCBI taxonomy): Bacteria > Pseudomonadati > Pseudomonadota > Gammaproteobacteria > Enterobacterales > Enterobacteriaceae > Klebsiella > Klebsiella sp. C360. The sequence goes on from NZ_JBMEZZ010000003.1 coordinate 527,778, forward strand.
TCTGCCGGTTCCCGGCCATTAAAGCGAATTTTTCCCGTCTGACGGAGCGGCGGGGGCGGCATACCAGTTCTCTTTTGCAACCATTACGCTGCCTTCAGGCTGCATAACAAAGTTCGGCGACATTATCTGAACGTTAAACTCATTGAAAACATCCTGAATATTGCTGTGCAGTTCGTTGCGCGCGACGGCCAGTGACTGCTCCGGTAATAGCCGGACCTGAAGTTCATAGGCGATATACCAGTCCATCAGCTCCAGTTGACGCACCACCGGCGGGCGCGTCAGGTCAACACATGTTGCCCGTTTGGCTGCCAGCTCAAGCATGGCATGCACCTGCCGCCAGGGGGTGTCGTAGCCGATAGTAACGCTGACGGTTAAATTGATGCTGCCATCGTTATTTTGCGCGCTGAGATTGGTGATCTTGCCGCTGACCACCACCGCGTTAGGCACGGTGACCACGTAGTTTTCGCGGGTGATAATTTTGGTGGCGAGCATGCCTATTTCGCTGACTTTGCCTTCATTATCCGCCACGCGAATGACATCCCCTTTGCGCAGCGCGCGGGAATAGATAAGCACCAGGCCACTCATGGCATGGTTCATCACCCCCGCCGACCCCAGCGTTAACATCAGGCCAAAGAAGACGCTGATGCCCTTAAAAGCCAGTGAATTTGCCCCCGGTAAAAACGGGTAGGCGGCAGACAACGCAAATAACCACACCATCACTGAAATCAATTTGCGGGTCGCGCCAACTGTTTCGGGGTGCAGGCCCGGAAACTGCATGCGCCCCGCTTCAACCTGATTAAGTACCATCTTAAGCAGCTTAAGAATGAAGGCGGTGATCAGGAAAATAATCAACACAATCAGCAAGCCGGGTAACGATGAAACGATGGATAAGGCAATCTGACGAATGACGCGCAGCGACCAGTCACCCAACGACGTTGCCCAGACGCGAGTCCAGGGGAACATGCCAAAAGCCCAGCTCAGCCATGCGTAAAAGGCAAAAATAGCGAGAATAATCATCAGCAGAGCGAATAATCGAGCCTCCACAACGCCGATATATCGCCGCCAGCTTTGCGGAATTTTGCTTCGGTTTTCCACCACGCGGCGACGGAAATAGCGGCTAACCCAGCGGTACGCGCGCCATGCACCGTAGAAAAAGCCCGCTAAAACCAGCAATCCCGCCAGCGTTTTAATACCGGAAAGCACCAGCCAGCCGGTGTCATACTGATCGCGAAGCGCTGTGCGCTGCGTTTCCATGCGGGCCAGCACGCGCTGTGCGGCCTGATCCAGGGTGAGATCGTCCCCCTCGTCCAGATCGGCCTGAGTCAGCAACATAATCGGTTTGCCATTCATCACGATAAGACGGCCCTGCTGGTTATAGCGCGTCACAGGAATGATTTTTAGCGGTTCACTGACATCCGCCTTTGTGAAGCCACGTAAGGTATTTCGAATACGCAAAACCCGCTCTTCCGGCGTGGTGAGACCAAATTTCGCCTGCAGCATCACAATGGGTTGATGGAAGATATAAACCGTACGGGCTCGCTCTGCGTCGGTGGGTTCCTGACGGGGTTCTGCAGCAAGAGAAGAAAAAGAGATAATCGATAACATCGTCGAGACAATTGCGAGCACAAGCTTATTCATACCCACCACCGAGTAATGTGAAATTATCATTATTATTCAAGCAACCCGCCGAGCGGCAGTTCCCCTGATTTTCTGAGCATAGACCAGCGATCCACATCTGCAATGTCTTCCGGTGAGTGTGGTCGCCATCGCGCAAAGCCCCGTCTGGCGCTATCCGGTGTTCTCGCCAAAAAAAACGCACGATAACGCCCACTAATGCATACGCAATAATTTCAGAAATTTACAAATAAATAATTATAAAGATTACATTTTTGTAGATTTGGCTATTCTTAAATGGGTTCCCTTTTTGATGTCAGAGCGCATCCACTATCATTTGCTCTGGAAGCCATTTTTACCTCTGATTATCCGTCCTACTCACTCAGGAAAGGTTTATGAAAGTTAAGGTCATTACCACGGCGGTTTTGCTGGCGCTCATGTTAACCCAGCCCGCATCATCCGCCGACGCGCCTCTGTCACCCCTGATGAAACAACTGAATAACGGTAACTGGCTTCCTCAGGAGGAGGCGCAGTCGCTGAGCGACGAACTTTACTATCAGGATGCAATCCAGGCCTATATTCAGACATTGCCATTGCTCAACACCATTGGCCTGCGCGACGGTTCGGAAGCGGCATTCGGCAAAGGCTATAACGTCCTGCCTATCTGGAAAGAGCGCATGGACAGTCGCGCTGTGGTGCCAACGCCGAACGGCGACGTTATCTATTCGATGAGCTATCTGGATCTGAAAGAGACCGGCCCGTTGGTCATCAAAGCGCCGCCGAACGTGATCGGCATGTTTACCGACTTTTTCCAGAAAACGATCACTGACGTGGGCGCTATTGGCCCGGATCGCGCCCGCGGCGGGCTGTATCTGCTGTTACCGCCGGATTACGAAGGGCCGGTGCCTCAGGGGTACTATGCGTTTAAATCTTCGACCTACAACGTATTCCTGTTCTTCAGAACCATTATGGGCAAAGGCGACGGTAAGCCCGACCCGGTCCCTGCGGTGAAAAACGCGGAAACCACCCGCGTGTATCCGCTGTGGGATGTCGAAAAAGAAGTCAAACCGATGCAGTTCCCGGACGCCAGCGGCAAGCGCGTGAATATGATGTACCCGACCGACGCCAGCTACTGGCAGAAGCTGAAAGCCTTCGTGGACTATGAGCCGTTGACGGCCATCCCTGAGGAAACGCGCAGCGCGTTACTGAGCATTGGGATGGTGAAAGGCAAACCGTTTAACCCGACCGCGAAGCAGCAGGAGATGCTGAAAAAGGCCGTCGAGACCGCGCCACGGATGATCCTTGCGCGTCGCCAGGTGGGCCGTGACGATCAGCGCCAGCTGTACTACAAAGACCGCCAGTGGGAAACCTCCTGGGCTGGCGCGACCGCTGAGTGGATGCAGTACGGCACGCTCGATGCCAACCAGCGTGCGGCATTCTTCCAGATTGCTTACTCCAGCGCGGCGGCGATGGTGATGCATACCACCGGCGCCGGTTCTAAATATCCGTTCGCCACCAAAGACAATACCGGTAAGTTCCTCGACGGCGGCAATACCTACAAGCTGCACCTGCCGCCGAACCCGCCGGCGGCGCTGTTCTGGGCGGTCACCGCCTATAACATTACTGACGGGACCATGCCGGAAACCGACCAATTGCTACCGTCGACCAACGGCTATTACAACATTCCCAAAAACCAGGACGGCTCTATCGACCTGTGGTTTGGGCCGAATAAACCGGATGGTGTAGCCGACAGCGCGTTTATTAAAACCGTTTCCGGCCGCAACTTCCTCGTGGCATTACGACTTTACGGTACCGAAGATGGTTTTTATGACCAGTCCTGGGTTCCGGACGATCTGGTTCAGACCAATAAATAACAGCGAGATATAGAATGAAATTGAAAATGAAACACCTGGCGATGTTGACTGCTCTGACGTTAAGCGCCGGTGCCTTTGCCCAGAGCGCGCCGCTGACGATCCCGCATCCGACTAAATTTGCTGAGCTGACGCAACCGTCGCCGGACGTCACCATGCCGGAGAGCTATGTAAAGGCCATTGCGCAGCAGGCCTACATCTGGGGCTGGCCGATGGTTAACCAGTTCAACCGCCGTGAAACTATTACCAAAGCGCCATACCCGGCGCTGAACGGAGGGATGGTACCGGTCGCGCCGATGGGCCAGCTGAGCATGCTCACCGACTACATCAAACCGGAAGAGACCTTCGTCACCTGCCCGAACCAGGACGTGGCCTACGGCCTTGGTTTCTTTGAGCTGGACAAAGAGCCGATCGTTATTCAGGTGCCGGATTTTGGCGATCGATTCTGGGTCTATGCCATCTATGATGCCCGTACCGATCAAATTGGCAATGTGGGTAAGCCCTATGGAACCAAACCCGGTTTCTATTTGCTCGTTGGCCCTAACTGGAAAGGCGAAACGCCCAAAGGCTTTAACGGCGTGATTCAATCTTCAACCGAAATGGCGAACGTCATACCTCGTATCCAGATGGATGATACCCCGGAAGATCGCAAGGCCATTCAGGCGCCTATCAAAGAAGTGATGACTTACCCGTTAAGTCAATTTGATGGCAAGATGAAATCCTATGAATATTCCAAAATCCCGGCAATCGGCGATAAGCCAGATCCAAGCGCCGGTGAGACACGCTGGGTCGTTCCGGAAAAATTCTTTGACCAGTTCGCTAACGTGCTGGAAAAAGTGCCGCCGCTGCCGGGGGAAGAGGCCATGTATGCCCAGTTCCGTCATCTGGTAGAAGCGGGCAAGAAAAACCCGGAAATCCGTAAATGGATGGACGAAACCGCCGTCGCGACGGACAAAACCGTCATTGCGGATTTCTTTAAATGGAAGAACAACGGCGTGCCTGCCGGCAATGGCTGGAACCGTTCCAAAAATAACGCCGAGTTTGGTGTGGATTACTACAACCGTACCGGCACGTCGAAATCCAATATGTTCGACAACAAGCCTGACGAAACGCAGTATTTCTATACCGACAATGATGCCGCCGGTAACCAGCTTTCAGGCGACCATGATTACACGGTAACCTTCCCGAAAGGCGAGCTGCCGCCGGTGAAAGGTTTCTGGTCACTCACGCTGTATAACAGCAAACATCTGTTTAGCCCAAATGAGCTGAACCGTTATTCTCTTGGGACCAAAAATAAAAACCTGAAGTATAACGAAGACGGTTCTCTAACCCTCTACGTGAGCAAAAAGCGCCCAGCAGAAGATAAGGTGAATAACTGGCTGCCGGCACCGGACGGTAAGTTATCACTGTATATTCGCGCTTATTGGGGTGAGCAGTCGATTCTGGACGGGACCTGGCAGCCGCCGAAAATTGAAACCGTGAAATAAGCGAACCAAGTGGCCCTCTGTTTATGAAAGGGGGCTTTTTCTAACTCCTTTTGACCGTTTGCGCCTCGCGTACTGCAGACCTTTTGCTCGATAGCTTTTCCGCTCCGCGCCAGCATCGAATGTTGTTATCAAAGGCGATTGATAAAACGTCAGCCTGCTCACCTTGTCTCACAGCACCTCAACCACTTCAAACTCTTCTGCGATCAACTCCATATCCTCAGAAAAATGACCTTCACGAATGAAAAAACGCTGATGCTCTTTCTGCCAGTATTCAAGGCTTAAATCGCCTTCACCCTCTTTGCGGGCGAACGCTTCAGTCACATCACAAAAACGCACCAGCTGCATCGAAACCAGCCTGATGACGCAAACTGGAACATTCTGGCCATCAAGAATAATGTTATAATCCCCAATCCTCGGAGCAGACTCTTCCTGCTGATAAGAGGCAAAAGATCCGCAAGAAGCCGTTTTGATCCCTTTTTTAATCAGCTCCGCAAGCTCGCTTGCCAGTTCCGGGCTGTCACCCATTTGCCAGGCCCCTGCGCCTGGATATTTTCTTTTTATTTCCTCAACCTCAACCATGAAAATTCCTTCGTTATCGTCAATGAAAAGAAAGTTATACCTTTTTTAACCTGAGCGGTCCTGACATTATCAGCGATATCTTTCTTTAGATAGTGTGCTCAAAACGGACCTCAAGGGCATTTAACTCGTTGGCTCTGTGCCAGAAACGGAAATTAACTTCAGGACGGGCAATAACATCGCCTGTCTTATTCAGACTGCCAGTAAAGCGGTGAACCAAACGCGTCCAGGTAGTAATCGATAATCGCCCGAACGTTCAGAGGAGGGTGGCGGGCATTCGGATAGATTGCCGCGATATGCTGTGGCTCCGTTTTTATAGACGTATCCAGCTCCGGCAGCAGTTCGACAAGCTCGCCGCGCTTCAGCCGGTCTCCAATCAGCCAGTCAGGAAACAGCACAATCCCCATTCCCCCGAGCGCGGCAATCAGCAGAGTTTCAGCATTATTCGATGACATCAGGGGCGAGACGGGGTAGTGCACCCATTCTTCTCCGTGCCTGCGCAGCAGCCATTGGTTTGGTCCTGACGAACCGCGATAGACCAGGCATTTATGCCGCGCCAGCTCTTCGGGTGATCCCAACATGCCGTGCCGGCGGATGTAATCCGGTGACGCGGCAAGATGATAGAACTGCTGGCCAAACACGCGCGCATGAAATGCGGAATCCGTCAGCACGCCAATGCGGAAAATTACGTCAGCCGGCTCGCGGTGCGGATCGATGTAATCATCAGTCAGGGTAAGCTCAATGCTGAGCTTCGGATATCGCGCCGTCAGGCCGGGTAACGCGGGGGCGACATGGCGCTGTCCGAAGAACACCGGTGCGTTTATGCGCACCATTCCGGAAGGCTCAAGGGTTCTCTCGTTGAGTTCCCGCCGCGCCTCCTCCATGCTGCCAGTCATGGCTCGCGCATAGCGGATAAAAAGATGGCCGCTTTCCGTCGGAATTATCGCCCGGGTATTGCGGTAAAAAAGCTGCTGCCCGAGCACATCCTCCATCTGATGGATGACGCGCGAAACCTGAGAGGCAGATATCCCTTCCCGCCGGGCCACCACAGAGAAATTCTGCGTCTCATAAACGTCTATAAAAATCAGCAGGGCGCGAATACTGATGTTCCCGAGCTCATTCATTAATGCATATCCTGCACAGGTGTTTATCTCATTATGGCATTTTTCTCATCCATATTAAGTCGTAATCTTCTCCGCCTGAACTACGGGAGACTGATTGCTATGCAACTCATATTGATTTTTATCGTCATTGCCGGAGGCATGGGACTGTCCATAGAGGCAGGATTACTCGGGCCACTGGGTGGGGAGGTCGGTGACCTCTGGGCTACCTTTAGCATATTCGGCGTGGGTGCGGCGCTGACCTTTCTGCTGATGCTTTTTTTCAGCCCGCGCAACAGCCCGTCATTCTTTGCGCAACCTGCGTGGCAGCTGCTCGGCGGCGTGCTTGGGCCGATCTACGTCATCATTCTGACCGTGGTAACGCCGGCAATCGGCATCGCCATGACGATGATCGGCATTCTGGCAGGTCAGGTGTTCAAGAGCCTGATGATTGATCACTTCGGCCTGCTCGGTACGTCGCGCAGGAAAATTGACAGTAAACGTATCATTGCGCTGATTTTCATCATTGCAGCGCTGGTTATGGTTGCACAGGGGTAAAGTAACATTATGACTATTATCATGATTCTGCTCGCCGTCGCCGGTGGTGCCATGCTGAGTATCCAGGCGGCTATCAATGGCCAGCTGGGCAGCAAGGTCGGCGTATTCAAAAGCGCGTTCCTGACATTTTCTGTCGGCGCGCTGGTGACGGGATTGCTGATCTTCTTCTTCGAACCCAAACACACCCTGACGCTGATGGATGTGCCTAAATGGCAACTGCTGGGCGCAATGTTTGGCGTGCCGTATATCGTCATTATGGTGCTGGCCGTCCAGCGTATTGGCGCAGCAGTGGCTACGGTCGCCGTCATTTTTGGCCAGTTAACCATGAGCATGCTGATCGATAACTTCGGCTGGCTGGGCAATGCGGCGATTCCATTCTCGCTGAGCCGAATCGGCGCCATTGTCTGCCTGGGTATTGCGCTGTTCTTTATTTACGCCAGCAGCAGGTCAAAAGCCGCAACGGCGATACCCCCCAGGCAGCAGGAAAACGCTAACACATAAGCTCAGGTCTTCGTCATTAACATCGGTTTTGGTCTGCAGGACGCCAAAACCCTAACGCACCCGTTTTCGCAGCAACGCGTCAGTGGCTCCCATTTTTTGACCTTAAGAGAAAGGGGCCGCTCACCCGGCTTCAGCGTTGGTAGCGAATTTTTCAGCGTCAGCAGAGAACACAGGAGCAAGGTGGACAAGTGATACCCGCGACAGCGTAGGGTGTCCGGGTGGAGCTCCCCCGCCAGCCCGCGCCGGCGGGGGAGTTGACGATTATTCCCAGCGTTTCAGCAGCAGGCTGGCGTTAACCCCGCCAAAGCCAAAACCGTTCGACAGCGCATAGCGCATCTTCTGCGGGCGGGCCTCCAGCGCCACCAGGTTAAGACCTGCCGCCTCTTCATCGGGGTGATGCAGGTTCAGCGTCGGCGGCACCACCTGGTCACGCAGCGCCTGAATGGTGAAGATGGCCTCAATCCCGCCTGCCGCGCCTAACAGATGGCCGGTGGCGGATTTCGTCGAGGTAATGGCGACGGGATGTGCGCCAAACAGCGTTTTAATCGCCGCCAGCTCGCCTTTATCGCCGACCTGGGTCGAGGTGGCGTGGGCGTTGATATGGTCAATCTCTTCAGCGGTCACTCCGGCCTGGCGAAGGGCGGTTTCCATGGCCCGACGCGCGCCGTTACCGTCTTCCGGGCCCGCGGTCAGGTGATAAGCATCTGCGCTGGTGCCGTAGCCCACCAGCTCGGCCAGCGGCGTGGCGCCGCGCGCCAGCGCGTGCTCCAGCGACTCGATCACGATAAGCCCGGCGCCTTCTCCCATCACAAATCCATCGCGGTCGCGGTCAAAGGGGCGGGAAGCGGCTTCCGGCTGGTCGCTGGAGGCGCTGGAGAGCGCCCTTGCCGCGGCGAACCCGGCAAGGCTAACGCGATGTATTGCCGCTTCCGCGCCGCCGCAGAGGGCGATATCCGCCTCGCCGCTGCGGATCATCCGCGCCGCATCGCCAATGGCCTGGGCGCCCGCCGCGCAGGCGGTGACCGGCGCGCCGATGGGGCCCCGGAAACCGTGAGCGATAGACACATGCCCGGCGGCCAGGTTGGCCAGAAAAGAGGGAATGGTGAACGGGGAGAGGCGACGCGGCCCGCGCTCATCGGTGGTATGTACCGCATTGGCGATCTCGCTGAACCCGCCGATCCCGGTGGCGATCACCGTGGCGGTGCGTTCCTGTTCGGCCGCAGATGCCGGCGACCAACCGGCCTGAGTCAGCGCTTCACGCGCGGCGACCAGCGCAAACTCGATAAAACGATCCATCTTTTTGCGCTCTTTCGCCGGGATGGTCGCCAGCGGGTCGAAGCCGTGCAGCGGATCGCTGTCAATGGACGGCACCTGGCCGGCCACTTTGCAGGGAATATCCGCGACCAGCTGCTCGCTGAGCCGGGTAATCCCTGATTTTCCTGCCAGCAGCGACTGCCAGACGTGCTGTACGCCGCAGCCCAGCGGGCTGACAATCCCCATCCCGGTGACGACAATGCGTTTAACGGAAACGCCCATAGTTAACTCTCCTGTAGTATCAGTGTGCCGGCGGCTTTTTCATCAAGGGAACCAGCAGCGCGGCAAGTAAAAAACCCATCATGATGAGGTAGAAAGCATCGGAAAATGCCTGGGTTCGCGCCTCCCGCAGCGCCAGCGCGGAAAGATTTTTCAGCGCCGCCGTCTGCGCGGCATCCGGCGAGATCCCCTGGACGGTGAAGTTTGCCGCGCTGCGCTGAACAAAATCCTGGCGTTATTCAGATGGCCGCCAGAACGAGGACGCTTTTCTTACTGGCCGGATTCATTGCTGGCATCTCTGTAAGGTTCAGGCTGGAATTTTTGCCCGCTATCGCCTTCGCGTTTGCGCAGCAGATATTCATGACGATATTTCATCAGCGGCGAGGCGGCGGGGCCCGGCACCATGGCGTATTTACCCGGAATAATCTCTTCCCCGGTCGCTTTATCCACCATGACTGGCTCCACCCGTCGCTGGGTGGCGGTTTCCACCAGCTGCATCTGACGGCCTTCGGGGGCGAAGTGGCGATTACCCCATTCCGCCAGCGCCAGCAGCACCATGCGGAAATCGCGGCCGCGCGGGGTGAGGTGGTATTCGTAGCGGGGCGGCGTGCTGCTGTAGCAGACCTTCTCCAGCAGCCCGTCGTCGACCAGCGCCTTCAGGCGGCGCGACAGAATATTGGGCGCGACGTTGCTGCTTTTCTGAAATTCGTCGAAGCGGGTAAAGCCCGCAAAGGCGTCGCGCAGGATCATGATGCTCCAGCTGTCGCCGATGCGGCCCAGGCTACGGGCGATGGGGCAGGGAGCGTGGCAAAGCGGTTCATTTTTCATGGGCGGTCCAGGGAGCAGGTGGCTGTTGCCAGCAAATTGACATAGTCACTATCAAAATGCAAGTTACTCTTGATAACTGTGAGGGGAGCAGCCGCTGGCGTTCCGCTACGTCATTTCTTCCTTTGAATGCTGAAAGCGGGACAGTCTCCGCCGCCTGCTTATTTCTGATTTACCGTAATAAGAGATAAAAACCGCTGATGGCAGATGAAACATTTTAATAATCATAGAAATCGATGTGATGGGTAATGACCTTTATTGGGGGATACGATATAAGGTATGGCGAAGGCAAATTAATATTCTCAACTTTTTAAGGTTAAATAAATGAAGCAGGTGGGTATTGTTGGCTGGCGGGGCATGGTTGGCTCAGTATTGTTGCAGCGAATGATCGAAGAGAATGATTTCGACGATATTTCAGCGCATTTTTTTAGTACCTCAAGTGCGGGTGCCGCGGGCCCGGTTATTAATGGTAAAAGCGACAGACTGAAAGATGCGAATTCCCTGAGCGCCCTCGCCGAAATGGATATTATCATCACCTGTCAGGGCGGGGATTATACCAAAGCCATCTATCCGGCGTTAATTCACTCGGGCTGGCAAGGGTACTGGATCGACGCCGCTTCGGCGCTGCGAATGGATGAGAACGCCTGCATTATTCTCGACCCGGTCAATCGCGATAATATCGATCGTGCGGTGAAAGCGGGAGTGAAACTGTTTGTCGGCGGCAACTGCTCCATTACGCTGAGCCTGATGGGGCTGGCCGGGCTGATCAAGGCTGATCTGATCGAATGGATGAGCGTCATGACCTATCAGTCTGCCTCCGGGGCGGGCGCTAAACAGGTACGGGAATTGATCGCGCAAAGCGCGTATATCAGCCAGCATTTGTCCGCTGATGAACTGGCGGCATCAGGTTCCGTGCTGCCTTTAGTCAATAAAGTGAGTGAGCTGATTAATAGCGCCGGCATGCCGGTGGAGAATTTTGGCGTCCCACTGATGGGCAGCATTATTCCATGGATCGACAGCGATTTAGGCGATGGAAATAGCCGCGAAGAATGGAAGGGTGAGGCGGAAACCAATAAAATACTTGGCCTTGCGCCCGGCGCCATCCCGGTTAATGGTTTATGTATTCGGGTCGGCGTGATCCGCTGCCACAGCGCTGCCATTACCCTTAAACTTAAACGTGAGGTCAGCGAAACGGAATTCGCAGAGTTAGTGACCCATTCCCATCCGTGGGTAAACTATATCCCCAATAATAAGCCAGAGAGTGTCAGTAAACTGACCCCGGCTGCTATTAGCGGTTCGCTGCAGGTGGGTATTGGCCGCTACAAGAAAATGTCGCTAAATAATGAGCCGATCTACTCGGTGTTGACGGTGGGCGATCAGCTGTTATGGGGCGCGGCGGAACCCTTGCGCCGTATGTTAAATATCCTGCTTGGCAAAGTGTAATGACTGGTGCTGCCTGACAGGCCTGCGGCAGAAATGACCTTTTCAGCGCAAGACTATCTGCTGATTCAGCAGCCCTCAATCATCCTGACCATCGTCAATAACTCCATTTTTACCGGTCCGGGAATGGCCAGGGGAGACGGTATCCACCTGGCCATAATCGGTATTGTTCCCCTCAGTCCATCAGACTGACCTGGGCGGCGACAATCCGCCAGCCATAGGGAAAACGCACCCACGTCTGCTGCTGGCGTCCAGGGCGGGCGCTGCCTTCGCGGGTGAACTCGGTGCTGCACACCGCCATGTCCGCGCCAAAGGTGGTGATGATGGTATGGCGCAGATCGCGGGCCAGACCGGCGGCGGGGCGGGCGGCGCGAAAGGCGCGGATCGCCTCGATGCCATACAGGTTTTCGCCGGCTCCCAGCCGTACGGTGCGCGGGTCGTGCCAGAACAGCGCATCCAGCGCCTCGATGTTATTGCTTACCAGCGCCTCTTCATACTGATAAAACGCCGCCGTCACCTCGGCGAGGATCGCCGGGCGGTCTATATTATCCAGATTGATCATGCTGCACTCTCCGCCACTCGGGCATCGGTAATGCCCATCGCTTCCAGCGCCCGCGCGGCGCGAAGACAGGCTTGTTCGTTAAACGGCGCGGCAATCAGCTGCAGGCCAATCGGCTTGCCGCTGGCGGTACGCAGGGGCACGGTCGCCACCGGCAGCCCGAGGAAGGAGATCGGCTGCGTCAGCATTCCCATGCTGGCGCGCACCGGCAGCGGCTGGCCGTTAATCACCATCTCCTCGGCGCCAATCAGCGTGGCGCTGCATGGGGTGGCCGGGGCGATCAGCACATCGGCCTGACTGAACAGGGATTTCATCGCCTGGCGGGCATGGCGGCGGAAGCGCTGGGCCTGCAGATACCATGCGGAGGGGATCATCGCCCCGGCCAGCAGCCGCTCGCGGGAGTGAGGCTCAAAGCGCTCGGGCGAGTGGCGAAGATCCGGCAGATACTGATTGCCGCCTTCGCTGGCGCTGATGATAAAGGCCGCCGAGCGGGCCAGGGCGGCATCCGCGAACTGCAGCTCGCTGTCGGCGCCCAGCGCGTGGGCGACCCGATCCACGGCCGCCCGGGCGTCGTCATCGCACCAGGTGGTGAAATAGCCCCCCAGCCGCGCGCAGCGCAGACCCTCCAGCCCGCGCTCCAGCAGGTTGCCGGTGCGCTCGCTGGCTTTATCGGCCTGAAAGTCATCGGCCGGGTCGCGCCCCTGCAGGGCGTCATACACCGCGGCGAGGTCGGCCACCCGGCGGGCAAAGGGACCAATATGATCCAGACTGGCGACAAACGGATGGCTGCCGGAGCGGGAGAGGCGGCCGAAAGTGGGTTTCAGGCCAAAGATCCCGCACAGCGACGCGGGGACGCGGATCGAGCCGTTGGTATCGCTGCCGAGGCTGAAATGGACCAGCCCGGCCGCCACCGCCGCGGCCGAACCGCCGGAAGATCCGCCGGCGATCCGCGACAGATCGTGCGGGTTATGCGTCGCGCCATAGTGGCTGTTTTCGGTGGTGAAGCCGTAGGCGTAGGCATCCATATTGAGCATCCCGCTGAGCAGGGCGCCGGCGCTATGCAGCTGGCGCACCGCCCAGCTGTCGCTGGCTGCCGGCGGCCGGTCGCTCAGCAGTTCCGCGCCGGCGAGGGTGGTGTGCCCGGCGACATCAAACAGATTTTTCACCGCGTAGGGAATGCCCGCCAGCGGCGGCAGGGGGCGCTTTTCCCGGCGCAGGGCGTCGATGCTGTCGGCCTCCGCCAGCATGCGCTGGGCGGTGACCTCGGTCCAGGCGTTGATCTGCGGATTCACGCGGGCGATATCGTCCAGCGTCTGACAGGCGATCTCCCGGGCGCTCAGTTCGCCCTCGTGCAGCGCACGCTGGATCTCGGCGATGGTGAAATGGTGAAGTGTCATGCTTTATACACCCCCGCAATGTCGTCGCGCGGCCCGAGGGGATAGTCCATCAGCGGCTGCGCCATGGCGGCGATGCGGGCAAACTGGCGCTCCAGCTCCTCACGGCGCGGCGCATCCAGCTCCAGGCGCAACAGGTGGGTCATCTGCGTCAGATACTCGCTCCAGTCTGGCTGTGTGGTCATGGTCTGCTCCTTAGTATCCGGCGGCGGCGCCGTTGCTGCGTGGATCGGTAGCCCCTTCAAGCAGGCCGTTGGGATGGCGGACAATGGCCCCGGCGTGGCCCATCGCCTCGCTGAAATCGGCCAGCACTTCCACCTCGTGCCCCAGCTCGCGCAGGCGAGCGATGCAGGCGGGGGCAAAGCGTCCCTCCAGCTTCAGTGAATCCGAGGACTGGCCCCAGGTGCGGCCCAGCAGCCAGCGCGGCCGGGAGATGCTCTCCTGCAGCGGCGCCCCCTGCAGGATATAGCGGGTAAACAGCGCCGCCTGGGTCTGCGGCTGACCGTCGCCGCCCATCGAGCCATAGACCATCACCCGGCCATCGTTCAGGCGCGCCGCGGCGGGGTTGAGGGTATGGAACGGCTGTTTGCCTGGCGCCAGCGCCAGAAGATGCTGCGGATCGAGGCTGAAGGCCGCCCCGCGGTTTTGCCAGACGATCCCGGTGTCCGGGATCACCACGCCGCTGCCAAACTCGTGATAGATGCTCTGAATGAATGACACCGCCAGGCCGCTGTTATCCACGACGCCCATCCAGACGGTATCGCCCGGGCCTTTGCCGCCGCCCCAGGGCGAAGCGCTGGCGTCGTCGATGCTGTCGGCCAGCGGCTGCAGCGCCTCCGGAGTCAGCAGTTGCTGAACGTCGACATCCAGATGGCGCGGATCGGTGATATGCGCATCGCGCAGGGCAAACGCCCGCTTGGTGGCTTCGACGATGCGATGCACCGTTTGCGCCTCGTCGGCGTCGGCCATGTTCAGACGGTCAGTGATGCCGAGGATCGCCAGCGACACCAGCCCCTGCGTCGGCGGGGCGAGGTTCCACAGCGTGCCCTGTCGGTGCTGGAGCGTCAGCGGCGCCGGGCGCCGGGCGCGGTGGGCCTGCAGGTCGCCGAGGGTGACGGGCATCCCCAGCGCGGCCATCCCCTGGGCGAGACGTTCGGCCAGCGGGCCGCGATAGAAACTGTCGAGACCGTCGCTGGCCAGCATGCGCAGGGTTCCGGCGAGGGCGGGCTGGCGAAAGCGGCTGCCGGCCCGGGGGGGCTCGCCCGCCGCCAGCCAGGTTTCGCTGAAGCCCGGCTGGTGGCGCAGCTCTTCCAGTTTGCTGGCGGTGGCATGGGCCTGGGAGGCGGTGACCGGAATGCCGTCTTCGGCATAACCGATAGCATCGGCCAGCAGGCTCGCCACCGGCAGCGCGCGGCCGGTTAAGTCCCGTGAAATTCGCAGCGCCTCGTCCCAGCCGCTGACGGTACCGGCGACGGTCAGCGCAGCCTGCGGCCCCCGGTGGGGGATATGCCGCTGACCGGCATAGGCCTCGAGGGTGGCCAGCGAGCCGGCCGCACCGCTGGCGTCAATGGCGATGGGATCCCCCCCGGGAGGCACGATCAGCCAGAAACCATCCCCGCCCAGGCCGTTCATGTGCGGATAGACGACGGCGATGGCTGCGGCGGCAGCCACCATCGCTTCAATGGCGCTGCCGCCCTCGCGCAGGATGGCCAGCGCGCTCTGGCTGGCGAGGTGGTGAGGAGCGACCGCCATGCCGTGGGTCGAAACGTTGCTACTGTGCATAAATTATCCTTTCTGAACGAATCACCCGCAGAACACTGCAAAAGCTGTTCCATCTCTGAACGTTTCGTTTCATTGATAAAAACAATGACCGGAATTTTCCCGCTGGCACGCTATGTGTAAGGCATAGCAGATACAGTATGATGAGGGATGGATGATGAAACGAAAGTTACAGGGGCGCTATGCAACAACTCGATGAACGACTGAAAGGGCAATACGCCTCGCTGTCGCCGCAGGAGCAGCGGGTGGCGGATTTCATCTTTGACCACTTTGATGACCTGATAAGCTACAACAGCGCCGAGCTGGCGCAGCTGAGCGGCGTGTCGAAAGCCACCGTCAGCCGGCTGTTCAAGCGCCTGGGCTATGACAAATATAAGGACATGCGCGATGAACTGCGCACCCTGCGCCAGAGCGGAATGCCGCTGACCGACCAGCGCGACGCGGTGCAGGGTAACACGCTGCTGGCGCGTCATTATAAGCAGGAGATGGCGAACCTCACCCAATGGGTCAATGCTCTTGACGCTCACCAGTTCGCCGAGGCGCTGACGGCGATGGTGGCCGCGCGCCGCATTGTGGTGATTGGCATGCGCAATGCCTATCCGGCGGCGCTACACCTGCGCCAGCAGCTGCTGCAGGCTCGCGGTCAGGTGCTGGTGCTGCCCCAGCCGGGGCAGAGCCTCAGCGAAGAGTTGGTCGACCTGACCGCCGATGACCTGGTGGTGATGATGGCGTTTCGCCGGCGGCCGCGGATCGTGCGCCCGCTGCTGCAGCAGCTGCAGCGCGACGGGGTGCCGGTTCTGTTAATGTGCGAGCCGCAGGCCCACAGCCTGTTCCCGCTCTCCCGCTGGCAGCTCTGCGCGCCGCTGGACAGCGTCTCGGCTTACGACAGCTATGCCTCGGTCAACAGTCTGATCAATCTGCTGGCCAATGCCTTTCTGCATGAAACGCTCGACAGCGGTCGTCCGCGGATCCACGATATCGCTACGCTTTATCAGCAGCTGGACGAGCTGGAACAACGCTGATGGGGCGCCAGCGTGGTGCTGTGCATCAATATGGTGCATTTGGTTCCGCGTTCTGGCGCCGTCGATTTTTACTCTTCTGCTCCTTACTCCCTGTCCGTTCTCACTTTTTGCGTTAATTCCTCGCCAACCCTCGCATCGGCCGCATCTGGCACATTAGTTGCAAAAACAGATTCAAAGAATCTTTTGTTTCATGCTAACGTAACGGGTAAACATCATGAAGAAACTGTTGATCGCACTGGCCGGGGCCGCTTGTCTCCTTTCATCTGTTTCCGCCGCTCAGGCTGACCAGCTCCAGGATATTGAAAAACGCGGCGTCATCCGCATTGCCGTACCCCAGGATTTTCCGCCATTCGGCTCGGTGGGGACCGACCTGCAGCCGCAGGGGTATGACATCGACATGGCGCGCTATCTGGCGAAGTCGATGAAGCTCAAGCTGCAGCTGGTCCCGGTAACCAGCGCCAACCGCGTGCCGTATCTGCAGACGGATAAGGTGGACCTGGTGATCTCCAGCCTCGGCAAAAACGCTGAGCGTGAGAAAGTGATCGACTTCAGCCGCGCCTACGCGCCGTTCTTCCTCGGGGTGTTTGGCCCGAAAGGGGCGGAGCTGAAGGACGCGGCCGCGCTGAGCGGTAAAAGCGTCGGCGTGACCCGCGGGGCGGTGGAAGACATGGTGCTGACCAGCGTGGCGCCGCAGGCGGCGCAGATTAAGCGCTACGAGGACAATAACACCACCCTGTCGGCCTATCTGTCAGGCCAGGTGCAGTATGTCGCCACCGGGAACCTGGTGGTGGCGGCCATCGCCCGGCAGAACGCCGACAAAGCGCCGGTGCCGAGCTTTATGCTGAAGGACTCGCCGTGCTTTATCGGGCTGAAAAAGAACGAACCGGCGCTGAAGGCGAAAGTGGATACCCTCATCGAGCAGGGCATTAAGGACGGCACCCTCAACGGTCTGTCTGAGAAGTGGCTGAAAGCGCCGCTGCCTGCCAGCCTCGGCGCGTAAGGTCTGTGGATGACGGAGCAACTTCATTTTTCTGAGCTCTGGCCGCACTGGCCGGAGCTGCTGGCCGGCCTGTGGGTGACGGTGCAGCTGACGGTGCTGGCGACGATCGGCGGACTGGCGATCGGCATCCTCGGGGCGGCGATCCGCAGCGGCCGCCCGGGCATCCTCAGCCGGGTATGGGGCGGATATGTGGAAATCATTCGTAACACGCCGTTCGTGGTGCAGCTCTTTTTTATCGTCTTTGGTTTACCGAACCTGGGACTGAAGATGACCGCCGGCGAAGCGGCGCTGCTGGCGATGGTGGTTAACCTTGGGGCCTACAGCACCGAGATCGTGCGCGCCGGCATTCAGGTGACGCCGAAAGGCCAGTGGGAGGCCGGACGCGTGCTCGGACTCAGCCGGACGCAAACCTTCGTTCGCGTCGTGCTGCCCCCGGCGCTGCAGCGGATTTATCCGGCGCTGGTCAGCCAGTGCATCATCGTGATGCTCGGCTCGTCGGTGGTGTCGCAGGTCTCCTATGAGGAGTTGACCTTCGCCGCCAACCTGATCCAGTCGCGGACATTTTTGAGCTTTGAGGTCTATCTGGTGACCACCGGGATCTACTTAGCGTTATCGATAGCGATGCGTCAGCTGCTGATGGCGGCGGGGCGTAAATGGCTGGGAGTGCAGGCATGATGACCACCTTTACCGACTGGGACATTATCCGCAACCTGCTGCTGGCCGGTCGCTGGACGGTGCTGCTGTCTCTGGTCGCGTTTACCGGCGGGGCGCTGGTGACCTTACCGTTGCTGCTGCTGCGCCTGACCGGCGGACGGCAGGTAAAACGACTGATCCGCGGCTACGTCGAACTGTTTCAGGGGACGCCGCTGCTGATGCAGCTGTTTCTGGCATTTTTCGGCGTGGCGCTGTTCGGCATCGACGTCTCGGCATGGACCGCGGCGTCGGTGGCCCTGACGCTCTACACCAGCGCCTTTCTGCTGGATATCTGGTTCGGCAGCATTCGCGCGCTGCCGAAAGGCCAGTGGGAAGCCTCGCGCTGTCTCGGGCTGAGCTTCGGCCAGACCCTGTACCGGGTGGTGGCGCCGCAGGCGCTGCGCATCGCCATCGCGCCGACGGTGGGGTTCGCCGTGCAGGTGATCAAAGGTACGGCGCTGGCCTCGATTATTGGCTTTGTGGAGCTGACCAAGGCGGGAACCATGCTGACCAACGTCACTTACCAGCCGTTTAAAGTGTTTGCCCTGGTGGCGCTGGGCTATTTCATTCTGTGCTATCCGCTGTCCCGCTACAGCCGTTATCTGGAGAACAAATTCAATGCCTCTCATCACCATTAATCAGATGCAGAAGTACTACGGCGACAACCATGTGCTGAAGGGCGTCGATCTGGATATCGACATGGGGGAAGTGATCTCGATTATCGGCCGCAGCGGCTCGGGCAAAAGCACTCTGCTGCGCTGCATCAATGGCCTGGAGGGGTACCAGGAGGGGAGCATCAAGCTCGGGGGCATGACCATCACCGACCGCGATTCCCAGGCCCGGGAGATCAGCCGCTCCATCGGCATGGTGTTCCAGAACTTCAATCTCTTTCCGCACATGACGGCGCTGGAGAACGTCATGCTGGCCCCGCGGCGGGTGCTGAAGAAGTCCCAGGCCGAATGTCGCGAGCTGGCGCAGCGGATGCTGGAGAAGGTCGGGCTCGGCGACCGTCTGGATTATTACCCGGCCAACCTCTCCGGCGGCCAGCAGCAGCGCGTGGCCATCGCCCGGGCGCTGGCCATGTCGCCAAAGGTTTTACTTTGTGACGAAATCACCTCGGCGCTCGACCCTGAACTGGTGGGCGAAGTACTGAAGGTGCTGGAGCAGCTGGCGGCGGAAGGCATGACGCTGATCCTCGTCACCCATGAAATGAATTTTGCCCGCGAAGTGGGCGACCGCGTGGTGTTTATGCATCAGGGGCGCGTCTGGGAGCAGGGTGACAGCAAAACGCTGTTCGCCAGTCCACAGACAACCGAACTGAAACAGTTTATCTCCTCGGTGCGCGGTCTTAACTAACGTAAGGAATGGCAGATGGATATCACTCAGTTTTCGCAAATTAACCCGCCGCAGCGCCTGCTGATGGGCCCGGGGCCGATCAACGCCGACCCGCGCGTGCTGCGCGCCATGGCGAGCCAGCTGGTGGGGCAGTACGATCCGGCGATGACCCACTATATGAATGAAGTGATGGCGCTCTACCGCGGCGTGTTTCGCACCGAAAACCGCTGGACGATGCTGGTGGACGGTACCTCCCGCGCCGGTATCGAAGCGATCCTGGTGTCGGCGATCCGTCCGGGCGACAAGGTGCTGGTGCCAGTGTTCGGCCGGTTTGGCCACCTGCTGTGCGAGATTGCGCGCCGTTGCCGGGCAGAGGTACACACCATCGAGGTGCCGTGGGGGGAAGTCTTTACCCCGGACCAGGTTGAGGACGCCATCAAGCGCGTGCGCCCGCGCCTGCTGCTTACCGTGCAGGGCGATACCTCGACCACCATGCTGCAGCCGCTGGCTGAGCTGGGGGAGATTTGTCGTCGCCACGACGTGCTTTTCTATACTGACGCCACCGCGTCGCTCGGCGGCAACCCGCTGGAAACCGACGCCTGGCAGCTGGACGCAGTGTCCGCCGGGATGCAGAAGTGCCTGGGCGGCCCCTCCGGCACCTCGCCCATTACCCTCAGCCCGCGGATGGAAGAGGCGATCCGCCGCCGCCGCTGCATTGAGCAAGGGATCCGCACCGACGCCCACCATGATGGCGTCGACGAGATGATCTACTCCAACTATTTCGATCTCGGCATGGTGATGGATTACTGGGGGCCGGAGCGCCTTAACCACCACACCGAAGCGACCTCGGCGCTGTTCGCCGCCCGGGAGTGCGCGCGCCTGATCCTTCAGGAGGGACTCGACAACGGCATCGCCCGCCACAAGCTGCACGGTGATGCGCTGCTGAAAGGGATCCAGGCGATGGGTCTTGAGACCTTTGGCGACCTGCGGCACAAAATGAATAACGTGCTGGGGGTGGTGATCCCCAACGGGGTCAACGGCGACCAGGTGCGTAAGCTGATGCTGGAAGATTTCGGCATTGAGATTGGCACCTCGTTCGGCCCGCTGCACGGTAAAGTCTGGCGCATTGGCACCATGGGCTATAACGCGCGTAAAGACTGCGTGATGCAGACCCTCAGTGCGCTGGAGGCGGTGCTGAACTACCTCAAGTTCACCACCACCCAGGGCGCGGCGATGCAGGCGGCCTGGGATCACTACCGCACCGAGGGCAACCTATGAGTGATACCATCCGCCAGCAGGCGGAGAGAGAGGCGGCCGCCAGTCGGGTAATGGCGCGCGCCGACCAGCTGGCCGCCCTCAGCGAAACCGCCGACGCCCTGACCCGGGTCTATCTGTCGCCGGAGCATCTGCAGGCCAACCAGCTGGTGGGTCAGTGGATGCAGGCCGCCGGTATGATGGTGTGGCAGGACAGCGTCGGCAATATCTGCGGTCGCTATGAAGGCGTGCAGGAGGGCGCGCCGGCGGTGCTGCTGGGCTCTCATCTTGACACCGTGCGCAACGCCGGGCGCTACGACGGCATGCTCGGCGTGCTGACGGCGATTGAGGTGGTGCAGCGTCTGCACCAGCAGGGGCGACGGCTGGCAAAGGCTATCGAGATCGTCGGTTTTGGCGATGAAGAGGGCACCCGCTTCGGCATCACCCTGCTTGGCAGCCGCGGCGTCACCGGCACCTGGCCTGAAAGCTGGCTGTCGCAGTGCGATGCCGGCGGGGTGAGCGTCGCCCAGGCGCTGGTGAATGCCGGACTCGATCCGGCGCGGATCGCCCATGCCGCCCGCCGCCCGCAGGATATCGCCGCCTATCTGGAACTGCATATCGAGCAGGGGCCGTGCCTGGAGCAGGCGGGTCTGGCGCTCGGCGTAGTGGAGGCGATTAACGGCGCCCGCCGCCTGAACTGCCGCTTTACCGGCGAAGCCGGCCATGCCGGCACGGTGCCGATGCTCCATCGTAAGGACGCGCTCGCCGCGGCGGCGGAATGGATGGTGCAGGTGGAAAGCCTGACCCGGCAGCGTGGCGGCAATCTGGTGGCGACGGTCGGCACCCTGCGCTGTGCGCCGGGCGCGGTGAACGTGATACCGGGCGAGGTGCAGCTGACGCTGGATATTCGCGGCCCGCAGGATGCACCGCTGGCGGCGCTGCTGGAGGAGTTGCTGGCGGAGGCGCAGGCCATTGCCGGGCGCCGCCAGCTGAGCTTCAGCGCCGAGGAGTATTATCGCATCGCCGCCACCGCCTGCGACAGCCAGCTGCAGGCGGTGCTGAGCGAGGCGGTGGTGGCGGTGCAGGGGCGTTCGCTGACGCTGCCGAGCGGCGCAGGGCATGACGCCATCGCCATCGCCGAGCGCTGGCCATCGGCCATGCTGTTTGTGCGCTGCCTGGGGGGCGTCAGCCATCACCCGGCGGAATCGGTCACCACCGCTGACGTCGGGCTGGCCATCGACGCGTTCTCCCGGGCGGTAGAGCAGGTGGCCGACGCCTGATCGCGCCGGTTGCCGTACCCCGGCTGGCGGTGTTACACCGCCAGCCGGTTGACCACCTCGGCGACGGAGGTGATGGCATGGATATTGCCGATCCCCGCCCCCACCGAGATATACCCCTCATCAGTATTCCCCTCCAGCATGCCCAGCCGCATTCCGCGCAGACCGCCCATCGCCTGAGCCAGCTCGGCCTTTGAGGCGCCGGCCCGGTCCATGGCCACCAGTTTGTCGCTCAGTTTGCCGGGCAGAGCGCGGTAATAGTCCGGCAGGGTGCGGAACAGCCGCAGATCCAGGCCGTTGGCGGCGACAATTTTCGCTTTCACCGAGTCGGGAACCCGGCTTTCGACGGTGCTGATGAATACCGAACCGGCGAAGACGCCTTCCGCGCCGAGGGCGTGAGCGGCACGCGCCCCTCGGGCATCGGTTATCCCCCCCGCGGCCATTACCGGAACCCGCTGTACCGCGTCAACAATCAGCGGGACGATGGTGAAGGTCCCCAGCGCGGTGCCCGGCAGCGTGCCGCCTTCGTCAAAGCCGGTGGCGACGATAATGTCCGCTCCGGCCTGCTCCGCGCGGCGGCTGTTCTCAGGCGTCGGGTTAATATCGCGATAGATAATGGTGATCCCGGCGGCTTTCAGTTCGTCAAAGAGCGCCGGTTTTAACGAACCGTCGCCGTAGCCGGTGTAGACCACCACCTTAACGCCTTCCGCTTTGATCACCGGCAGGATCGCCGGCGTCCAGATGTCGTTTTCCGCCGTCGGGATCAGATTGACGCCAAAGGGTTTCTCGGTCAGCTGTTTGGTTTTGCGGATCTCTTCGCGCATTTTCTCAGCCGTCGCTTCCGGCGTGGAGACGGCGGTTGCCGCCGTCAGCCCGGCGTTCGGGCCCAGTACCCCGAGACCACCGGCGTTGCCGACGGCCGCCACCAGACGCGCATCGGTCAGCCAGGAAAGCGGCCCCTGGACCACCGGTTTTTCAATACCCAGAATGTGGGCAACGCGGTTAGATTGCATGATATTTTTCCTTTTATGTTAACAAGTTATCTTTTTTTCGCCCCAACGATGCGGCAATGAGGGCAGTGTAGGCGCCTTTATTGTTTTAAAAAATCAGCGAAAACTTTCATCACTATTATTAATTTAGTAATAATTACGGCAGACGATGAGATAGGGGACGGGACGTAATGCAGATGAATCTGTTTGAAAATATTAAAATCTTTATTGAAATCGTCGACGCCGGCAGCTTTTCCCAGGCGGCGGAAAATTTGCAGCTCCACCGGCCGGCGGTGACCAAAGCGCTGCAGCAGCTGGAGCGGGAGAGCGGGGTCAGGCTGCTGCAGCGTACCACCCGGCGCCTGTATCTCACGCCGGAGGGAGAAGAGTTTTATCGCCGCAGTAAACCGCTGCTCTCCCAGGCCGACGATCTGCTGGAGTCGTTCGCGCCGGACCGGCCGATACGCGGCCAGCTACGCGTCGATATGCCGATCGCTTTTGCACGGCTGCTGGTGATCCCGCATCTGGCGGATTTTTATCAGGCCCATCCGGAGGTGGAAATTGTCCTCAGCAGCTCCGATGTGCGCCGGGATATGCTGCGCGATGGCCTGGATTGCCTGCTGCGGGTGGGTGAACTGGAGAATGGCGACTATGTGGCGCGCTCGCTGGGGGAGGTGGCGTTAACCACCTGCGCCAGTCCGGAATATCTGGCGCGCTATGGGGCGCCCGCCACGCTGGAGGACCTGCAGTCGCACCTGGCGGTGAACTGGGTGAACAGCAGCAGCCGGCAGATTATGCCCTGGCGATTCCAGACCCCGGCGGGCGTCCGGCAGGTCGCCATTCCCGGCAAGCTGGTGCTGGACAACTCGGAAGTCTTTACCGCCGCCGGGCTGGCGGGGCTGGGGATGCTGCAGGGGATGCGCTTCTTTTTACAGCCCTATATCGACAGCGGCCAGCTGGTGGAAATTTTACCGGACTTTCCGGCGCCGCGTAGCCCGCTGTCGCTGCTCTATCCGCACCGGCATCTTTCGCACAAGGTGCGGGTCTTTGCCGACTGGCTGCAGGGGCTGGTGGCGACCCTGGCGCGGACGCCGCCGGCTTGACTCTGCTGGCTGAGCGTTTATATATAAAATGTGAATGCTATTAAGGCAATAAATCACAAGGCTGGATAATGACTCAACCTGTAAGGGAATGCTGATGAAACTCTGGAATAAAACACTGCTCGCTTCCGCACTGTGCCTGACCCTGTTTGGCTGCGACGATGCGTCGAAAGTAGATAACAAACTGGATAAGGCCAAAGATAATGCGGAGCAGATGAAGGATGCCGCGGCGGACAAAGCCCAGGCGATTAAGCAGGATGCGGATAAGCAAATTGATACGCTGAAAAGCCAGGCCGACGCCGAGGCCGATCGCCTGAAGGATCAGGCCAGCGCCATCAAGGCGGAGGCGGACAAGAAAGCGGATGCCATCGCCGAGCAGGCGAAAGCCCAGGCCGATGCGGTGAAGCAGAACGCAAAGCAGGAAAGCGACCGCATCGTCAAAGAGGCGGGTCAGATCAAAGACAACGCCATCGGCGACGCCAATCAGCTTTCGGCGGAAGCGGCGAGCAAAACCAAAGCCATTCAGGACAGTATCGCGAAGGATAAACAGAACGCTACGCCACCGGCCGCCCAGCAGTAACTCGCGGTGTTTGCCTGGCCAGCCGCCGTCCGTAAAAACAGAGCGTGGAGCCTGATACAGCGCCCGGCTGCGCTGCGCTTGCGCGGGCCTGCAAGGGGGCGAGTTGGCTGCGCAATGATCGGGTATTGTAGGCCGGGCAAGGCGTTGCCGCCGCCCGGCACATAGAACGGCAATAACATCCTGCTCAGGGGTATCTTACGATACCCCTTTTTTATGCCCGTTCCGGATTCAGCGGTTTGGAAGCAGGGTGCCTTTCAGGCCGTGCGGCTCGGAGCGCAGATATTGCGAAGGTACGCGAACCTGGGCGCCAAGGCTGGCTGCGGCGTGCCATGGCCAGTGCGGATCGTAGAGCACCGCGCGGGCGAGGGCGATAAGGTCGGCATCGCCATTCTCCAGCGCCGCTTCCGCCTGCTGCGGGTCGGTGATCAGTCCCACGCCAATCACCGGGATGGCTACCTGCTCGCGAATGTCGCGGGCGAAAGGCAACTGATACCCCGGCCCGACGGTGATTGCCTGCTGCGGCGACAATCCGCCGCTGGAAACATGGATATAGTCGCTGCCCAGCGCTTCCAGCTGCTGACTGAACTGAATGGACTGCTCGCCGTCCCAGCCGCCTTCGACCCAGTCGGTAGCCGACAACCTGACGCCCACCGCCATGGCGTTGCCCACCGCCTCGCGGATTGCCTTAAACACTTCCAGCGGATAGCGCATGCGGTTTTCCAGCGAACCGCCATACTCGTCACGGCGCTGATTGCTGAGCGGCGAGAGAAACTGGTGCAGCAGATAGCCGTGAGCGGCGTGCAGCTCAATCAGCTCAAAGCCCAGACGTTGGGCGCGCAATGCGCTGGCGACAAAGGCCGCTTTGATGCGCCCTAGATCGGCATGGCTCAGCTCGGCCGGGGCGCGATCGCCGTCGTGAAACGCCACCGCGGAGGGGGCGACGGTCTGCCAGCCGCCGTGGTTGAGCGCCAGCTGATGGCCACCCTGCCAGGGGGCCGCGCAGGAGGCCTTGCGCCCGGCATGCCCCAGCTGGATCCCCAGAGGGATCGGTGACCAGGCCCGGATATCCTCCACCACGGCGCGCAGGGCGTTTTCGGTTTCATCATCCCACAGCCCCAGATCCCCCGGCGAGATACGTCCCGCCGGCTCTACCGCCGTGGCTTCCAGAATTAACAGGCCGGCGCCGGAGAACGCCAGCTGCCCGAGATGGATCCGGTGCCAGGACGTCGCCTTCCCCTCGTCGGCAGAGTACTGACACATGGGGGCGATAACGATACGGTTATCCAGCGTCAACTGACCAATACGCGTCGCGCTAAAAAGATGACTCATGAGTACCTCGTAAATGTTAGACGTGGTCTTGCTCGGAGGCGAACAGCCACTGTTTATAGCACGCCTGCCAGCCCCCCTTTATTCGGATATTGCGTTTAAACGTCCCGCTAGTCGATAAACCAGAGACGGCGCCGCCGGCCGGTTGCCTGCTGTGACACCGCGCGGGCCATTGCGCTGCCAATCTCGGCGCTGGCCGTCAGCCCCTGGACAAAGGGGCGATCGTGCATCAGCCAGGGAAGGGCGCCAAAGGCGACCCGGCCGCGCACTGCCTCCGGCGCCTGCAGCGTGTAGTCATCACCAACGTCCGGAATAGCATCGCCGCAGGCCAGCAGCTGCTGGCGCAGTGAAGGAAAGGGCAGATCCCGGGTTTTCAGCGCTTTCTGTCCGCGGGCATCGATAAAGACATCGAATTCACAGCGCTGCTGATGATGGACAATCAGCGTCCGGTCAGACTCGCGCTGCAGATCGTAATCCTCACCCAGCGCCACAATTCGCAGAATGCCCGCCCGGTGCAGGGCCAGCAGGCGGCGAATGGACTCCGGCGGGATCGCGGCGTAGTTATCGATAAACACGCGGGCGAGCCCCTGGCGGAAGCGACGGCTGTCCTCGTCGTTGAGCTGCGGCACCACGGTTTCAATCGCCTC
This sequence comes from Klebsiella sp. C360, assembly GCF_048822415.1. Lineage (NCBI taxonomy): Bacteria > Pseudomonadati > Pseudomonadota > Gammaproteobacteria > Enterobacterales > Enterobacteriaceae > Klebsiella > Klebsiella sp. C360. The sequence continues at coordinate 554,238 of NZ_JBMEZZ010000003.1, forward strand.
GTGCAGGCGGAGAATGGCATAGCGCCAGGGCACCGTGTGGCGCTCGCGCTTATTGCGCTCCACCTCCTGCAGATTGCGCTGCGCCCACTGGAAGGGGTCATGGGTAAGACGGTCGGCAAACCAGGCGTCGGCGATGCTGTCAGGCGTCAGCTGGCGCAGCCCCATCGCCTGGCACCAGGCCGGGGCGGCATATTCCAGCTCCTGGACGATCAGCTGGAACACCCGCTCCAGCAGGCCGTCGCTACCCTGAGCGACGGCCGCCTCAAGGGCGGCAGGGGTGGCGAACTCCAGCGGCTCCCACGGGATCGGGCAGTAGAAATCGGCCTCCGGCAGCACGCCGTTGCGTGACATCAGCGTGATCTCCAGCGCTTCGCTGCCGGGATGCAGGGAAAAATGGGTCGTTTTGTCGTGTTCAGTATGGAAAACGCCGTGGCGGGCTACAACCGCCACGGCGGCATCAATCGCGCTTAAGGAGGTCCCGAGGATCCCGACCCGACAGGGGGCGATGCGGGCCTCCATCAGGCCGGTCCACGGGCTGGGGAAGTATTGCCGGCTGGCGCGTTCTTCTTCAGGCCACAAATGGCCGGTGGCTACCACCACCAGATCGACGATATCCGGCTGCGCCGCGCTGTCGGTGTGGATGGCGATCCCGACGGGCTGCACCGCAATATCCGTGACCTCACAGGACTCGCAAACGTTCACCACGAAGCCGGCGTCTCTGGCCCGTTGGACAAGATACAGAAAGCGGTCGCGGTAGTACTCGCCGAGGATCACCCGCGGCAGAAACTGGCGCTCATGCAGCGCGTGCCGTTCAAGACCGCGCGCCGCCAGCCAGTCATCGCTCTGCTGCTGCAGCCATTGCAGATAGGTCAGGTCGATAGGGGGGATCTCAATGCTGGCGATATTGGCCAGCATCTGCGCCGCGGTATTATCGTCGCTGTAGGGCATACCGACTCCGGCCTGCGCCTCTTTTTCAAACAGCGCGATCGATAGCGGCTCACCGCGCTTCACCAGTTCATACAAGGTGTAAATCCCCGTCGGCCCGGCGCCGACGATGGCGATTCTCTTCATGATTCTCTCCCTTCCTGTGGGTGGATACGGCATCGGGGCAGTGCACTGAAGCCAGCCTGCCCTTAATTCTGGTCGAAAATTAGCGAACCGGTGGGTCGTCGCACGCAATTTGAAACAAATTAGCGTGCTAATAAACTTGCCGACGGCCGGAAAAGGGGTGTAATTAACAAAAGAGCAACTTTCTATACAAACAATTTACACAAGCGGTGACACCAGCCTGCTCTGCCGGACGCCGCGCAAGCTCCCGGCAACGCCGTCGGGATAGGGATGACAAGATGCACGGCTGGACTTCACGACAGCGCAATGCGGCGATCGCCAGTTTTTTAAGCTGGACGCTCGATGCTTTCGACTTTTTCCTGTTGGTTTTTTTACTGAGCGATATCGCCCACTCCTTTCACGTCGACCTCGAAGAGGTCACCCTGGCGATTCTGCTGACCCTGGCCGTGCGGCCCGTCGGCGCATTGATCTTCGGCAGGGCGGCGGAAAAGTTTGGCCGCAAACCGATTCTGATGCTCAATATCGTTTTCTTCTCCGCCTTTGAGCTGCTCTCCGCCGCGGCGCCGTCGTTGATGCTGTTTTTTCTGCTGCGGGTGCTGTACGGCGTGGCGATGGGCGGGATCTGGGGCGTGGCTTCGTCGCTGGCGATGGAGACGATCCCCGACCGCTCGCGCGGCCTGATGTCCGGTCTGTTCCAGGCGGGGTATCCCTTCGGCTATCTGCTGGCGGCCGTGGCCTACGGGCTGCTGTTTGCACAGCTCGGCTGGCGCGGGATGTTTGTCATTGGCGCCGCCCCGGTGCTGCTGTTGCCGTTTATCTATTTCTGCGTCGAGGAGTCCCCGGTCTGGCTGGCGGCCCGGCAGAGTAAAGCGAGCACGGCTCTGCTGCCGGTGCTGCGTAGCCACTGGAAGCTGTGCCTGTACCTGGTGGTGCTGATGGCGGCCTTTAACTTCTTCTCCCATGGGACGCAGGATCTCTACCCGGTATTTTTGAAAGTCCAGCACGGGTTTGCGCCGGAAACGGTCAGCATTATCGCGGTGTGCTACAACATCGCCTCAATCATCGGCGGGGTGTTCTTCGGCTCGCTGTCGGAGAAGATTGGCCGGCGCAAAGCGATTATGATCGCCGCTCTGCTGGCGCTGCCGGTGATCCCACTGTGGGCTTTCGCCAGCGGCTCGCTGGCGCTGGGGGCCGGGGCGTTTCTGATGCAGTTTATGGTGCAGGGCGCCTGGGGGGTGATCCCGACCTGGCTCAACGAACTGGTCCCGGCCAATACCCGGGCGGTGCTGCCCGGTTTCGTCTATCAGCTGGGGAATCTGCTGGCCTCGGTGAATGCCACCCTGCAGGCCTCCATTGCCCAGCACCACGGGCATAACTACGGCCTGGCGATGGCCCTGGTGGCCGGGACGGTGGCGATCGTCATTACCATTCTCACCTTCTTTGGCCGCGAGGGCCGGGTGGCGCAACCTGCCGGAGCGGCGCGTCAGCAGCCGCTCTCCACCAGCCGTTAAGGGCTGACGCCGGGCGTAATCAGGCGCCCGGCAGACACGCTAACCGCGCAGGCGAACCGTCGCCGCCTGGCGTTTTTCCAGCGAGCAGATGCCAATCCCCAGCATAATGAACAGCGCGCTGAACAGGTGCCAGGCATGGGGCTGGGTATGCAGGAAGAGGATGCTTAACACGCCACCCGAGAGGGGGATGATGTGGGTGTAAATCTCCCCCCGCGTGGCGCCGATGGTGGCGATCCCTTTATTCCAGAACAGATAGGCCAGCCATGACGGAAAAATCACCAGATAAGCCAGCCCGCTGAGGAAAAACGGCTCGCGCCAGGCATCCCAGTCCTGCGCCGGGTGGCGCATCAGCCAGAAGGCGACGATCGGCAGCAGGAGCAGGGCGCCGAGCAGCGAGCTGACGGCGACAAAGCCATTCGCCGGGATCCGGCGGTCCTTTAGACGTAACAGCGAACAATAGAGCGCCCAGCTCAGCGCCGACCCCATCGCCCACAGATCGCCGACGGAAAAGGTATGCAGCGAGGCGGCATGCAGCGGGTTGCCCTGGAATAAGAGGATCATCACGCCGAGGGTGCTGAAGACCACCCCCAGCCAGTTGCGGGCCGATACCGGGTCGCGAAAAATCAGCCGGTTAATCAGCAGCACCATGCTCGGCGTGGCGGACATATAGATGGCGGCGTTGAGGGCGGAGGTGGTTTGCAGACCGATATAGAGCGTGAGCGGGAAACTGACCTGACCGCAGAGTGTGAGCACCAGCACCGCCGGGGCGTTTTCCCGCAGCAGATGACGACTGCCGGCAATCTGTCGGCGGTAGAGCAGGCCCAGCAGCAGCGCCGTTAACGCCCACCGCGCTTCGGTCATCAGGATCGGATCCACGCCCTGAACCAGCACGTGACCGACAACGTAATTCCCACCCCAGAAGAGGGCGGCCAGCGTCAGTAACAGATAGGGCATCGTGATTCCTTGTGTCGTTTGTCACTGTACTGAATGGTAACGTTATTATTTTTATAATATCAACACTATTTTAGTGGCTTTTGTTCTGTTTATTTAAAGTCGTTAATAAACAGCGTATTAACAATGTAGTTGAAATTTACGTTGCCGCATTGTGAGCGGTACTATACCGTATAGTCGCCATGCATTTCACAGGGATAAATTCATGCGTAATACCGACAATGGGGTCATTGGTAGTGACCAAACCGCGGTGATAGCCAGGCTGGCGCTGGATGAGTTAATTGACCAGCTTCTGCACAGCAACGCGCTGACGCTGAAGCTGACGGCCAATCCGCTGGTCGCCGACAGAGCCTGGCATCTGACGGAGAATACCTGCATCCGCGCCTTCTCCGCTGACGATCCGCAGGCCAAAAAGCGCGCGCACCATGCGCTGTTCATCCTTTATCAGTCCTGGCTTGCCGACCCGCTCTCGCCGGCGTCTGTCAATCAGTTTCATCCGCTGCTCTCCGGGATCCGAAATTACATTGAGTCTGAGTGGCTGCGGGCGGAAAGCAAACGTTTCCACCGCCAGCGGCCGGTGCTCAATGCCGGCAATATCGTCGACGAACTGCGCGCCTTATGCCAGCAGCACCCGGCGTCTCATCATCCGCTGTTCGATTTCCTTGCCAGCGAGGCCTCCGCGGCGCAAATCGACTATTTCTTCAAAAGCGACAGCGCGCTGAATCTGCTTTTCTTCGATCTGGTGGCGATGGGGCTGGTGGGCTCGTTGCCGGAAACCCGCGCCGAGATTGCGCAAAATCTGTGGGATGAGATAGGCCAGGGCAGCACTGAGATCACCCACGTCAATCTGTATAAGGATTTACTGAAGCGGCGGAATATCGCCTTACCGGACAATCATTTTGCCCATCTTTATGAGTGGCAGGGGCTGGCCGGGTATAACGCCTTTATGCTCGGCGGCGTAAATCGTCAGCATTACTACAAATCGCTGGGGGTGATGGCGATGACCGAACTGCTCGACCCGCCGCAGTATGAAAAACTGGTGGCGGGCTGTCGGCGGATTGGGCTTAGCGATCGCGACGTGCATTACTATGCCGAACACATCACGGTCGATATCGGCCATGCGGACGGTTGGCTGAACAATGTGATTGTGCCGATTGGCAAAAAACATCCGGCGGCGATGGAGGAGGTCTACTTTGGCGCCGCGCTGCGCCTGCAAACCTGCAACGATTACTATGATGGTCTGCTGGCGGCGCTGCAGTCGCTGGACGGCAGCATGAGCTCACAGCGTACCGCCTTCTGAGTAGATCAGCGCTTTGGCCGCGCTCCAGGCGGTCGTCCCCGGCGGGATCTCCCGGCATTCGGCGGACTCGGCCTGCTGGGCGGCGATGGCGCCATCGATGAGCATCACCATCATCATGGCGACCCGTTCGGCAGGCTCTGGTTTTAATACCCGAGTCAGAATATCGCGGAAGAACTGCCACAGGCGCGATTTGAACCGGGAGCACTGCTCCCGGATCGCCGGCGATGACGCGCCATATTCAAACAGCGCGCGGGTAAACATGCAGCCGTGGAAGGTTTCGCAGGTCAACCAGCACTGATAGTAGTCGAACACGGCGAACAGCTTCTCCCGCGCGGTGGCTTTATCCGCGGTGATCTGCGTCAGATCCTGCATAAACTCGCTCTCTTTCTGCCGGAGGATAGCCAGAATGAGCGCCTCTTTATCGGCATAGTAGCGGTAGAAGGTCATTTTGGAGATGCCGGCATGCTCAGCAATCCGCTCGATGCTGGGCGACTGATATCCTTCGCGATTAAACAGCGCGCTGGCGTGGCGGAGAATGTCCGCTTGTTTTGGCTTCATGCGTTTTCCTGTCGAACGGTTCGCTGTCATGACTGCCGGTGACCCGGTCGTCCTGCGACAGCGGTGCATTATGCCGGATCTTGCCGCCAGGCGGGCAAAAAGTAAATCAGCCGCGCCACGCGCGGCGCCGGTATTGGTGTATAAGGTGACAAGGATGAAGAAGAACATTGCCTTTTTTGACTTCGATGGCACGATAACCCACGAAGATACGTTTACCCCTTTCATTTATCAGTCCCTCGATGTGAAAGCCATTCGTCGGGGCAAACTGCGGCTGTTGCCCTATATTCTCGCCTGGAAAATGGGCTGGCTTTCAGCCTCTGCCATCCGGCAAAAAGTGTTTCATTATGCTTTTGCCGGGAAATCGCAACCTGAGATCCTGCAGCGTGGGAACGATCATAGCCAGGCGTTTATTCCCCGCACGCTGCGGGAGAACGCGATGCAGCGTATAGCCTGGCATCAGGCGCGAGGGGACACCGTGGTGGTGGTCTCAGCCTCGCTGGATGTCTACCTTCGACCGTGGTGCCAGCAGCATAATCTTGAGCTGCTGTGCAGCGAAGTGGAATTTCAAAACGGGGCAGCGACCGGAAAGTATCAGGGTGGAGACTGCAGCGGCCTGGCCAAAAAGGCGCGTATCCTGGCGAACTACGCCCTGACCGATTACGAAGCGATCTTCGCTTACGGCGATACGCCGGAAGATTTCGCCATGCTGGCGCTGGCCACCACTCAAATCTATCGCTGGGAGGAGGCACCGCCATGCGGCTAGCGGCGTCAGGCTGCGCAGGTTAAGATGGCGCGCTATTGCCCCCCTCACCAGGAAGAAGAGATGTTGCTACCCCTGACCACGCCCCGGCTGCTGCTGCGCCGGTTCAGAACGGAAGATCTGCCGTCTTTCAGCCGCTATCGCAACCTGCCGGAAGTGGCCCGCTTTCAGAGCTGGAGCCATTACGGTATGGCAGAGGCGACTGCCTTCTATGAACAACAGCGTTCCCTGGCCTTTGCTGAGGATGAGAGTTGGTTCCAGCTTGCCGTAGAGATCCAGGCCAACGGTGCACTGGCGGGAGATGTGGGGATCCACTTTTTCGATCATGGCAGACAGGCCGAGCTGGGGATGACCTTTTCCCCGGCGTATCAGCATCAGGGGTATGCCCGGGAAGCCATACAGGCGGTGATAGCCTTACTCTTTGAACCGTTGGTCCATCACCGGCTGATCGCGGTGGTAGACACCCGCAATACCGCCGCGATCAAACTCCTGGAAGGACTGGGCTTTCGTCGCGAGGCGCATTACCGGCAGAATATCTTTTTTAAAGGCCAGTGGGGCGATGAGTATCTGTACGCGCTGCTGCGCAGCGAATATCAGTGAAGTGACGGCCTGGCCGTCACTTCTGCCAGGGTTGTCGTTAGCTATGCTGGCGGATAAAGCGCGCGCGCCACGGTTTTAGCACCCACAGCGCGAGGGCGGCGGTGACAAAATCCAGGCCAATGGCGCAGCTGAAAACCACATGCCAGCCGTGGGTGTACTGATAGAGCAACGCCGCCAGCGGGCCGCCGAAGATTGATCCGATGCCCTGAGAAATATACAGCCAGCCATAGTTGCTGGCGGCATGTTCGCTGCCGAAGGTATCGGTGAGCGTCGACGGGAAGAGGGAGAAGATTTCCCCCCAGCCAAAGAACACCACCCCGGAAAGCAGGACAAACAGCAGCGGATCTTCCCGGCACGCCAGCCAGAGCGTCATCGCCACCCCCTCCAGCGCAAAGGCGATAAACATGGTTTGCTCGCGGCCGAAGCGGTCGGAAATAAAACCAAACAGCGGCCGGGTTAAACCGTTGGTGAAGCGGTCTATCGTTAACGCCAGCGGCAGGGCCGCCATGCCAAACACCACCGCCTGGCTAATGCCGAAGTCCTCGGCGAACACCGCCATCTGCGAAGTGACCATCAGCCCGGAAGTCGACATCATCGCCATCATGGCAAACATCAGCCAGAACAGCGGTTGACGCAGCATTTCCCGGGAGGTAAACGATCTGCTGCTCTGCGCCACCGTCTGGCTGACGGGCAAAGAGACAGCAGGCGGCGGCAGCTTCAGTCCCTGACTGGCGAGGAAGCCGACGAGCGCGAAGAGAACCCCGAAGGTCGTCATCGTGTGTTCAAGGCCGTTGGTGGTCAGCGACAGGGAGATGGGGAAGGTGGTTAGGATGGCCCCCATCCCGTAGCCCGCCGCCACCGCGCCGGCGGCGAACCCCCGCTGCCGCGGAAACCATTTGACCATCAGGCCGACAACGCCGATGTAGACGATCCCGGTTCCAAGGCCGCCCATGCAGCCATAAACCAGCCACAGCGTCGCCAGGCCATTCACCTGTGCGGAAAGCACCCAGCTCATTCCCGCCATCACCGTGCCGATAGCGATTAACCGCCGTGGGCCAAATTTCTCCACTAACCGCCCCTGAAAGGGCGAAAAGAAGGTCTGGAGGATGATCAGCAGCGAGAAGGTGACCTGCAGCTCGGGCAGACCGACGCCCAGCTTTGCGGCCAGGGGTTTCGTCAGCAGCGTCCAGACATATTGCGGACTGGAGATGGCGGCCATACAGATCAGGCCCAGCACCAGCTGGCGCCATTTGCCATATTTCGGGGTAACCAACGGTTCGCTGAGTGTCGTCATGTTGTTCTCCGTTTTCAGTTAACAGGTTTCCGTGAAACGCATCCGCCCTGGAGGCTTCACGGAGAGAAGAAGGCGTTGGCGTCGCGACCGCAGGTGGCTATGGGTTGTCGCCTCCTGGCCTGAGATCTTGTCAACATCGCTGTATACAACCGCAGAGCATTAAACGTGCCAGTTAAAATAGTTCTTTATATACAAACAGTTAACATGGAAGTGTGGGAGGGGATGGGATTCAGTATGGTGAACAGGCGGCACTGAGTCGGTGCAAATGGGTCATCGCTGTGCGCTTCACTTATTGACTGGCTCAAGGCCGATGGTAGGTCTAATGGAAAAAAAGGCATGGCATTCAGGCGGGGGACAGGCACCCTCCTGTTTATTCTCTTCCTGATCGCTGATTATATTCACGCTATGGATACAGGAGGCGCTAACCTGGTCGGTGCGAACGGCTTTAAATCGCATGCTGATGAAGTTGAAGATAAACCCTGCTTAAACATGACGCAGAAATAAGTGAAAAATAAGTTACAGTTAACAATTTATTAAATTCACATTAGAATTATTTTAATGGTTATTTTTACAACGCACTGATTTATAAGTTTAAATATAATGACAGACTGGATTTTCATCAAATAGTGATGACGGCGAATATCATTGATAATACCAATATCATGATCTATGGTAGCGTTCACTTAATAGTAAATTGAATGAGGTAGGAAATGCATAATTATATTGCCAAAGGTATTGCGCTGGCTGTAGCCATCGCTGCCTCAGGAACGGTGCAGGCTATTGAAAAAAAGAATCCAGATCCTTATTTTTCAGGGGTCAAGATTTTTGCCCTAAAGGAGGCCGCCGGAAGTGAATGGGATAGCGTGACCGGCGAGGCGAAGTATCTGGTGACCTATAAAGTTACGCTTGATAACTTCTCTGATAAAAGCATTGAACCTGGCAAAGATAACAAAATGTGCTTCTTTTTGTATGATAAAAATGGCAAGTCATTTATGAGCACGGGTATTGAAATGGAGATGCTGAAAAAATACAAACCCATTGAAAGCCGAACAGGTAACGTGTTCTTCAGCAGCGCCGATCCTGAAATACTGAATATACCTTTTGTCCGTCTCGCTTTCGGTAAAGACTGCTTAACAAAATAACTACCATCCCGAGCGTGGATGATCTGCCTTATATGACGTTAGCGTAACACCAGGCGTTCGTCAGGTGTTACGAGAGGAACATAACATCTGGATGATGAGGAGGCGTGCGCGGCAGACATCAACCGTGTCAAGCACTACGCTCATCTGAAGTAGGTCACTCGTATTTCATTTTTCGGGGGAGGTGCGTCTGCCTGGAGGGGGATACACTGGCCAGCTATTGGACAATCTTTACGCGTCTTTTTTTGCGTCGCTATCCGTGACGCTCCTGATGATTTTTCTCAGTTGGCAAATGCCAAAACTCATCGCTAATTTATTATGGTGCTTCGCTTTGCTTACGGTGCCTGTAAAAAGAGAGTGCCCGACAAAATGGCTATCCTGATAAAAAACAGTATCAGCGTGTAACTCGCCAGAAATCACCAGCACTGCTATTAGCAAAAGGAGAGAGGTTTTCATCATTCGTTTCTTGTCAGCTTAACGCTGTCTCTGGTTATCCGGGCATTATGAACACCGTTCAGCAATGGTAGTGACCGACCGATGTATATCCTGGGCATGCGGCGCATAATAAAATTCTACCGAAGTCTGCCTGCCGTTGAAGTTACTGATTTCCACCCACGCGACAGTCGTGTTTTCAGTATTCATCAGGTTGTATTTATCGATGTTTTCAGGAAGAGTGTCATCATATTCCAGCGATAAATTCGCTTTAGAAGCGGCATAATGAAGGCAATCGATCACCTGATGTTTTTCCTGATTAACGTAATAGGTTTCTTCTTCCGGGTGTATGCCCACATCCCCCAGATCCACACAACCACTTAACAGAAAAAGGGTGGGCAACATCAGCAATATTTTCATGGAACCTCTCTGTGTTAAATAACATCGGCGTGATTTTAACTTGTATTTAACAGGCCAAGCATTCTGAGTTAACGAATGGTGAATTTATTCCACCCCTCTACTTAACGTGGCGCAATATTATCACTGTGCGTTAAAACGCACAAGCTTGCGATTTAGCGTTAGTATGTATTCAACATTTAAATGCTTTACCGTCAGGCGGGTAAAACAGGCGGTAAAAATATGATCCCCCCCTGGCGACGGGACAGGGGAGAAGCGCCTGCGTCATCCCCTCATGTCGAAGCGGCGTAATGGCAAACATTTACCCCGCGCCATGATAATCAGCTACAGGATTCATCCCCCATGACCCCCGGCCGGTTGTTGGCCAGAACGCGGTGTGCTTTCCCTTTGCACCAAAGCCATGCAATGCCCCACTTTTACTCCCCATTTTTGGGAGGCGATGCGCCGGTTGGCGGTAAATCACTGAAAGCACGGCTGTCTGGCTCCTGGCATGGCGCTTGCAAGACCATCAGCAGAAAGCAGCGCAACAGACAATTTAGATCACACAATAGCTGGCTAGGGTTCCGGTTCACCGCGGTGAACGTCTGGTCCGAGAGCTGGCGACCTCGGCGAGGTTACACGGCGGGATAAAAGCCCGGGAGACAGCAGCACCGTTGGGTGTCGCGCTGCTCCGTTTCTCGTGCTAACCAGAGGTCCACCATGAAAACATCGCCGCTCCTCCGCTCACTTGTCCTGTCACTGACGCTATTGACCAGCGTCCCGTCCTTTGCCGCCGTCAAGAAAGAGTTCAACGTCTGCTGGACCATCTACGCCGGCTGGATGCCCTGGGGCGCCATCAGCAATGAAAAGATCATCGATAAATGGGCCAGCAAGTACGGCATCAAAATCAATATTGTTCAGCTCAACGATTACATCGAATCCATCAATCAGTACACCGCCGGGCAGTTTGACGGCTGCACGATGACGAATATGGACGCCCTGACCATTCCGGCGGCCGGCGGTGTCGACAGCACGGCGCTGATCACCGGCAGCTACTCCGATGGTAACGACGGGGTGGTTCTGAAAGGGGCGGATAAAAAGCTCAGCGACCTGAAAGGGATGTCGGTGTATCTCCCGGAGCTGTCGGTCTCCCACTATCTGCTGGTGCGCGGCCTGGAAAAAGCCGGGCTGCAGGAAAAAGACGTCAAGGTGGTGAATACCTCCGATGCCGATATCGTCTCGGCCTTTGGCACCAGCGGCGTGCGGGCGGCGGTGGCCTGGAATCCACAGCTGTCGGTTATCAAAAAGACCCCGCAAACCAGCGAAGTGTTTAGCTCCTCGCAGGTGCCGGGCGAGCTTATCGACATGATGGTGGTCAATACCCAGACCCTGAAAGATAACCCGGCGCTGGGCAAAGCGCTGACCGGCGCGTGGTTTGAAATGATGGCCAAAATGAAGGCCGGCGATACCCAGGCGCTGAGCGCTATGGCCGCCGACTCCGGTACCGATCTCGCCGGCTACCAGGCGCAGCTCAAAACCACTCATCTTTTCTGGACGCCTGCCGACACCCTGGCGTTTATCGCCTCGCCGGATCTGGCGAAAACCATGCAGCGTGTGGCGCAGTTCTCCTTCGATAAAGGTCTGCTGGGCGAGGGGGCGCAGAGCGCGGACTTTATCGGAATGACCTTCCCGGGCAATGTCACGCTCGGCGATGCCGCCAACCGCAAACTGCGCTTTGACGACAGCTACCTGAAGCTGGCCGCCGCGGGCCAGCTGTAATGATTGCCGCCGGGAGACCACGCCATGCGCCACATTAACCGATATCCCCAAAAGGGGATGCGCCTGACGCTGATGCTGCTGCCGTTTGTGCTGCTGATCGCCGCCTGGTTTATGGGATCGGCGGTGCGGCTGGAAGCCAATCCGCAGGACAAGTTGCTGCCAGGCCTGTCGCAGATGGCGGCGGCCATTGACCGGATGGCGTTCACCCCGGACAAACGCAGCGGCGAGTATCTGCTGTGGGCCGACACGCTGATCAGCCTGAGCCGTCTGCTGACGGGCCTGGCCGTCTCGTCGCTGATCGGCCTCGGCATCGGTATCGCCGCCGGCGTCTTCCCGATGTACCGCGCGGCGCTGTCGCCGCTGATGACGGTGGTGTCAATGATCCCGCCGCTGGCAATCCTGCCGGTGCTGTTTATCGTCTTTGGCCTGGATGAGCTGTCGAAAGTGATGCTGATCGTCATCGGCATTACGCCGATGCTGGCGCGCGACCTGGAGCAGCGGGCGCGGGAGATCCCGGCGGAGCTGTTTATAAAGGCGCAGACCCTGGGGGCCAATAGCTGGACGGTGGTGCTGCGGGTGGTGCTTCCTCAGCTGCTGTCGCGGCTGATCGCTTCTCTGCGCCTGCTGTTGGGATCGGCATGGCTGTTCCTGATCTCCGCCGAGGCCATCTCCGCCACCGCCGGGCTGGGGTATCGCATCTTCCTGGTGCGGCGCTATATGGCGATGGACGTGATTATTCCGTATGTCATCTGGATCACGCTGCTGGCATGGCTGATGGATCTGGCGCTGCGTCAGCTGCACAAAGCCTGTTTCCCGTGGGCGGAAGGAGGCCGGGGATGAGTTTTATCGACATCAAAAACATCTGGCAGGAGTACGGCGACCACGTGGTGCTGGAGCGCATTAATCTGCAGGTGAAAGAGGGCGAGTTTTGCTCAATGGTCGGCGCGTCCGGCTGCGGTAAATCGACCTTTCTGCGTCTGCTGCTCGGTCAGGAGCAACCGACCCGCGGCGCCATCCTGCTCGACGGCCAGCCGCTGGCGGCGGAGCCGGACCGCAGTCGCGGCGTGGTTTTCCAGCGCTATTCGGTGTTTCCGCATCTCAACGTGCTGGATAACGTCGCCATCGGCCTGGAGCTGCCGGCGTCCCCGCTGCTGGGGCGCCTGTTTGGCGGCAGAAAGCGCGAGGCCCGGCAACAGGCCCAGCGAATGCTGGAGAAAGTGGGCCTGGGACACGCCCTGGATAAATACCCGGCGCAGCTCTCGGGCGGGATGCAGCAGCGGCTGGCCATTGCCCAGGCGTTCGTGATGCAGCCGCGGGTGCTGCTGCTGGACGAGCCCTTCGGCGCGCTGGATCCCGGCATTCGCAAGGATATGCATGCGCTGCTGCTCCAGCTGTGGAGCGAAACGCGCATGACGGTGTTTATGGTCACCCACGACCTGGCCGAAGGCTTCAACCTGGGCACGAGGCTGCTGGTGTTCGACAAAGTGCGCATCGACCCGCAGGCGCCCAACGCCTGGGGCGCGCGTATTACCTACGACATCCCGCTCAATGAAGCGCGGATGGCGCAACTGGCCGCCGGTAGCGACACCAACGTTTACGCATTAAGGAGATAAATTGATGACTGAACTGTTTCACTCCACCCCCAGCCTGCGCGAAGAGCGGCTTCCCGGCGGGGCGCACACCTCGCTGATTTTGCGCAAAGGGCAGATCCTGCGCCTGACCGATCTCGACGGCGGGGCAAACGTCAGCATGATGATGCTCAATCCCCATGAGAAAAGTGAGCGGCTCAACCTGCCGGATACCCTCAAAGGACAGCATACCGCGCGCCTGACCGCCGGGCACTGTTTCTACTCCGATATGGGCCGGGTGCTGGCCGGGATCGTCGCCGACAGCTGCGGCTGGCACGATCCGTTCGGCGGGGTCCTCAACGCCGGAGAGACGCACGACAAATATGGCGCCGGACGCTACCAGGAATTACGCAATGGCTTCTACCGCAACGGCGTCGATAACCTGCTGGTGGAGATGGGGAAATGGGATCTCGGTCTGGAAGATCTGCTGATGGTGGTCAACTTCTTCAGCAAAGTGACCGTCGATGACGAGGGGCGCTTTCACTTTGTCTCCGGCAACAGCCGCGCCGGGGACTATGTGGAACTGTATGCCCCGATGGACGTCCTGCTGGTCCTCACCGCGCTACCGCATCCTCAGGATCCGGCCACAGAGTATGCCCCCCGTCCGGTACAGCTGAGCTGGTATCAGGCCGACGATGAAGACGCGGCCACTCAGGCGCTCCTGACCCGCGATGAGAACCTGCGCGCGTTCCGCAATACCCAACTTTTTGCCCTGTAAGGAGGCGTTTATGACCCTTATCACCAGTCACCGACGTCCGGAAGAGGCCGTCTATCGCCATGTGATCCCCGCCGGGGAGCCGTGGCTGTTCGAGGTTAAACAAGGGCAAACCCTGCGTCTGCTCGATCTCGAAGGCAACCAGGCGATTGATACCCTGTTTTACAACGCCGACAACCCGCGCGAGCGCTACGATGCGCAGCGCACGCTGCGCCGCCAGGGTAACGCCTACCTCACCGCCGGCAGCGTGCTCTATTCCAACCTTGGCCGTCCGCTGATGACCATCGTGGCCGATACCTGCGGGCGGCACGATACCCTCGGCGGCGCCTGCGCCCAGGAGAGTAACACCGTCCGCTACGCCCTCGACAAGCGCTACATGCACAGCTGCCGGGATAATTTCCTCTGCGCCTGTCTGCATGATGGTCGTCTGCATAAGCGCGATATTGGCGCCAACATTAACTTCTTTATGAACGTGCCGGTGACGCCGGAGGGCGGTCTGACGTTTGCGGATGGCATCTCGGCGGCGGGAAAATACGTGGAACTGCGCGCGGAGTGTAACGCCATGGTGTTGATCTCCAACTGCCCGCAGCTCAACAATCCCTGCAATGGCTGGAACCCGACCCCCGCCGAGGTGCTGGTATGGAACTGACCCGCTGGCAGCGCTGGCGTTTGCTGGCCTTTCGGCTGTTCGCCGTTCGCGCCGACCGCCTGAACCACACGCCGACGCGCCACCTTTAAGCGCCGGTTCTCCCGGGGACGACCTCAGGGGAAGACGAATTGTTGCGGGACGACCCGCTTCGCTGTGAGTTCCGCTTATGTTTGATACCTTACTGATTGCCAACCGCGGGGCGATTGCCTGCCGCATTCTGCGCACTCTGCGCGCCATGCAGGTGAAGGGCGTCACCGTTTACGCCGAAGCCGACCTGAGCAGTCTGCACGTCCGCGAAGCGGATGAGGCGCTGAGCCTTGGCGAGGGGCCGGCAGCGCAAACCTATTTAGTCGTAGAGAAGATCATTGCCGCCGCGCGGCAGAGCGGCGCCCGCGCCATCCACCCCGGCTACGGCTTTCTGTCGGAAAACGCCGCCTTCGCCGAGGCCTGTGAGGCGGCGGGACTGGCGTTTGTTGGCCCGACCCCGCAACAGCTGCGAACCTTCGGCCTGAAGCATACCGCCCGCGCGCTGGCCAAAGCGGAGGGCGTTCCGCTGCTGGAAGGCAGTGACCTGCTGGCCGACAGCGAAGAAGCCTGCCGGGCGGCAGAGGCGGTGGGCTACCCGGTGATGCTCAAGAGCACGGCGGGCGGCGGGGGGATTGGCATGCGCGTCTGCCGCGACGCCCGCGAACTGAGCGAGGCGTTTGCCACGGTGCAGCGGCTGGGGCAAAACAACTTCAGCGACGCCGGGGTGTTTCTCGAAAAATATATTGAACGCGCCCGCCATCTCGAGGTGCAGATCTTCGGCGACGGGAAGGGGGCGGTTATCGCCCTCGGCGTGCGCGACTGCTCGCTGCAGCGGCGTAACCAGAAAGTGATTGAGGAGACGCCGGCGCCAAATCTGCCGGACGGGATGGCGCAGGCGCTGTGTAGCGCGGCCATTGCCCTCGGGAAAGCGGTGAACTACCGCAGCGCCGGGACGGTGGAGTTTGTCTACGACAGCGCGGCGCAGCGCTTCTATTTCCTCGAGGTCAATACCCGGCTGCAGGTGGAGCACGGCGTCACGGAGCAGGTGTGGGGCGTAGACCTGGTGCGCTGGATGATCGCCCTGGCGGCAGGGGATTTACCGCCGCTGAGCGAGCTGTCCGCCGGGCTACAGCCCCGGGGGCATGCCATTCAGGCGCGAATTTACGCCGAAGATCCTGGCCGCCAGTTTCAGCCTTCGCCAGGACTGTTAACCGACGTCTGGTTTCCGCCGGCGGACGGCGCTACCCTGCGCATCGACCGCTGGGTGGAGGCCGGCTGTGAAGTACCGCCGTTTTTTGACCCGCTGCTGGCGAAAGCTATCGTCTGGCGCCCCAGCCGCGATGAGGCGATCGACGGCCTGGCGCAGGTACTGGCGGAGACCCGCCTGTACGGCGTCGAAACCAACCGCCAGTACCTGCAGCAGATCCTTGGCTTTGCGCCGTTCACCGCCGGGGAACCCTGGACCCGCTGTCTGGAGCAACTGCGCTACCGGGCCGATACCGTGGAGGTACTCAGCGCCGGCACCCAGACCAGCGTCCAGGACTACCCGGGACGTCTGGGGTTCTGGGCGGTGGGCGTACCGCCCTCAGGCCCGATGGATGACCGGGCGCTGCGCCTGGGCAATCGTCTGCTGGGCAATGCCGAGGGCGACGCCGCGCTGGAGATCACCCTTAGCGGACCCACGCTGAAATTTAATACCGCGGTGCAGGCGGTGGTCTGCGGCGCGCCGCTGCCCGTAACGCTCGACGGCATTGACCAGGAGATGGACGGCGTCTTCTCTGTTCCGGCGGGGGCGACCCTCAGGCTGGGGGCGATAAGCGGGCCAGGCGTCAGAAGCTATCTCTGCCTGCGCGGCGGCATTCAGGTGCCGGACTACCTGGGCAGTAAAAGCACCTTTACCCTCGGTCAGTTTGGCGGCCACGGCGGACGGGCGCTGCGCGCCGGCGACGTGCTGCATCTTGCGCCTCCGGCTGAGACCATGGAAGGCGCGGCGCTTCCCGCAGGGTTGCGCCCTGAGCTTTTGGAAGTACGAACGCTGCGGGTGATTTATGGCCCCCACGGCGCGCCGGAGTTCTTTACCCCGGCGTATATGGCGACCTTTTTTGCCACCGACTGGGAAGTGCATTTTAACTCCAGCCGCACCGGCGTGCGCCTGATCGGGCCCAAGCCGGTCTGGGCCCGCGACAGCGGCGGCGAAGCCGGGCTCCATCCGTCGAATATTCACGACAACCCCTACGCGGTGGGGGCGGTGGATTTTACCGGCGATATGCCGGTGATCCTCGGGCCGGACGGCCCAAGCCTCGGGGGCTTTGTCTGCCCGGTCACGGTGATCGAAGCCGATCTCTGGCAGCTGGGCCAGCTTAAGGCGGGGGATAAGGTGCGCTTTGTGGCGGTTGACGTCCCCACCGCCCGGCGGCTGGCGGCAGGCCGTCGCGCAGAGCTGGCGACCCTGCAGGCGCAGGACGTTGCCTGGCAGCCTGTGCCGCTCACCTCGCCGGTGGTGATGACCTGCGGCGACGCTGACAAACGCCTGGTGGCGCGCCTCTCCGGCGATACCCATCTGCTGCTGGAGGCCGGTGAGGCGGAGCTGGATCTGGTGCTGCGCTTTCGCATCCATGCCCTGATGCAGGCCCTTGAGGGGCAATCCCGGGACGGGATCATCGATATCACGCCGGGGATCCGCTCTCTGCAGCTCCATTTCCAGCCGGAAACGCTGGCGCTGGAGACACTGCTGGCGTGGGTCCGCGAGGAGTGGGCCACGGTCTGCATGAGCGACGATCTGCAGGTTCCGACACGGGTGGTGCATCTCCCGCTCTCCTGGGACGATCCGGCCTGCCGCAAGGCGATCGACAAATATATGACCACCGTCCGCCCGGACGCCCCCTGGTGCCCAAGCAACCTCGAGTTTATTCGCCGGATAAACGATCTCCCGGATGAGCAGGCGGTGTGGCAAACGGTGTTTGACGCCAGCTATCTGGTGATGGGTCTCGGCGATGTCTATCTCGGCGCGCCGGTGGCCACGCCCCTTGATCCGCGCCATCGGCTGGTCACCACCAAATACAACCCGGCGCGAACCTGGACGGCGGAAAACTCGGTGGGCATCGGCGGAGCGTATCTGTGCGTTTACGGCATGGAAGGCCCGGGCGGCTATCAGTTTGTCGGCCGCACCCTGCAGATGTGGAATCGCTATCACGAGGTGGCCGATTTTGCCGGCAAGCCCTGGCTGCTGCGCTTTTTCGACCAGCTGCGTTTCTATCCGGTCTCGGCGGAAGAACTGCTGGCTATTCGCCGCGATTTCCCGCTCGGACGCTACCCGCTGCGCATCGAGCACAGCACGCTGCGGCTGGCGGAGTACCAGCAGTTTCTCTCTCGCGAGGCGCAGAGCATTAGCGCATTTCGCGACCATCAGCAGCGGGCGTTTAACGACGAGCGCGAGCGCTGGATCGCCAGCGGCCAGGCCCATTTCGACAGTCAGGAGAGCGCGACAGAAGAGGCGGGCGATGCGCCGCTGCAGCCGGGGGAGCAGGGCGTGGAAAGCCCGGTATCCGGTAATCTGTGGCAGGTACAGACCGCGGCCGGCAGCCAGGTACGCGCCGGCGATGTGCTGGTGGTGCTTGAGTCGATGAAAATGGAGATCCCGCTGCTGGCGCCGTGCGATGGCAGGGTTCAGCAGGTCAATGTGCAGCCAGGCAGCGCGGTGCGTGCCGGGCAGCGGGTGGCAGTGATTATTGAGGAGAAGGCATGATGCAGCAGACGTTTGATTTACGCCTGGCGACTCTGGCGGCGAACTATCGTAACGGCCACACCACCCCGCGCGCGCTGCTGGCGGGGATCCGTCAGCGGGCGCAAACGCTGGATCCCGAGTTTAATCTGTTTATCCATCTCCTGAGCGAAGCGGAGCAGGCGCCGTTTCTGGCGGCGCTGGAAGGCCATTCGCCAGACACGCTCCCGCTGTACGGGGTGCCGTTCGCCATCAAAGATAATATCGATCTCGCGGAGATCGTCACCACTGCCGCCTGTCCGGCGTTTGCTTACCGGCCGACGCAAAGCGCGACCATTGTCGCACAGCTGATTGCCCTGGGGGCGGTGCCGGTGGGTAAAACCAATCTCGATCAGTTTGCCACCGGCCTGAACGGGACCCGTTCGCCGTATGGTCGCTGCCGCAACGCGTACCATCCCGCTTATCCCTCCGGCGGCTCCAGCGCCGGCTCGGCGCTGGCGGTAGCCCTGGGCGTCGCCAGCTTCGCGCTGGGGACCGACACCGCCGGTAGCGGTCGCGTCCCGGCCGGGCTGAATAACCTGGTGGGCCTGAAAGCGACGAAAGGGGTGTTCTCCACCGCCGGGGTGGTGCCGGCCTGCCGCACGCTGGACTGCGTGACCTTTTTCAGCGCCACCGCCGACGAGGCCAGCCAGCTGCTGGCGCTGGTTGCCCGGGCCGACCCGCAGGATAGCTTCAGCCGCCGCAATCCCCAGTGGAACACTCGTCAGGCCTTCGGCAGGCCGCCCGCCGGGTTTCGCTTTGGCGTCCCGCGGGAGCTTAACTTCCTCGGCTGCCGCGCCAGCGAAGCGCTGTTCGCCCAGGCCGTGCAGCGGCTGACGGCGCTCGGCGGGGAAGCCGTGGCGATCGATTTCGCGCCTTTTCTCGCCGCCGCCCGCCTGCTGTATAACGGGCCGTGGGTCGCTGAACGCTATGCGGTGGCTGGCCCGTTGATTGAGCAGCAGCCGGACGCCGTGCTGCCGGTCATTCGCGACGTGCTGGCGAAAGCGCCTGATATCGACGCGACGGCGACCTTTAAGGCGATGTATCAGCTGCAGGAGTATAAAGCGCAGTGCGATGCTATCCTCGAGACGCTGGACTGCGCGCTCACGCCAACCTTTCCGCGGCCGGTAACGCTGGACGAGCTGGCGGCGGAGCCCATCGCCCGCAACGCCGACCTGGGCTACTACACCAACTTTATGAACCTGCTGGACTATGCGGCGGTGAGCGTGCCGTGCGGGTTTATGCCCGACGGACTGCCCTCCGGCGTCACGCTGTTCGGCCGGGCCTTTACCGATCAGTATTTGCTGAGCCTGGCCGACGCCTTCCAGCGCGCGGAGCGGCTGCCGCTGGCAGGCGGCGCACGGCTGGAGAGCCCGCCGCCTGCGCACCCCGCGGGCCATGATCGGATGGCCCTGGCGGTATGCGGCGCCCACCTGACCGGCCAGCCGCTGAACGGCCAATTGCTGGCGCGGGGCGGCCGGCTGCTGCAGGCGACCCACAGCGCGCCGCGCTATCGGTTGTATGCCCTCCCGGATGGCAAGCGCCCGGCGATGGTGCGTGACGAGCCAGAGGGGGCTGCGATAGCGGTGGAAGTCTGGGCGATCCCCAGCGCTGAGGTGGGGTCGCTGCTGGCCGCCATCCCCGCGCCGCTGGGGCTGGGACAGATTGAGCTGGCGGACGGCCGCTGGGTGACGGGCTTTATCTGCGAAGCCGGTGGGCTGGGCGCGGCCACCGAGATCACCGCCTGGGGCGGCTGGCGCCAGTGGCTGGCCAGGTAAACGGAACACTCTCTGCGGTAGCGCCGCAGAGGGAACCCTCGCTTATAGCGGGCTGTTCTCATCGAGCCGGGTGACGCTCCAGACGCGGGCGTGCGTGTCATCAATGCGATAGTAGCTTTTCACGCTTGCCGTACCGCCGATGGCGTAGCCCACCAGAGCCACAATGTTGAGCTGATGCCCCTGCTTATCGGTAAACGCATAATATTCATCCAGCACATAGCCGCTGGCGCTAGCCGCTGATTCCAGACGATCGTCCCTGGCTTTCAGGTCCGGGGTATAGTCCGCGATGGTTTTCCCCACAAAGTTTTTGGCGACGTCCTGCTTTTCGTCAACGCTGACGATAAACGCCGCGCTGGCAGGAAAGTGCTGAACCACGTCAGCCAGGGTCGGTTTCGGCGCGGCAGAGGGGAATAACGTGTGATCGATAGTGTAGGCCTGTAGCCAGCAGGAGAATAACGCCGCTTCCGCCGCACGGCCATCCGGGTCGGAAAGTCCGGGCAGCGCATCGACGGTCTCTCCCGCTTTACGCAGCGCAATGAAATCGGCACAGGAAGAGACCCGTGCCTGATTCTGGTCACTCAGCACCAGCGTCAGAGGAGACTGGTTTATCTCAAGCTCGCCCGCCGCCAGCACCGGCGTGCTCAACAATAACGTCACAGCCATACCGATAAAATATTTCATCACATAGCCTCCATGAATATCGACGTATCCTGATCCGAGGTGACAGGGAAAGCAAGCGATGGATGATGTCTTTTCCACATGTCCGGGCGATGCCTCCCGGACGCCGAGCGACGGCCGGGGAAGGTTACTGATGGTGTGGGGCGGGATAAAACGCTTCCGCTGTCCATTGCGCTGATGGCTGGCGGTATTGCTGCCAGAACAGTTCGGCAATCTCCCGGGCTTCGGCGGAACCCGGCGTGACGTACGCCCCCACCGTCACGATGGAAAGATGAATATTCTGCGCTTTTAATACCGGAAAAAGGGCATGCGTCAGGTTAAGCAGCCCGGCTTTGCCGACGCTCAGCGTCAGATACTCCGGATGAGGCTGAGTGGCAAACATCCCGCCAGTCAGCAGGATCGCGCCTTCTCCACGCGCGGCCATCAGCGGAGTGACCGCTTTGATGGCGGCATATACCGCGCCAACATTGGTGGTGAGATCCTGGATGAAGCCTGCCACCGACTGGGTCTCCAGATTACCGTCATGCATGGCCGCGGCGTTGAAGTGCAGCACATCCACGCCGCCGGTCTCCACCTCTACCTCGCGAATGAGTTCCACGATACTGGTGATATCGCTGGCGTCCGCCACGCGACCTTCCGCGGCTAATCCAGCCGCTCTCAGTTGGTCGGCCTGCGCCGCCACATAGTTTTTATTGCGTGAGGACAGGACAATCCGGAATCCCTCACCACCAATATCAGTGAAGCGCTGCTGACGGCGGTCATTCGGGCAACCGGGATCGCACTGCTGCCGGGGTGGATGGTTTGCCAGGCGGTGCAGCGCGGGGAACTGGTCCGCGTGCTGCCCGACTGGCGTAGCGCGGCGAAGGTTAGCGTTTATGCCCTGATGCCGCCCGGCAAGCTGGTTCCCGCCAAGACCCGGGTATTTATCGACACGGTATGCCATCAGCTGGCGTCATCCCCGCTGTGGCAGGACGAATTGAAGCGATAAGCAGGGGGGACCGCTAGAGTAAGCCATGGATGGCTGTTATACCGCGGTACTGGCCCGGACTTTGAGTACTGAAGGAATTTCTATGAACTTTTCACAAGGCTTATCGTTAAGCAACTCGAGAAGCGCTTTACCCGCCTTCACCCCAATGCCATGCCAGGGAAATTCAACGGTTGTCAGGGCAGGGGAACAGACTGTCGATAATACCCCGCCGCCTAAACTCGCAATGGCTACGGTATTGGGCACTTTGATCCCGGCGCTGTGGCAGGCCATCATGCATCCGCACGCCATTTCATCCGATGTGCAAATTAGCGCATCCAGATCGCCCCAGGTAATCATCATATCCTTGAAAATATTCACGCCTGTGGCGATGGTTGAAGGCAAATGCGTGGTCACCACCCGATGTGGTGAACGGTTCAGGGCCAACATCGCCGTATTCCAGCCGCTCAGAAGCTGGCGAAACATCGTATTGTTGGCTGGGGTACACAACAACGCGATGTTTTTTAATGAGGCATCCGCGAGGTGGGTTACGATCTGTTTCACTGCCTTACCGTAATCCACGCCGATGCACATGCCAACAGGCTGGGTATTTAACGCGCCAATCTCCAGGATAGGCACATCTACATTGGCCAGCAGCTGGGTGCAGCTCTCAATGGTGTCGATATTGAACTGAATAATCGCTGCCGGGTTATAGGCGAGCATTTTTTCAAACGTTTTTTGTTCGTTTTGACCGTCATGACCAGATTCCATAAACATCATGGTATAGCCGCGTTCAGTCAGGATTTTTTGTAATGCTTCCGACACCGGCAAAAAACCTGGCGAAGAGAAGGTGGGGACGACGGCCAAAATGAGATCGGAATGGACCGACGCCAGATTACGCGCCTGGAGATTGGGGACATAGCCGAGTTGACTGACTGCCGCATCAATACGATCGCGAAGGTCAGGGTTGACTTTTTCAGGCATTCTCAGCGCACGGGAGACGGTCATGGCGCTCACGCCGACAAACTCAGCCACTTCGGTCAGGGTTATCTTCCCAGTTCCCTTACGACGTTTTTCTTTCGGGCTATTGTCTGCGTCTAGACTCTTCACCAGGATCACCAACCGTTTGAAAAATAATAAGTAACAAAAGTAAATCGTTGATACGCATTATAACTTACCACAGCGTAGGGGAAAGCACATTATAACACATGTTAGCGGTAACTCTGTTGTTAACATTTTTGCTTGTTAGCGCTAACTTTGAGAGATGTATCACAGTTGCATTTTATTTAGCTGTTTATAGTTCAGCACATGGAATCCCTCGGGAGTGCATATGATTAGAGACTGGTTAACCCCGGATAAAATTAATGTCATTAACGCAATAGATAACTGGAAAAATGCCATTCGACTCTCAGCAGAACCTTTGCTGGCGCAGGGGTATATGGCAGAGCACTATATTGAGGCGATTTTTAAAAGCCATGAAGAATTTGGGCCTTATTATCTATTAGCCCCAGGATTAGCGATGCCTCATGCCCGCCCCGAGCAAGGTGCATTGAGGAATGGATTATCACTCCTTCATATTAAAGAGGGCATCTCATTTGGCTCGACTGAGAACGACCCGGTATACGTGGTTATTATGCTATGCGCTTGTTCCGGGAATGAACATATCACGATGATCGGTGAACTGGCAGAACTTTTTAGCGATCGGCAAAAGCTAGAACGATTGTTAAAAGCCGATGATATTAAGGCAATTCAGGCCGTTATTGACTGAAGGAAAAGAGAATGAAAAAAGTACTCATCGTCTGTGGCAATGGTTTAGGCAGCAGCTTTATCGTTGAAATGAATGTCAAAAAAATCCTTGCTGAAATGAATAAAGAGGCTGAAGTCGCACATACCGACCTGACGTCAGCGAAAAGCGAAACTGCGGACCTTATTCTGAGCGCCAACGATATTGCCGAACATTTAACTGGTCATTCCGCGAAGGTTGTTGGATTAAGTAATTTACTCGACAACAATAAAATCAAAGAGATTTTAGCAGAACACATTTAAGCAACGGCTTTCTGAACCGTGGAGTTTAATATGCTTCATTTCCTTATTTACGATGTGTTAGGGACACCGGCGATTCTGGTTGGATTGTTTTCTCTAATCGGTCTGCTGTTGCAAAAAAAAGGAATTTCAGACGTTATCTCAGGCACTCTGAAAACCATCATGGGTTTTGTTATTTTAACGGCTGGCGCCGGTATCATTGCCTATACATTAACCATTTTTAGCCAACTATTTGAACATTCATTTCATATTCAGGGGGTGGTGCCTAACACCGACGCGATGGCCGCGCTGGCGCAGAAGAATTATGGCACGGAAACCGCCACAATCATGGTGCTGGGCATGTTGATCAATATCGCCCTGGCGCGTCTGACGCCATTAAAGTACATCTTTTTAACGGGCCACCATACGCTCTATATGGCCGCGATGCTGGCGGTGATCTTGTCAGTAGGTGGCTTGTCGGGTGGTTGGGTGGTGGCCATCGGGGCGGTGATTCTCGGCGCGATGATGGTGATCTCTCCGGCGATCTTGCAGCCGTTTACCCGAAAAATTACCAATACCGACGATCTGGCTCTCGGCCATTTTGGCTCTATTGGTTATCTTCTCTCCGCGCTGGTGGGAAAAGTCGTAGGGAAAGGTAGCCCCTCGATTGAAGAAATTAAAGTGCCTAAGTCACTCAATTTCCTTCGTGACTCGTCGGTGGCCATCTCTCTCACCATGATGATTCTGTTCCTGGTGCTGGTGGTCGTCGCGGGCAAAACCTTTGTCGAGGAGACCCTGAGTGCCGGTCAAAATTTTATTATCTTCGCCATTATTCAGTCCCTCACTTTTGCTGCGGGGGTTTATATCATCCTCGCCGGTGTGCGGATGGTGATTGCTGAGATTGTGCCAGCGTTTAAAGGTATTGCAGACAAACTCGTGAAAGACGCGAAACCCGCGCTGGACTGCCCGACGGTGTTTCCCTTTGCTCCCAATGCCGTTATCGTCGGGTTTCTCGCAAGCTTTGTTGCAGGCCTGCTCAGCATGTTCCTCTGCCCGCTGTTCGGTTTGAGCGTCATCGTCCCGGGACTGGTGCCTCATTTCTTCTGCGGTGCAACGGCTGGCGTTTACGGCAACATCACCGGCGGACGTCGTGGGGCAGTGGTGGGGGCATTTGCCCATGGTCTGCTCATTTCGTTCCTGCCGGCAATCCTTTTGCCAATGATGGGAGATATGGGCCTGGGTTCTACAACCTTTGGCGATGCAGACTTTGGCGTTGTCGGCATCGTTTTAGGTCATATCATCGCAATGTTTAACTAACTATTTATTATCGGAGCTGGTTTATGGGCGCAAAATTTTCACCCTCACTGATGTGTATGGATTTGACACAGTTCAAAGAACAGATCACAGCCATGAATAACAAAGCGGATTTTTATCACGTAGATATAATGGATGGTAATTACGTCCGCAATATCACTCTGTCTCCCTTTTTTATTGAGAATCTGAAAAAAATCACTACCGTCCCCATCGATGTCCATCTGATGGTGAACCACCCGGAAGATATTATCCCAATGTGTCTCGACGCAGGAGCCGATATCATTAGCTTCCATCCCGAGACTGCGAATAACAAAATATTCCGCCTGCTGAATCAGATCAAGGATGCGGGAAAACAATGCGGTGTGGTGCTTAACCCGGCGACACCGGCTGAAAGCATTGCTGAATATGCGCACCTGCTGGATAAAGTGACGGTCATGTCAGTTGACCCTGGCTATGCCGGGCAAAAATTTATTCCTGAGTCGCTGAACAAAATAAGAAAGCTCATCAGTATGCGCAAAAATAATGGCTATCATTATCTCACGGAAATTGATGGTTCTTGCAATGAAAAAACCTTTGGTCTGATTGCTGAATCTGGGGTGGATGTATTTATCGTTGGTACATCTGGTCTGTTTTCTCTTCATGAAGATGTCAGCCTGGCGTGGGACAGAATGATCGATATTTTCCAGCGTGAAACCGTCGCTGCCTGATTCATTTTTGCGTATTATTTATTTCGAACCACAGTGTATATTCAAGTGAATTTAAAAAAAACTGCATCACGCCAGCGATGCCTGTTCTGTTATTCAACGACCACTCTATATGAATGCGGGTGAATTATGGATATTGCAACAGTACTTAATGTAAAGAACATCAAGCTAAAAATGACTGCCAGAACGAAAGAAGAGGTGATAGAAGAACTCACCGAGTTACTGGTACAGGATGGTGCGGTGACCAATAAGGAGGACTTTATTCGCGATGTTTGGTTACGTGAAGAGCAAGGCTCAACCGGTTTTGAAAATCATATTGCGATCCCGCATGGCAAATCTTCCGGTGTGGCCCGAACCGCATTAGCTATCGGTCGTACCCAACATGAAATCCCCTGGGAGACAATGGATGGTAGCGATGTCCGCTGTATTATTTTATTTGCGGTCTGCCTGGTGGATCAAAATGCCACTCATATTCGCCTGTTAGCGCAAGTATCCGGATCGCTGGCAGACGAAGACATTATTGCTAAGTTACTGGTTGAATCTGAACCACATAAAATCATTGCGCTTTTCAATTCTGAAACTGAAAGCGCCGATGCTTAATACATAGTTGTTAACATCCTTTTGTACCTTATTAAATAAATCACGGAGAATCGAGATGAATATCGTCGGAGTTACCGCCTGTACGGTGGGAATTGCACACACCTATATTGCTCAAAAGAAAATTGAAACAGCCGCCAAAAAAGCCGGTCATAACGTTAAAATAGAAACACAAGGGACCATAGGCATTGAGAATCAATTAACCGCTGATGAGATTGCCATGGCAGATATTGTGCTGCTTGCCGCTGATGTTAAAGTGACGGGAGAAGAGCGATTTGCGGGTAAGAAAGTGGTCAAAGTCGCCACAGAAACGGCAGTGAAATCTCCCAATAAGCTGATTGAAAAACTCAGCGAAATAGTCAATTCATAATTTTATTTCGGCCTGCTGACTCTATACTTAAGGGCGTAACTTATGTCTCTAAAACAAATATGGCAAGCAGCAAATCCTAAAGGACATCTGCTGACCGCTATCTCGTTTCTGATCCCCATTGTCTGTGGCGCAGGGTTTATTATTGCTATCGGCATGGGGCTTGGTGGAACAGTGCAGGACACGTTAACTCCGGGGCAATTTGATTTATGGCAGGCGATGGCCACTCTGGGCGCTAAGGCGCTTGGGCTGTTGCCGGTGGTCATTGCAGTGGGGATTTCCGGCTCGATTGCTGGCAAGCCGGGCATCGCACCGGGATTTGTCGTCGGGCTGGCGGCAAACACCATCAGCGCTGGCTTTATCGGCGGGATGATCGGAGGCTACATTGCCGGCTATATCGCGCTGGCGATCATTAAAAAGGTGAAGGTCCCGGACTGGGCCCGCGGGTTGATGCCGACGTTGATCGTGCCCTTTTTTGCTTCCATAATCAGCTGCCTGATTATGGTCTATATCATCGGTACGCCTATTGGTATCTTTACGGAAGCGCTTACGTCTTTCCTGAGAAGTATGGGTACGTCATCGAATTTAGTGTTGGGCGCAGTGATAGGCGCGCTGTGTATCGTTGATTTTGGCGGCCCGCTCAATAAGACATGCTTTGCCTTCGTTCTGACGCTGCAGGCGCAGGGAATAAATGAGCCGATTACCGCGCTTCAGTTAGTTAACACCGCAACGCCTATTGGTTTCGGCCTGGCTTTTTTCATTGCCAAGCTTCTGCGTAAGAACATCTATAACAGTGAAGAAGTGGAAACCTTAAAATCGGCGGTTCCGATGGGGATTGTTAATATCGTTGAAGGCTCTATCCCGATCGTCATGAACGATATCGTCCGCGGTATCGCCGCCGCGGCCATCGGCGGCGCGTGCGGCGGGGCAGTGACCATGGTATATGGTGCGGACGCCACGGTGCCTTTTGGTGGGGTATTGATGATCCCCACCATGTCACACCCCATGGCCGGCATTATGGCGCTGCTGGTGAATATCGTGGTCACCGCTACAGTCTACGCTGTCATCAAAAAAGATATACCGCGCGATGTCATTGTTAATAACGATCACGAAGAAGAGGATATCGACCTCGATGATATTAAAGTGAGCTAACTTACCTCTATATTATTTTATCAATCGCATTGTGCTATTCCTGCACACCCGCCCATAGCCGACTGTTTCCTGGTTATGGGCTGTGTTTTGCGTCTGGCAGAAGCCCAGGTGAAGGTGGAGCAGGGTGATCATTCTTGTTGCAAAAATGTGAACGCTTCAGTAGCCTTGTCTCTTTCGGAGACAGGAAATGCTCGTCACTGATTCACTTTTGGCTTACACCCTCGCTGCCACTCTACTTACCCTGACGCCAGGTCTGGATACCGCGCTTATACTGCGCACGGCGACCGCTGAAGGCGGGCGCAAAGCCTTGCATGCCGCGTTAGGTATCGATCTCGGGTGCTTTATCTGGGGCGCGCTGGTGGCCTTTGGTTTGGGCGCGCTGCTGGCGGTTTCTGAGCTGGCATATACCTTGTTGAAATGGTGCGGCGCGGGCTACCTTTGTTGGCTGGGCATCCAGCTGCTTCTGCGTCCGCGCCAGCAATTTGACAGCAATCCGGCAGCGGCAACCGCCACGAGCAACTGGTTTCTGCGTGGGATGCTGGGAAATGTGCTTAATCCCAAAATGGGCGTCTTCTACGTTTCGTTTTTACCTCAGTTTATCCCGGCGGGGCATTCCCCCATCACATGGACCTTTCTCCTGGTTACTATCCATGTACTGATTGGTACGCTGTGGTCGTTAACGCTGATTACCGCCACTCGTTATGCCGCCGGTATTCTGAAAAAAACGGCGGTAGTGAAATGGATGGATCGAACGACCGGCTGCCTGTTTCTGCTTTTTGCGGCGAAGCTGGCGATGAGCCGCCGGTAATAAAACAGGGGCCTTTGCCCCTGTTTTTGCGCTTTGCTCAGCTATCTTGAGGTACAGGCTCTACGATCCCGGCCAGGTCACACACTGTGCCGGATCAAACACCGTTTTCCAGTCTCGCTTCATATCAACGACGATCCAGCCATGCGCTTTTGCCTGCGTTAATCCATCAACCAGCTTGTCATAGGCATATTCACACACGGGAGCCGTATGATGAACCAGAAGGCGAAAGGAGACGGGTAAAAAAGCTTATATTAACTTTAGTAATAAAATTAATAGGCTTGACGAAAAATCACGTATCGTCAATGAAATATTACTAGCGGTTATAGTGAATTCTCTGTCACACATCGGAATACCAGATTAATTCAAAAACGAGACTATATAAAAGGAAATGTTGTTTATTAATAAATTAGCGGCGCTACGGCATCCCGTGTCAGTTACGAAGCATCACTTCCATCGTTGCGTCAAATAAATGGAAGGAAAATCCGAATATCCCTTTAACTTATTCTCATGTAAAAGTTTAGTGTATTCATGCTGAATCGATTAAATAATCGTATTATTTTATAGGCTACGTATTATGCATTACTGGTGAAAAATGTTATCCTTTGGGCAATATTGATGTGAACTCACTTTTAACTTCGAAATAGTCGGTTGTATCCGTTAGTCGGCGGGGGGAGAGATATAAGACAGGCGAACAATATCTTCTGGTGCGTATTGCAGAAGCGAACGACTAGTCTATGCTCAATTATTAAAGAGAAATAGTTCAAAACTTTTCAGAACAATAACAACAATGTTTCGTGGGTTGAGGGTGGAAATGAAGCAAATTCTGTTCATTTGGCTGGCGAGCTTGTTCACGATAACAAGTTTCATTTCGCATGCCGCAGAGCCACGACAGGAGGCGACGCCGCAAGAGCGTGCCCGTACGGTATATATCTTTCATCAGCCGATAGTCATGCTGCAGGCTAAATTTGGACTTACCACGCCGGAAGAGCGGGTATTGCGAATTAGAAATACGCTGCGGAATTTCACTGAGGAGGATGTTCGCCAACCTCTCAAACTGGTATCTGTTACCCGTTATAACCAGCCTGGAAAACTCATCGTGATGAACGGTAAGCCAGTTATGCTGCTTACCGAAGGTGATCTTGACGAAGGGGATGATCTCACGCTCGATCAGGCTGCGCAGCGGGTTATGGCGCGTATGGAGGCACAGAGAACCGCTCTGCGCGACCAGTATAACCGCAGCTGGCTGGTGCTTTCCGCCATAAAAGCCGTTGGAGGTCTGCTTGGGCTAGTCGCGCTTTGGTACGGTGCATACCGCTCATGGCGCAGGGTAAAACAGCTATTTCGGCGACGTATCATCGAGAATCGTAGCTGGATCCCCCAAAGCTGGCGACGCTTTATCGGTGCTATCGAAGCGCGACTTTATGCCACATTCATGATCTTGCTGGGCGTCATAGCACTGTATGTCTGGCTGAGCTGGGTATTAAGCCTGTTCCCATGGACACGCGTATGGGGCGCCTCACTGGGCGATTGGTCTGTGCGCGCTTTTCAGGGCATAGCGCTTGCTGTGGTATCTGCCTTGCCGGGCCTGATGATTGTGCTGATTATTTTTATGCTAACCGCTGTGATTTTGAAACTGCTTAAAGTGGTTCTCAATCAGGTGGCAGCAGGGCGTTTGCAACTTCCTGGCATTCATCCGGAAACGGTCGGGGCGACTCGTAAACTGATCGCTGTGGTGGTATGGCTGTTTGCGCTGTCAGCAGCGTACCCCTTTTTGCCTGGCGCTAACTCGCTCGCGTTTAAAGGGATCAGCGTCTTCTTTGGTCTGATGTTGACGTTAGGTTCCGCCGGGGTGATGAACCACGCCATGAGCGGTCTTGTACTGATTTATTCCCGTGCGCTGCGCAAAGGCGATGTGATACGCGTGGCCGATAACGAAGGGCTGGTGAGTGAAATTGGTATGTTGGCCACCAAGATCATTACCCGAGAAAATTACGTGGTCACGGTGCCTAATGCGGTGGTTGTGAGTGGAAAAATCACCAATTTGAGCGCACATGCTCACGGTGGCGGCATCAACCTGACAATCAGCGTGACGATTGGTTATGACACACCCTGGCGACAGGTTCACGCCATGCTAGAGCTCGCCGCCAAGCGGGCAAGCTCAGTCGATCCGGCTCAACCACCGCTGGTACGCCAGCTCAGTTTGATGGACTGGTATATCGCCTATGAATTACAGGTACAACTGAAAGCAGGGCAATCATTAGCCGCAGCACGCAATGAACTTTATGGCCATATTCAGGATGTATTTAACGAATTCAACGTACAGATTATGTCCCCGAATTATGTTATGCAACCCGAGGGTTCAGTCACTGTTGCCAAAGAAAACTGGTATTCAGCCCCGGCGGTTCCTCCTGATGGCAATAAAAATGTGAGTGCGTAACTTATTTCCGTCCTTCCTGACAGAGAGGGACATTTTGTAATATAAATTGGCAGATAGCGCATGAAAAAAAAATTGATACTGGTATGTTTTGGGCTCCTTATTTCGCAGACCACGCAGGCGAGCGCACTCTACTTCTACGAAATTGGCACAGAAGATACGGCACTGGCAGGCGCAGGGCAGGCTGCTCGCGCTCAGGATGCATCAACGATTGTCACCAACCCGGCCGGGATGACTCGTTTGCCTGACCATATGTTTACCGGGGGAGTTCAGGCGATGGACGGTGATGTATCTTATTCACTTAACGATGACGCCGGACGTAAGAGCCCTGGGGATATTATGCGCTTCTTCCCTAATGCCAGCGCATTCTATGCGCAAAAAATCAATGATGATCTCTATGCTGGCCTCGGCATTTACGGCAACTACGGCCTGGGGATTGACTTTGGTCAGTGGGCTGGGGACAGATTAATCAAGAAAAGCACCATGGTGGCGATGACACTCAGCCCTTCCATAGCTTACAAATTAAGCGATAGAGTGTCTGTGGGCGGCTCTGTAAACATCAACTATGGCTTCCTGTCATTAACACGTAACGTCGATAATACTGATGAAACGCAGAAGGATCACGACTGGGCGTTAGGGTATCGTCTTGGCTTGCTGATGCAGCTGACGGAACAGACCCGGCTTGGTATAGCATGGACGAGTAAGACAGAATACGATTTTGATATTGATGGTAAGGCGCGCTTGCCGAATTTAGCCAACGTTGAGTACGAGCTTCCTGTCTCTGCGCAGGTACGCGCGCCTCAGCAAATTATGCTGAGCCTGGTGCATGATATCAATAAACGATGGTCGGTGATGGGCGATCTCGGTTGGCAGGACTGGAGCCAGTTTGGCGCCCCACAAATTGCCGTGGTGGGGCAGGAACTGGATAAAAATAGCCGTCTGAAGGATTCCTGGCATACGGCATTAGGCGTGCAGTACCGTCCTACCGAACAATGGCGTTTCAACGCTGGTGTTGCCTTTGACAGCACGGTATACAATTCGCAGAGTGACGTAGCGCTCACCTTACCGACGGGTGATGAATGGCGTTTTGCCACAGGCGCCCAGTACCAGATTACACCGCAGAGTAATATTGGCGTCGCCGTCTCCTACTTGCATATGCAATCGTCTCACGTTCAGTCGCCTGCTATCTATAGCGGTAGCTACAACCACCCATATTTATGGTTTGCTAATGTAAACTATAGTTATCAATTCTAATGGGCTGATGTCTTTGCCGTGCAATGCGCGGGGAGGGATGCACAAATGATTTTTTGTGCCCTCGTAAAGGGGCATCACCGCCTTTGTACTGTGGGTGTGGCGTTTATCCTGAATCACTTTGATTAATTCGCCTGTATATCCTGAGCGCTGGTTATCCACGATCCCTCGGGTCTTTTTTTGAGACCCGGGGGCGATGGTATGTGGCGCTGGGAAGACGCCCGGCGGTCTGTTTCTGTGACTTGCCAGCTATCACTAATTTACATTTATAAAGCCCTTGGGCCAGTCGCTATTTATTGTCAGTTTATTGAGCAGGAGCATTAACTCATAATCGCTATGTAAGTTAAATTTCCTCATCACCATATATTTATGCGTATAGACCGTTTTCTCACTCACCATCAGTTCTTCGGCAATTTGCATGACTGACATCCCCTCATTTAAATAGCTCATGATGCGGATTTGCTGTGGCGACAGTTTGGTAAGCTGGCAATCACAACATGACCCGGTTGAGTGCCGATAATTTGTCTGATGCAGCCGGTGCCAGGCGGTATGCATTGCTGTACGTAACTGCGTCACGGAATGTCGGCGAGAGAGAAAGATAATATCCTGAAAGCAAGAGGGTAGCGCTGAGACACGCATGTCATCATCAACAATACCAATCACAATGCTTTTTTTTCGACTCCGCAGCTCAGGGCGGCAAATAAAACATTCTCCTGGGCATAATGCCAGCACAATAACGTCCGCTACCTTCACGCTTTCTGAGGTAAAGTTAAAGCTGAAATTAACTTTAGTGTTGTGCTGAGAAAAGAAATCATTAAAAAAAAAGGTCAGCCCACGCCTGAAGAGGGTATCCCACTCTTTTATTACAATGTTAACCATTTACTATACCGAAACATAATTATTAAGCGCAGCTGCATTGGGGAAGTAATAGACGCAGCTTTTTTACCCTGTTAGCTTCCAGAAGGGGATGACGACTCACGTGCCTATGACCCGCTATAGCCAGCGACCCGTCAGTTGTATTGCATTGTCAAAACGACAACGGCATGAATGGAACCTGGTGTCGGCCTTCCCGCCACTGAGGTCACCATGGCGCTCATCGGAATCGTCGCCGTTCTGTCTGCGGCAATATTTTGCGTGATGCTGGATCCGCTGCCCATCAACAAACCTGTAGTAGCATCAGACATCGCAATGGCTACACGGGTTGCCGTGCCACTGTTTTGGTAATAATTCATGCCCGCTTCCGGGTCAGGCGTTCCGCTAAAACGGGTTGTCACGCTTAGCGTACCCGGCGGACAGCGGGTAAACAGGAGATTAAAGGTAACCGGATCGGAAGATGACCCGGGGGTGAACATGTTTGTGGCCTGGATATTACCAAGATCAACAGTCATATTTTCACTCCCCCCGTTAAAGACGCAGGGTGCTGCGATAATCCGACCTGTGACTTTGATATCGACATTGTCTGCCGACAACGCAGGCAATACTATTGCGCATGCCATCAGCAACACGAGTTTATTGATTTTCATTTAACAGCCCTTATTGATAGGTAAGACTCAGCGTTGCGGACGCATTGGCGATGCCGGTGGTTACCGTTGTATTGGTCTGATAGTAGCGTGCGGTTAACGGAAACATCTCCTGGCCGCCATTGGTTCTCTTCAGAACAAGATTATTGCCAAGGATGAGAGGGGTATTGTTATAAACCAGCTGCACGCCAACCCCCTGTGCGACGCCTGCGCTTCCCTGACCGGTTAACGCCAGCACGGTATTATCGCTGACGTCTGGATTTTGTGCCCCGGAGAGCATGACGTTAATATTGGCTCCGGCATCACAGTCCAGAATGAGATTCTGCGTTTTCTGCGCATTAGCGGGGGTTGATCCCACCGCAGTACCAAACTCGCTGACCAAAACGTCCCCCAGTTCAAATACCATATTCGACGTTGTCACCGCGCATGCCACCTGGGTAATAGATCCGGCCCCCGCATTGACGGGGATCTCAGGAGCTTGTTCTCCGCCGAGATATTGCATCGTAAAGGCGACAAACGATGCCAGTTGCCCCGTTACTGAGCCAGATGTAATATCACCAATCTTCCAGAATTGTATAACCGGCTGATAATCATGAATAACCAGCTCGCCTGGGTTTGAAGACCAACTGGACATTGAAGCGTTACCGCGGTCAATATAATCGGTGCCGCTATACGTCGACGCGCCTGCTTTGGAGTTCATGTAAAAGCCAAAAGAAATACCCACCCCAGGCACATTGGTTTGATAAACGCGCCGCGCGCCGTACGTCGCGACATAGGGTAAAATAGCGCTTTTCATTCCTGAGCTAGACCCTTCATTGCCGGTTGTGACGCAGGTATAAGCATGTGCTAAAGAGCCATATATCTCATTGCTTATCGCCTGGCCAACGGGAACATCGCGCTGAACGATAATATTGCCATAATCCACGGTATAGGGAGAGCCGATGTAAGTATAATCACAACAGAAGCCACTCAATGGAAACAACACAGCCAGCATTAATAATGCAGATCGGAAAAGTCGCATACCTATGCACCTGATATAAAAATTCATTTCAACGTTATCGGCAAACAGCATTATCGATAATCACATCGTTATTCAGCTTCGTCATGTTTATCGAGTAATGAACCCTGCAGGTGTTTGCGGATTGATTTCCCCATTTCACGGTCAGGTTTACCTCGGGATCGAGACCCGTCAAATAGACCTGTCCGCTATCACCCACGATAAAACTGTTATGATCTGTTCCTTCAACGCTGGCCATTGCGCCAAACGGCACTACCTGGCCGTTTCGCTGGCTCAAGGTCATCAACATGCGAACGCCTACGCTTGCTCGATAGTTCGCCCTGACAATCGCGCCACGCGTAGGAACCACGGTTTTAACCGTTTGCTCTAACTCAACGTTAGCCGGTAATGTATCGGTGATTAATGACACATCATTTTTGCGATAAGGCATTAAGTTAGAGGCAACCGTATATCCGCGATAATCGGTTGTCGCTCCGGTCATATTCTGGATGCCTACGCCGGCAGCCCCGGGGGCGGCAATCAGCACGTTGGTTTCACCCAAGGGCTGAGAAAACGTCAGGCCATTGGCATGCGCAACCACACCTCCCTGAATCCCATAATTCAGACGATCGGTATTTTTGTCATAGCTGTACCCGGCTGTGATTTCGCCATAGGTGCCGCGATAATCACCATTCATATTGCCGGTGTAGGCCGCATCGTGAGTGCCGAAACCCTGTTGAATATTCCAGTTGAGCGCATTATTCGGTAAAGCAACGCCATTTAACCCAGCGCTGTGTGTCGTACCGTTATTCTTGCTGGTATTCATGCCATAGTTTGCCCATGTCTGCGGCAACAGTTTTTCCAGGGGAATGCTGATATTCAGCGCCAGCATCTGGTTTTTATCGTCGCTCTGGGGTGAGCTGTACGATCCCGCGCTCCCATTCTTACTCAGCGTCCAGGTCAGGCCATAACTGATACTGTGCCAGTAGTTGTTATACCCAACGCTCCATGATTCCATCGCCTTACCCGAATTCCAGTAATCTTCACGCGCGGCGTTCAGCATCAACGATCCCAGATGGTCTCCCAACCCCTGGCTCAACGTCAGCTCAGCACGGTTGCGGCGTCGGTCCTGAAGCGCCTGACTGTCACCGTAAGAATCCAGGACCTCTTGCATGCCATAGTAGCCGCTGGTCGAATAGCGGTAGCCGGCAATCGCGAAGTTGGTGCCCGTTGCGGCAAAATTTTTACTGTATCGAGCCCGCCATGATTGCCCCCTGGATTTCGGCATATTTTGCGGCGTGGACCAGCCCTGGGTGATATCGCTGGAGATTGCGCCAAAGTTACCCATGTTTTTACCGACGCCCGCGGCGAGGGACTGGTACTTACTCGACTCCTGTAATCCGCCGTAAAACGTAAAGCCATAGGGCAAGCCGAGAATAACGCTCATCTGAGCAAAGGGCGTTTTGTCCACGCTGCCGTTGTAAGAACGATATTGCCCGCCCGTTAACGCATATTTAATTCGGCCTTCACGCTGTAATACGGGAAGGGAGGCAAATGGCACGCTAAAGTGCTGCTCACTGCCATCAGCCTCTTTAATAGTGACATCAAGATCGCCGGCGCCGCCGGTAGGATACATATCCGTGATTTCAAAAGCCCCCGGCGCCACAAAGCTCTGGTATATCTGATAGCCATTCTGGCGAATTATCACCTGGGCATTGGTCCGGGCGATACCACGCACCACTGGGGCATAGCCCTTGAGGGAGTCGGGCAGCATGTCATCATCGGAGGCAAGTTGTCCTCCCCGAAAAGGCATGCTGTCGAAGACATCTGCCGGGGCAGAGCTATCACCCAGCGTGAGCTGCGACTGTAACGGGATTATCGTACGCTGAGCATAGGTATAAACCGTCTTCCAGGCATCGTGACCTTGTGAATCGCGCGACCAGGTGGTGTAATTTCTTAACCGCCAGGGGCCAATATTCACGCCAGGACGCAGGTTGGCATACTGATTATCGCTGGTGCTGCTGTTGCTATTTTTGGCCCAGTTATTGGCCCCACTCAGACTGTAGTTGAGCAGGGCGGCGTTAATCCCTTGATCCCAGCGATCCGGCGACACCGCTCCGCGCGCTTGCGCTGATAGTGCCGCTTGCGGAATGCTCAATACCAGACGCTGCATGGCAAACTGGAAATCCGTACTGGCCTGAGGGATCGCGGACAGGTTCGCACAGGATGTTTCGCCTTTTAACGCGGGAAAAAGTCCAGTCTTCACTCCCCAGCTTTCTAATTGCTCAATGGATAAACAGGGGACTAATTTGTCATCACCGCCAGGCTCTTTCAGCAACACAAACCTGATATCGCGGGTATCAACTAACCGATCGTCCAGGACGATATCAACATGATAATCCCCGGGAGCTTGCGCGCCCGATTCAAAACCAGAAAGATCGACTTTTTCTGTCCCCGGATTATCCAGTTCAACCAGTTCTGGATTAAAAAAATCGCGACTATAGCTATTTTGCGTATTACCGAAGAGCGCGATGGTTATCAATAATGCCAACCGTGGAGAACGTGCTTTTATATAATCCATTGCCATCATCATAAATCCCACTCAGTGTCTTTTCGCCGGTCTACAGACTGGCTTTGTGTTCTGCCCCGGGACTGCCATAATCATTGATAATTTTGAATGTCACTGCCCCGCCCGTTACGCCGGAGGGTAAATCGAACGTCGCTGTACTACCGGGTAATACATAACTGACATCGGGTAATTTTTTACCTGATAGTGAAATTTCGTTAAAATTCATGACATGCCGAGTCGGATTGTTTACCTGTATCTTATTACCGACGCGTTGCCAGCGTAATTTATCGACCTGCTCTTCAGGGGATGTGCCTTTCATCGCCGCCGGACGATAGATGAGCTTGATTCTGGTTTTAATGGCAATTTGCAACGTATTGTCAACTTTAGCTGCAGAGGGTATGGCTTTTATATTAAGCCAAAATAAGCTCTCTTTATCCTGAGGTAATGCTCCGGTGGCAACAATGCGCTCGACGTTTTGTTGGCCATTATTCAGTCGATATAACGGCGGCGTAATGATGAAAGGCGTCTTTTCGGCACCGCCATCCGGCGTTTCGATCCAGGACTGGATCAGGTAGGGGGTTTTATCAGGATTATTTATGCCAATTGAGGCTTCTTTTTTATTACCATCAAAAATGACCCGCGTACCACCAATAACGACACCGGCCTGAGCAGCGGATAAGCCAATACTCAATATCGTGGTGGTAAGCAAGATACTGCGAAGAACATTCATTTTAGACCTCTGAAACATGGGGCCGTATCGACCCCATCAGCTTTTCTGGACAGAAAATCAGTTATATACAATGGAGAAGTTAGCAACAGAGTTGGCCGTACCCGGCGTTACTGATGCCGTGGTGGAGATATATTGCGCGTAGAATTTCAGCGTATTGTCCTGGGTGCTGCTAAGGGTGTAGTTATAGCTGTTCTCACCGTGTAAAGGCAGGTCGACTTTATCGGCGGTCATCAGGTTAATCGCCACCCCTGACGCCGCACTGGAGGTTGAGGTATCAATAGCCAGCAGGTTAGGGTTGGTCAGATCGGGGGTGCCATCAAAGCGTACTTTTGTCGAAGTCACTGTGGTTGGGCAGTTTTTAAGCACGATATTAAAATCCTTTGCAGCCGCTTTTGCGCCACTGTTCGGAAATTCAGTTTTATAAAAGTTACCGAGATTGACCTGCTGGTTTTGCGATGCCACATCGACTTCACAGGCAGTATCAAGAATATTGCCGACGAAATTCACGGTGCCAGCGGCAGCAAAAGCGTGAGACATAGACAGCGCTGCAGTTGCGGTCAAGGCAACTAAAACAAGACTTTTTTTCATTACGTTGTTTCCTTATTAACTTGGTTTGCCACTTATATTCAGGCAATAGGGTGCCGATGAGCGTTACACTCTTTTTGTACCAGCGCCTTATTTTTTACTGTGCAGCATGGCAGCCATAATTAATTACGGTAAGATCATGAACTGTTCTGCTGGCTGGCTAAAATTTATCTAATCACTTTCTTAAACTCAAATGATTTGTGGGTCTATAAGTAGACTCTCACTTAACGAATAAGTAACATTCCTTTTTTTATTGTATTTATTAAGGTCCGGTCTATTTTTAGACTCAAAGGTCATGAGGCACAAAATCAATTACTTAGAGTACATCTTTAGCACGGTCTACTTTTGGACCCTAAACCAATATTTCGCGGTTTCTTCATTTTTAAGATAATTCGTCGGGTCGATCAATAAAGCGATCACCGTAGAGGAATTGAGGCAGCATATGAACACGCGCTTAACCACCCCGGAAAACCAGGTCAAATCAATTGCCCTGGAATTAAAACCATTTCGGCACATCGAGACTCTGATAAATCATGTGTTGCCAGCAGCAGAAAGAGTAGTGATCGGCAGAGGTGAGGTCGTGCATTATTATAAAGATGATATCCGGCAATGTTTTTTACTATTGCAAGGTAGCGTCGCGCTGCACCGTCGCGGCGATGGCATTGTTTTAAATTCTGAATCATCACCCTTTATTCTGGGCGTCAGTAGTCAGTTTTCCTCAGAGCATCTCTATGTGAGAGCGCTGGAGACGTCAGAGATCGCCCGGGTGTCACTGGATTGTTTTAATCACATCGTGGCGCAACTGGATCTATGGGAGCATTTTTCGAAACTCCTGATTTACACGGCCTCCCGGGTGTATGAGCATTGCGCACAAATCTCGCAGATGTCGGCTTATGACATCATCCGCTTTCAGCTTGTTGAACTGATGCAAGAGCCGGATGCGATACGGCAACAAATTACGGCTGCAACCTATATTAAGAGCCGAACCTATCTTTCACGGAGCGGGATTATGCGAATTCTGGCAGAGCTGCGAACCGGGAACTACATCACCATGGAACGGGGTATACTTCTTGATATCAACCATTTACCTCGAAAATACTGACGATAAGGATACCCGCATCAGGAAGCCAGGCTATAATCAGACAGGTCAATCTAAAGGTTATCGGTTATGTCCTCTTCAGCAAAACCTCACAGAGGTTCACCCTACGCGCAAGAGTTGATAACGCATTTACAGCCGTATTGCACGCCACGTAAAACTGAAAGGGGGGAGCAACTGGATTTCAAGGTAAATGGCCAGGGGATGTGTTACCTCATCCTTGAGGGAACCGTAGCGGTTTATCGCCGAAACGATAATATGATGCTGTCCACTGCGCGCAGTCCCGCCGTGTTTGGTCTTGCCAATCTGACGGATATTTACTTCGATGATTACATTAAAACTATCAACTGCTG
This sequence comes from Klebsiella sp. C360, assembly GCF_048822415.1. Taxonomy (NCBI): domain Bacteria; kingdom Pseudomonadati; phylum Pseudomonadota; class Gammaproteobacteria; order Enterobacterales; family Enterobacteriaceae; genus Klebsiella; species Klebsiella sp. C360. The sequence continues at coordinate 594,724 of NZ_JBMEZZ010000003.1, forward strand.
CGTGATTGGCGAGATCTCCACCGCTCGTGTTCATGACATTATTAAAGAAAAGTCGTTATGGGGGCTGCTCTCAAAGCAACTGATGTTTGTGTATGGCCGACTTTACAACAATGTGATGCCGCAGGGCGCACCGACGGCGTACGAGATGATCCGCCAGCAGTTGCTCAATTTAATCGAAGAAGATGAGAGTTATCGCGCCGCAGTCACAGCGGAACTCTACATCCGCGAGAAAACCCATCTTTCTCGCAGCGGCGTCATGCGCATACTTGCAGATTTAAAAACGGGTGGTTTTATCGAAATGGAAGAGGGAAGACTCATTAAAATCCATAAGCTTCCCGCCAGGTACTAAATTCAGACACCGTCAGACAAAAAAACGCCCCTTATCTCCATTTAGCGACCACACCAGGGTCAATGATAATTTTTAATGCCCAGGGCAGGGCGCGCCATGTTCTACCAAGTGGTGCACCGATCGGGCGGGATCGTCCGCTTAGCCAGTTTCTTTTGCAAAATGATGATAATGATTGGGGATCCTGATGCGGAAATTGCACATAGCGCCAGCAACCTGTCCATATTCTGGAGCGCCATGCGATGGTCAGGTAACAGAAAAGCGGACAGGAAAAATGCGGCAGTCGTCATCAGATACATCATGGACGTCTGTAATGAAGAGAATCCCGCTCGTTGGTTGTTATCAGGAAACTGAATCGTAACCGCCGAAGATGAAACCAGACGACTGTAAGCTGCCCCGAGAAATAACGTCATAAACAGCGCCGGATGCGGATAGCCCAGGAAGGGTATCAGCAAGCTCAGAATAAAAACGAGGGTTGACCCGGTCGCCAAACTCAATGCAGAAAAACGAGAGGTTAATGCCCCTGTCATTCTTGTAGACAGATACCCCGCCAGTCCCCCGCCGAAGAACAGCCAGGGCAGCAGGCCTTCAGAAGCCCCCAACAGCTGCGTCATTAACGGCGCCAGAACAGGAATGATCAGCATTGGACTAAACTGTACCAGCGCATTACCGGAAGCAAACAGTAAAGTATCAACATCGAGGGGCAGCGCGTAAGACGTGTCGAAAGTGACGGGGTCCTGAGGGATGACAGTGACGATCAATGGCAATGCCAACAAACAGAGCGTGCTGATTAACCACAACGCGACATGCCAACCGTAATGAGTACACAAAAATAATATAGCGGGCATCCCCACAACGCTTACCAGCGAAAATGACGCAATCACCGTCGCCAACATTTTTCCGCGCAAGTCAGCCGGCGTGTGGTTTATCAACATACCGATCCCCACACCCATTGTCGTCCCTCCAACCAGCCCTGCGAAGAATCGCAAGGTAAGAAGAAGAGGAAAACTGGTTATGAATGTTGTCAACAGTGTCGCCATGGCTAGCAGCACCATATTAGCGATAAGAAAACGCTTCTTATTGCAATGGTCAACCCAGTAAAAGGCGATAATTCCCGACAGGACGGCTCCAGAGGTGTACATACCGGATACATAGCCTGAGAAGGAGACGGGAACAGCGAAATCCGCAGCCATAAATGTAAAAACAGGACTGAACATCATATATTCCAGCGCATTAGTAAACTGCACAAAAGCGATGACCAGCGCTATCCGTATCAGCGCCTTTTGATTAAATGTTGTGGTGACCCGTGGCATAGCAAGCGACCTGTTGATGAAAGATAACCTAGCTTAACTGCTATCAAACTTATCGATTAGATGGTAAAAATGGCACTCATTATTATCATATGTGGGATAGTTGATGCGGCCAGTTCTTGATTTTAATGCGCTGAAAGTCTTCATCGCTGTAGTTGAAAGAGACAGTTTTGTGGGGGCTTCGAAAGCCCTTGAAATGCCGGCATCAAATGTGAGCCGTTGCATTGCTCAGCTAGAAGACAAACTGAATCTTCAGCTTATTGAACGCAGTACCCGACATATGAAACTCACTCAGGCGGGGCATCTACTCTATACCCGGGCGAAGCCATTACTGGAAGCGCTTGAGCAAACTGAAACCGAATTAACGTTGCGGCAAATGCAATTCAAAGGGCCATTACGTATCTGTATTCCCAATGAAATCGGTCCTGCACTGCTGGGCGCTATTGTTGCCGATTTCGCCTGTCAGCATCCGGACCTGGAGATAAGTTGCGTCACCAATTTGTCTGGTTATGAATCCCTGCGCGATGATCTGGATCTCGCTGTCATTGTGAGTCGTGGTCAGATGGATGACAGTGACTACATAGCCCGTCATCTGGTGACCATCCCTTGCACCATCGTTGCGGCCCCCTCCGTTATCCAGCGTTATGGCACGCCTTCTCGTATACAGCAATTTGAAGAATTGCCCTGTATTACAACGGTAAATGCGCTTAAAGGCGCTCCCTGGCAGTTTGTGAATAAAAAGGGCGGATTCGAGACGATTAAAGTGAACGGTCGTTATCGGGTCAACAGCGGGGAGATGGCAGGGCGAGCGGCCCTCTCAGGCGTCGGTTATGCCATCCTGTCGAAACAAGCCTGCCAGCCCTATATTGACGATGGCCGGTTAATCGAAATTGAATTTGAACAATCGGCGGCCCCCTTGCAATTGTTCGCCCTGTATTCCGATCGGCGTTATTTGCCGGCAAAAACAAGAGCGCTTATTGATTTCATGCATCAGAGATTGAGTCATGAATAAGAGGCCATCATCAGCGCACCTGGATGCGCTGTCCCGTTCAGCCGGCGCTCTTGCCGCTCATCACCTCGACTCAAGCACCATTGAATCATTCCTCGCTGATCGCCAAAAAGCGTCTGTTAGGCATGCTGTCAGCTTATCTTTTTAGCCATTGCCTTGGCGATGGCCGGGGCGCTTTCTACGAACAAGCTCAGGCCTTCAAGTCCAGAACGACATGGCTGAATGTTTGATAGGTTTTTTCATCTGGCGCAGGCGGAATTTTGGCGACTTTCAGCGCGGACATCACCTGCGCGCAGAATGGCCGATCGCCGTTCTCGACCGCCGGATCCTGCACCGTCCCGTCACGCTGCAGGGTAAAGCGCACCGAGCATTTTTGCCCTTTCCAGGAGTCCGGCTGGTCTATGTTAGCGAAGATAGCCGCCTGGATCCGCGCCAGATAGCGTGAGGCATTGGCCTGCGGTGACGTGTCTGCACCCGTTTGATAATCGCGAAGTATCTTATCCACTTCTGCCGATATTTGAGCGTCTTCGGCGCTGTCCGGCGCAGAAGCATGACCCGAACAGGCGGAAAGGAGGAAAGAGAGGGTGCAAACGAGCACGGCGTTAATTTTCACGGACATAGTAAGCCTCCTTGCTGGTGATGAAACATTTCGTGTACGAGGCGGTTATCCTCTGTTATTCCGCGAGATTATTCAAACGCTGAATGCATGGTGTTCGCTTTAAGTGACACTGTCACACATTTTGGGCTTTCGTCGCGGACGGTTAGGCCATCCAGTCGCGAATCAGGTCACCGTATAGCCGTTCTGCCTCCGCCAGCCGGCTGAGCAGGCAGTACTCGTCGGTTTGATGAGCCATCGACGGCTCCCCGGGGCCGAGAATAATACAGGGCGGGTCGCCCAGGGCAGGCAGCAGCAGCGAGGCGTCGGTAAAGTAGGGCACCACGCGCGGCGTAACCGGCTCAGCGTGCAGCGGCTGACAGCGTTGGTAAACCTGCTTAATCCATGCATGATCCTCCCGGCTCAGGACCGCAGGCAGGTCGACCAGCGTGGTGACCGTAACGCTTTCGCCCAGCAGCGTCGTCAAGCGCTCCCGGATAGCGGCGTGCTGTAAATTGGGCGCGCTGCGGATATCGACATCAAAACGCGTGCGGTCCGGTACGGAATTAATATTGAGTCCGCCCTCTATGCGTCCGACGTTGAGGGTGGGTTGCTTCATCAGCGGATGCGGCGCGCCCGGCGAAAAATGCTGGATCTTACCCAGCGCATCCGCCGCAAGATAGATAGCATTGATCCCCAGCTCCGGCATCGCGCCGTGGGCGGTTTTTCCCCGCGTTTCGCAGCGTAGCCAGAGGGCGCCTTTATGGCCGATAACCGGGTAGTTGGCGGTGGGCTCACCGACGATCAGCGCGCCCACCTCTGGCAACGTCTCGGAGGCGATCAGCGCCCGCGCGCCGTCGCAGCCGGTCTCTTCTCCGCCGGTGATCAGCAATAGTGCGCCGCGCCCGGCGCGAATCGTTTGCTGCTGATGAACGCAGGCGACGGCAAATGCCGCTATCGCCGCTTTCATGTCGCTCGACCCGCGTCCATAAAGACGCCCGTCTTCCATCTGCGCACCGAAAGGATCGTACTGCCAGCGGGCATTTCCCAGCGGGACGGTATCCAGATGTCCGGTAAAAGCCAGCGGTTTACCGCTCTTCGACCCGGGCAGCCTGGCGATAAGATTGCAGCGTCCCTCGCCGAATGACGACAGCGACACCTCAAAACCGCTATCGGCAAGCCAGTCGGCGAAGAACCGCATGCAGTCGGCTTCGCTGCCGGGCGGGTTGATGGTGTTAAAGCCCAGCAGCTGCCGGGCGAGCTCAAGGGTAGCGGTCATCAGCGGCGTTCCGTCAGCCAGTCGAGGCAGTTAATCCACAGCTGGCGATAGCCGGGCCATTTGGCAAACTCTTCCGGCAGCCAGTGCGCCGACATGTCGCTGGTCCACACCAGCGAGCGCCCCCGCTGATATTCGCGAATGGCCAGCAGAGGATGATCGGTACCGGCCACGGTCGCCAGCAGTTTACCTTCCGGATGCATTTCAACCTCGTTATAGCCCAGCAACCACGGCCATTCGCCCGGAATATCGTTAAACAGGGGGTGAGATCCCGCCACTTCAGCAAAGCAGCCTTCCGGGGTTTCAATGCGATCGTCCCAGGCCAGGCAGCAAACCGGCAGCACTTTCTCCACCGCGGTATTACGGTAGCGTGCGCCGCCGTTGATCCCCTGGAAGCTGTAATAGCCGCCGATCATCATCAGCGCCCCCCCGCCGGCCACGTAATCATGCAGGAGCGTTAGACGGTTGGCGGTGCGGCGGCTCTTCAGCCAGGTGTCCGGATGCAGCAGCAGCGTATTGGCGCCGATATCCGAAAGGATGATCGCATCCCAGTGTTCCAGCGCTTCCAGCGTCAGCGGAAAGTCTGTCGCCGCCGCGTGGGCGGGCATATAGGTAATGGCATAGGGACTGTCGGCGAGCGCGGCCAGAAAATCCGTTGCGCCGGTGTGCCAGGTGGCGGTGGCAAACTGGTCGAAGCCTTTAACGTGCGTTGAGGTGCTGGTCCAGGACTCACCGACCAGTAAGATTTTTTTCTGCATGATGACGTTTCCTTTTATCCGCCAAAGACCCGCTGGGGGTTTCCAATCATTAAGGTTTCAAGCTGTTCGCCGCTGACGCCGTGGCGCCGCAGACGCGGAACAAAATGCTTGAGTATGTAGCCGTAACCGTGGCCGCCGTAGCGGGTGAGCATGGTTTTCAGGAAGACATCCTGCGACAACAGAATGTGCTGGATATAGCCGTCGTCAATTAACTCGCGGATCGCGCGGGCGTTTTCCTCGTCGGAGGGCGACTGCGCTGACTCGTCGGCGTAGTAATAGCTCATGCCAATCATGTCGTATTCGAGAAATGCTCCGCGCTGCGCCAGTTCGCGCTGGTAGCGCTTATCGGCAAAGCTGGGGTTCATATGGCACAGCACGGTATGGCGTAAATCGGCGCCTTCCTGCTCGAGAATATCCAGCACCCGATGACCCAGCCGCTCCCAGCCCGGCAGATGGACCTCGATCGGTACGCCGGTCGCGGCGCTGGCCCGACCCGCAGCGCGCAGGGATTTCTCCTCATCCGGCGTAAAACGGCTGGAGATACCGATTTCGCCGATAAGCCCGGCGAGTATCTCCGGTTTCTCCTCCGCGCCGCCAAGATCGTAAATCAGCCGTTCGGTCAGCTGTTCAACGCTGCTGGTCCTTACCCACTCGGGGTGCGAAGGCTCCAGATAGAGCCCGGTGCCCATAATAATGTTCAGACCGGTCAGACGCGCGATGCGCGCCAGCGCTTTCGGATCGCGGCCAATACCGATATTGGTCGGGTCGACCACGGTTTCGCCGCCAAGGGCGCGATATTTAGTGAGTTCCTCAATCGCAACGTCGACATCAAACAGCTGACAGTTATCGCGGCTCATCAACGGATTCAGCGACAGTTCGCCAAGGTTTTCCATTTTCACCGGCATTTCGGCAAGATGGCGATCGCTACAGCAGCAGGGCGGCACCCATTTGCCGGAGGCATCCAGCAGAATATGCTCATGCATCAGGGTGACGCCCATTTCGTTAATCGGCAGCGGGCCAAGCACTGTCATCACGTAACCGCTGCTGACGCCAACCGGCAGCGGTGAGGGATGACGAAAAATTGATCCGTTCATCAGCTATCCTTTTGCCGCGGAGCGCGTGGGGTTGAGAATGCGGGTGTTCAGCCAGATAGCCAGCAGGATAATGGTGCCGGTAGCTATCTGGGTGTAAAACGGCGAAATATGCGACAAGATCAGCCCGTTCTGAATGACCGCAATCGACAGCGCGCCCAGCAGCGTGCCGATAATGGTACCGAAGCCGCCAAACAGGCTGGTACTGCCGAGCACCACGGCGGCAATAACCTGCAGTTCAAAGCCTTCACCCTGGTTGGAGGAGCCGCTGCCGAGGCGAGCGGTAATGATCATTCCCGCCAGCGCGGCGGCCATGCCGCTGAGGATATAGACCTTCATCGTGACGGCTTTGGTGTTAATCCCGCTGCGTCGCGCGCCTTCGGCGTTGGCGCCGATAGCGGTCACGTAGCGACCAAAACGCATGTGATTAAGAACGATATGCCCGATCACCAGAATCAGAATGCCGAGCAGCGCGGGCATGGGGATACCGATTACCCACGCGCGTCCGATAAAGGTAAACAGGCTGTCAGCCGGAACCGGAATCGAATAACCCTGAGTGATCAGCAGCGCGATGCCGCGAACCACTGCCAGAGTGGCGAGGGTGACGATAAACGCCGGAATCCCTTCATAGGCAATAAAGAAGCCGTTGATGGCGCCAACGACGCCGCCGAGCAGCAGGCCGCCGAGCAGTACCACCGGCCACGGCAGCCCCCAGCTATTCAGGGCGATAGCGGAGAGTGCGCCGACCAGCGCCAGGGTAGAGCCCACCGACAGATCGATACCGCCGGTGGTAATCACCAGGGTCATCGCCGTCGCGACGATCAGCAGCGGGGCGCTCTGACGGATGATATTCAGCCAGTTGGTGCCGGTGAGAAAGTTGCTGGTGATCAGCGAAAACACCACGCAGCAGAAGACGAAAAAGAGCGCGATGCTGACCACGCCCGAGTGGTTATGCAGCAGGCGGCGCGGCAGCGAATGCTGGATCATGCGGGAGCTGCTTAAGTTCATGATACTCATCCTGTTACCTCAATGTGCAGCCGCAGAGCGGGCGGTGAATTTTTCGCCCACAATCAGGTTAACGATATCGTTCAGGCTGGTGTCGGACACCCGCCTGTCAGCGACATTGGTACCTTCATACATCACCATGATCCGGTCACACACCAGGAACAGGTCCTGCAGGCGGTGGGTAATCAGAATCACGCTCACCCCGCGAGCGGAAACGCGGCGAATGAGTTCCAGCACCGCTTCGACCTCCGCGACGGCCAGCGCGGCGGTGGGTTCATCCATAATCAGCACTTTCGGGTCAAAGGCCGCCGCGCGGGCGATGGCAATAGCCTGGCGCTGGCCGCCGGAGAGATTTCGCACCAGCAGGCGGGTATCCGGAATAGAGATCCCCAGCCCTTTAAGCATCTCTCTGGCATCGGCGTGCATTTTGGCCTCGTCGAGAAAGGGAATACCGAGGACCGATTTCATCGGCTCACGGCCCATAAACAGATTGCCCGCGACGTCGACCGTGTCGCAGAGCGACAGATCCTGATAGACCATCTCGATATGGCAGCGGCGCGAATCGGCCGGATTGGTAAACTGCTGCTGTTCACCGTCGATACGAATCGTGCCGCTGGAGGGGATCACCGCGCCAGAGAGCACTTTGGTGAGGGTGGATTTCCCCGCGCCGTTATCGCCCACTAAACCCAGCACTTCGCCCGGGGCCAATTCGAGGTTAACGCCGCGCAATGAACGTATCGACCCGTAGGTCTTGGTGATATTGATCATCTCCACCCTTGGCGGGGTAGTTTGTGGCTGCTGCATCTGATAACTCCCATCGCTATTGCCGGGAAAATGTTCGCCATCCTGCGGGAGAGACTCTATCCGACACGGTTTACAATCTAGTAAACCGGTTTACCTGCGGAACAGAGCCCTCGCCAGTACAGTCAGGACAAACGCTATGTAAGATATTTGTTCGCCAGTAAGAACATTGCAGCATCCGTGCCAGGGCAGGAACAACACAGCAGCCCTGTAACTTAACCTTATGTATTCAATAGGTTTTATTGATTACGATCCGGTAAACCGGTTTACTGATTATAGTGAATAAATTGTTAATTGATCGTTTTTTGCGCCAAAACCGGGCGCTTTTGCGTCATTATGGGACATGCTTAACAGATCTTGATCGAGTCGCGACCAATCCATTCAACCGGCAGGCGGGTTTCCGCAGGGATATCCGGATCGTCGTTTAGCAGGCGCATCATGATGTGCACCGCGGTGCGCCCCAGTTCCCGGGCGGGCTGGCGGATAGTGGAGATCCGCGGCTGGGTAAAATCGGCATAATTGGCGTCATCGAAGCCGACTAGCGAAAGCGCCTCCGGCGCCTGGAGCCCGCTGGCGCGTAGACCGTCAAGCAGACCGAGCACCAGATAGTCGCTGGCCGCGAAGACGGCGGTAGGGCGAACCGGTTGGCTGAAGAGGTGCCGCAGCGCCTGCTGGCCAAACTCGCGCTGATAGTCGCCGTACATCACCCATTCGGGCGGCCAGCTCAGGCCGGCTTGCTCCATCGCGGTGCAAAAACCCTGATAGCGCTCACGGACGCTCATCAGTTTGTCCGGGCCGCCGACGAAAGCGATATGACGATGCCCGGCGGCGATCAGTTTTTCGGTGGCGATGCGCCCGCCCTGGACGTTATCGGCAAATACTTTTGGAACCTGACTCCCGGGAATATCTTCATCCAGCAGGACAATGCGTTCGTGACGCTGGATCTCCTTGCGCAGCAGGCCGTTATCGGGGCGGTTGGTGGTGAACAGCAGACCGTCTACCTGGCAGGTATCCAGCCAGCGGATGAACTGGCACTCTTTTTCCGGGTTGTTGCGGGTGATACACAACACCAGGCTGTAGCCGCTGGCAGAAGCGGCCTCTTCGGCAGCGTCGGCCAGCTCGGCAAAGAAGGGGTTGGTAATGTCGGGGAGCACCAGGCCGAGCGTCTCGCTGCCGCCTTTACTCAGACGGCGCGCCAGGCTATTGCCGCGATAGTCCAGTTCGCGAATGGCGGTTTCGATACGGTCGATGGTGTCCTGCGGCAGCACAATACTGTTGTTCATATAGCGCGACAGGGTCGCTTTCGACAGCCCCGCCAGCTTTGCCACATCAGATAACAATACGCGTTTTATACTCATTTCCTGCGCCATCTCTGCCAGAATCGGCTATCTGTAACATAGTTAAGCGCGGTGGATACAGCAATTTCTCTGTGCGTAATAACCGAAAATAAATGCTTGACAAATTTTAATCAGCAGAGAATTGTATAGGCAGTTTACCGCATCATCCGGGAAGTCATTCCCAAACCCGTTTAAGTCATTCCAGTCGCGCACCGACACGGACCGGTTGCCGGGATGACATTAAGCAGGTATCCGCCGAACGATCGATGATTGTTCTGGCCATATAGACGATATTTGCCCGCCAAAAAAATAATCCTTCTGCGTTCGCATGCGGCGCGGAACTCTGCTGGCTATCAACTATTCCCGACGAGGATACTGATGATGTTATTTCACACCGGAAAACTGCGTTTACTTGCTGTCGCCACGACCATGCTGGCATCGATGAGTTTTATTTCTGCCGCCAGCGCTGCCGGTCCGACTTATGCGCTGGTGCAAATCAATCAGCAGGCGCTGTTCTTTAATTTGATGAATAAAGGCGCGCAGGATGCGGCTAAGGCCAGCGGCAAGGATTTAGTTATTTTCAATTCTAACGATAATCCCGTGGCGCAAAACGACGCGATAGAAAACTATATTCAGCAAGGCGTTAAAGGCATTCTGGTCGCCGCTATCGACGTTAACGGAATTATGCCAGCGGTAAAAGAAGCCGCCGCCGCTAACATTCCGGTGATTGCGATTGATGCCGTATTACCGGCCGGACCACAGGCGGCCCAGGTCGGCGTGGACAATATTGAAGGCGGCAGAATTATTGGTAAATATTTTGTGGACTACGTGCAGAAAGAGATGGGTGGCAAGGCGAGGGTGGGGATTGTCGGCGCGCTGAATTCGGCCATCCAGAACCAGCGGCAGAAAGGGTTCGAAGAGACGCTAAAAAGCAATCCGAACATTACCATCGCTAACGTGGTCGACGGGCAGAACGTGCAGGATAAAGCGATGACCGCGGCGGAAAACCTGATCACCGGCAACCCGGATCTGACAGCAATCTATGCCACCGGCGAACCCGCGCTGCTCGGCGCTATCGCCGCCGTAGAAAACCAGGGGCGGCAGAAGGATATTAAAGTGTTTGGCTGGGATCTGACGGCGAAGGCGATTTCCGGTATTGACGGCGGCTACGTAACCGCCGTCCTGCAGCAGGATCCGGAAAAGATGGGCGCCGAAGCCCTGAATGCGCTGAACAGCATCACGTCGGGAAAAACCGTGCCGAAAACCATTCTGGTTCCGGCGACGGTGGTGACCAAAGCGAACGTCGATGCTTACCGTCCGCTGTTTAAGTAGGTCAACGCGCGCCGTCCTGGGTTAACAGGGCGGCGAGCTCATGGCTACCGGGAAACGCGCTGAGCGTTCCCCGGCGGCTAACGGTTATGGCGGCAGCGCGGCTGGCGTGCGCCAGCGCCAGGTCATCCGGCGCGACGCCGCGCAGCAGGGCGGAGGCCAGCATGACGGCGAGGAACGTATCGCCTGCGCCGGTCGTATCGAGCGCCTCGGCGGGCACGGCGGGACAAAACTGGCGCTGTCCCGCCTGAACCAGCCAGGCGCCAGCGGCGCCCTGGGTTATCACTAAGGTTTTCACCCCATAGGGCTGAAGCAGCTCGGCCTCGGATTCATTGACTACCGCGATGTCGATGAGCGGCCACAGATGGCAAAAGTCAGGATTGACGGGCGAGGGGTTGAACACCGTTGTCATGCCGAGAGTTTTGGCGTACCGGAACAGCGCCCGCGTTTTATCGAGGGAGAAATTGCCCTGCTGCAGCAGAATATCGCCGGCGGCGGCATCCGCCATATGCGGAATAATATCCTCAAGGCTGAAGGCGTCGGCAGCCGCCGTCGTGGTAATGATGGCATTGTCGCCATCAGCGCTATTTAAAATAATCGAGGTGTCGCTATGTTGATTGAAAGGGTCGTCGGGAAGTAAGGTCAGTGGTTCATTTTTTATCTGCTGGCGGATCCAGACGCCGTTGCTGTCATTTCCCGTGGCGGCAATTAAACGCGTCTCTATTCCACAGCGGGATAATATAATCGCCTGATTCGCGCCTTTACCGCCGATATCTTGCGAAACTTTAACGCCGTGAATGGAAGTGCCTTTTTTTGGTATATCCGGAATGGACCAGGTTTCATCGACGGCAATATTACCGGTAACGTAAACACGCATAGTGTTCCCTTAACAGGATGGATAAGATGGTTGCTATCTCAGCAGAAAAAACCAATGCAATACAAGCTATTTTTTCACGAAACAAAGCCGTTATTGGCGTTATTCATTGCGATCCTTTTCCTGGCGCGCCTAAATATCGAGGAAAATCAGTCTCCGATATTGTTGAGCGTGCGCTTCGCGATGCTGAAAATTATATTTCAGGCGGTGTTCATGGTCTGATTATTGAAAACCACGGCGATATTCCGTTTTCCAAACCTGAGGACATCGGCCATGAAACCTCCGCGCTGATGGCGGTCATTACCGAGAAAGTTCGTGAGCGGTTTGCGGTCCCGCTGGGTATTAACGTCCTGGCTAACGCGGCGATCCCGGCGATGGCCATCGCGCTGGCGGGCGGCGCCGATTTCGTCCGCGTCAACCAGTGGGCCAACGCCTATATCGCCAACGAAGGATTTATCGAAGGGGCGGCCGCAAAGGCGCTGCGCTACCGCAGTATGCTGCGCGCTGAGCATATTCGCGTTTTTGCCGATAGCCATGTCAAGCACGGTAGCCATGCCATCGTCGCCGATCGTTCGATTCAGGAGCTGACGCGCGATGTCGATTTCTTCGAGGCCGACGCGGTGATCGCCACCGGCCAGCGCACGGGCGATAGCGCCACAATGGCGGAAATTGACGAGATCCGCGCGGCGACGGCGCTACCGCTCCTGGTGGGCTCCGGGGTAACGCCGGCTAACGTGAGGCAGATCCTCGGGCGGACCCAGGGGGTCATTGTGGCCAGTACGATGAAGGTCGATGGCGTCTGGTGGAACGATGTTGAGCTGGCCCGGGTGAAGCATTTTATGTCGGTCGCTCAGGCCGCGCTGGAGGAAGCCTAATGGAAGCGTTTAGCGAACGCCTGCTGCGCGAACATCAACCGGCGTGGCAGGCGATGCAGCAGCACCCGTTTGTCACTGATATTGAACAGGATCGACTGCCGACAGCGGTCTTCAACCGCTATCTGGTGTTTGAGGGCAATTTTGTCGCGACGGCCATCGCGATTGTTGCCCTCGGGGTCAGCAAAGCGCCGGGTATTCATCAGCAGCGCTGGCTGATTGGCGTTCTGAATGCCCTGGTTGATACGCAGATCGCGTGGTTTGAGCAGGTGTTGTCAGCGCGGCAGATCGATCCCGCTGAGTACCCGGATGATTTGCCCGGGGTACGGCGTTTTCGCGACGGTATGCTGCGGACCGCCCGCGAGGGCAGCTATGAGCAGATCGTGACCCTGATGTTCGGTGCGGAATGGATGTACTATCGCTGGTGCCGACGGGCGAGCGAACATCGACAGAGCGATGCTGATTTACGACGCTGGGTGGAAATGCACGCGGAGGACGAATTCTACCAGCAGGCGCTCTGGCTAAAGAACGAACTCGACCGTTGCGCCATGGCGCTGAGTGAAAAGGAAAAGCAGGCGCTGTCGGCGCTTTACGGTGAAGTACTGCAGTGGGAAATTGATTTCCATCACGCTGCATACGAGGAATAGCCGCGAGGTGACTCACAGGAGGCGCTGGAAGCGGCGTCTCCTGAAATCTTGCTCAGGTAGTCCGCGTCTTATCCGGGCATTGCCTCTCCAGCCATTGTACGACGAGGGGCCATCATTTCTCTGCATGGCAGGGGGGCTATGTCCGCTTCCATTTCGTGTCACCTTGCCGGAAGACAGACTTTCCTGCCGTAGTGGGGCAAATATCCTGCACTTTGACGCTTATTGATTATACTTTGATGGTGGCTTGTGCTGCTTCAGGCAGTTGACGCGAGGGCGGGTAGCAAACCAGCCCCCTGACATTGGGTCAACAGGTCCGATGATGATGTGATCATGTAACAGTCGAGGAGGTATGGAAAGATGGGATTATTAAGTTTTGTGAAAGAAGCGGGCGAGAAAATATGGGACGCCGTCTCCGGCGACAGTAAAGAAGAGCGGGCCGATAAACTGAAAAAACATATCGATGGTCTTAATCTGCCTGGCGCCGAAAAGGTCAATATTGATGTTGCGGACGATGGCACCGCCACGGTCACTGGCGATGTTGCTTCGCAGGAGGATAAGGAAAAAATTCTGGTAGCGGTCGGGAATGTCACTGGCGTAGGTCAGGTCAGTGACGGCGTTAAGGTGACGCAAAGCGGGGCGGAAAGTCGTTTTTACACGGTCAAATCCGGTGACACCCTGAGCGCTATCTCCAAAGCGATGTATGGCTCTGCCAATGATTATCAACGTATTTTTGAAGCCAATAAACCGATGCTGACGCATCCCGATAAAATCTATCCGGGTCAAGTGCTGATTATCCCGGCGAAGTAGGCCGTTCATTCCACTCAGCAGTAGCATCAGTGATGGCAGGGGTACTTGCTTTATACCGTCGTCGGGAGCAGCTGCGGACATCAATTCCTCTCTCAACGGCAAAAGAGCCAGCAAGCTGGCTCTTGTTTTCCCGGTTCAGGTGCTTACTGTGCGTCAGCCAGCGCCAGCCGGGCCTCTTCCTGCTCGCTGTTTTTACGCTGTTGCTCAAGCTCCAGCGCGCCGCGATGAGAAAGATAGCAGAACAGGATGCAGCAGACGATCCCGCCCATCAGCAGATAGAACCCGCCGTGCCAGCCCATTTTATCGACCATCACGCCGAACAGGCTGGTGCCTAACGAGGCGCCAAAGATATAGCTCATAAATCCGCGCAGGCCCACGGCGGAGCCAACGGCAAAGCTGGGGACGATCTCCATGGTCTGGACCGAGGCCAGAAACTGCGGGACGTAAATCAGGCAGCCCACAATCGCCGCAAATACCGTGACCATCAGCAGTGATTCGCTTTTCCAGTAGCCGATCAGACAGATGAAGATCAGCGCCATGCAGATCATGGCTAACGGCATCCGGCGGCCTTTGAACAGCTTATCGGAAAGCCAGCCGGCCAGCAGGGTTGACGGAATCGCCGCCCATTCAAAAAACAGGAAGGCGACGCTCATCTGCTCTTTAGAAAAATGTTTCACCGTCAGCAGGTAGATTGGCAGCCAGCTGATCATGCCGAAACGCACCATATAGACAAACACATCCACAAGGGAGACATACCAGGCGTTTTTGTTACGCAGGACGTAGGTGCAGAAGATCTGGAATGCGCTCATGTTCTCCGGCGCTTTCCGGGCGTGTTTGGTCTTCAGCACCACTTTCTCTTCCGGCATCATCTCTTCCAGCGAAGGCAGGCCCTCCTCGCGCGGCGAACCTTTACCCAGCACCAGTACGCTGATGGCGAATACCACCGCCACGCAGGCCGGCACAATGTAGCTGGCGCTCTGCCAGTGCTCGGTACCGAGAATCGCAAACGCGGCGCCGACGATCGGGGCGACAATGCCGCCGCCGACGTTATGGGAAATATTCCAGAAAGCTCCTACGCGGCCACGCTCCCGGCGCGGAAACCAGTTCGCGATGGTAATGAAAGAGGGGCCGACCCCCATCCCCTGAAACAGGCCGTTCAGGACAACCAGCGCAGCAAAAACCCAGAATGCGGTGCTGAATCCTAACCCGACGTTGACGATGGCGCACAGTACGAGACCGCAGGCCATAAACACTTTCGGGCTGGCTTTATCCGCGAGGCTGCTCATCACGCCTTTACTGATCCCGTACGCGATGAGCATACAGCTGCTGAGCAAACCGATCTGCGTGGCGCTAAGATCTAACTGTTCTTTCAGATAGGGCGTGGATAAGGTGAAGTTATTGCGCACGATATAGTACGCCAGATATCCCAGAAATACGCTTAGCAGCGCCTGCATACGGTATCGACCATACGTTGCCTGAATTTTCTCAGCAGGAACTGTATTCGCCGACGGCCCTTTTTTTAATAATGATAACATGTCGTCACCTGTATTTTATATTGATGTGAACATCAGGAGCATTCGGCCTGAAGGGTGAAATAAGCGGCCGTAAAAAACAAATCGTCGAAATGAGTCAAAACTGACTCAAACTAATGAATTGATGGGTTGATTTTGACTCATATTGAATGAGCGAGAACCTGCGGAATTAATGTTGCGCTGATTTTATGTCCGGCTTGTGCGGACTCTAACAAATTACCCAATCATTATCTGGTAATCTTTAGCGATATTCCCGGGCGCCCGTTTGGCTATTTTTCCGCTCGCGGTGATTAATTCGCCAGCTGTCATAAACGGGTAAGTTTTGTCTCAACGTAATTTTTTTGGTATTTCAATATTTATGAACGGGATCACAAACATGTCTCTTCGTCGGGGCGGGATAGTGAGCAAAATGCTCGCGATGCTGCTGCTGACCGCCTGGCTGAGACCCTGTGCGGCGCAAAGCAATGAGCTGGTGATGGCGACGACATTTTCTCCCAGCGCCACCGTGTGGATTATCGATCGCTGGCAGAAAGAGCCGGGGTCAGTGACGATCAGGACGCTCAACCGCACCAGCGCCTCGCTGGAACAGCTGCTAGACACGGCAAATGCCGAAAATGTCGATCTGATCCTGACCTCGTCGCCGATGCTGCTGCAGCATCTTCAGGAGCATAAAAAGCTGGCACCGTTCAGCGGTGCGCCGGCAGTCAGCCAACAACTGGTGCCGGAATCCATTCGCTCCACCTCCGTGGCCGTAGCGATTTCCGGGTTCGGTTTGCTGATTAATCGCCCGGCGCTGATGACACGGCACCTGCCTGCGCCAGCGGACTGGGATGATCTGACCGATCCCCGCTATCAGGGGGCGCTGCTGATGAGCAGTCCGTCGCGTTCGGATACCAACCATCTGATGGTGGAGTCGCTGCTGCAACAAAAAGGCTGGATTAAGGGATGGGCAACGCTGTTGATGAGTGCGGGAAATCTCGTGACCATTTCATCCCGCAGTTTTGGGGTGGCGGATAAGATTAAAAGCGGCCTGGGCGTGGCCGGTCCGGTGATTGATAACTACGCCAATCTGCTGATGAACGATCCGCACCTGGCTTTTACCTATTTCCCGCAGTCGGCGGTTTCGCCGACCTATGTCGCGGTGCTTAAAAACAGCCAGCACGCCAGCGAGGCGCGGCGGTTTATTCGCTATCTGTTAAGCCCGGAGGGCCAGACGATCCTCGCCGATGCCAATACCGGGAAATACCCTGTAACGCCCCTGGCGACGGGCAATCCGCGGGCGGCGCAGCAGGCGGTGCTGATGAATCAACCGCCATTGAACTATCGGCTGATCCTCAAACGCCAGCGCCTGGTGCAACGGATGTTCGATACGGCGATCAGCTTTCGTCTTGCTCAGCTAAAAGATGCCTGGCGAGCGCTGCATAGCGCGGAGGCCCGTCTCAAGCGTCCGCTGCCCGAGATTCGCGCGTTGCTGACCCGTGTGCCGGTCGATCCGGCGAGCAGCGAGGATGAAGCCTGGCTGGCTCAGTTCGACAATAAGAGCTTCGCGGAACAGCAGATGATGGAGTGGCAGCTCTGGTTTCTCAACAATCAGCGGCAGGCGATTAATAAACTGGAAGAACTGAAATGATGGGCAGGTCCATACTGCAACGTCTGCGACAAATCAGTATCAGTAGCAGCCTGCGCGGGGCTTTTCTGATGGGGGCGCTGCTGACGCTGATTGTCAGCAGCGTCAGCCTCTATTCATGGCATGAGCAAAGTTCGCAGATCCGCTATTCGCTGGATGAGTATTTTCCGCGCATCCATTCGGCTTTTCTGATTGAAGGGAATCTCAACCTGGTGGTCGATCAACTCAATGAATTTCTGCTGGCGCCGAATACCACGGTACGCCTGCAGCTGCGCAACCAGATTATCCAGCATCTGGATAAAATAGAGCGGCTGAGCCAGGGGTTGTCGCCGGCAGAACGGCAGCAGCTGGCGGTGATCTTGCAGGACAGCCGCGCGCTGCTGGCGGAACTGGATCGCGTGCTCTACAACATGTTTCTGGTTCGCGAAAAGGTGGGAGAGCTTTCGGCGCGGATCGACTGGCTGCACGATGATTTCACCACCGAGCTGAATTCACTGGTGCAGGATTTTACCTGGCAACAGGGAACGCTGCTCGATCAGATTGAAGCCCGACAGGGGGATGCGGCGCAGTACCTGAAACGCTCCCGGGAAGTGCAGAATGAACAACAGCAGGTCTATACGCTGGCGCGTATTGAAAATCAGATCGTTGACGACCTGCGCGACAGGCTTAATGAACTGAAATCCGGGAATGATGACGGCATGCTGGTGGAGACGCATATCCGCTATCTGGAAAACCTGAAGAAAACGTCGGATGAAAATATTCGTGCGCTGGATGACTGGCCGAGCACCATTACCCTGCGACAAACGATCGATGAGCTGCTGGAAATTGGCATGGTGAAAAATAAGATGCCGGACACCATGCGCGACTACGTTACCGCGCAAAAAGCGCTCGTGGAAGCCAGCCGGGCCAGAGAAGCGACGCTGGGACGCTTCAGAACGCTGCTGGAAGCCCAGCTTGGCAGCAGTCACCAGCAGATGCAGATGTTTAATCAGCGTATGGGGCAGATTGTCCGGGTCAGCGGCGGGTTAATCCTGGTGGCGACGCTGCTGGCGCTGCTGCTGGCGTGGGGGCTGAACCATTATTTTATTCGCTCGCGGCTGGTGAAACGCTTTACCGCGCTGAATCAGGCGGTGGTGCAGATTGGTCTGGGCCAGACCGAAGCGACCATTCCGGTTTACGGGCGCGACGAGCTGGGACGTATTGCCGGTTTGCTTCGCCATACCCTGGGTCAGCTTAATGCGCAAAAACAGCAGCTTGAACAGGAGATAGGCGAGCGGAAAGCGATTGAGGCCGATCTGCGTGCCACTCAGGACGAGCTGATCCAGACCGCTAAACTGGCGGTGGTGGGGCAGACGATGACCACCCTGGCGCATGAGATCAATCAGCCGTTGAATGCGCTGTCGATGTATCTTTTTACCGCAGAAAGGGCAATCGAGCAGGGGCAGGCGGAGCAGGCGCGGACGACGTTAAGCAAAGCGGAAGGGCTGATCAACCGCATTGACGCGATTATCCGTTCCCTGCGCCAGTTTACCCGCCGCGCAGAACTGGAAACGCCGCTGCACCCGGTCGATTTGCGCCAGACCTTTACCGTGGCGTGGGAACTGCTGGCGATGCGCCATAAACCTCAGCAGGGGACGCTGCTGATACCGGATGACGCCGTCTGGATCCTGGGAGACGAAGTGCGTGTTCATCAGGTGCTGGTGAACGTGCTGTCAAATGCCCTTGATGCTTGCCCGCACGCAGCGCAAATCACCGTGAGCTGGCACATCCAGGGCGAAAGGCTGTGCGTGTTGATTGCCGATAACGGCCCCGGCTGGCCTGCGGCCTTACTCCCTTCGCTGTTAAAGCCGTTCACTACCAGCAAAGCCGTGGGACTGGGAATAGGGCTTTCGATATGTGTTTCGCTGATGACGCAAATGGAAGGGGCGTTGCGCCTGGCGTCGACGTTTACGCGCAGTGCCTGCGTGGTGCTGGAATTCAATTCGACGGATGTAAAAGATGTTGAGTAATCACTGTTCGATTCTGCTGATTGATGATGATGCCGATGTGCTGGATGCCTATACGCAGCTGCTTGAGCAAGCGGGGTATCAGGTCAGTGCCTGTAATAATCCTTTTGATGCGCGGGAACAGGTGCCAAAGGACTGGCCCGGCATTGTTTTAAGCGATGTCTGCATGCCCGGCTGCTCCGGAATCGATTTAATGACGTTGTTTCATCAGGATGACGATCTGCTGCCGATTCTGCTTATCACCGGTCACGGCGATGTGCCGATGGCGGTGGAGGCGGTGAAAAAAGGGGCCTGGGATTTCCTGCAAAAGCCGATCGATCCAGGCAAGCTGCTCACGCTGGTGGATGCCGCGCTGCGTCAGAGGCAATCGGTGATCGCCCGTCGCCAGTATTGTCAGCAAAAATTACAGGTTGAGCTTATTGGCCGCAGCCAGTGGACGGATCGGTATCGCCAGCGCCTTCAGCAGCTGGCAGAGACGGATATTGCGGTATGGCTTTACGGCGAGCCGGGAACCGGCCGGATGACCGGCGCGCGTTACCTGCACCAGTTAGGGCGTCACGCCGAAGGTCCGTTTATCTCCTGCGAACTCAACACGGCTAACGCCCACACGCTGAATGAACTGATCGCGCAAGCCCAGGGCGGGACGCTGGTCTTAAGCCACCTGGAGCATCTGTCTCACGGGCAACAGCATCATCTGGTACAGCTGCAGAGTCATGAGAAACGGCCTTTTCGCCTGATTGGTATCGGTAATGCTTCGCTGGTGGAGCTGGCAGCCAGCAGCCAGATAGTGGCGGAACTCTATTACTGCTTCGCGATGACGCAAATTGGCTGCCAGCCTCTGTCAAAGCGACCTGATGATATCGAGCCGCTGTTTCATCACTATTTGCAAAAAACCTGTCAACGGCTGAATCATCCCGTCCCCGAGGTGGATGCCTGTCTGTTGAAGGGGATGATGCGGCGGGTGTGGCCAAATAACGTTCGCGAACTGGCGAACGCCGCCGAGCTGTTTGCGGTGGGGGTATTACCGCTCGCGGAAACGGTGAATCCGCAGATGCTCGTCGGCGAACCGACGCCGCTGGATCGGCGGGTTGAGGAGGTCGAGCGGCAGATCATCACCGAAGCGCTGAATATCCACCAGGGACGTATTAATGAGGTGGCGGAGTATCTGCTGATACCGCGTAAAAAACTCTATCTCAGAATGAAGAAGTATGGCCTGAGTAAAGAGCACTACAAAGGGGTTTAGGCATGGCGCCAGACGATGGTTAATAATATCCTGAATGGTTCCTGCGCAGGAAAATAACGATGTTTTTACGCTAAAGGGGCAGGGAAGGGTGAACCCTTATGAATACCTGAAAAAAGAGGACACCATTTTTTAAATGGATTTTTTATATAGATTTGCAAAGGTGAAGAGGTAAAAACTTAAGCGCCTGTTATTTTTTTATTTTATAGAAGGAGTTCTGAGTGAAGCGCATTAACGAACGTGCCTGGGAAGTGTTTGGTATCTATGGAAGGGTTTGTGAAAACTGCTCCGGGGCGATCGCATTAAGCCTGTTGCAGGCGCTGGCGATGTTTGGTTGCCTTGAGAAAAGAGAGGCTGGCGGGTTAACGCTGTATTGCATTCTGACTTTCATCGCCGTTGTGGCGACGATCGGTTTTTTTGCCTCTCTGATAAGTATAGGAAGAACTATTCATATACAAAGTGAAGGTCATAAGGTAGCTGAATTCCTGATTTCCTGCGCTTTTTATCCGGTCGTTATCGGTATCCTGCTTTCGGCGCTTGCGACGCTTCAATCAATATAAGGTGACATCAGGCGTAAGGACCACAGAGCGATCTCCACGCCATCATTTGAAAGTGGCATGAATAGGTGAAGGTGGATTCCGATTTAACGAAACGAAGCTGCATCAGGGGGCTCGTCGCATCGTCGACATAGACCAGTGAGGTACAGGCGGGTGCACGGTTCTCC